>CBDCBW010000014.1:0-112179 GCA_965214485.1 Rhodothermales bacterium | reverse complement strand
GGTAGGCCGCCCGAGCTGGCTCGCTGCCCAGGCCTCGCAGCCGCTCCCGCAGCGCTGTCAGCGTTTCTTCGACCGCCATGCCGAGGACGGCCTGACGCCGGTCGGCGTGCTCGTCGACGGGGCGTGGGTCGCGGCTCTCGCCTTCGGCGACGCGCTGCGCGGCGAGGCCCCGGCGCTCGTGGCGTCGCTCAAGCGGGAGGGGAAGCGGGTCGTGCTACTCTCCGGCGATGCCCCCGAGACGGTGGCCGTCGTCGCCCGCCGCCTCGGCGTCGAGCCCGGGCGAGCCCAGGGCGGGGTGACGCCCGAGGGCAAGCGCGCCGCCGTCGAGGCGCTGCAAGCCGAGGGCTGGGTGGTGCTCATGGCGGGCGACGGGGTCAACGACGCCGCCGCGCTCCGCGCCGCCGACGTGGGCGTCGCCGTCGGCGGCGGGGCGACGGCCAGCCTCGTCGCCGCCGACGTATTCCTCACCCGGCCCGGCCTCGCCCCGCTCGCCGACCTCTTCGGCGGAGCCCACGCCGTGATGCGGACCATTCACCGCGCTCTGGCGCTCTCGCTCGTCTACAACGTCGCCGGAGCGGGGCTCGCCGCCGCGGGGCTCGTGACCCCGCTCGCCGCCGCCGTCGCGATGCCGCTCTCGTCGCTCGCCGTCGTCGGCCTGGCGGTCCTCCAACCCTCGTTCCGCCAGTCTTCGTTCCGCCAACCTGCGCTTCGCCGCGCCGTGCGATGACCGTCCTCTACGTCCTCGTCCCGCTCGCCCTCGTGCTCGCCGCCGCTGGCGTTGCCGCCTTCCGGTGGGCGGTCCGCGACGGGCAGTTCGACGACGTCGAGACGCCCGCCCTCCGCATCCTCCTCGACGACCTCGACGCTGAGGCTCCCGACGACCTTCCCCGGCACAACTAAACGCGCTCTGCCATGACCGACCCCCTCACGCCCGCCCCCATGGCGGCCCCGCCGCGGCCCGCTGCGCCCCTGCCTCGTCCCCTCCACCCGCTCGGCGGGGCCGTCGCAGACTACGCCTCCGTGCCCTTCCGCTGGGAAGGCGTCGAAGGGGCGCAGGGCTACCGGCTTCAGATCGCCCCGGACCGGCAGTTCGGGCGCGGCGTGACCGAGCTCGCCGTGGGGCAGACGACCGACTTCACGCTCGTCGACGCCCTCCCGGTCTCCGACGCGCCGCTGTTCTGGCGCGTCCGCGCCGAGCGCGAGGGCGGCCCGTCGCGCTGGAGCTCCTACGGGCGCTTCGTCGTCGGCTCCGACGACGCGGCGCTGGCCTACCGAGCGCAGCGCGACGCCGAGCGCCTCGCCGCCCGCAAGACCTCCGTCCGCGAGCGTGCCGAGGCCGAAGCCGCCCGCGAGCGCGTCCCCCACTGGGAGCGCAACGACGCGATCCCGTCCGACGTCGAGTCCGCTGCGCTCGGCCTCGCGATGCTCCTCTCGTTCGTCCTGACGGTCCTCATCATCGCCCTGGTGATGTGAGGCGCGGCGGCAGCGCCCCTCCGGGGAGGCAGAGCACCTCGTGCGCCGGAGCCGCAGCGGGCGCGGCGAGCCCCAGCGCGGGGCCGGCCCGGGCGACCGTGAGCACCCCGAGCCCGATCACCAAGACGCCACCTGCCTGCTGCATCCAGCGGCGCTTCGCCGGCGAGACGGCCCGGCCGACGCTGCCGACGAGGGCGAGGGCGGGCACGGTGCCCAGCCCGAAGACGGCGAGTGTAAGGGCCCCGGCCCCGGCGCTCCCGGTCGCGGCGGCCTTCGCCAGCATCCCGTAGACGAGGCCGCACGGAAGCAGTCCGTTCAGCGCACCCAAGCCCCAGAAGGCCCCAGGCCGGTTTCGCTGCACGAGGCGGCGGAGGGGGGGGCCGAGGCGCGCGGCGAGACGCGCGCTGACCCAGTCGACTCCGCGCACTCGCCCGAGCACCCCACACAGCCCGAGCCCGACCGCGACGAGCACCACGCCGAGCGCGACGCTCAGAAGCCCCTGAGCGCCCGCCAGGCTCAGCCCCGCCACCCCACCGAGCAGCCCGGCGAGTGCACCGAGCACGGCATAGGCCGAGGTCTTCCCCGCGAAGTAGGCAAACAGGCTTCGGTCGCCGCCGCCCGTGCGGGCGAGCAGGACGACGAGCCCGCCGCACATCCCGACACAGTGCGCCGACCCGAGGAGGCCAACGAAAAAGACGACGGAAAGGTCGAGCACGGATCGGGTCGGCGGAAGAGAGGGCGAGACGGCGGAAGGTCGCTCCGGCGCGTCCGGCACCGTGCAAGCCGTTCGATCCTCGCGGTGTGGGGGATATCCTTACTTTGCCGGACCACTCCAGACCTATCGCATCGCGCTTATTCGAACCGCCCCGGCTTTCTCGGAGACGTGGCTAGTTGAGTATCGCACCGAGGGGTTGAGCCTCCAAGCGGCGATAGAAAGCGTCTTCGCACTCGGCCGGCGGCAGATGGCCTGCTCCAGAGCGACCTCGCGCCAGCCCACGATCCGCCGCGAGAAGGCGTCGATCACGAAGGCGACGTAGACGAAGCCGCGCCACGTCGCGGCTGCGTGGGCCTCGTCGTCTGGGAGTCCAGCCCCGACTTCGGATTTCCGATCTGCACGTCAGCCGCCTTGCCGGCGGTTCCATCCGTTCTCGCTTGGCGGCGAGTCCCAAAGCCTCCGCGCGCCCTCGACAAAGCAGGGGAGGCCCCTACGGGGGCGTTGCCTGGCCACGGGACGCCGGGCGCGTGCCGCCTCCGCTCCTGAGCCGGCGTCCGTTACACGCTGGAGCGCTATACGTTGGAGCGTCCTTCGAGGGCTCGCGTGAGCGTAGCCTCGTCCGCGTATTCGAGGTCGCCGCCGATGGGGAGGCCGCGCGCGATGCGGGTGACGCGGACGCCGAGCGGCTGGAGGAGCTGCGAGATGTAGTAGGCCGTCGTGTCGCCCTCGACGTTCGGGTTCATCGCGAGGATGACCTCCTGGACCGGCTCGGGGTCGTAGGCCGGGGCGTCTTCGGCAACGCCGTCCGCCCCCTCTGCCGCCGTCTCCTTCGGGGCGGCGACCTCCTTCGGGGCGGCGACGCGGGCGACGAGCTCGCGGACCTTGAGGTCCTCCGGGCCGATCCCGTCGAGCGGGGAGATCACGCCGCCGAGGACGTGGTACAGGCCCCGGAACTCGTTCGTCCGCTCGAGGGCGAGCACGTCGTTCGGCTCCTCGACCACGCAGACGACCGAGCGCGTCCGCTTCGGTGAGAGGCAGATCGGGCAGGGGTCCGTGTCGGTGACGTTGAAGCAGACCGAGCACTGCTTGACGCGGTCCTTCACGTTGACGAGCGCACGGGCGAGCTCGACGACCTCCTCGCGCGGCATCTTCAGCACGTAGGCCGCGAGCCGCTGCGCCGTCTTGCGCCCGACCGTCGGCAGCTTCGAGAACTGCTCGACGAGGGCTTCGACCGATTCGGAGGTGATGTGCATGAGGCGAACGCGAGTTGCGCGCGACGAGCTTCGAACGGGGGAGCTTCGAGCGAGAGGATATAAACGGGCGGTGACGGCTTGTTGTCACTCATCGTGCGTCGCTCCGGACTCGTCCGCTCACATCAGGCCGCCGAGGTCGAGGCCGGGCGGGAGGAACGAGCCGGCGGCCTTCTTCATCTCGGCCTCGCGCAGCGACTCGGCTTCGCTGAGCGCCTTGTTGACGCCCGCCACCAAGAGGTCTTCGAGGAGCTCGAGGTCCTCGGGGTCGACGACCTCCTTTTCCATCTTGATCGCCGTGACGCGGCCCCGCCCGTCGGCGGTGACCTTGATCATACCGCCGCCGGCCTCGGCGGTCGCGGTCTGGCTCGCGAGGGCTTCCTGGGTCTCGGCCATCTTCTGCTGCATCTCGGCCATCTTGCCGAAGAGGTCGGCCATGTTGGGCTGGTCCATGGTGGATAAGGGTTGAGGGTCGGAGTGAAAGAGAGTCAGCGTGAAAGAGAAGGGTCAGAGTGGAGGAGATCGGCGCTGCCGTCTCGCTCCTCAGGTCCACACGATCTCGCCGCCGAACTGCTCGAAGATGGCGCGGATCACGGGGTTCTCGTGCCGGAGTTGCTTGATGCGCTCGAACGGGTCCACCGGGGCAGCGGTTTCGTCGGCGGCCCGGACGACGAAGGCGAGCGGGGGCGGGGCCTCGCCCATCGCAAGCGCGAGGGCACCGGCGAAGGCCTCGTCCTCGCTCTTGAGCAGGCGCTGCACGAACGCGCTCGGCACCGCCACCTGCACCACCCCGTGCTCGACGCCGACCGGCTCGACGTGGGCGAGCACGCCGGCGACGCTCGGCCGCTTCTGCTTGACGGTGGCGATCAGCCGCGGCCACACCTCGCGCACGCGCCGGAGCGAGACCCCGAAGTGCTCGTCCACGCTGACGGCCCCGCCGACGGTCCCGCCGACGGCCACGCCGACGGCCTGGGCTTGCCCCGCCGCCCCGTCGCCGGCCGAGCTAGCGGGCCCCTCGCCGGAGGGCTTGGTCCGCTGCAACGCGGGCGGCCCGAACAGGCCGAGGCCCGGCATCGCCGGCGAAGGAACGGTGGGCTCTGGCGCACTGGTCGGAGCCGGCGGCAGCGCGTGGGGTTCGTCCGTGGCCTCGGTCTCGGGCGGCCCGGGCAGGCGTGCTTCCTCCCCCGAGTCGTCCCCGCGAGGACCCCCTGGGCTCGCTTGGTTAGGAGACTGGCTTTGCCTCGCCGCCGGGTCCCGGTCAGCGGTGGGGAGGACGGGCGCTTCAGCCTCGGCGGGCACCGCTTTTTCAGCTTCGGCGGGCGCTGCGATTGCAGGCTCCGGCCCCCCGTGCTGCGGCCCCCCGTGCTGCGGCTCCCCGTGCTGCGGCGCGGGCTCGGGCGAGGGCGGTGGCTCCGGCGGGGCCTGCGCCGCGTAGGGCGGCGGCTCGGGCTCGGCGCTCCGCCTCGGGGCGGGACGGGGGGCCGGCTCGGGCGAGGGGCTTGGAGCCGTCGCCGTCACGACCCCGCCGCGCTCGACGAGGGCTTCGAGGCGTTCCAGCTTCTGGATCAGCGTGCGCAGGTCGGCGGTGCGCTCGAGGCTGGCGAGCTTGAGGAGGGCGAGCTCGAGCTTGAGACGCGGCTGCGGGCTGGTCTTGATCTCGCGCTCGGCCTCGTCCACGACGAGCAGTGCCCGGAGGAGGTCCGGCTCGGCGAGGGCCGAGGCAGCACCGAGGTAGCGGTCCCGCGTCGCGGCGTCGGCCTCGATCAGGTCGGCGGTGCCGGTGGAGACGGCGACGTAGAGCCCGCGCAGGTGCTCGGCAAGCCCGGCGAGGAACTCCTGCAGGTCGTACCCCCGCCCGACGAGCGTCTCGACGAGGCGGAGCAGCCCGGCCCGGTCGCCCGCCTGTGCGCGCTCGGTCACGTCGAAGAACAGGTCGGTCTCGACGACGCCGAGGGCCTCGGCGAGCTCGGGGTAGCGGAGCGTGGTGCCGCAGAGCGAGAGGGCCTGGTCGAAGATCGAGAGCGCGTCGCGGAGCGCGCCGTCGCCCTTCCGCGCGATGAGGTGCAGCGAGGCGTCGTCGGCGTCGATGGCCTCGGCGGCGCAGATGTCGCGCAGGCGCTCGACCGTCTGCGGCACCGTGATGCGGCGGAAGTCGAAGCGCTGGCAGCGCGAGAGGATCGTCGGGAGGACCTTGTGCGGCTCGGTCGTGGCGAAGATGAACAGGACGTGCGGCGGCGGCTCTTCGAGCGTTTTGAGGAGCGCGTTGAAGGCCGGCTTCGAGAGCATGTGGACCTCGTCCACGATGTAGACTTTGCGCTTGGCCCCCTGCGGCGGGATCCGGAGCCGCTCCTGCAGGTCGCGCACGTCGTCGACGCCGTTGTTCGAGGCCGCGTCGATCTCGGTCACGTCGAGGCTGCGGCCGGCCTCGAAGCTCTGGCAGCGCTCGCACCTCCGGCACGGCTCGGCCCCGGCGCGCTCGGCGAGCGCCGTCTCGCAGTTGATGGCCTTCGCCAGGAGCCGCGCCGCGGTGGTCTTGCCGACGCCGCGCGGCCCGCTGAAGAGGTAGGCGTGGGCGAGGCGGTCGTGGAGGATCGCGTTCTGGAGCGTCTCCGAGACGTGCGCCTGCGAGACCAGGTCGGCGAACGTCTGCGGGCGGTACTTGCGGGCGGTGACGAGGTAGCGGGAGCTGCCGGGGCGGGAGCTACCGGGGCGGGAGGCGTCGGCCATGAGCGGGCGGTGCGGCGGAAGGCGGGGACGCCGCAACATACTCCCGCGCCTCGTCCCTCGCAACCCCGACTTCGACCGCTTCCGTCACCCGTTGCCTCACCTCGGTGCCCGCGAGATCGTCCCCCCAGCGGACGCCCTCGGGGTTGACGAACACCCAGTAGACCTCGTACCCGATCAGGCCGAGGGCCCCGAGCAGGAGCACCACGCTGACGGCGGGCGCGTCGAAGGTGAACGCCTGCACGAAGTAGAGCACGCCGAACATCCAGTTGCGCTGCGCCGAGGTCCACGCCGTCATCGGCTGCCCGTCGAGGCGGGTGACGGTGAGGCCCATGACTTTTTTGCCGAGCGAGCGGCGCGGCATGAAGTCCACGTCGAGGCCGTCGCAGACGAGGAAATAGAGCGACGCCGCGACGCCCCCGAGCAGAAAGCCCCAGAGCCAGTCGGCGACGAGGACGGTGCAGAGGGTGTAGAGCACTCCGGCGGCGGCCCCGTCGATGAGCTTGGCGAGCACGCGCGCGACGAAGGGCGGAGGCACGGTGCGGACGACCTGCTTCCGAGCCGGCACCGGCGGCGGGTTCGTCGTGAACGAGACGCCGTCGAGCGATGCGTTGAGGGCGACGGTGTCGGGGAGCTCCGGGAGGTCCGAAAGCCGGAACGCGTCGGCGGCCTCGGGAGAGTCGGCGGCCTCGGGAGCGGCGGCAGGTTCGGGAGCGGCGGGGGGCTCGGTGGCGTAGAGCGGTTCGTAAGAATCCATCGAAGCGTGCGGTTAGGAGAGCGTGGCGCGTTCGGCGAGCCGGTCGGTGTCGCGCCCGGGTGCGCGTGGAGAACCTGCCCGCCACGGCGTAGCCCCTGCTTCACGATCTCCGAAAAACAAGGTTTTAACGGGTGGCAATTCGTGCACGCAACCGCTCATCAAAAGCCATACCGCCCTAGTGCTTCGACACGAGCAGAATGACGGGTAGATCGGCGTGTTCGGGTGCTGCGAGTCAAGGCGACCGAGGAGCTAGATGCACCGCATCGGGCGACGAGGTCAACGCTGACGCGCGGCGCACGGGCTGCCGAGAGCCTGTCAGAATCGAGGTGTCGTAGCACTAGGCTCATGTTCAGATGGGCATGGGTTCACCGAGGCTGAGAGCTGCGTCTACACCGAGCTGCGTCTACACCGACCAGTGGCAGGGCTACAACCGGGTGAACTTGACGCGGCTGCGGGTCGAGCGTGTGCGCAAGACGGTGCGCCACAGCGCCGGAGAGTGGGCACGCACAGCGCCGGAGAGGGGGCGCGCGATGGCGATGGCATCCGAGAGGTGCATGTCAACACGACTGAGGGTCTCGGGACGGGCGTGCGCACCTGGCTGCGCCCGTCCCGAGGCGTTCTCTGAACATGAGCCACCGCCCTAAAGGTCGAGGCGCTTGCGGAAGTAGGCGTAGGCCTCGTTGATGCGCTTCGTCTCGTCCTCGGCGAGGCGGCGGAGCTTGATGCCGAGCCGGGCCACTTGGTCCGGGTGGTACTCGCGGACGCGAGCTTTGTAGGCCCTCCGCAGGACCTCCGGCGTGACCTCGCCGGTGAGGCCGAGCGTGGCGCGGTGGAGCCGGTCGAGGTTGACCGGGCCGGGCCCCGCCGGCTCGGGCTCCGGCTCGGCGGCAGGGCGCGCGTGCCGGTGGCGGGCACGGACGGCGCGGGCGCGGTGCTCCTTCTCGAAGTACTTGGTGCGGACCCGCTCGTGGTCCCGCCCGCCCCACCCGCGCTGGGCCTGCCCGGCCGCCTCGGCGCGGAGACGCCGCCGCTGGAGGACCGCCACCACGAGCCGCGCCCCGACGCCGGCCACGAACGCCACGAGCGCGAGGCCGATGAACAGCGAAAGGACCGATTCCATCATAGACATCTCGCCGGTGGGACGCCGCGCGCCCGGTCAGGGTTGCCACTTCGGTGCCACTTCCTGGCGCGTGATAACCACGTCCGGCTCAGGCGTCACGGACTTCCGCTTGCTGGTCTCGACCCTCCGGCTGCGCCGGCTGCGTCTGCCGCGCCGGCTGCGTCTGCCTCGTCGGGACCGGGCGCGCGGCGGGCGGCTCGAAGTGGAGGCGGCAGCGCGGCTCGTAGGCCTCCTTCTCGCCGACCAGCACGCGGTCGTCGCTGGCGACGAGGCGCTGCGAGTGGTTCGCCGGGGCCCCGCATACGACGCAGATCGCGTGCAGCTTGGTCACGAACTCGGCGACGGCCATGAGCTGCGGGAGCGGCTCGAACGGGCGGCCCCGGAAGTCCTGGTCGAGGCCCGCGACGATCACCCGCCGCCCCTGCCGCGCCAGCGTCTCGCAGACGCCGACGATCTCGTCCCCGAAGAACTGCGCCTCGTCGATGCCGACCACGGCGGCCTCGCCCGCGAGCAGGAGGACCTGGTCGGCGGTGTCGACGACGATCGACGGGATGGCGTTTTCGTCGTGCGAGACCACGGCCGTCTGCGCGTAGCGGTTGTCGAGAGCCGGCTTGAAGATTTCGACCTGCTGCCGGGCGATGCGGGCGCGCTTGAGGCGGCGGATCAGCTCCTCGGTCTTGCCGCTGAACATCGACCCGCAGACGACCTCGATCCAGCCCCGTCGCTCGGCGTCGGTGGGAGGGAGAACGTGCGGTTCCATCGGTTGTGGATTCTAGGTCTGGGAGTGCCGGCTAGCGAGTCCGACCGGAATAAGATCAATCCGAAACCCTAATTCCGCAATCCGAAACCGTCAGATCTCTTCCAGCGCAGGCGTCTCGACCCAGCCCTCGCTGCCGTCGGGGAGGCGGACGGCGCGCCACGGCCCGCGCCGCTCGGTGACGAGGAGCACGGTGCCTTCGCGCGCGTCGCCCAGGCGAGGGGCCGTGGCCGAGGGCGAGCTCCGCACCGGCGTTCCGGCCAGGGCGACGGCTCGGGGCGTGGCCTCGTAGCGCGCGCGAGGGCAGCACCCCCGGCGACGAAGACGGCTAGGGGGGCGAGCACGACGAGGGACCGCCGCAGCGCGGGCGGTGCCGCGCCCGTCCAGAGGCGGACCCCGACGAGGCCGAGCACCCCCACCCACAGCACGAGCAGCAGCGCCGTGATCCCGCTCGCGCCGATGTGCGCCGAGAGCCAGCGGGCTGCCGACTCGCCGGGGGAGCGCGCGGCGGGCTCGGTGCCGAGGCGCTCGCGGAGGCGGTGGAGGGCGTGCTGCACCGGCTCGGCGCGCGGTGCGAGGCGGCGCGCGCGCTCGGCGTGCAGCACGGCCCGCCCCAGGCTTCCGGCCTCGGCGTGGGCGTGGCTGAGGTTGAGCTCGAGCTCGGGGCTGGTCCAGCCGGTGGCGGCGGCCCCCTCGTAGGCGGCGATCGCGCCGCGCACGTCGCCCTCGCCGGTGAGTGCGTTGCCGAGGGCGAACAGGCGCTCGGCCTCGGCGCGGGGGGCCTCGTCGGGTAGCGCGAGCAGCAGCAGGAGCACCAGCATCGGGTCAGCCGGCCTCGACGGGGACGGCCTCGACGGGGACGGCCTCGCCGTCGACGGCGGCGATGAGCCGGGCGGCGCGGCCTGCGGCGTCGGCGCGCGGGGCGGGCGGGCGCGGGGCGAACGGCACGGCGTCGCTCTCGCGCAGGAGGGCCACGACGGCCTCGCGGGTCTCCGGCGTCACGCCGCGCTCGGCCAGGAGGGCACCGAGCGCGGCGAGGGGCAGGCTGTGCGCCGCAGTGCCGAGGCGGTCGGTGAGGAAGCGGCGGAGGGTGCGGTCGAGCACGGCGTAGAAGGCCCGCGCGTCCCCGGCACCGAGGTGCCCGGCGGCGGCCTCCAGGCCGCGCTCCGCCTCGGGGAAGGCGCGGAGGCTGCGCGCCGCCGCCGAGTCGTCCTCCCGGTCCCGCAGGCGGCGCGCCGCCGCGAGGCCAAGCAGCGCGAGCACCGGCAGCCCGAAGCCGATCCACACCCACGGGCGCGCCCACACCGGCACGGGCGCGCGGGCGCGCCGCCACGCCGCCGTCTCGAGCGGGCCGGCGAGCTCGTCCTGCGCCGGCCCCGCCGGCTCCGCCTCGGCGAGCGGGGCCGCCGGGCCGACGACGTGGAGCCGGAGCGAGTCGGAGCGGAGCGTGCGGTACGCGCCGGCCTTCGGCTCGAAGTAGCTCCACTCGAGCGGTGGCAGCACGAACCGGCCGCCGGAGCGCGGGACGAGGGTGAAGGTGAACGTCTTCTCGCCGCGCAGCCGGTCCGCGTACCGGTCCAGCCGCTCGGTCTCGCGCGGCGGGTACTGCTCGAAGGCCGGCGGGGTGCGCCAGTCCGGCGCTTCGAGCGTGGCGATGTTGCCGGTGCCCGAGAGCGTCGCCGTCACCCGGACCGGCTCCCCGACCTCGAGGTCGGCGGGGCTCGCCTGCACGGCCAGCCCGAACTGCCCGACCGCTCCCCTGAACGACGGCGGCGCGCCCGGCGGCAGCGGACGCGCCTCGACGACCACGCGCGGGGCCGTGAGGGTCTCGCGCTCGAAGCGCGAGCCGAAGGGGTTCGAGAAGAGCCCGCCCCGGCCCCGAGGCGCTGCGGCGCGCAGCACGTCGACCTCGACGTCGAGCGAGTCCACGGCGAGGGTGCCGGTCCGCGTCGGGAAGAGGGCGAGCCGCTTGATCGGGGCCGCCTCGAACAGGCGGCCCTCGATCTCGACCGTGCGGGAGCCCAGGAAGTGGTCGAGGTCGAGCTCCTCGCGCCAGAAGCCGTCGGCGTCCCACGCGCTCGCGATGCGGCTGTTGCGCGGATGGACCCCCGCCTCGAAGTAGAGTACGTAGTCCACGATCACCTGCTCGCCGAGCCACACCGCGTCGGTCGAAGGTTCGGCGCGAATGAAGAGGTCGGCGGGCGGCTCGCCGGGGCGGGGCACCGCCGCTGGGCTCGGGGCCACGAGCGAGGCCGAGGGGCGCTGCGCCTGGGGGATGACCTGCACCGCGATCGGGGCCGTGGTGTAGGTCCGCCCGTCGAGGCGGAGCGTGCTCTCGCCGAGATAGACGGTGCCGGTGCCGAGAGGCCGGAACTGCCACTGCAGCCGGAGCCGCTGCCGCGTCTGCCCGGCGCGGATCGAGACGTCCCAGCTCTGGACCGGCGTCGTCAGCACCGCCGTCAGGCCGCGCGTCTCCGGCCCGGTGATCCGCCCGAGGTCGCCGAAGTCGCCGCTGGCCTCGACCGTGTAGAGCAGCACCTCGCCGTCGCCCATCGTGGTCTTGTCCGCGTAGGCGTGGACCGTGACCTGGGCCGCCGCCGCCGACGCGAGCGCCACCACGACCCCTAGCAGCCCGACCAGGCTACCCCAACCACTCGACGCTCGGCGCTCGGCACTCGACACTCGGCTCACCAGTCTTTTTCGACGTAGCGGGGGCGGGCGCGGCGGCGCTGCACGTCGCGGAGCAGCTCCAGCTCGTCGGTCTGGATGGCGCGGAGGATGCGCTCGGCCTCGGCGCGGCTCATCTCGCCGGGCGGCACCTCGAACGGGGTCGCGGTGCCGCCGTCGCCCGGCTGTGCGTCCGGCTGCTCGTCGCCTTCGGCTCCGGCGTCGGCCTCGCGCTCGTCGGGCGCAGGCTGGTCCCGGGGCTGCGGCTCGCCGGGCTGCGGCTCGCCCCCTTGCTCGCCCGGGGACTCGGCGTCGGGCTGTGGCTCCTCGCCGTCTTCGCCTCCGTCCTGCTGCTCGTCGCCCTCGCCGGGCTGCCGGTCGTCGGCATCCTCGGCCTGCTGCCCGCCGCCTCCCTGCCCCTCCTCCTGCTCGCGGATCTTCTCCAGGAGGGCCCGGAGCTTGGCGTCGTCCGGGTCGAGGGCGAGCCCGGCCTCGGCGGCGGCCTCGGCCCGCTGGTTCTGCTCGCCGATGTAGAGCTGCGCGGCGGCGTGGTAATAGTCCGCCACCGACTGCGCCGCGGCGGGAGCCGCCAAGCCCAGGAGAGCGAGCACGCAGACGACCACCGGGCCGGGGCGTGGCCCTGCGCGTGGCAGGGCGCCCGCGAGGGTCGCCCCTGTCGGAGGGAAGGGAGACGGGCTGCGGAAAGTCATCGCTGGTCCGAACCCTCCTCGATCTCGACGACGGCACCGAGGCGACCGAGGAACGCACCGTAGGCCTGCACGGTCGAGTCGGCGCTCAGGCCGCGCTGCATGGTTTCGAGCGCGTCCCGGTACTGCTGCGCGGCGACGAGCGAGTCGGCCTCGGCCTTGAGCTGCTGCGCGAAGGGGGAGGGCTGCACGGTGTCGGACTCGGACTCGGAGGGCGGAGGGTCCTGAAGCTGGCGCTTGAGGTACTCGTAGTTGAACTTCGCGTCGGCGTGCCCCGGCTCGGCGAGCAGGGCCCGGCGGTAGAACCCGAGCGCGGCCTCGAAGTTTTGCTGCCGGGCGGCGGCGGTGCCCGCGTTGTACGCCGCCCGCGCCCGGCCCTCGGCGCTGAGCGCGAGGCCGAGCGCCGTCTCGAACGCCGCCTGCGCCCGGTCGAGCTCCTCCTGCTCGTAGAGCGCGCAGCCGAGGTTGTTGAAGAGCGCGGCGCGGACCGCCCCGTCGCCGTCGGCCTCGACGTTCCAGTCGATGCCCTCGCGGTAGGTCGCGCCGGCCGGCCCGAACTCGGTCATCGCGTAGAGCGCGTTCCCGCGGTGGCCCTCCCGCGCCCCGGCGGGCACGGCGAAGAGGAGGAGGGCGAGGAGCGCGCGGGGCATGGGAGGAGTGGGATAAAACCTGGGATAAAGCCGACGAAGATACCGAGACCCTTACGCGCTGCCGCTCGCCCTCTGCCCGCCGCCTTCCGCCCTCCGTCCTCTGCTCTCCGTGCTCCACCCCCCGACGAAGTGCTCGGCGAGCAGCAGCAGCAGCGCGAAGGCGAGCGGCCACTGGTACTGCTCGGCGAACGTCTCGAACACCTCGCTGGCGACCGGCCCCCGGTCTAGACGCGCCAGGTCGAAGGGTACGTCCGACAGGTCGCTCGCGGTCCGGTCGATCCGGTAGTAGGCCCCGCCCGCCACGAGGTCGCGGAGCGTCGCCTCGTCGAGCCGGCTCTGGACGGGCTGGCCGGTGCGGTCGGTCTTGACGCCGACGCGCCGGTTCTGGCGGACGACCGGGACCGGTGCCCCCTCGGCGCTCCCGACGCCCGCGGCGAAGACGGCCACACCCTCCTCTTCGAGGGCGGCGAGGACGGGGCGGAAGCCGCCCTCGTGGTGCTCGCCGTCGGAGACCACGAGGAGCGCGCGCGCGCGGGCCTCGCCCCCCCTCGGGCCGCCCCCCCTCGGGCCGCCCCCCTTCGGGTCACCGTCGGCCACGTCGAATGCCTGCGCGGCGACGCGGAGCGCCTGCCCGAAGTCGGTGCCCTGCGTCGGGACGAGGGACGGCTCGGCGGCGTCGAGGAACAGGCGGACGGCCCCGAAGTCGCTCGTCAGCGGGCACTGCAAAAACGCCTCGCCCGCGAAGACGACGAGCCCGACGCGGCTCCCGGCGAGCTCGTTGAGCAGCGCGTCGATCTCGTACTTCGCCTTCTCGAGCCGGCTCGGGGCCACGTCCTCGGCCCGCATCGACTCCGAGACGTCGAGCGCGATGATCACGTCGAGGCCCTCCTGCCGGACCTCGCGGAGCTGCGTCCCGTAGCGCGGCCCCCCGAGCGCGGTGGCGATCCCGAGCACGGCGGCCACGACGAGGGCCGCCTGCCACCGCCGAGCCACCGCGCCCGCATCCGCGTCCCGACCGGCGAGCCGGCGGAGCGCCTCGCGCCGCCGCGCCGCCGCCCACGCAAACAGCGCGGTGGCGACGGGCACGGCGAGCAGGGCGAGCAGCCAGGTGGGGTGAGACCAGGTCATTGCGGGAGTGCGGGAGTGCGGGAGTGCGGGAGTGCGGGAGTGCGGGAGTGCGGGAGTGCGGGAGTGCGGGAGTGCGGGAGTGCGGGAGTCAATTAAAACCGGTCAAAGTACCGAGGCCGTTGCACGCCGCGCCTGTAGGGGCGGCCCCGCGTGGCCGCCCTGGCCGGAACCGGCACCACGCCTGGCGCTCGCTGTCCGCCCCCACCCACTCAGAGCCTGACCATGAATGGAGGAAGAAGGCGAGTGCCGGACGGCGCAGACAAGGCGCGCGACGCAGCCGATGCCACGCATCGGCACCACGCATCGGCACCACGCATCGGCACCACGCATCGGCACCACGCATCGGCACCGATGCCAAGCATCGGCGATGGAGCGCCACGCCGGAGGCGGCGGCTGGAGCAGCCCTGCATTGCATTCGTAGTCACTGCATTCGTAGTCAGTCTCTCAAGGCACTCTCCGCAGGCGGGTGGTCGAGAGCAGGACGTTGAGGAGCAGCAGGGCGAAGGCAGGCCAGAGGAAGAGGGCGTAGCGCTCGTCGACGTCGAGGTAGCTCGTCTCCTGCACTTCGGTCGTTTCGAGGGCCGAGATTTCGTCGTAGATCGCGGCGAGGGCCTCGCGGTCGGTCGCGCGGAAGTAGCGCCCGCCGGTCTTCTCGGCGACGGTCGTGAGCATCTCCTCGTCGATCTGCGCCGACTGCGGGAGGAGCTGCCGCATCCGGTCCGGGATGCGCCGCCCGAAGGCGTCGCGCCCCTCGGAGCCGACGCCGATGGCGTAGACCTTGACCCCGATGGCCTCGGCCACGTCGGCGGCCGTCGCGGGGTCTACCTCGCCCCGGTTGTTCTGGCCGTCGGTGAGCAGGATGATGACCTTGCTCTCGGCGTCCGAGTCGCGCAGCCGGGCCGTGGCGGTGGCGAGCGCGGTGCCGATCGCGGTGCCGTCCTCGATCAGCCCCATCTGGACGCTGCGGAGCATCTCCTTGAGGAAGTCGTAGTCCAGCGTCAGCGGGGCCTGGGTGTAGGCCTGCGCCGCGAACACGATCAGCCCGATCCGGTCCGAGACGCGCCCGTCGACGAACCGCGCGGCCACGTCCTTCGCGGCCTCGAAGCGGTTGGGCCGGAAGTCCTCGGCCTTCATCGAGGTCGAGAGGTCGAGCACCAGGACGATGTCGATCCCCTCGGCGGTGCGCTCGACGACCACGTCGCGCTCCTGCGGGCGGGCGAGGGCGAGGATGCCGAGGGCGAGCGCCCCGAGCCGGAGGGCGACCGGGAGGCCGCGCAGCCGCACCCACAGCGTCGGCGCGACGGTTTCGGCGGCGGAGGTGTCGGAGAAGAACAGGCTGGCCGGGCGGCTTCGCGCGCGCCGCCACGCGTGCCACGCGAGCGCAGGCACGGCGAGCAGCAGCAGGAGAAACAGCGGGTGCGCGAAGATCATAGGGCGAATCACTCGATGAACGCTCGAACGGCCTCGACGAGGGCCGGCAGCACCTCGCCCGACGGACCGAGCACGACCTCGCTCATCTCGCCCGCGATCGCGCTCCGCTCGACGTTGACCTCGGCGACGTAGGCCCCGGCCTCTTTCGCGACGAGCGGCAACCCGGCAGCGGGATAGACCACCGCGCTCGTCCCGACCGAGAGGAACACGTCGGCCTCGGCGGCGGCGGCGGCGGCGCGCTCGAGCGCGCCCTCGGGCAGCATCTCGCCGAACCACACCACGTCGGGGCGCAGCAGCCCGCCGCACGCCCGGCACCGCGCCTCGGCCCCGTGCTCAATCGCCGCGAGGTCATCCCGCGACGCCGGTTCGCCGCAGTCGGCGCAGGTGCTCCGCGTCAGGTTGCCGTGGAGCTCGACGACGGTGAGGCTCCCGGCGCGGCGGTGGAGGTCGTCCACGTTCTGCGTGGCCAGGAGGAAGTGCGGCACCAAGCGCTCCAGCGCGGCCAGGGCGTGGTGGCCGGGGTTCGGCTCCACGTCCTCGACGACGGCGCGGCGGTGGGCGTACCAGCCCTGGACGAGGACCGGGTTGCGGAGGAACGCGTCGATGTTGGCGAGCTCTTCGGGCCGGAACTGCTGCCACAGCCCGCCGGGGTCGCGGAAGGTCGGGACGCCGCTCTCGGCGGAAATCCCGGCCCCGGTGAGGACGGCCACGCGCTCGGCCTCGGCGAGCTTTTGGACGAGGGTGTCGCTGAAGGGAGGCATGGGGCGGGGGAGAGGCAAGGAAAACTGATCAAGTTAAGCGAGGCGGCTGCGCTCCGTTTCGCCGTCGTCTGCGCCTTCGCCGTCGTCTGCGTCACGGTCCGCCGGGCGAAGGGCCTCCTCGACGGCGGCGACGGCTTCGCGCGCGCGGGCCAGCGCGGTCTCGTGCGTCGCCGGGTCCGGCTGCACCTCGGCGAACTTGACGAGGTCGGCGAGCCGGAGCACGGAGACGAGGCGCGTGTGGGCGGGGTCCGGGACCTCGCCGGGCCGGGCGGCGAGCGTGTCGGCGAGCTCGCGGGTCGTCTGTTCTCGGGCCGGGACGGCAAGCGTGCGGGCGAGGTAGGTCCGCAGCGCGTCCGACAGCTCGACGTAGAACGGCTTGGCGGACTCCGGTGCCTCGGGCAGCGCCGCAGCGAGCGCGCCGAGGCGGACGGCGATCTCTTCGTGCGGCGGCAGCGTCGAGGCCGGCGCGGGGCGGCTGCGCCGTTGCCGGAGCCACCCCCACGCGGCGGCGGCGAGCGCGAGCGCGAGCAGGGCGGCGATCAGCCACGGCCCCCACGCGCGCGGGAACTCGGCGAGCGGCGCGAGCCCCTTCGGCTCGGCGGCGTCGGCAGGCACGAGCGAGCGGACGCCGACGCGCGCCGAGGGCGAAAGGACGACCGTCGTGTCGGCCCCCCGCACGACGAAGACCGGCACCGGCCCGACGCGCGCCGAGTCGAGCGCGAACGTCGCCGCCTCGAACACGGCGCTGTCCACGCGCGCCGCGCCGCGCGCCTCCGGGGGCAGGCGGCGCACGCCGAGCAGCTCGGCCTCGCCTGCTCCGAGCGGGGCGTTCACCGCGTCGGCGGGCGGCTCGGGGAAGACGACCTGGAGGCCCGGCCCGTGCTCGACCGCGACCGCGACGGCGAAGCGCTCGCCCACCGTCACGCTGTCGGCCAGGACGTGGAGGCGGACCGTCTGCCCCGAGGCCGGCGCGCTCACCAGAGCCGTTAGGGCCAGCGAAGCGCACACGACCGCCGTAGCGGCGGGGTTGAAGCCCACCCCTACGCGACCGAGGAGCCGTCGTGCTCGACCCATCACGCGGCCCGGTTGCGCCGCCGGAAAAACCCGACGAGCGGCTCGACGTAGTCCTCATCGGTCTGCACCCGGACGGTGTCCACGCGGGCGCTCCGCAGCGCCGCCCCGATCTCGGCCTGCCGGGCTTCGGCCTGCCGGGCGAACGCCTCGCGCGCGGCGCGGCTGCCGGTGTCCACGAGCACGGCCTGCCCCGTCTCGGCGTCGCGCAGCGTCAGCAGCCCGACGCTCGGGAGCTCGACCTCGCGCGGGTCGCGGAGGTGGACGGCGACGACGTCGTGCCGCGCGGAGAGCGCCTGCAGCTTGCGCTCGTAGCCCCGGTCGAAGAAGTCGCTGATGAGCACCACGATGGCGCGGCGGCGGAGGACGCGGAGCAGGTGGTCGAGCGCGGCGGTGATCCGGGTGCCGCTGGACTGCGGCTCGTGGGCGAACACGTCGCGGACGATGCGCAGGACGTGGCGGCGGCCCTTGCGCGGCGGGACGAACCGCTCGACGCGGTCCGAGAACAGGAGGAGCCCCACCTTGTCGTTGTTGCGCACCGCGCTGAAGGCGAGCACCGCGCCGAGCTCCGCCGCCATCTCGCGCTTCTCGACGCCCCCCGTCCCGAAGCGCTCGCTGCCCGAGACGTCGACGGCCAGCACGAGGGTCTGCTCGCGCTCCTCCTCGTAGAGCTTCACGAACGTCTCCCCCGTGCGCGCCGAGACGTTCCAGTCGATCGTCCGCACGTCGTCGCCGACCTGGTAGGGCCGGACCTCGGAGAACTCGATCCCGCGCCCCTTGAACGCCGAGTGGTACTCGCCGCCGAAGACGTTGTTGACGAGGCCCTTCGTGCGGATCTCGAGGTGGCGGATGCGGGAGAACAGCTCGCGGGGGATCACGAGGGCTGGAGGATGGAGAATAGAGGGTGGAGGATAGCACGCGGAGAATGAACGGTTCCGATAGCTGCTATCTTCTACGCTCTCCCCCCTTCTACGCTTTCCCCCTCGCTTCTCTCCGCAGCCATGCCCGTCCGCTTCGCCGTCCTCGTCTTCCCCGGCTCCAACTGCGACCACGACGCCTACCACGCCGCCGAGCAGGTCATGGGGCAGGAGGCCCGCTTCGTCTGGCACAAAGAAGAGACCGTCGGCGAGGCCGACGTGGTGATCGTCCCCGGCGGGTTCTCCTACGGCGACTACCTCCGCTCGGGGGCCATCGCCCGGTTCTCCCCCGTGATGAAAGACGTGGTCCGCTTCGCGCACGACGGCGGCCTCGTGCTCGGCGTCTGCAACGGGTTCCAGGTCTTGTGCGAGGCCGGGCTGCTGCCGGGGGCGCTGATGCGCAACGCGGGGCTCCGGTTCGGCTGCAGGGACGTCCACCTCCGCGTCGAGACCGCCGCCACGCCGTTCACGAACGCCACCGAGGAGGGGCAGACGCTCCTGGTCCCCGTCGCCCACGGCGAGGGCAACTACCACGCCGACGCCGAGACGCTCGACCGGCTCGAAGCGGGCGGGCAGGTCGTCTTCCGCTACGCCACCGCCGAGGGCGAGGTCACGGACGCGGCCAACCCCAACGGCTCGGCGCGGAACATCGCCGGCATCGTCAGCGAGGCGGGCAACGTGCTCGGGATGATGCCCCACCCGGAGCGCTGCGTCGAGGGCCTGCTCGGCTCCGCCGACGGGGCGCTCGTCTTCCGCTCGCTCATCGAGCACGTGCGGCAGGGCGTCGCAGCCTGAGAGGGCGTTGAGGCTCGGGGCTCGTAGGCGAGCCGGAGCGAAGGGAGCCGTGGGCGAGGCACGGGAGAAGCCCGATGCCGTACTACGGAGCAGCGGCGACGCCCGCGCGGCCTCCAGACCGTCGCACCGCGCCGAAGAGGCCCGCGGTGAGGTGCCGCGCAAGGACGGCCGCGATGACCCCGCCCACGAGAAGGTTGATGAGGAGCTGGACCTTCTTGAGGTAGGAATCTGAGGAGGTCAGCGTAGCGACGTTCGGGAGGACCCCGAGGTACTCGGGGTCGAAGGCGAGCGCGAGCGCAGCTAGCCCCCCGAACAGCACGGTGGAGGCTGCGAACAGGCGGCGCGAGGCGAACGGCCTCGCGAGACCGGCTAGGCGGCCTCCCCACGCCCCGGCCAGGATGCGGTCCCACGGGAGGAACAGCGCGTAGATGAAGGCGAGGTGGGTGAAGTCGATGTTCATGATGAACACGTTCGCCGCGTGGAACCCGATCGCCGCGATGAGGAAGGCGCGGAACGCCGTCACGTGGAGCACGGCGAGCAGAAAGCCGAGTTCGAACGAGACTGCTAGGTAGTCCATGCCCTCCCACAGATACGGGTTCTCGTTGTGAAAGAACCACTCCGCCAGCCACCCCTGGCGGCCGGACTGGAACCCGTTGACGAGCCAGCTGCGCGCGCCATGCGTCGAGAGGTCGAGGTCGAACCAAACCGGTGCTTTCGGGAGGCCCGCCGAGAAGTAGCCGAAGCCGATCACTAGCGCCATCAGCGCCACGGGCCACGCGTTCGACCAGCGCAGGGGGGCGGGCCGGGCACCGCGCCGCGCGGCATCGAGGGAGAAGGCCTGACCCCACGGCGAGAAGGCCATCACGAGCGGCACGGCGGCGAAGAACACGTACTGGTGCTTGATCTTCCCGTAACCGTAGACGAACGTCAGCCCCACCACCAGCACGACCGCGAGCAGGAGCGAGACGGCGCGCGTCCGGTAGCCGAACAGGAGCGCGACGAACAGGACGACCGCCGCGAGGGAGAACACGTTGAGAACGAGCGCGCTCGGAGGGACTTCGAGGAGCGCGCCGAGGCTGTATCGCGAGGGGTTGTAGAACGCCGGGGGGAGGGTCCCCGCCCACCCGAAAGCGGGAAGCTCGAGCACGAGCGCCTGCGCCGCGAACAGGATGCGGAAGAGCGCGAGCCCTTCCGTGGGCACGGCGTAGCTGCGGACCCAACGGCTGAACAGGGACATCGGCTCAGGGAGCGGGAGAGGGAGCGGGGGTGAGGGGGAGGGTCTCGTCGGAGACGACCCGGGTCGTCTCTTCGCGCCCGTCGCTGCGCCGCTGCCGGTACGCGCGCTTCACGACGCGGAGGCCGCTCACGGGGTGGCCCGCCGCGCGCTCCAGCCGGTGCCTAAGCCACGCCCGCGTCTCGGCCAGCCGGCTCTCGGTCACGCGGCCCGTCGGGGCGGGGATGCGGAGGGGCCCGGCGCGGAAGTCGCCAGCGCGAGGTCCCAGAGCCCGAAAGCCGAAGTTGTCGCGGGCGATGTAGCCGCGATACGACCCCGGGACGTCCGCCAGTATGGCCCCCAGCCCGACCGGCGTCTCCTGACCCTCCGGGCCGACCGCGAGGTACTGCGTCCGCCGGTAGACGATGCCGGCGGTGTCGGTGCGGTAGAGCGAAGGGCCGGCCGGGAGCAGGAACGTCGGAAACGCCTCGGAGCGCGTCTGGCGCAGCGCAAGCTGGGCCGAGAGCAGGAGGAGGACGAGGGCGAACAGCGGCAGGAGCCACCGGGGCGCGGGCGTCGTGGCGAGCGGAGAGCGGGCCGCAGGCTGCTCCAACGGGTCGCGAGCGACGCCCCGGTTAGGGTCACCTTGGGTGGGCATGGGGAGCGGCGACGAGCAGAAGGGACGAGAGGAGAGGAGCCTCGCTTAATATAGCCGACGTTCTGGCCAAGAGAATGAAGAAATGCGCGCAGGGAGGCCCCGCCGCCCCGAGCGCGGCGTTGCCCGCCTCGGTCTCCTCGCCCGCCCTGCTCCTCGCCCGTTCGCTCAGGCGTCCCGGACCAGGCGGGCGGGCCGGGATGGGTCCTAGGCCGCCTGTCGCTCGTCCCCGCCCACTTTGCCGTTCTGCTTGGCCTGCTGCGAGAGGAACATCGCGGCCTTCACCTGCTCGTCGGAGGGCTGCGTCCACGCGGCGCGGTTGAGGACGTGCATGGCCGCGGCCACGAGCACCGGCGGCACGCCGCTCTCGCCGAGCGGGCCGTGCCCGCCCTGCTCGAACGCGTGGACGAGAAAGTCCTCGGCGGCGGCCTCGAGCTGGCCGCCGTAGTCGTGGTGGAGCATCGCCTCGTCGGGAAGACTGGCGGGCTGCAGGCGGGCGCGGCGCATTCCTTCGGGGTTGAGCATAGGTCTCTCTACAGGTCGGTGAGACGGCGCGCGGCGTCGCCACGCGGTACGAGAGCGATATCGGTCGCCCTACGATTAGGACGAAAGGACGGGATATCTGCGTATACCGAAGGGAAACGCGGCGTACCCGTTCGGCTTCCTATTGGCCCCCTCGCCCTCCTGCCACGACGCCCCTCTGCCACGAGCGGGAGACGGCGGGGCCTACGGGGCGGGGACCACGTCGGCCCCGCCGCCTCGCCGCGTCTGCCACCAGGCTCGCGCGTCGGAGATCAGCGAACGCAGGAAGACGAGCCCGACGAAGGCCGCGAAGACCAGGTGGAGGCCGATCAGGACGACGCGCGTCTGATCCTCCGTCAGCACCGGAGCCAGAAGCAGGCGCAGCAGCCCCACCTGCTCCTCCCCGAGGTACACCGCGAGCACGGCGAGCCCGACCGCGCCGGCGAGCGCGGCAGCGAACAGCCGACGCGACGTGAACACCCCGGCTGCCGAGCGCAGCCGGTCCCCCCACGGCCCGGCGAGGATGCGCGTCCACGGGAAGAACAGGGTGTAGAGGAAGGCGAGCCGGGTGAAGTCGATGCCGAGCATAAAGACGTTCGCGGCGTGGAAAACCACGGCGAGCACGAAGAAGACGCGCAGCAGACGCAGGTGGAGGATGGCGAACAGGAACCCGACCTCGAACGCGACCGCGGTGACGTCCATCATCTCCCAGACCAGCGCGTTGTCGTTGCTGAAGAGCCAGGGGCCGGCCAGGCCCGTGTAGCCGCGCTGAAAGCGCCCGATGAGCCAGCTCCGGGTGCCGTGCGTCGTGAGGTCGAAGTCCAGCCACACCAGCGCCTTCGGGAGGCCGCCCGAGAAATAGCCGAACCCGATGACAAGCGCCATCAGGGCCACGGGCCAGGCGTTGCTCCAGCGGAGGAGCCCGCGGTCCCGCCCCGGTGCCCCGCCGCGCAGCGCGTCGATCGAGAACGCGTCGCCCCACCGCGAGAAGGCCATGATCAGCAGGATGGCGACGTAGAGCACCGGCCCGTGGTTGATCTTCCCGAACGAGAGGACGAACGTCAGGCCGACGGCGACGGTCACGGCCAGGACGAGCGACGCCAGCCGCGTCCGGTAGCCGAACAACAGCGCCACGCTAGCGACGACCTCGACCGCCGTGAGGAGCTCCAGAAAGAGCGGGCTCGGGAGGCTGTCGAAGAACGCGCCGAGGCTGTACTCCGGCGGGTTGTAGAAGGCCGGGGGGAACCGGGCCACCCAGCCGAAGGCGGGCATCCCCAGCACCAAGACGTGCCCCGCGAAGAGAATGCGGAACAGGCCCAGCGCTTCGGTCGGGACGGCGTAGCTGCGAACCCAGCGGTCGAACAGGGACATGGCTCACCCCGGCGGGCTCAGTCGGATGAAAGGGAATCGGGCGCGGTGGGCGACAGGGGGATCGTCTCGTCCGAGACGGTGCGCAGGAGCTGCTCCCCCTCGCCCTCGGCGAAAGGCCGCAACCGGTACGCCCGCCTCACGGCCCGGATCGAGGCCACCGGCCCCCCTGTTTCCGCCTCGGCGTGCCGGCGCATCCACGCTTGGGTAGCCGCTATCTCCTGCTTCGTGATGACGCCGCCCGTCGTCGGGAGGCGGAGCGGGCCGAGCCGGATAGGGCCCCGGCGCGGCCCCTCCCGCTTCAGGCCAAAATCGTCCCGGACGATGGGGCCGTGGTAGGAGGGGGGGACGCCGGGCAGGAAGGCTTCGATGGGAATCTCCTGCTTGGCTCCGTCGGGCCCGACGGCGTAGTAGGTGGTCCGCTGATAGACGATGCCGTCGGAATCGGTGTGGTAGAGCGAGGGGCCGCCGGGGAGCAGGAACGTCGGGAACGGCTCGGAGCGGGTTTGCCGGAGCATGAGCTGCGCCACGAGGAACAGCAGGACCGAGGCGAAGACCAGCTTCAGCCACCAGGGCGACCGCTGAGCCAGCGGGCGGGCGTCGCCGCGCGCAGCGTCGTCGGCGAGGCGAGGAGGGTCGGGCATGGCTGCGAGGGGAGCTCGTGGTTAGGCACCGGGAGGGCGCGGCGGAAAATACGGCAGCCCCCGTCTCTATAGTAGCGCCCGGGTAGTGCGTGCTGGACGTGTGCCCGTTGCTGGCGCGCCTACTGCAAGCGGGTCAGTTTGTGCGTGGCCACGAGGCGGTCGCCGGCGGTGAGGCGGGCGACGTACAGCCCGCTCGGGACGGGTACGCCCGCTGCCGTGGTGCCGTCCCACGCGAGCGTTTGAGGAGCGGTCCGCGCGCGGAGCAGCCACCGCCGCACCTCGCGCCCGGCGGCGTCGAAGAGCGCGAGCGTCATCGGCTCGCGGCTCGCGCCGACGCGCAGCGTGGTGTCCGTGCCGAAGGGGTTGGGGAAGGTCTCGAGGCGCGCCGGGCCCGGCGCGCTCGGCGGCGCGGCGCTCGAGGTCGTGAAGCGGCGGTTGTCGAGGTAGAGCAGGCCGCCGGCCCGGTCGCCGGAGACGAGGTCGAGGTCGCCGTCGCCGTCGAAGTCGGCGGCGGCGGGCGCGGTGTCGAACCGCAGCGTGCCCACGTCGAAGGGCTGCGCCTCGAAGCTGGGGGCCGCCGCCGTCCCGGCGTTCCGGTAGAAGAGGATGTCGTCGCTCTCGGTGCCGACGAACAGGTCGAGGTCGCCGTCGTCGTTGACGTCAGCGAGGTGGGGGGCGCTGTAGCGGCCCACGTCGAGGCCGAGCAGGCCGGGCAGCTCGGCCTCGACGAAGTTGGGGAGCTGCGGCGAGCCGTCGTTGCGGAAGTAGTTGAGGTCGCCGTTGAACTCGCCGGCGACGAGGTCGAGGTCGCCGTCGCCGTCGAGGTCGCCGAGGGTCGGCGTCGCGCGGGTGCCCACGTCGAGGTCCTGGAGCGCCTCGACGGTCAGCTCGTAGCCCGCGTCGGTGCCCAGCAGGAAGGCCATCCGCCCGCCGAAGGTGCCGACGAGCAGGTCGCGCCGCCCGTCGCCGTCGAGGTCGCCGAAGGCGGGGGCGTAGTGGCTGGCGAAGTCCACGTCGAGGCCGAGGAAGTCGTCGTCGGCGAGGCGGAACACCGGTTCCGCGGCGGAGCCGACGTTCTCGAACCGGACGAGGCTGGCCCGCAGCGAGTCCGGGGTGGTGTCCAGGTTCGGATTGAAGCCGCTGCCGACGACGAGGTCGAGGTCGCCGTCGCCGTCGAGGTCCTCCGCCGCCGGGTAGCTCGCGCGGCCCACGTCCACGGCGTCGAGGAGGCGGCCCGTCCGCTCCCGGTAGTCCGGCGCGGTCGGCGTCCCGGCGTTTTCGAGGTAGAACAGGTTCTCGATGAGGTTGGCCGTCGTCGAGCAGAACCCCCCGACGATCCCGACGACGAGGTCGAGGTCGCCGTCGCGGTCGAGGTCGCCGAAGGTGGGGACGTTGTAGCCGGAGGTCGCCAGGGAGTCGTCGTCGAGCGGGTAGGTCTCGGAGACGAGCTCGAGCTCGGGGTCGGTCGGGGAGCCGGTGTTGCGGAAGAAGTAGAGGCTCGGGGTGAAGAAGTCGCCCCAGAAGAGGTCGAGGTCGCCGTCGCCGTCGGGGTCGGAGAAGGTGAGGGCGTTCTGGCCGTGGAGCGAGCCGCGCCCCGCCCCCGGCCCGGCGGGAGTCCCCGGCCCGTCGGGAGTCCCCGGCCCGGCGGGAGTCCCCGGCTTGGCGGGAGCCGCGGTGCCCGGCGTGATGTAGAGGGGCGACTGGTCGGACCCGTCGCCGCACGTCGGGTTGGCCTCGAAGATGACGATGTCCTGGAATTGCTCGCTCGCCAGCTCGTACTGCGGGACGCCGCCGCTGAGGCCGGTGTGCCGGTACCAGCGGATCTTGCCGCTGTCGGCCCGTCCGAGGAACAGGTCGAGGTCGCCGTCGCCGTCGATGTCGGCGAGGGCCGGGACGTTCGGGTCCTCGGGCGCGACCGGGTCGCCGCTCGTGGCGAGGAGCGGGTCGGCTTCGAGCGTGAAACCCGGCGGGGCCCCGCCGGTGCCGCCGCCGTCGCTGCGCCAGAAGCGGACTTGCCCCGAGGGCCGCTGCGTCAGCAGGTCGAGGTCGCCGTCGCCGTCGAGGTCGCCGAAGCGGAACCACGAGCCGGCGTCGATCCCGGCGTACTGGTCCGAGCGCCACGCGAAGTCCAGCCCGCCGAGGTACTCGTAGTGGCTGATCCGCCCCTGCTCTTCGAGGACGAACAGGCCGAGCGTCCCGTCGCCGTCGGGGTCGGCGAGCTGGGTGCGCGGGTTGTTGAACGCGCCGGCGAAGGCGAGGTCGTACGGGTCGCCCTCGGCGTCGAGGACCGGGAACGGCGTGATCGCGCGCGCGAAGTCGAGCGGCTGCGCGGCGGCGGCGGCGGCGAGGAGGAAGAGCGCGAAGGGTCGGAGCATCGTCGGTGGACCGTGGGCGGTACTGAGCGGTGGAAAGAGGGGGAGGTAGCACGGCATCCTCCCGTCGGTGCCGCGAAGGCGGGAGCCCTGCTCGGCGAAGCCGCTCCAGCGGGCTTGCTCGGCTGCGGGTCCCGGCCTCCGCGGGGACGGCTATCTGTACGCTTCGCTGGGCTGCCTGGGCTGCTCGCGCCCCCCGTGCTCGCGCTTCACAGCTTGCCCTGGAACGAGGCCAGGAGGGCGAGGTCGTCGTCGGAAATCTCGTCGCTGAGCTCGTACTCGTCGCCCAGGTCGAGGTGCTTCGGGGCGGCCGTGATCACGCGGTCGATGACCTCGCGGAGGGCGGCGTCGCGGAAGTAGGCCCCGGCGGCGTTGCGGTGGCCGCCGCCGCCGAACGCGCGCGCCCACCCGTTGATGGCGAGCGCGCCCTTCGAGCGGAACGAGCACTTGATCCCGGAGGGCGTCTCGAGAAACAGCACGACCGCGCGGACGCCTTCGAGCGAGAGCGGGTAGCTGACGATCCCCTCGGCCTCGTCCGAGCGCGCGCCCGAGGCGTTCATCGCCTCCAGCGAGACGACGACGTAGGCGAGCTGCCCGTCGTAGACCGTCGTGACCGTGTCGAGGGCGCGGGAGAGCAGGCGGAGGCTGCTCGGGAGGCGCGTGTCGAAGATGGCGACGTGGATCGGCTCCGGGGCGATGTCGCCGCGCGCGAGCAGGTCGGCCGTGATGGTGTGGACGCGGGCCGTCGTCGAGCCGTAGCGGAACGAGCCGGTGTCGGTCATGATGGCGGCGTAGAGCGCGGTGGCGATCGGCGCGTCGATCAGGCCCGCGTCGTGCTCCGCGATGAGGTCGTAGAGGAGTTCGCCGGTCGCCGAGGCGTCGGTGCGCAGCAGCTGGTGGTCGAACCACGTCTCCGGGCCGGGGTGGTGGTCGATGAGGAGCTTCGCGCCCGGCGCGTCGCGGAGGACCGGCCCGAGCTTGCCGACGCGCTCCTCGGTGCCGGTGTCCACGACCACGAGCGCGTCGGCCTCGTTGACCCGCTTGAGCTGCTTGAGCGCCCCGGTGAACGTCGTCACGTCCGAGAGGTCGAGCATCCACTCGAGGTTGCGCGGCGGCGCGTCGGCGTTGAGCAGCGTGACGGTCTTGCCGAGGGCGCGGAGGAACAGCCCGAGCGCGATCTGCGAGCCCAGGGCGTCGCCGTCCGGGCGGATGTGGGTCGTGATGACGACGCGCTCGGCGTCGAGAAGCTGTGCGAGGACCGGATGAACCATAGCGTAGGCGGAGAGCGACAGACGGCCCTAGCCAACGGTCCGCCCGGCGAAAGGTTCAGCCGAGAACGGCAGTCGAAGGCGTAGGGGGCAGTGACGGCGTAAGCAGTCATAAGGCGTAGGGTTCGTTCATCCGGACCCCTACGCGCGCCCTCCCCCTACGCGCGCGCCCTCGCCTCGCCGGCACCGAGACGACGCTATCTGGGACGACACCCATCTGGCCCCGTCGCCGAATCTTGCCAAACCGTTCGGCGTTGCACTCGTCTCTCATCCCCCCGTTCTCCATCTCCCCGTTCTCATGAGCACCATCACATCCGACCTCCGCATCGAGGGCATGTCCTGCCGCCACTGCGTCGACGCCGTCGAGGGCGCGCTCGCCCAAGTCCCGAACCTCCACGTCGAGGAGGTCGGCATCGGCCGGGCGCGCGTGCGCTACGAGGCCGACGTCGCGCCCGACGCCATCACCGGAGCCGTCGAGGAAGCCGGCTACACCGTGCAGGCCATCGACCGGGTGGCCTGAGGGTTGGCTCAGTCCAAGGCTGGATTCTCGGAGCCGTCCGCCGTGCCGGTCGTCGGCGAGGTGGTGAGGACCGCCCGCCGCTCGCCCTCGAGCTCGTCGGTCTCGGGGAAGGTCGTTAGGATGAGGCGCGGGCCGCGGTCGTAGGTGAGGTAGTTGTAGCTCCAGCTCAGCAGGACGCCGAGGCGGTTGCGGAAGCCCGTCAGCTTGACGACGTGTAGCCCGGCCCACGCCAGCCACGCGGCGAAGCCCTTCAGCCCGGCCCCGTTCGGAAACTGGACGATGGCGGCGTTGCGCCCGATCGTCGCCATCATCCCGAGGTCGCGGTAGCGGAACGGCTCGGGGGGCCGCCCGCGTGCGAGGCGGGCCACGGCGGCGGCGGCGTGGCGGCCCTGCTGGATCGCCACCTGCGCGACCTGCGGGTAGAGCGCGCCCTCCGGGTCCCGCGCCCCGGCCAGGTCGCCGACGACGAACACCTCGGGGTGGCCCGGCAGCCGGAGGTGCTCGTCGACCACGACGCGGTGGCCGTCGGTCTGCTCGACGCCGAGCTCGTCGGCGAGGGGGTTGGCGCGGACGCCGGCGGCCCAGACGAGGGTGTGGGTGCCGAGCACCTCGCCGCCGGCGAGGTGGACGGCGCGGGCCTCGACGCGCTCGACCGCAGTCTCCAGCCGGACTTCGACGCCGCGCCGCTCCAGCACGCGCTGCGTGTACGCCTGCAGCTCCGGCTTGTAGCCCGCCATCAGCGCCCCGCCCCGCTCGACGAGCACGACCCGCGCCCGGCCCACGTCGAGGCCGGGGAAGTCCCGCCTCAGCACCCGGTCGAAGAGCTCGACGAGCGCCCCGGCGGTCTCGACGCCCGTCGCCCCGCCGCCGACGATGGCAAACGTGAGCGCCCCTTTCTCGACGAGGGCCGGGTTTCGGCTGGCGGCCTCGAAGCGCTCGAGGATGTGGCTCCGGAGGTTGATCGCGTCGGGGACGTTCTTGAGCGGGAAGCCGAAGCGCTGCGCGCCCTCGACCCCGAAGTAGTCGGTCGAGGCACCGGCAGCGAGGACGAGGGTGTCGTACCACACGGGCCGCCCCACGTCGAGCAGCACCTGCCGCGAAGCGAAGTCCACGCCGACGACCTTGCCCAGCCGGAAGTCGAAGTTGGCCTGGCCGTGGAAGATGTGGCGGGCGGGCTGCGTGATGTTCCCCGGCTGCAGCCCCGACGTGCCGACCTGGTAGAGCAGCGGCTGGAACTTGTGGTAGTTGTTCCGGTCGACGAGAAGCACGTCCACCGGTGCCTTCGCCAGCGCCTTTACGGTCTCCAGCCCGGCGTGCCCGGTCCCGACGACGACGACGCGCGGGCGCGCTCGTCCGCCGGCGGCAGCGGGCGCATCGACGGGGTGGATCGGCGTTTCCACAGGGCAGTCCGGCGGGTGGGGCGTAGGCGTGCTACGCCCCGGCGGCACCCCGGTGCCCGCTGCGCCTCTGTGATCGTCACGCCTCGGTGATCGTCACGCCTCGGTGATCGTCACGGTCCGCATCACGTCGCCCTGCTCGACCGCGTCGACGACCTCCCGGCCCGCGGTGACTTTGCCGAAGACCGTGTGCCGCCCGTTGAGGTGGGGCTGCGGGCCGTGCGTGATGAAGAACTGGCTGCCATTCGTGTTCGGCCCGGCGTTCGCCATCGAGATCACGCCGGCGTCGTGCTTGAGTGGGTTGTCGCGGACCTCGTCCTCGAACTGGTAGCCCGGCCCGCCGCGCCCGGTGCCGTCGGGGTCGCCGCCCTGGATCATGAAGTTCGGGATGACGCGGTGGAACGTCAGGCCGTCGTAGAACCCGTCGCGCGCGAGGGCGACGAAGTTGTTGACCGTCTTCGGCGCGTGCTCGGGGTAGAGCTCGAGCTCGATGGTGCCCTTGTCGGTCTCGAGGGTCGCCCGGTACGAGTGGTCCGGGTCGATCTGCATGGCGTGGGGGGCGGAGTAGGCTGGCATGGAGGGCGGGGGATGAGTGGAGGGCGTGGGGAGAAGGGGGAAGCGTGGAAGGCTGGGGAAGGGCCGACAAGGTAAGCGAGACGGGCGCACCAAAGATCGCAGGGGCGACCCCGTGTGATCGCCCGGGCCGGGATGGGCAATGCCCGTCACACTTCGGCGGTCTCGCGGAACTGAAGGTCGGCGAGGCGTCGGTAGAGGCCATCTCGGCTGGCGAGCTCGGCGTGGGTGCCGTCCTCGACGATCCGGCCGTCGTCGAGGACGAGGATGCGGTCGGCGTCGCGGACGGTCGAGAGCCGGTGGGCGATGACGAAGGCGGTGCGCCCGCGCAGCAGCCGGTCGAGGGCCTCCTGCACGAGGGCCTCGCTCTCGGAGTCGAGCGCGCTCGTGGCCTCGTCGAGGAGCAGGATGCGGGGGCTGCGCAGGAGCGCCCGGGCGATGGCGATGCGCTGGCGCTGGCCGCCGGAGAGCTTGACGCCCCGCTCGCCGACCTCGGTGTCGTAGCCGTCGGGCAGGGCCTCGATGAACGCGGCGGCGTTCGCGGCCTCGGCGGCGGCGCGGACCTCATCGCTGGAGGCGTCGAGCCGCCCGTACCGGATGTTCTCGCCGATCGACGCCCCGAAGAGCTGAATCTCCTGCGAGACCAGGCCGATCTGGTCGCGCACCGAGCGCACGGTGGCGTCGCGGAGATCGACCCCGTCAAGGCGGACGTGCCCGGCGTCGGGGTCGTAGAGGCGGGGGATGAGGTTGAGCAGCGTCGTCTTGCCCGCCCCGCTCGGCCCGACGAGCGCGACGGTCTGCCCGGGCTCGGCGCGGAACGACACGTCGCGCAGGACCGGCCGGCCGTCCTCGTAGCCGAACGTCACGTTCTCGAAGGCGACCTCGCCCCGGAGCGGCGGCAGCGGCGTCGCGCCCGGCGCGTCCTCGATCTCCGGCTCGGTGTCGAGCAGCTCGAAGACCCGCTCGCTCGCGCCCGCCGCCGAGCTGTAGGAGGTGTAGAGCCGCGAGAGCACGCTGACGCTCGCGGCGATCGAGAAGGCGTAGAAGATGAACGCCACCAGGTCGCCCGCCGTGAGCCGCCCGGCGAGGACCTCGATGCCGCCGTACCAGAAGATCACCACCAGGCCGGTGAAGAAGAGCAGCGCGACGAGCGCCCAGAACCCGGCGCTGATCAGGGCCTGCTTGCGCGCGGTGCCGAAGAGGTCCTCGACGGCCTCGCCGTAGCGCTGGGTCTCGTAGTCCTCGCGGGCAAACGCTTTCACGACGCGGACCGCCGCAAAGGCCTCCTCGGCGATCGCGGTGGTCTCGGCCAGGCGGTCCTGGATCGCGCGGGCGTAGCGCCGGACGATCTGCCCGAAGTGGCGCGAGAGCAGCGTCACGAGGGGCACGGTCGCGAAGACGACGAGCGAGAGCCGCCAGTTGAGCACCAGCATGAGGGCCACCGACCCGACCAGCGTCAGCCCCTGCCCGACGAGCTGGCTCAGGTCGTTCGTCACCGCCGACTGGAGCTTGCCGACGTCGTTGGTCAGCCGCGAGGTGATCTCGCCGACCCGGCTCCCGGTGTAGAACCGCAGCCCCAGCCGGTGGAGGTGGGTGTAGACCTGCCGCCGGAGGTCCGCGATGATCCGCTCGCCGACGTAGGCCAGCCAGTACGAGCCGACGAACCGGAGCCCCGCCTGGAGGACGAAGAGCCCGAAGAGCGCCAGCGCGAGGAGGTCGAGCATCGCGCGGTCGCCGTTCTGGAAGACGGCGTCGAGCAGCGCCCGCAGCCCGAGCGGGACGACGAGCGAGGCGACCGAGCCGAAGACCGAGAGCAGGAGCGCCGCCGCGAGCCGCCGCCGGTAGGGCCGGGCGTAGCCCAGAATCCGCCGGAGCATCGCGCCGAGCGGTGGCGGGCGGAGCGGCTCGGCGACGGGCGGCGGGCTATCCGAGGGCATACGGCGTGGGGGCGTGGGAGAGACCGTCTGAGTTTCAGTCTCCCCCTGCTTGCGGGGGAAGGGCCGGGGAGGGGGGCTCGGGGGAGACTCTTGCCTTTTCGTGGCTCGTCCTCTCGGCCCCCTCCCCACTTCGTAGGGAACTTCGTAGGGAAGGGGAGAGCCCTTCCAAAACAGGTGCTGAGGCCGAGGGCGTGTGGTCTCTCACCCCCTCAGAGTGTGTCTGTGAAGTTCGGGAGCGAGGCGAGAGCGAGCGAAAGAGGCGTGGCCGAGCCACGCGAGAAGCCAGAGGCCCCCCGCGAAGGCGAAGGGAGCGCAACGCGGAACGCGCTTCTTGCAGCCGCTTGCAGCCCTTCAGCATCCTCATAGACAGATCAGCATCTTCATAGACGGACTCTCAATCCTCATCCCGAGAGCTACGCGACCGTCTCGGCGTCCTCGGCGAACTCGTCGTAGGCCTCGCGCTCGATGGCGATGCCGGCCTTCGAGAGCTTGCCCTCCAAGTCTTCGTAACCCCGGTCGAGGTGGTAGACCCGGAGCACGTCGGTCTGGCCCTCGGCGACCAGGCCGGCGAGGACCAGCGAGACACTCGCCCGGAGGTCGGTGCTCATCACGGTGGTCCCGCTGATGCCGTCGCGCCCGTGGCCCTTCACGACGACCTTGTTGTCCACGACGTGGCAGTCCGTCCCCATCCGGTTGAGCTCGGGGATGTGCTTGAAGCGGTCGGTGTAGATCGTGTCGGTGATCTCGGCGGTGCCCTCGGCCTGGGTCATGAGGACGGTCCATTGCGCCTGCAGGTCCGTCGCGAAGCCGGGGTACGGGTCGGTGACGACGTCGACCGGCTGGATGCGCTCGGGGACCGTCACGGTGACGGTCTCGTGCGGGCCTTCGGCCTCGGGCTCGACCGAGAAGTCGGCCCCGGTCTTGCGGAACGCTTCGGGGAAGGCCGTCCCGAGGTGCTCGGCCCGGGCCCCGGTGATGCGGAAGGCCGAGCCCGGCTCGCTCGCCATCACGGCGGCGATCATGTAGGTCCCGAGCTCGATCCGGTCCGGGCAGTTCCAGAAGTCCACCGGGGCGAGCCGGTCGACGCCCCGGATCGTGAGCGTCTTCGTCCCCAGGCCCTCGACGTGGGCCCCCATCTGCTGGAGCATCTCGCCGAAGACGACCACGTCCGGCTCGGCGGCGACGTTGTCGAGGACGGTTTCGCCCTCGGCCATCACCGCGGCGAGCATCACGTTGATCGTCGCCCCGACCGAGACGGGGTCGAACCGGAAGTGCCCGCCCTTCAGCCGGCCGCCCGGAGCCCTCGCCACCACGTCGCCCTGCTCGAGGTGAACCTCGGCTCCGAGGGCCTTCATGCCTTCGATGTGGAGATCGACCGGGCGCGGCCCCCACGCGCAGCCGCCGGGGAGCGAGACCCGCGCCTCGCCGCAGCGCCCGAGGAGGGCACCGAGCATGTAGAACGACGCCCGCATCTTCTTGACGAGGTCGTAGGGCGCTTCGGGGTGGTCCACGCGGCTCGCGTCGATCACCATCGAGTCCGGCGTCGAGGGGTCGGCGTCGGGCTTGTACTCGACCGAGCAGCCGACGACGCGGAGCACGTTCGCGAAGGTGTGCACGTCGCGCAGGACGGGCATGTTGTGGAGCGTCGTGGGCCCGTCGGCGAGCACGGCGGCGGCCATGAGCGGAAGAGCGGTGTTCTTCGAGCCGCCGACGTGGATGGTGCCGGTGAGCGGGCGACCGCCCTGGATGACGAGCTTGTCCATGAGGTGCGTGGGGGAGCAGGCGAGAGAAAAAGAAATACTACGGGCCGAGCATCGTCCGGGTCCGGCGCGGGGATAACTTCTGTTGAAGAGCGCGCCGGGCCTCGGCTTCCGCCCGCAACGCATCCCCGCCCGACGTGGACGTCACCGACCCCTTTTATGCTCCGACTCGTGAAGCGTGGCGGGACTGGCTCGCGGCGCACCACGAGGACCGGCCCGAGGTCTGGCTCGTCTCGTACCGAAAGCACACGGGCCGCCCGAGCCTTGCCTACAACGACGCCGTCGAGGAGGCGCTGTGCTTTGGGTGGATCGACAGCATCCGCAAGGGGATCGACGCGGAGCGCTACGCGCAGCGGTTCACGCCTCGGCGACCGGGAAGTCCCTACTCGCAGACGAACAAGGAGCGGCTCGCCCGCCTCCTCGAACGGGGGCAGGTCGTCCCTTCCGTCGCCTCGCAGCTCGGCGATGTCCGGGCCGAGGCCTTTGCGCTGCCCGCCGACATCGTGGCGGCGCTCCAGGCCGACGGCGCAGCCTGGGCGTTCTTTCAGACGACCTCGCCCTCGTACCAGCGGATTCGTGCGGCGTACGTCGATACGGCGAGAGCGCGGCCCGAGGAGTTCGCCAAGCGGCTGCGCCACCTCGTCGAGAAGTCCGCACAGGGCAGGCCGTTCGGCTACGGGATCGAGGACTATTTCTAGCGCTGCGGCAGGATGACAGAAGACGCATGGAGCGTCAGGGCAGTGCGTTCTGCACGGAGCGAAACGGCGCAACACGGTTTATTTTGGCACGCAACGCCCGGCGCTCTTCGAGCACGAACTCTCCCTTAGCTAATCCCCTCGCCGGGGACACCATGACCCGTTTCGGCAGTCTCATCGTCCTTGCCGCGCTGTGGGCCGCCCCGGCGCTCGCGCAGTCTCCCTTCGCCGACCCGACGGTGTGGGTCTCAGCCAGCTCCGGGTTCGTCGCGTGGGCCCCGAGCGCGTTCGAGTTCGGCGAGCGCGACAACGTCGTGAGCAGCTTCAGCGTCGCCGCGATGTCGCCCCGGTGGCTGGCGCAGGGCGGCCTGCAAGTCAGCGATTACTTCAACCCAGTTTTCCCCGTCGACCCGTTCGTGAGCCTGTCGGGGTCGCGGGAGCGCGAGGGGCCGACGACATACCGCTCGCTCTACGCGGTCGCCGGGCCGCACGCGTCGAGCCGGTGGTTCATGGGCGGCATCGCCGCCGGCCCGGCGCTGACGTGGGGCACGCGGGCGGCGACGGTTCCTGTTTGCCCACCGGGTGTCGAGACGTGCGTGTGGGCAGGGCCGCTGCTGCTCGAGAGCGAGCGCTACCTCAACCCCGGCCTCGCCGGCAGCGTGCAGGGGTTCGTCCGGCTCGACGGGCGCGTGTGGCTCGGCGGCGAGACGATGCTGGTGGCGAATGCGGCGAGCACGCACCTCACCACGCGGCTGGCCCTGCGCGTGGACCTGCTCCGGCCGGGCCGGTAGCGCATCGCCGCCGCCCGGTATCTTGCGGGCCATGCCCATCCGACCGAAAAAGTCCCTCGGCCAGAACTTCCTCCGCGACCCGAACACGGTCCGCAAGATCGCGGCAGCGGTGGAGGCCCCGGCGGGCGCGCCGGTCGTCGAGATCGGGCCGGGGACGGGGGCGCTGACCGAGGAGCTGCTGCGGCACCACCCGGACCTGACGGCGATCGAGGTGGACGAGCGCGCCGTCGAGCACCTGCGCGCGGTGCTGCCCGGCCTCGACGTGCGTCACGGCGACGTGCTGGAGACCGATTGGGCGGCGCTCGCCGAGGAGAAGGGCGAGCGGCTGTGGGTCGTCGGGAACCTGCCGTACTACATCACCTCGCCGATCCTCTTCTCCCTCCTCGACGCCCGGCAGCACCTCCGGCGGGCGGTCGTGATGATGCAGAAGGAGGTCGCCGAGCGGCTCGTGGCGGTGCCGCGCACGAAGGCGTACGGCATCCTCAGCGTGCAGGTCCAACTCCTCTGTCGCCCGGCGCTGCTCTTCGGCGTGAGCCGCCACGTCTTTCACCCGAAGCCGGAGGTGGCGAGCGCGGTGGTCGCGCTCGACTTCGAGGCCCCTGGGCTCGGCGTGGGCGAGGAGCGGCTGCGGCGCACCGTGCGGACGGCCTTCGGGCAGCGCCGCAAGACGCTCCGCAACAGCCTCAGACCGATCACGGCGGAGACGGGGCACGCCGTGCCGGAGGCCCTCGCCGGTCGGCGGCCCGAGGCGCTGGCCCCGGCTCAGTTCGTCGGCCTCGCGCGGGCAATTTTCGGCGAGGCGGACGCGTAGCTCACCCGCCGCCGCTATCTTCCGGGGCTGTGCGAGTTTCAGCGGCGAGCCGGTGCCGCACCCCGTGTCCGCGTATCCCCGTGTACGCGCATCCCCGTGTCCGAGCCCCCGTGGCCGAGTCCCTCGCCCCCGACGTAGAGCGCCCCGCGCGCATCGAGGTTGACGAAACGCTCGTCGACGACATCGGTGCGCTCCTGCGCGACGGGCAGCGCGGCATGGTGCTCAACCTCGTCGCGGACCTCCACCCGGCGGACCTCGCGCTGCTCCTGCTCCACCTCGGGCCGGACGACGCCGACTCGCTCTTCGGCTGGCTCCCCGAGGACAAGGCCGGGGCCGTCCTCCCCGAGCTCGAAACCGCCCGGCGCTCGGACCTCCTCGACGAGATGCCGACGAGCGAGCTGGTCTCGCTCCTCGACGAGATCGACACCGACGACGCGGCGGACGTGCTCGCGGACCTGCCCGCCGACGTCGCCGAGCGCGTGCTCCCGCAGCTCGAGGACGCCGCCGAGATCGAGGCGCTCCTGCACTTCGGCGACGAGACCGCCGGCGGCCTCATGGAGACGGACTACGTCTCCACGCGCGCCACGGCGACCGTCGATCAGGCTACGGAGGAGCTCCGCCGCTGCGCCGCCGAGGTGGACCCGGTCTACGTCGTCTACGTCCTCGACGAGGGGGACCGGCTCGTCGGGCTCGTGGACCTCAAGACCCTCGTCCTCGCGCGGGGCCGCGCCGTCGTTGCCGACATCATGCAGACCGAGGTCGTCACGGTCGAGCCGGAGCTGGACCAGGAGGAGGTGGCGCGGATCATGGAGCGCTACGACCTCGTGGCCCTCCCCGTCGTCAGCGCCGACGGCCGGATGCTCGGGCGCATCACGATCGACGACATCGTCGACGTGATCCGCGAGGAGGCCGAGGAGGACCTGCAGCGCGCCAGCGGCATCGCCGGCGACGAGGAGATCACGGCGTCGGTGTGGGCGATCTCGAAGGGGCGGCTGATCTGGCTGATGATCGGCCTCGTCGGGGCTTACGGCTCGGGCCTCGTCATCCGCGGGTTCGAAGGCGCTTTGGAGGCCGCCGCCGTGCTCGCCATGTTCATCCCGATCGTGATGGCGATGGCGGGCAACGCCGGGATCCAGTCGTCGGCGATCGCCGTGCAGGGCCTCGCCTCGGGCGACCTGTGGAGCTCGGACGTGGTCAAGCGCATCGGGAAGGAGCTGGCCGTGGCGCTGATCAACGGCGTGGCGCTCGCCGCCGCGCTCGCGCTGATCGTGCTCGCGATGGGGTCCGTCGGCGGCCTCGGCGACGCCGACACGCCGCGCCTCGCGCTCACCTCGGCGCTCTCGCTGCTCATCGTGATCGTCGTCGCCACCGTCCTCGGCGCGACGATCCCGCTGCTCCTCGACCGCGTCGGCATCGACCCCGCCCTCGCCACCGGCCCGTTCATCACGACCTCGAACGACATCATCGGGCTGGCCGTGTTCTTCGGCGTCGCCTCGGTGCTGTACCTGTAGAGGGACCTGTAGGGGGTTGATCACCCAAGCCCCTACGCGAGCGCGTCGAAGAGGGCGCGCACGCGGCGGCGGTTCGCGCCGAGGTCGCTCGCCCCGAGGCGGCTCGCGCTGCGGACGTGCAGCACCGAGCCGTCGCCGTGTGGCTCGACGCGCAGGTGCAGGTCGTCGGTGAAGACGAGCACGCGGAACGTCACGTGCAGCCCGCGCCCGTCCGCCTCGCGCCTGATCTCGCGGGCCCACCCCGTCGTCAGGCCGCCCAGGGTGCGGAGCGCCGCGACGGCGTCGGCGAAGAGCGCCTCGGGCGGTCGGGCGAAGGGGCGGCTCTCGCGGGCGCAGTTCGGCGTGAGCGGACAGCGCGGGAGCGGGTTGCCGGGGAGCGGGGGCATAAAAAAGCGCAGCCTCGGGAGCTGCGAGGCTGCGCGGAAAGAAAGGGCGGCTCGGAGGAGAGGCTAGAGCGCCGTGGGCTGCGCCGGCACGGGCTGCGCCTGGAACTCGCGCTCGTCGTTGTACTTCGACGGACACTTGATCAGGATGTGCTCGGCAGCGAACGCCTCGCCCTCCATCTGCCCCTCGACGACCACCTGCTCGGCGTCCTCGAAGTTGGCGGGCTTCGGGTTCGGGTAGCGGACCTCGCGGACGAGCCCGTCCTCGTCCTTCATCCAGAACGAGAACGTGTTGGCGTCGCGGTCGTAGGTCGTCGGTTGGGCGCGGACCCACTCGCCGACGATGTGGGCGCGCGCCTGCGTCTCCGCCGCCTCGGCGAAGCTCATGTAGCCGCCGACGCTCTCGCCGAAGGAGCGCATCATCAGGAACGTGAACCCGGCCAGGAGGACGAGGCCGATAATCGTTTTAGGCTTCATGGGGGTCGGGGTGCGTGATGTCGCTCGGCGTGATGTCACGTTGCATGATGGGGCTTGGCTCCTACGCTCCGAGGGTGTCCTCGCGTTCCGGGCGCGCGCCGAGGTCGCGCTCGAGCCGGGCGAGGCGGCGGTCGGTGCGCAGGAGGAAGAACAGCACCCCGAGCCAGATGATGAGCACCACCGCGAGGACGACGTAGAGCTTCTCCTGCTGGAGCATCACGGTCTCGAGCCCCACCGGCGGGGCGTCGGGGAGCGCGGCCCACACACTGTCGTAGACGGCGGTGCCGGGGGCGGCAGTCGAGTCGGTGGGGGTGATCGGGAGCTGCATGGCCGAAGGTAGCGCGGCGCGGGCGGCGGCTGTGCGAAAGGCGGTGAAAATCGGAGGGAATGGAGGGAATGGAGGGAATGGAATAAAAAACAAGAAAGTTAACGAGACCGTCGAGTTTTCTGCCGAACCTTCTGTCCTCTGTCCTCTGTCCTCTGTCAACCCTCGCCCAGCCGGTGCTCGGCGAGGCGGAGGCGGACGCGCTGCGTGTAGAGCCACCAGAAGAGCGCGATGAAGCCGACGACGGCCGGGTAGAACACCATCCGCATCTCCGGCGCGAGGTCGGTCTGGCTGAAGGCCGGGCTGCCCTCGCCGCCGGGGTGCAGGCTCTCGAGCTGGCGCGGGAGGACGTAGAGCAGGAACGGCGCGACTGCCACGGCGAACAGGTTGTAGACCGCCGCGATCCGCCCCCGCTTGCGCTCCTCGTCGATCGACGAGCGGAGCACGAAGTAGGCACCGAACACCAGGAGCTGCACCGCCGTCATGGACTGCTTCGGGTCGAAGTTCCACCACTTGCCCGTGCCGACGTACCACGTGAAGCGCGCCCACACCATGCCCGTCACGAGGCCGAGCACGCCGAAGAGCATCGCCACGAGCGCCGCCTGCTCGGCCCGCACGTCGCGCTCCGCCGTCGGGTTGGCGAGGTAGCGCGCCGAATACGCCGCCGAGACCAGCATCCCCGCCATCAGCGCGAACCACATCGGGACGTGGAAGTAGAGGTTCCGCGCCGACTGCTCGAGGATGTTGAGCCGGGGGATCGAGAGCACGAGGCCCGCGGCGATCACGGCCGTCATCCACCCGGCGATACCGAGCGTGAGGAGGCGGTAGCCGGTGCCGTAGCGCGCGCGAGGTGGGGTCATCGTCGGGGAAGAAGAGGCGAGCCGCTGGAGGCCGATGCGTGAGGACGGGGCCGGCAGGGACACCCGGCACACGCATCACGACTCAGAGCGCTCAATCGTTCCAGACGTGATCGAACAGCAGCACCGAGGCCGTGACGACCACGCCGGCGTAGGCCCCGAGCGTGACGAGGTCGTTGGCCGAGGCCGCCCACGGCCCGGCCGAGCCGCCGAGCAGGAGGGCGCGCTGCGTGACGCGGACCACCGTCAGCAGCAGCGGGATCAGGAGGGGAAAGGCGAGCACCGGCAGCAGCGGCCCGCCCGCCGAGGCGCGCGCGATGATCGCCGAGAGCAGCGTCGTCGCGCCGGCGAGCCCGAGCGCGCCGAGGGCGAGCGCCGCCGCGAGCAGCGCCGGGGCCTCGACCTCAAGCCCGAGCACGAGCACAAACCCCACGGCCGCCAGCGCGTTCATCGCCCCGACGAGGACGACGTTGAAGAGCAGCTTCCCGGCGTAGACCATGCTGCCGCGCAGGTGGAGGTGGAGCAGCAGCACCGTCCCGCGCTCCTCCTCCGCCACAAACGCCCGCCCCAGCCCCACCGCCCCGGCGAACACGATCACCACCCACAGCAGCGCCGACGCCACGCGCTCGCCCACCTCGCCCGTCCCCACGGCGAACGCCACGAGCAGCAGCGACGAGACCACGAACAGGAGCAGCGCGTTCACCGCGTAGCGCGTCCGCAGCTCCAGCCGGAGGTCTTTCAGGAAAACGGCCCAGGCACCGGCGAGCCAGTCCATCGGGTGGGGGGTTCTGATTTCGGAATCTGGATTCGTGCGATACTACGGCGCTCAGAGAGGTTTCCCACTCCGAAACCATCGATCCAAAATCTACAATGGATACAGACCGCATCCTCGGCACCCTGCTCGGCAGCGCCGTCGGCGACGCGCTCGGGATGCCGGTGGACGGCCTCAGCCACCAGAACGTCCGCACCTATTACAAGGGCATCAAGGGCTACCGCGCCGACGAGCACCGCCGCGACCTCGGGGCCGGGCAGTGGACGCACCTCACGCAGCGCGCGTTCGCCCTCGCCCGCGCCCTGGCCGACGCTGCACCGCACGCCACCCTCCGCGAGCGCTACACCGAGGACCTGCGCCGGCTCAGGCTGCGCCGGGTGCCCGAGACGGTGGGGGCCGGGAGCGTGGCCGCCGCCACGCCGCTCTTCGTGTGGTGGGCGCGGACCGAGCAGGCCGGGGGCGGCGTGACCGAGCAGGTCTCGGCTGCGCTCGGGGCCGAGCCCGATGGGGCAGTGCGCGCCGCTGCCGCCGGGCAGGCAGCGGCTGTGCGATACCTCCTCGGAGCCGAGGCGGCCACGCTCGGCGGGGCTGCGTTCTTCCGCGCCGTCACCGAAGCCACCGTCCGGGCAGAGGAGGCGTTCGGCGGCTCGCGCGCGGTGTCCGACCGGCTGCGTCTACTAGCGGACCACCTGAGCGCGTTCCCGCTCGACCTGCAGGACCTGTGCGACGGCACTGGGGCCGAGGCCAGCGAGGCGTGGCCGTTCGCCGTGGCAATGGTGGCGCGGAACCCGGCGCTGCTCGAGGCGACGCTGCTGCCGGCCCTCAACGTCGGCGGCGCGGCGAGCACGGTCGGGGCACTCGTCGGGTCGCTCGTCGGGGCACTGCACGGGTGGGCGGCGTTCCCGCCGGAGTGGCGCGAAGGGCTCGAGGCCGGGGCGCGGCTCGAGGCCGAGGCCAACGCCTTCGCAAACGCGCTGCTCGGAGAGCGGGCAGCGCGTCACTCTCGGTAGCTCACGACGCGCGAGCGGAGCGGCCCGGCGAGCGGCGCGCTGAAGCCGACCTGCCCGCTCCGAACTGAGCCGTGCGGCACGAACGGAAAGTCGAGCTGCGCGCACTCCGCGCCGGCGCAGACCTCGAGCGTCGCCTCCTGCGCCACCAAGCCGCCCTCGTTCCGAACCTCGACGGGCACGAGCACGAGCGCCCCCCGCGTCTCCGGCGGGCCGAGCGTGACCCGGAGGTCCGGCGGCGCGTCGGCCCCGCTGAATATCTTCACCGTCAGGTAGCCGAAGACGAACAGGACGATGGCCGCCCCGAGCACCACGACGCTCCACTCCAGCGCGTTCTTCCCGCCCTCCTCGCCGTTGCCGTTGCCGGAGTCGGAGTCGGTGCTCTCGCCGGAGTCGCTGCGGGCGCTGTTGCGCTTCTCGATCAGGCTGTCCGTGCTCATGGGCTCTCAGGAAAGGAGGAGGCGGCCCGCCGACGCGCCGAGCGCCGTCGCCACGCCGAGGAAGACGATTTGGTTGACGATGACGAGCAGGCCGAAGTCGTCCAGGCCGCCGCCGATCCAGCGCAGCGCCAGGGCCACGACGAGCGCGAGGGCGTACGTCACGACCGCGTCGCCGAGCGGGCCGCCGGCGAAGATGCTCTCCTCGAAGCGGCCCGAGCCGCGGAACTTCGTGTAGTGCACCATGCCGAGCGTCAGCCCGAACGACAGCACGGCGGTGATCAAGACCGCCTCCGGCGAGGCCGACACCGCGATCATCACGATCTCCTCCGTCGGCGCGAGGCCTACGGCGATCAGCATCGCCCCGAGGACCGAGAGGGCGATCTCGTGCCAGGCCGTGCCCGCCTTCTGCTCGTCGTCGTCGCCGGACGCCTCGCCGAGTTGGGAGGCCCCGACGGCGACGCCGATCGAGACCGAGGTCGTCTCGGTCACGATCCGCCCGAACGCCTCGTAGAACCCGAGCTCCCCCGGGAGCTGCCCGGCGAGCCTCAGGATGACGATCGAGAGCACCGCCCCGATGGCGACGGTCTCTGCCGCTTCGAGCACGTTGTTGAAGAACGACTTGTCCTCGTGCAGGCCGGCGTAGTAGGCGTAGGCGACCAGGACAGCGAACATCAGCAGGGTCCCCGTCAGCATGAGGCCGGGCGAGACGATGTTGCCCTGCCGCCAGATCTCCATCGTGTAGAGCGGGGCGATGGCGAAGAGCAGCCCCCCGGCGACGCCGCGCGCGTATTCCTTGAGCGTTTCGGAGACGGGGCGTGCAGCCAACGGAGCAACCGGGAGGGAGGAGAGAGTGGACCTGCGGGGCGAGCGTAGCGCGGGCCGGTGGCGGCCCCGTGTCACACGGCGTGCTTTACCCGAGCGGCTGCGGCACCGCCGCGTGCGCCGCCGCCGCGAGGTCGGCGATGTACGCCGCGTCGTCGTTGCGCTCGATCGCGTTGCCGACGACGACGAACCGCGCCCCGGCGGCGACCCTCTCCGCCACGGCCTCCGGCGTCTTCAACCCGCCGCCGACGACGAGGGGGGCCGAGCACGTCTCGGTGATCGCGGCGATCATCTCCTCGGGCACGGGGTGCTCGGCCCCGGAGCCGCCGTCGGTGAAGAGCAGCCGCATCCCCATCATCTCCGCCGCGAGGGCCGTCGCCGCGGCGATGTCGGGCTTGCTGCGCGGCAGCGGGGCCGAGCCGCTCATGTACTGCGCCGTCGTCAGCCGCCCGCTCTCGACGAGCATGTAGGCCGTCGGGATCGGCTCCAGGCCGAGCCGCCGGATGAGCGGGGCCGCGTGGACGTGCTGCCCGATCAGGTGCTCGGGGTTGCGCCCGCTGACAACCGAGAGGTAGAGCACGGCGTCGAGCGCGCCCGAAATCTGGTGCAGCGTCCCGGGGAAACCGACGACCGGGAGCTCGGTCCGGGCCTGGAGCGTGCGCACGTAGCGGTCGAGTTCGGTCGCGTGCATCAGGCTCCCGCCGACGAAGAGCGCGTCGACGCCCGCCTCGGCGCACCGCGCGGCGAAGACGGGGAGCCGCTCCTCCGGCAGCTTGTCGGGGTCGATCAGGACGACGAAGCCCGCGCCCTGCGCGTGGGCGGCGGCCAGCAGGCGGTCGTAGGTAGAGGAGCCGTTGGAGTGGGGCACGGAGCAGGATGCAGGTGGGCGCGGACGCAGCGTGGGAGGGCGTTTGTGAAGAGGCAGACTGAGGCTTAAGAGGCGAGCTGAGGCGAAAGCGCGTGAGCCGTTCGAGACCGAGAGACGCGAAATCTAAGGTAGCCCGTGCAGGCCGTGCTTGGCAACCCGCCGCCGCAGGCCGGCACCGCAGACGCTACCGTAGACCGAGGTGCGCCAGGATGTGTTCGGCGGCAGGCCTGTGCACGCTCGCCACGTCGAAGTCGGGATCGGCGCTCTCGACGGTGAGCGCGAAGAAATAGGCCTCGCCGCCGCGCTCGAGCCAGCCGACCCACCAGCCGAGGTTCTCGGCGTCGCTGAGCGCCCAGCCGGTTTTGCCGCGCAGCACCGCCCCACCCGCCGTGTCGGCGACCATGATCTCCCGGACGATGGCCTCGGCGCAGTCGGCGGCGGCGAGGAGAAGGCCCAGGAGGATCGGTCGCATGGGGCGAAGGGAGCGGCGCGGGAGGGCCGGCTATCGGGAGGCCCGAAGATAGACCGGCTCCCCCCTCGGCGGTCGAGGGGGGAGCCGGAGACTGCGCTGCCGCTCCGCTACCGGACGAGCAGCACCGAGCGCGTGGCCGAGGCCGTCGCGCCCTCGGCGCGGACCACGTAGACCCCGCTCGGGAGCGAGCCGGCATCGACCGCGAAGCGCTGGTCCCGGCCGGCGGCGACGGGGCCGTCGTGGAGCACGCGTACCTGGCGGCCGAGCACGTCGTAGAGCGCGACGCGCACCGGCTGCGCCTCGTCGACGCGGAGCGTGAGCACGGCGGGCTGGGCGGCGCTGAACGGGTTCGGGTAGGCCGCGGTGAGCGCGAACGACTCGTCCGGGGCGGCGGCCTCGGTCGCCACCGGCGGCGGCTCGACGTTGTAGCCCTTCGCGTTGAACTCGGCGACCATCACGTCGGTCTCCTCGGTCGGGTAGCCCATGTTGGCGGCGGCCTGGATCACGGCCTGGGCGGCGACGGGCTGGGTCGTGCTCGCGCTCGTCATCGCGATGCCTTCGATCACGGCGGTGTCGGTGCGCTCGATGCCGATGCTTTCGAGGATGCGCATCAGCGCCGTCGACCAGTGCTGGCCGCGCGTGTGCGGCGGCGGGCCCGAGGGGTAGGTGCCGGGGTAGTTCGTGACGCGGCCCGGCCAGAACTGGTTGTGGCCGTCCCACTTGAAGACCCAGTTGTACTCGGGCGCGCGCCCGCCGAGCAGGCCCAGGCTGCGCGTGTACGAGACGGCGAAGTAGTCGCCCAGCCCTTCGCTGAGGCCGTCGCCGTTCGAGAGGCCGCCGACGGTCAGCCAGTCGTGGAGGCCGTGGCCGAGCTCGTGGACGATCACGTCGGCGTCCTCGGCGTCGTCCACGCCGCCCTCGCCGAACTGGAGCCGTCCGCCGCCATAGGACGAGTTGTCGGCCCCGTTGAAGCCGTGCGGGTCGAACCGGACGCCGGTGGCGTACTGGTAGGGCCGGACCTCGATGCCGAGCGTCTCGTTGATGTAGCGCATGTAGTTGTCGATGTGCCAGTAGACCGTCGCGGCCTCGAAGGCGTCGGCGTCGCGCGTGAACCTCCACTCGGGCTCGCTCTGCGCGAACTCGCCCTTGAACGGCGTGGCCCAGTCGAGGATGGCAGCGTACTCGCCCTCGAGCTTGTACTCCCCGCCGTCGAGCGTGACCTCGAACGTCCGCTCCGAACGGGCGGCCTCCAGCTCCGGCGTGTTGGCGTCGCCCACGTCGGAGAAGCCGGGGTCGCCGTAGTCGGCACCGGCGCGCGTGAGCGGGTCGGGGTCGAAGATGAAGCCGGTGGCCTCGACGCGCTGCGCCGCGACTTCGACGAGCGACGCCATCGGGGCTTCAGGGGAGCCCCCGCCGGGAGCGTCCTCGCCCAGCCCGTGGTGGAAGACGGTCCGGCGGGCGACGCGGAGCAGCTCGCCCGTCGAGGCGTCGACGAACGACTCCCAGTTGCCGAACGGCGCGTCCGGCGTCACGAAGACCCGCCACGCGAGCCGGCCCCCGTCCGCGGTCGGGTAGACCATCAGGCTGGTCTCGTCGTCGAGCAGGCGGCCCGAGACGTCGAGGTGGTCGTGCGCCACCGCACGGGCGGCGTCGGCGGTCATCGCCGGGGCCGAGCGCGGCGCGGCCAAGCTGGGCTGGTAGTCGCTCAGCACGAGCTGGACCCGGTTCTGCGGGTCGATGTTGACGACGACCTCGGAGCCGTGGACCGGCACGCCGCCGAGCGTCTGCGTGAAGCGGACGTTGTGCCCGGCGCGGCTGGACCGGACGTGGCGAAGCGCGAGCGCGCCCGCGTCGAGCCGGAGGGCGTCGGCCTGCTCGGCGAGGTACTGCCGCGCCATCGTCTCGGGGTCGGCCGCGGCCACCGCGTAGTTCAGCCGGTAGAGGGCGCGCGGCGTGCCGTCGGCGGCGCGGAGGCCGTCGGTGCCGGCGGTGATCTCAGGCACCGGGTCCGCGCCGATCTCGAGGGCCGAGCGGGGCTCGGGCTTCTGCGCGAAGGCTGCCGAGGCGAACAGGAAGAGAGCCGCAAACGCGGCCACGGAGTAGCGATGAGACACAGGGGTTACCTCTCGGATGGTGAAAGAAAAGCGGAGGGCATGCACAGGGGAAACTGGATAATAGGGACAGATCGTGCCCGAACCAAACCCGCGAATCACGTTTCACGGACCGTTTGCCCGAGCATCTCCCGCAGCGCGTCCGCCGCCGCGCCGAGGGCGTCGGGCAGGTTTTCCGGCTGCCGCCCGCCCGCCGTGGCAAGGGCCGGTCGCCCGCCGCCGCCGCCGCCGACTTTTTTGGCGAGCACGCCGACGAGCGTGCCCGCCTGCACCCCGCGCTGGACGAGGTCGTCCGAGACCGACGCCGAGAGGTAGACCTTGCCGCCGTCGGGGTCGGACGCGCCGAGGACCGCGACGGCCCCCGGGCCGAGGGTGTCGCGGAACTGGGTCGCGGTTTCGCGGAGCGTGTCCATGTCCGCCGCCCCGAGGTCGCCGGTGACCAGGCGCACGCCGCCCACGTCCTCGGCTTCGTCGACGAGGCGGTCGAGGCCGGACGCCGCCTCGGCCTGCTTGAGCGCGGCGACTTCTCGCTGGAGCGCCTTGACCTCGCCGAGCACCTCAGCGACGGCTTGGTCGACGGGCTGCTGGAGCGACTTGAACGGGGCGCGGACCGCCTCCAACGTCGCGCGCTCCTGCTCGACGTGTTCGAGCGCGGCCTCGCCCGCGACGGCCTCGATCCGGCGGACGCCGCTCGCCACCGACCCCTCGCTCGTGATCAGAAACAGGCCGATCTCGCCCGTCGCGCCGACGTGCGTCCCGCCGCACAGCTCGACCGACTCCGGCCCGAAGGTGACGACGCGGACCGTCTCGCCGTACTTCTCGCCGAAGAGCGCCGTAGCCCCGCGTGCCTTCGCCTCGGCAATCGGCACCTCGGTTTCGATGCACCCCTCGAGGTTGGCCTGGATCAGGTCGTTGACCCTGCGCTCGATGCGGCGCTGCTCGGCGTCGGTGACGCGCCCAGCGTGGGAGAAGTCGAACCGCAGCCGGTCGGGCGCGACGAGCGAGCCCTTTTGCTGGACGTGCTCGCCGAGGGTTTCGCGGAGGGCGGCGTGGAGGAGGTGCGTCGCCGTGTGGTGCTTCCGCGTCTCGCGGCGGCGCGAGTCGGTGACGGTGGCGGTCACGGGAGCCGTCGGGTCCGAGGGCAGGCGGTCCACGGTGTGGGCGATGCTGCCGTCGTCGAGTTTCTGCGTGTCGGTGACGCGAATCGTCTCGCCGCCGACGGTAAGCGTGCCGGTGTCGCCGATCTGCCCGCCGCTCTCGGCGTAGAACGGCGTCCGGTCGAGGACGACCTCGTGCGCCTCGTTCTCGCCCTCGCCGAATGACCGCATCCTGCGAATCTGCGCGCCCTCGATTTCCGCCGCGTCGTAGCCGACGAAGGCCGAGTCCTCGCCCTCGCTCACGACGGTCCACGCGCTGATCTTGCCCCGTCCGTCGCCGAACTGCCCGGCGGCGCGGGCGCGCTCGCGCTGCTCCTCCATCAGCTCCGAGAAGCGGACCTCGTCCACGGTCAGCCCCTCCTCGCGCGCCATCAGCGCCGTGAGGTCACCGGGGAAGCCGTAGGTGTCGTGGAGGAGAAAAGCGATCTCGCCTGGTATTAGACCCTGTGAAGCCTTTTGCTGAAAATCATCTAGTGCCTCCTGCACCGAATAGTCTTGATATGCCTTCTGCAAGATGTCTATTGCTTTGCGATCTGGCGAAAGTTTTCCAACCCATGCGGGCCTTCTTGCAATGATCTCAGGAGTAATCTCGACGTGAACACCTTCTACCTCGACGATAGGACCTGGTCTGGTGAATTTGATAATCGAGTCGAAAAAGTCAATGCCGTCAGTAAGCGTTCGCAGGAAGCCTTCCTCCTCGGCGCGGATCGTGCGCTCGATGTAGTCTTGCCGCTCGCTTAGCTCGGGGAACGTCTCGCGCATCTTCTCCTTCAGCGGCTCGACGAGCTTCCAGAGAAACGGCTCGCGGAAGCCGAGCGCCTGGTAGCCGAAGCGGACGGCGCGGCGCAAAATCCGGCGGATGACGTAACCGCGCCCCGTGTTGCTCGGGCTCGCCCCGTCGGCAATCGCGAAGGAGAGCGTGCGGACGTGGTCGGCCACGACACGCATCGCAATCCGAATTTTCGCGGCCTCGGGCTCGGGGATGCCGCCGATCCGGTCGTAGCCGCCGACGTGAGCGCTGGGCGAGAGGTCGGCGATCGTCTGGAGGAGCCCCGCGAAGAGGTCGGTGTCGTAGGTCGAGGTCTTGCCCTGGAGCACGGCGACGACGCGCTCGAACCCCATCCCGGTATCGACGTGCCGCTGGGCGAGCGGCTTCAGCGAGCCGTCGAGCTGGGCGTTGTATTGGATGAAGACCAAGTTCCAGATTTCGATGACGCGCGGGTCGTCCTGGTTGACCAAGTCTGCGCCGGGAGTTTGTGCGCGCTCGGCGTCGGGGCGGAGGTCGATGTGGACCTCGGAGCACGGGCCGCAGGGGCCGGTGTCGCCCATCATCCAGAAGTTGTCCTTGGACGGCGCGAAGAGGACGTGCTCGTGCGGGATCGTCGTCTCGGATTTCCACAGGCCGGCGGCCTCGGTGTCGGCGCTCAGCCCGAGGGCTTCGTCGCCCTCGTGGACGGTGGCGTAGAGCCGGTCGGGGTCGAGTCCCCAGCGGTCCACCAACAGCTCCCACGCCCAGCGGATGGCCTCGGCCTTGAAATAGTCCCCGAAGCTCCAGTTGCCGAGCATCTCGAAGAACGTGTGGTGGTACGTGTCGACGCCGACCTCTTCGAGGTCGTTGTGCTTGCCCGAGACGCGGAGGCACTTCTGGGTGTCGGCGACGCGCGCGTAGGGCCGCGAGCCCTCGCCGAGGAACACGTCTTTGAAGGGGTTCATCCCGGCGTTGATGAAGAGCAGCGTCGGGTCGTCGTGCGGGACGAGCGGGGCGCTCTCGACGATCTCGTGCTCTCGCTCGCGGAAGAAGTCGAGGAAGTCGGCGCGAATGCTCGCGCTGTCGCGGATCTGTTCGGACGAAACCGGGCGGTCGGGCATGGGTCGGGAGGAACGACGAGGGGCGGAGGACGAGCGCGAAAGGTACGCAGCCCCGAGGCCGGGTTCCCATCGCACGGCGTTCACGAACACGGTGGTTGGGGTGCAGCCTCGGCCGCCACAAACCGCCGTCCCGGCCCCCGGGCGCGGGGATGACCGGTGTAGAGGGGGGGAGTCTGGAACCCCACCACAACCGCCTCGCCTCCCACCACAGCCGCTTCACTTTCTCGCACCCTGGACCGGCGCGCCGAGGCGTTATATTCGCGCCGTCTCGCCACCTGCCCCACCGACGAATGCACGCGCTCCCGCCTCGCTGGACCCTCGCCGCTGTCCTCCTCGTCCTCGCCGGGTGCCGCAGCACCGAAGACGTGCGCGTCGAATCGGTCAGGGCTACTCCGGCGGAGGACGCCTCCGGTCTCGAGGCGCTCTACTGGCAGCGGCAGGCCGAGGCCCGCGCCGACTTCACCGAGGCCGACGTGGCGTTCATGACCGGGATGATCGGGCACCACGCGCAGGCCCTCATCATGTCGCGCCTCGCCCCCCAGCGCGGAGCCAGTTCGGCGGTGCAGACGCTCGCCGCGCGCATCACGAACGCGCAGAACGACGAGATCGCCGCGATGCAGCGGTGGCTCCGCGAGCGCGGGCAGCCCGTCCCCGAGGTCCACATCGACGGGCTGCGCCTGATGCTCCACACCGAGGGGGAGGCGGTGGAACACGACACGGTGAACCACAGCACGATGAACCACGGCGCGATGAACCACAGCGGGATGGACCACGGCGCGGCGGGGCACGCGGGGATGGACCACGCGGGGATGCCCGGGATGCTCTCCCAGGCCCAGCTCGAAGAGCTCGCCGCCGCCCGCGATGCCGAGTTCGACCGCCTCTTCCTGACGTACATGATCCAGCACCACGGCGGCGCGGTCACGATGGTCGAGGACCTCTTCGCCGCCGACGGGGCGGGGCAGGACGCCGCCGCCTTCAAGCTCGCCGCCGACATCAACGCGGACCAGACCACCGAGATCGCCCGCATGACCCTCATGCTGGACCAACTGCCCGGTTCGGACTGAGAGACTGACACTGAGAGACTGACTACGAATGCTGCGCTTGCTTTTCTGCTACGCTCGCCCCTCCCATTCCGCCCGGACGTCATGAACCGCTCGCTTCGCCTCTTCGCCCTGTCAGCCGCGCTCGTCGGCTTGGCCGCCTGCACGTCCACGCGGGAAACGTCCGACCCGGCTTCGGGTGCCGCGCCGGTGTCCGGCCCCGCCCCGACGCCGGACCCGCGCGTCGGCCTCGGCGGCGGGCTCTTCGACGCCGAGGAGGCGGTGTGGAACCTCCGCAAGCTCTCGTCGACGCCGCCGCCGCCCGCCTTCGTCGGGAAGACCAACTCGGACCTCGCCTTCAAGGACGGCTACGCGGTCCAGGGCAACTACAACGGGGTCATGGTCTGGGACCTCTCGAACCCGGCCGCGCCGAGCCTCGTGACGGAGTACGTCTGCCCGGCCTCGCAGAGCGACGTGTCGGTCTACGAGAACCTGCTCTTCGTCTCGGGCGAGGGGCTGGAGGGCCGGCTCGACTGCGGGGCCGAGGGCGTCGAGGCCCGCGTCAGCCCGGACCGCCTGCGCGGCATCCGCATCTTCGACATCACCGACATCCGCAACCCCGAGTACATCGCGAACGTGCAGACGTGCCGGGGCTCGCACACGCACTCGGTGCTGAAAGACCCGGACGACGACGAGAACGTCTACGTCTACGTCTCCGGCTCCGCGCCGGTGCGCCCCGCCGAGGAGCTCCCCGGCTGCTCGGCGGCGATGCCCGACGAGGACCCGGCCTCGGCCCTCTTCCGCATCGAGGTCATCAAGGTCCCGCTCGCCGCGCCCGAGACGGCCGAGATCGTCACCTCGCCGCGCATCTTCGAGGGGCTGACCGCGCCCGAGACGCACGGGCCTGCCCCGGAGGACCTCGCCGAGGTCGAGCGGGCGAAGGCGCGCGGCGACTTCGTGGCGTATCTCTTCGGGCAGGAGCGCGTGCTCTGGCCCGGCCTCGTCAACTCCCTCCTCAACAGCGTCGTCACCAAGCGCGGCGGCGACGGGACGCCGACGGCCGCCGACAGCGCCGCGCTCCGGGCCTCGCTGCCTGAGCTGCTCGCCGAGCGCTTCGGCGACCCCGACGCCGAGCGCCCCGGACCGCGCCCCGGCCCGACGCAGTGCCACGACATCACGCTCTACCCCGAGGCCGGCCTCGCCGGCGGCGCGTGCGAGGGCTACGGCCTGCTCCTCGACATCTCCGACCCCGCCAACCCGCGCCGCACCGACGCCGTCGCCGACTCGAACTTCGCCTACTGGCACTCGGCGACCTTCAACAACGACGGCACGAAGGTGCTCTTCACCGACGAGTGGGGCGGCGGCCAGCCCAAGTGCCGCGCCACCGACCCCTACGAGTGGGGCGCGAATGCCATCTTCACCATCCGAGACGGCGCGGACGGCCAGCCGTCCATGGACTTCCGGAGCTACTACAAGATGCCCGCCGCCCAGACGACCGAGGAGAACTGCGTCGCCCACAACGGCTCGCTCATCCCGGTCCCCGGGCGCGACGTGATGGTCCAGGCGTGGTACCAGGGCGGCATCTCGGTCTTCGACTGGACCGACCCCGCCAACCCCGTCGAGATCGCCTTCCACGACCGCGGTCCCATCGACCCCGAGCGCTTCGTGATGGGCGGGAGCTGGTCGGTCTACTGGTACAACGGCGTCATCGTCTCGTCCGAGATCGCGCGCGGCCTCGACGTCTTCGAGCTCGCGCCGAGCGCGTACCTCTCGGAGAACGAGATCGAGGCCGCGAAGTCGGTCCGGCTGGACTACCTCAACGCGCAGGGGCAGCCGAAATTCGTCTGGCCCGCCACGTTCTCCCTCGCCCGCGCCTACCTCGACCAGCTAGAGCGCTCGAAGGGCCTCGACGCGGCGCGGATCGCGGCAGTGCGGCAGGCGCTCGGCGCGGCGGACGGGGCGGCGGGTGGAGCCCGTAGCGCCGGCCTCACGGCCCTGGCCGACACGCTCAGCAGCGAAGCCGCCTCGTCCAGCGATGCAGCGAAGGTGCAGATGCTCGTTGCCGCCGTGCGAGACCTCGCTGGGTCCTCGTAGTCTCTGGGTGCTCGCGCTCTCTGGGTGCTCGCGCTCTCTGGGTGCTCGCGCGCGGTAACGTGGGCCGCGGTAACGTGGGCGACGTGGTGCCGCCCGTGCCACGTGTACATCCCCGTCAGAGGACACGGGGCCCGTCAGAGGACACGGGGCCCGCGGTTCTAAAATCAGATCCCCGCGCCGCCGGTGACTTCGAGCGTGTGGCCGGTGACGTAGCCCGCGAGCGGCGAGGCCACGAGGAGAATCCCGCCCCCTGCCTCGGCGTCGGTGCCGGGCCGTCCGAGCGGGTTGGCGGTGAAGGCCCGTCCACGCGCCGCCTCGGGAATCCCCTGCACGATCTCCCGCCCGGCCACCTCGACCGTCTCGCCGGTCTCTTTGGGCCGCGTCATCCGGGTGTCGATGAACCCGAAGGCCACGGCGTTGCACCGGACGCCGAACCGGCCCCACTCCTTCGCCACCGTCTTCGTCAGCCCGACGACCCCCGCCTTCGCCGTGGCGTAGTTGATCTGCCCGACGTTGCCGTGGAGCCCGCTCGTGGACGAGACGTTGACGATCACCCGGTTCTCGGAAAACGGCTCGCCCGCCGCGTGCTCCCGCTTGCCCGGCTCGCGGAGGTAGGGCGCGGCGGCGCGGACCATGCGGAACGGCGCGAACGTGTGGATCTCGAGGACCCGGAGCCACTGCTCGTCGGTCATCGTGTGGAGCATCCCGTCCCACAAAAAGCCCGCGTTGTTGACGAGCACGTTGAGCTTCCCGAACCGCTCGACGGTCTGGGCCAGGAGCGACTCCGGGAAGCCGTCCTCGGTGACGCTGCCGGCGACGGCGTGTGCCGTCCCGCCGGTCTCGGTGATCTCCCGGACGACGGCTTCGGCAGGCTCGGCGTCGAGGTCGTTGACGACGACCGACGCGCCGTGCTCGGCAAATAGCTTCGCGGCGGCCGCGCCGATTCCGCGTCCAGCTCCGGTGACGACGGCGACCTGATCGGTGAAAAGGGGCATGGAGACAGAAGGTGAGGGGAAAGGGTCAGCGCGTCCGGTAGTCTACGCTCCCCAGCGTTCCCGCGTCGTCGACGAGGTGGGTTTCCTTGCCCGGCACTACCTCCGTGTTCTGGGCCGAGGCGCAGCGCCAGCCGGCGTCGGTCCGGTGGACGACGAACGAGAAGATAGTCGTGCGCGGGCCGGGCTGCTCGACCGCCCCGAGGGGCGTCTGCCCGGTCAGCCGCATCCGGGCGTGGACGACGGCCACCTCGTCCCGAATCCACTTCACCGAGACACGGCGCACCGTCAGCTCGGACTCGCTAAAGATCACGTCGAGGCCGTAGCGGTGGGCTCGGCGGATGGCCTCGCGGTCGTGCCACCACAGGCCGGTGACGTTGACGAACTCGGCGTCGGGGTCGAAGAGCCCGGCGAGCGCGTCGGCGTCGCGGCGGTTCCAGGCGAGCGCCCAGATGTCGGGCAGCCGCTCGGGCCGGTCGAAGGCGGGGTACGCTGCAACGTCGGACATTTCAGCCAGGGAGAACGTCAGCCAGGGAGAAAGAGGGTGAGCGCGTCGGCGACGAGCGCCGGCCGGTCGGTGCCCTCGATCTCGACCGTGTTGCTCGTCGTCGCGAGCCAGCCGCCGCCTTTGCGCTCGGCGGCGGTGAGCGCCGTCCGGGTGCGGAGGCGCGCGCCGGCCGGGACGGGCGCGAGGAATCGGATCCGGTCGTAGCCGTAGTTCAGCGCGCGCGCGGTGCCCTGGGGCAGCAGGCCGAGCTCCTGCCGCATCGCCGGCAGGAGCGAGAGCGTGAGCAGGCCGTGGGCGATCGTCGTCCCGTAGGGGCTCTCGCGGCCCGCCCGCTCGGCGTCGACGTGGATCCACTGGTGATCGCCGGTGCAGTCGGCGAAGGCGTCGATCCGGGCTTGGTCGACGGTCAGCCAGCCGGAGACGCCGAGCTCCTGGCCGACGAAGTCTGCGAGGGTGTCGAGGGCGTATCCGGCAGGGGGCATAGCGTCAGGCGGTGAGACGGTCAGGCGGTGAGACGGTCAGGCGGTGAGACGGTCAGGCGGTGAGACGGTCAGGCGGTGAGGGCGGCGCGGAGCGCGTCGGGGAGCGGCGTGGGCCGGCCGGTGGCGCGGGAGACCCAGACGAGGGCGGCCTCGGACCGGGCGTAGACGGTGTCGAGGTCGCCCTCGACGCTCAGTTCGTACGTCTGTGGAAACGACGTCCGGCCCGGCTCGCCGGCGTAGACGCGGACGACGAGCGTCGCCGGGTAGACGACCGGCCGCCGGAAGTCGCAGCGGATCGAGGCCAGGATCGGGCCGGCGTCGTCTTGCCAACCGGCGGGCAGCAGGCGGCGGAACGACTCGATCCGGGCCTGCTCGAAGTAGGTGAAGTAGGTCGCGTTGTTGACGTGGCCGAGCGCGTCCTGGTCGCCCCAGCGGACGGGGAGGCGGGCGGTGTGGAGCAGGGGGCGGTCGTCGGACATAGGGCGGTGGGGTCAGCGAAACCGCAGCGAATATCGGCGGACCGGTGGCGGCGAAGCGAGCGCGCGGTGCAATTTAACCGTCCCGGCTCGCGTTGAGCCGCGGCCCACCAACTGCTTTCGTGATGCGCACGCTTTACCTCCTTGCCTTTCTCGCCCTCGTCACCGGCTGCCAGGTCGAAGGGGAGGGCACCGGGGCTTACGATCCCGCTGCCGACACGCTCCGGTTCGCGGGCGAGCTCCACCTCCGCAACATCCGCCAGCTCACGTTCGGCGGCAACAACGCCGAGGCGTACTGGAGCTTCGACGACGACCAACTCATCTTCCAGAGCGACTGGGACCAGATCAACGACCAGGGCTGCGACCAGCAGTTCGTGATGAACGTCGATGGCTCTGCGCTCGGCGACAGCACGCAGTACGCGCTCGTTTCCTCCGGCCGGGGCCGGACGACCTGCGGCTACTTCTTCCCCGACGACCGCATCGTCTACGCCTCCACCGACGGCGCGGGCCCCGACTGCCCGGCACCGCCCGAGGCCGCGCCCGGCACCTACGCCTGGGCCATCTACCCGAGCTTCGACATCTACGCCGCCGATGCTGACGGGCAGAACCGCGAGGTGCTGATCGGCGGCGAGGGCTACGACGCCGAGGCGACCGTCAGCCCCGACGGGCGCTACGTCGTCTTCACCTCGACGCGCTCCGGCGACCTCGACCTGTGGCGCTACGACATGGAAACGAGCGAGACGATCCAGCTTACCAACACGCTCGGCTACGACGGCGGCGCGTTCTTCTCGCCCGACGGCACCCAGCTCCTCTGGCGGGCCAGCCGCCCCGAGGGCGACGCCGCCGAGCGCTACCGCGCCCTCCTCCGCGAGGACCTCGTCGAGCCGAGCCAGCTCGACCTCTACGTCGCCGACGCCGACGGGCAGAACGCCGTCCGCGTCACCGACCTCCCCGGCGCGAACTGGGCCCCGTTCTTCCACCCGTCCGGCGAGCGGATCATCTTCGCCTCGAACCACCACACCGAGGGCGGGCGGCTCTTCGACCTCTTCCTCGTGAACGTCGATGGCAGCGGCCTCCAGCAGGTCACCCACAGCGGCACGTTCGACGCCTTCCCGATGTTCAGCTTCGCCGGCGACCGGCTCGTCTTCGCCTCGAACCGCAACGCCACCCGCACCCCGAGCCGCGACACCAACGTCTTCGTCGCCGACTGGGTCGAAACCCCCGAGGCCGTGGACTCGACGTTCCAGACCGTCGCCGTGGTGCCGTAGACCGGCACGGCGTCAGCGCAAAAAGGTCGTATCATAGAAGCTGTGCTGCCTCGCCTCGCTTATATCGTCCGCCTCGCGCTCGTGCTCGCCGTCGTGCTGAGCACGCAGGGCTTGCTGCTGGTCCAGGGGACGTTTCTGCTACGGCAGGACTTCGTGATCGAGACGCTGTGCGTCAACCGCGACGTGCCGGAGACGAAGTGCAACGGTAAGTGCTTTCTCACGAAGCAGCTCCGCGAGCAGCGCGAGCGCGACCGCGAGCAGCGGCAGGCGACGATGCAGATCGCGCTCGCCGTGGCCGCCGTCCTCGTGGACGGGCAGCCGCTCCCGGACCACACCGCGCGCCCGACGGCGTGGGCTCCCGTCTCTGCGCGCGACACCGGCACCGATCCGGCCGGCCAGGTCTTCCACCCGCCGCGCGCCGCCTAGCGCGCTGCCGACTGCCGCGCGCGGGCTACCCGCGCGCCGCTCGCCTTCAGCCCAGCCGCTGAACGTGTGTCCGCCTTTGCGGACGCGCCGCGCGCCTCTGGTTCCGGCCTCGCCCTCGTCTGGGTGCGGCCTCCCTCATCCTGCCCACGTCGGGTGGGCACCGGTGCATGCCATCGGGGTATCTCCTTCGCTACGAACGCCCAGCTAAAATCATGACCTACGCTATCCGCACAACCTTCGCCCGGACCGCTCGCTGGCCGGGCCTCGCTGCCCTCGCGGTCGCCGGCACCTTCGTCCTCGCCGGGTGCGAGGCCAACGACCCGACCGAAGACTCCGCCATGCTCGGCCTCGACCTTGAACCGCTCTTCGACGGAGCCGCGCTCGTCGGCGGCGAAGCCCTCCAGGTCCAGGGCCGCGCCGGCGTCCTCGAAACGGCCCGCCTTTACCTGTCGGACATCACCCTGCTCCGCGAAGACGGCACCGAAGTGCTGCTCGACGGCGAGGCCATCACCGTTCGGGCTCGGCAGGACGACGAGACCGAGATTCAGCACACCGTCACCGAGCGCTACGTCTATGCCCGTAGCGACCAGGGCCGGACCGAGACGGTCCTCGGCGAGGTGCCGGCCGGCGCGTACAGCGGCCTCCGCTTCACGCTCGGCGTCAACGGACTCGACAACCGGATCGCGCCCGAGGACGCGCCGGCGGACCACCCGCTCGCGCCCCAGACACCCTCGATGCACTGGAACTGGAACGCGGGCTACGTCTTCCTCCGACTCGACGGGCTGCTCGACGCCGACGGCGACGGCGTGGTCGACGACCGGGACGTGGACGGCGACGGCGAGGCCGACGCGCGCGACCCGGCCTCCGGGTTCTGGCGTCTCCACCTCGGCGGCACGGCGAATGCGATGCCGGTCGAGATCGACCAGGCGTTTGCGCTCGGCGCGGGCGAGGCACAGACCCTCCGCCTCCAGGTGGACTACGCCCGCTTCCTCGACGGTGTGGACTACGACGAGCCGTTCAACCGCTTCTGCATGACCGGCGACTGCCCCGAGGTCGTGCAGACGGTCACGGCCAACCTCGCCGACGCGTTCGAACTGCTCGGCGTCGAGGCCAACTAGGCGATGCCGCGGCGACGCTTCGGCCCGGTGCTCGCGCTCGCTGCCGCCTTCGCAGTGGCCGGGTGCGATGCGTCCGGGCCGGAGGGTCCGGCGGTGGTGTCGGTCGCGGTGCCGGCCGGGTTCGAGGCGCTGCCGGTGCCGCCCCAGAATCCCCTCCTCGCCCACCGCGTCGCCCTCGGCGAGCGGCTCTTCTTCGACCCGATCCTGTCCTCCGACCGGACCGTGTCGTGCGGGACGTGCCACCTGCCCGAGATCGCCTTCACCGACGGGCACCTGCGGAGCGTCGGGGTCGAGGGGCGGCGGGGGCTGCGGAACGCGCCGAGCCTGCTGAACGTGGCCTACCGCACCTCGTTTTTCTGGGACGGCGGGGCGTTGTTTCTGGAGAGCCAGGCGCTTGTCCCGCTCGAGGACCCGAACGAGCTAGACCTGCCGGTGCCGGACGCGCTCGCGCGCCTGGCCGCGCACCCGGAGTACCCCGCCCTGTTCGCCCAAGCGTTCGACGGCGACGGCCCGAGCGTGCAGACGCTCAGCTACGCGCTCGCCGCGTTCCAGCGCACGATCGTCAGCGCGCCGACCGCCTTCGACCGGCACCGGACGGGGGAGGCCGGTGCCTTCAGCCCAGCGGAGCAGCGCGGGCTTAGGCTCTTCGAGACGCACTGCCAGGCGTGCCACGCCGGGCCGCTCTTGACGACCGAGGGCTTCGCCAACAACGGCGTGGCTGTCACCGATCAAGACCCCGGTCGGGAGCGGATCACGTTCGATTCCGCTGACCGGGGTACGTTCCGCATCCCGAGCCTGCGCGCCGTCGCGCGCACGGCTCCCTATTTCCACGATGGACGCCACGCCACGCTCCAAGCCGTGGTCGCGCACTACGACCGGGGCGGCGACGGCACGCCGGGGCAGGACGCCCGGGTCGGTCCGCTGGGCCTGAGCGAGGCCGAGCGCGCCGACCTCGTCGCGTTCCTCCGCACGCTCGACGATCAGCCCGCCCCCGTCCACCGATCCCCGATGCCATGACTAAGCGCCCCTTTGTGCTTTTTGTTCTGCTCGTGCTCGCGGGGTGCGTCCCCGACGGCGTGGCGGACTTCGACTTTCAGGCGCTCCAGCCGCCTGCGCCGCCTGAAGAGCTGACCGGCTTCGCGCCGGTCGGTACGGCCGAGGTCGGCGGCCTCGCCGTCGAGCTGTTTGCCGACCGGGGCGGGCCGCACCTGGGCTACAACCGGCTCCGCCTGCGTCTTGCTGAAAACGGCGCGGCGGTGACCGACGCTCGCATCGCCCTCGCCGCTGCGCCGGCGGCAGGCCCGGCTTCGGGCGTGGCGCTTCCGGTCGAAGCCCCGCCGACGAGCGCCGACGCCGAGGGGTTCTTCGAGGGCGCGGCCTTTTTCCTCGCGCCCGACACCACGGCCCGGACGTTCACGCTCAGCGCCGACGTCGAGACGCTCGACGGTGCAGGTGGGACGGCGACCTTTGAGGTCAAAGCCCGCCCGGACGTGTGGATGCAGCAGCAGGGCGACCTGCTCGTTTCGTGGGTAGACCCGGCGCGGCCCGTCGTGGGCGAGAACCCATTCGAGGTGGCGGCGCACCGCTGGACCGGCACCGCCTTCGAGGCCGTCGCGGGCGCGGACGCCGACCTCTACCCGTATATGGACATGGGCGGCGGCGACGGGCACTCGACGCCCTACGACGACTTCGCTACCGACGGCGGCCGCTACCGCTGGATGGTCGACTTCATCATGTCCGGCGGCTGGGAGATGACCGTCACCCTCACGCCCTCCGGCAGCGGCCCCGTCCCGTTTCGCTTCGTGGGCTACACCGTCTACGAACCATGAGCCGCTACGCGCTTCTTCTCGCCCTCCTCGTCGGTCTTGGGCTACCCGCCGCGGCCCAGCACGCCGACCATGCCGCGCACGCCGGGAGCCATGACGTAGCCGGTCGCGTCGTGGACGCGGTGACGGGCCAGAGCGTACCGTTCGCCGGCATCCGCGTGGACGGCACCGACCGCGGGACGGCCGCCGACGTGTATGGTCTGTTCCGCCTCCGCGTGCTCCACGGCGATGCCGAGCTGCTCATCTCGGCGGTCGGCTTCGCGCCGGAGCGCGTGGCGATGGCCCAGGCGATGGACGGGCCGCTCGTTGTGCGCCTCGCGCCGCAGGACACCGCGCTCGACGCCGTGCTCGTCTCCGGCGAGCGGACCGTGGCGGGCGACCCCTCGGCACCGGGCCGGACACCGGCGACGACCGATGACCTCTTGGCTCGGCTCTCCGGCGTGGGCATGATCCAGCGGGCGAACTTCGCGTGGGAGCCCGTCGTGCGCGGCTACCAGGGCGGGCAGGTCGCGCTGACCGTGGACGGGATGCCGGTCTACGGCGCGTGCGTCGACAAGATGGACCCGGCGTCGAGCTACGTCGAGCCCGAAAACCTCGCGGCGGTCGAGGTATCGAAGGGCGCGACCGACCTGGGGCGCGGCTCCCAGATCGGCGGGGCTATCAACCTCGTCACCGAGCGGCCCGAGTTCGGCGTGCTCGCGGTCGAAGCCGAGACCGGAGTCGAGAGTCAGGGTGCGGCGCGGCGCGTGCGCGGGGCCGCCAACGTCGGCGGCGCGCGGTGGGCCGCCCGGGCGAGCGGATCGTACCGGGCCAGCGACGACTACGCGCCGGGCGGGAGAGATCCGATAGCGACGTCGGGCTACGAAAAGCGCAACCTCGCGGTCGCCGGGGCGCTCCGGCTCGGCGACGGGCACCGGCTCTCGGCCCAGGTCATCGCCGACGATGCCTGGCTCGTGGGCTACCCCGCGCTCCTGATGGACGCCACGCTCGCCCAGGCGCGGATCGCGAGCCTGGACTACGACGGCCGCGCGCCCGGCCTCGACCGGCTTGGGCTCAGGCTCTACCGTAACCGCGTCGAGCACACGATGGACGACCGCTTCCGCGACGTGATGGAGCGCCCCGTGATGCGCGGGATGTACATGCCGATGGCGGGCTACACCGACGTGTGGGGCGGCCAGGCCGAGGCCGCTCGGGCGTTCGGCCAGACCGGCCTCGCCCTCACGGCCGACGTGCACCGCGTCCGGCAGTTCGGCGACATGTTCATGTTCAGCCTGTTCCCCGGCATCCGCGACATGTATCTCCTCAACGTCGGCGACGCGCGCGCGCTCAACGGCGGACTCGCGCTCGAAGCACGCCGGCCGCTCGGCGACCGGTGGACGGTCACGGCCTCGGCTCGGCTCGACGCGACGGCGCGCGACACCCACCGCGACGAGATCCGCTCGATCTTCGCCTCGCGCTACGGCTCCGTCGACCTCGCCCGGACGCTGCTCATCCCGAGCGTGAGCGCGACCGCGACGTATGCACTTTCGCCCCAGACCCGGCTCCGCGTCGCTCTCGCCGATGCCGGTCGCCTGCCGACCATTGTGGAACAGTACGGGCACTACGTCTACAACTACGTCGACGGCTACTTCTACACCGGCCGTCCTGACCTCAAGCCCGAGCGGAGCCGCCAGCTCGAAGTCGGACTCGCGCACGCGGGCGATGTGCTCGCGGTCGAGGCGGCGGCGTACGGGCATCTGCTCCAAAACGTCGTCGTCGGCGTGGCCGACAGCGAGGTCGTGCCGGGCCTGTCGGGCTCGACGTACCGGTTCCGGCTCTACGACAACGCCGCGCGCGGGTGGATGGCCGGTGCCGAGGTCAGCGCCCTTGCCAGCCTCGGCAGGCTCGTGCGCGGCTTGGCGGCGACGGTTTCGGCGAGCGCGACGCTTGGGCAGAACGTGTCGTTCGGCGAGCCGCTCCCGCTCATCCCGCCGGTGTCGGGCGTCGTCGCGCTCGGCTACGACCGGCGGCCGTGGTTCGCCGAGGCCGAGAGCCGGTGGGCGCTCGCCCAGAACCGCGTTGCCTTCGAGGCCTACGAAGAGCTGCCGACCGACGGCTACAACGTTTTGACGCTCCGCTTCGGCTGGCAGCCGGCCGGGCCGGTCTCGGTCCAGGCCGGCGTCGAGAACCTGTTCGACACCTTCTACCGCGAGCACCTCGCGCTCTCCGACCTCGCCGCGCGCGGCCGCAGCGTCTACCTCGCCGTCGGCTTCGAGCTATAAACCGCATCAGATTATGCACGCCCTGCGCTTTCTGGCTGTCGCCGTGCTGGGTCTGGCGCTCGCGCTGCCCGCCGCCGCGCAGCACGAAGCTGCCGCCGACGGCGCTGCCGACGCCACCGCCGAGACGTTTCTCGTCGAGGGGCTGCGCGTCGATCCGGGCGATCCGCCGCCGGGGAGTGCGGTCGGCCGAGCCGGGGCGCGGCTGCCGGGCGGCGGCTATCTCCACGTCGTCTACGGCAAGCCGTACGCACGGGGGCGACAGATTTTCGGCGGCCTCGTCGGCTGGGGCGAGGTGTGGGTGACGGGCGCGCACCGCGCCACCGAGCTCGTCGTGACCGCGCCGGTGACGGTCGGCGGCGAGGCGCTGGGGCCGGGGGTCTACAGCCTCTTCACCACGCCGCGCCCCGAGCGCTGGACGCTCCACCTCAACCTCGCCCTCGGGATGCACCTCGCCGACGCGTACGACCCCACGCTCGACGTGCTGACCGTGGACCTCGAACCGGAAACCCTCGCCGAGTCCGTTCCAGCGTTCACGATAGACTTCGTGCCGGCCGCCGGCGGGGCCGACCTCCGCATCCGCTGGGACCGCACCGGCGTCAGCGTCCCGATTCGGCCTCGGTGAGCAGGCCGCTGAGTAGGCCGCGGTAGACCTCCTGGAGGCGCTCCTTCGAGACCTCCGGGCTGTAGGTCTCGAACACGCTCGGGAGGCCCGCCTGCCAGCGCTGCCGGGCGTCGTCGTCCGCGAGCGCCCGGCGGATGGCCGCGCCGATGGCCTGGGTGTCGAGGGGGTCCACGACCAAGCCGACGTCGAAGTCCTCGACCGCGCGGCGCATCTCGGGAAAGTCGGAGACCACCACCGGCAGGCCCGCCGTGAGGTACTCGAAGAGCTTGTTCGGCAGCGCGAGCTCGACGCTGAGCGTGACCGGCGGCGGGACGTGGACGCCGAGGTCGGCGGAGGCCGTCAGCCGGAGCAGGTCGCCGGGCGGGGTGTGCGGGAGGAAGTGGGCGCGGCCCGTCAGGTGGCGGCTCGCGTGGGCGACGACGACGTGCTTGTTCGGCCCGTCGCCGATCACGACGAGGTGGGCGTCGGGCACGTCTCGCATGGCCTCGACGAGGCGGCGCAGCCCGCGCCCGACGCGGACGAGCCCCTGGTAGAGCACGATCTTCCGGTCAGCGGGAATCCCGAGAAGGTCTCGCAGCGCGTCGGTGCGCGGCACCGCTTGGGGCTCCGGGACGTTGTGCGTCACCACGGGGCGGTCGATCCCGTAGGTCTCGGCCATCCGGTCGGCGATGCTGTCGTTGACGGTGAGCACAGCGTCGGTGCGCGGGAGGTAGCGCCGTTCGAGCGCGGTCCACACGCGCCGCGCCCACGGTTTTCCAGCCGTGGCGTCGACGTGGGGGTAGAGCTCGCGGGCGTCGAGGAGGAGCCTCGCGCCGTGCCGGCGGGCCGCCGCCGCGAGGGCGGGGAGGACGTAAAGGTCGCTCGCGTGGTAGACCGCCGCCGGGCACTTCAGCGCCTCGCCGCGGAAGAGGCCGTGGCACCGCCTGAAGAACAGCGGCCCCTGCCCGCCCGGCCGGGGGAGCGCGTGGAGCCGGACCGCGGGGGCCACTTCGCCCGGCTCCGGCGGCGGGCCGAACGTCAGCACGTCCACCTCGACGCCCATCTCGGCGAGGGCCCGAAGCTGCCGCAGCGCCCGCGACGACGCCCGCACGTCGCCGACGAGGGCAAAGAGGACGCGGGGCGGAGGAGGAGGCATGAACGAGCCGAAGCGGGGACGAACCGAAGCGGAGACGAACGGGAGCGGGGAAGATAGGCTCGGCGGCGGGTTCGGAAACCCTCCGCTCTTCCTGGCCTCCGCTCGTCCGCGCTTGAGCGCGCGAAACAATTGGCCCCCGTGCCGGGTCCTTGCAGGCGACCGGCAGCGCTCGCGGCAGTGCTCGCGGCAGGGCTCGCGGCAGAGGCTCGGTTGCCTCCGGCTTTGTGCTCCACTTTTCAGCGCCACATGGATAAGCGAAGTGTCATCATTGGCCTCGGCGTGCTCGCCGTAGGCGTCGCGCTCGGGGCCTTCCTCGTGTCGGTCGTGCGGCCCTCCGCTCCGGTCCCGGAGCGCGCCGAGGACGCGCTGTCGGCGGCGCGCCCCGCCGTGGCCGAGCCGGTGCGGATCGGCGACCAGGACCCGCCGCCGCCCGAGGCCCTCCCCGAGCTGACCTCGCTCAACGAGCTGTTCAAGGGCGTCGCGAGCCGCGTCACGCCGACCGTCGTCTTCATCGAGGTCGAGACGCCGGCGGACCGGCGCGGCGGGCGCGACGACCCGGAGTTCGAGGAGTGGCACCCGTTCATCCAGCCTCGCCGCTACCGCCGGAGCGCCGGCAGCGGCGTCATCATCTCGCCGGCGGGCTACGTCGTCACGAACGCCCACGTCATCGACAGCGCCTCGCGCATCCGGGTGCTCCTCGGCGACAAGCGCGAGTTCGACGCCGAGGTCGTCGGCGTGGACCCGACGACGGACCTCGCGGTGGTCCACATGCCCGAGGCCGAGGGGGCGGACCTGCCCGTCGTCGTGCTCGGCGACTCGGACCTGCTCGAGGTCGGCGAGTGGGTGCTCGCGGTGGGCAACCCGTTCCGGCTGACCTCGACCGTGACCTCGGGCATCGTCAGCGCGCTCGGGCGGCAGGTGGACATCATCGAGGACGACTTCCGCATCGAGGACTTCATCCAGACCGACGCCGCGATCAACCCCGGCAACTCCGGCGGCGCGCTCGTCAACCTGCGCGGCGAGCTCGTCGGCATCGCCACCGCGATCGCCACCGAGAGCGGGTCCTACGAGGGCTACGGCTTCGCCGTCCCGGCCAACCTGATGACGCGCGTAGCGACCGACCTGATCGCCTTCGGCGAGGTGCAGCGCGGCTACCTCGGCGTCGAGATCCGCGCCGTCACCGCCGCCGACGCCGAGCGCCTCGGCCTGGACCGCGTCGCCGGCGTCCTCGTCTCGAACGTCGCCGACGACGGAGCCGCCGAGCGCGCCGGGGTCCGCTCGGGCGACGTGCTGCTCGCCATCAACGGCCAGGAGATCGACGCCCCGAACCAGTTCCAGAGCGCGATCGCGCTCCAGCGGCCCAACGACGACATCCTCCTGAGCGTCTGGCGCGGCGGCGACCGCCGCGACCTCGACGCCCGCCTCATCGGGCGCGACAACGACGCGCTCCAGTCCTGGATCGCCGAGATCGGCGACCGGGGGCAGCTCCTCGACCCCGAGCCCACCGTCCCCGAGCCGGTGCCGGACGACCTCAGCCTCTACGAGCTCGACGCCTGGGGCGTCGGGCTGCGGGACCTGACCGAGGCCGAGCGCACGGCCTACGGCCTCGACGGCGGGGCCTACGTCGCGTTCGTCCGCCAGGGCAGCGTCGCCTCCGCCGACGGGCTGCCCACCGGAGCCGTCCTGACGGCCGTGGAAGGCGACGCCGTCGCCTCCGCCGGCGAGGCCTCGACTGCGCTCGACACGATCGCCGCCGCCGGGGGCACCGCCCTCGTCCGCGTCCGCCGCGCCGACGGCGTCACGGCTTACTACGACCTCGAATCCCCGGCCTACGCCGAGCGGTGAGCCGTCGGGGAACTAGCCGTCGCGGAACTCGAAGATCGGAGGACCGGCCGGCTGCCCCGACGCCTCGGTGGTCCGCCCTCGGCACGCTGTAGCCGCGAAGCCCTGCGGCTCGACGCTGCCAGACGGGTCTCTACCCGAGAGGATTCGCTGAGCCCCCTACGCCCTCCATCGCCCCTTCCCTCAACCCTCCGATGATTCGGTATCTCACGGCGGGCGAGTCGCACGGCGAGGCGCTCGTCGGGATCGTTGAAGGCGTGCCGGCCGGGGTGCCGCTCACCGGTGCCGACATCGACGCGCACCTCGCCCGGCGGTGGCTCGGGTTCGGGCGCGGCGGGCGGGCGAAGATCGAGCAGGACCGGGTGCACCTCTATTCCGGCATCCGCTTCGGAAAGACGCTCGGCAGCCCCATCGCGCTCCGGCTGGACAACGCCTCGCACACCCGAGACCGCGCCGGGTGGCCCGAGGTGATGGCCGTCGAGGGCACCGGTGAAGGGGTCGAAAAAGTCACGCTGCCCCGGCCCGGCCACGCCGACCTCGTGGGGGTTCAGAAGTACCGCTTCGACGACATCCGCCCGGTGATCGAGCGGTCGAGCGCGCGCGAGACGGCGATGCGGGTCGCCTGCTGCACGGTGGCCCGGCAGCTTCTGCGGCACCTCGGGGTCGAGGTCGGCAGCCACGTCGTCCGCATCGGGGGAGTCGGGTACGAGTCGCCGGAAGCCTGGCGCGAACGCGCGGCGGCCCTCGTCGAGGAAGGCGGGGCGCGGGCGCTCTACGAAGCCGCCGACCGGAGCCCCGTGCGGATGCTCGACGCCGAGCGTTCGGCGCGGTGCGTCGAGCACATCAAGGCCGCCAAGCAGGCGGGCGACTCGCTCGGCGGCGTGTACGAGGTCGTCGCCACCGGCGTCCCGCCTGGGCTGGGCTCCTACGTCCACTGGGACCGGCGGCTCGACGGACAGCTCGGGCAGGCCATCCTCTCGGTTCAGGGCCAGAAAGCCGTCGAGATCGGCGACGGCTTCGAGGGCGGCTCGCGCCCCGGCTCGGGGTTCCACGACCCGATCACGCGCGAGGACGGGCACTACCGACGGGCGAGCAACCACGCCGGCGGGATCGAGGGCGGCGTCACGAACGGGATGCCCGTCGTCGTGCGCGGCACGATGAAGCCGATCCCGACGCTCATCCGCCCGCTCGGCTCGGTCGACATCGCCACCGGTGAGGCGCAGCCGACGCGCTACGAGCGGAGCGACGTGACCAGCGTCCCCGCTGCCAGCACCGTCGCCGAAGCCACCGTCGCCTGGGTCCTCGCCTGTGCTGTCCTGGAAAAGTTCGGCGGCGACTCCCTCGACGAACTCCGCGGGCGGTTCGGGCAATGAGTCCCTTCCGACTCGGTCTCCGCGCGGCACGCCTCGCCGCACTCTGCACGCTCGGCTCGGCGGTAGCCCAACCCGCGGAGCAGCCGGTAGACACGACCCGCGCAACCCCCTCAGTAGGGGAGGTCTACGTCTATGCCGACTTATTCGGCTCGGGCGTTGTCCTCTCGCTCAACCTCGAACATAGACCGTGGCGCAACGTTGTCGTGCGCGGTGGGGCTGGAATCCTGCCGAGCGCGGTCGTCGTCGGAGTGAGTTTCGTGCCTGGTGAGGGAACGTACCGTCCGGAGGTAGGGCTCTCGGCCACCGGCTTCCTGGAATCGAGCTTTCCGTTCGACGAGGGGCTCTGGCCGGGGCTGTTCCTGGGCATGCGCTTTCACACCGATGACGGGTCGCTCATGCGCCTCGGCGCGACACTCTTCGTACGCCCAGATCTGGAAGGCTTCGGGTTGTGGGGGACCCTCCCGTGGCCTAGCGCCGTCTTTGGCGGACGGCTCTGAGCGTGCTCACTTCTCCAGCGCTCTCGTCTTCGCTAAGTTCGGCGGCGACCCGCTCGGCAAACTCCGCGAGCGGTTTCCAGGCTGAGATTAGTCTGGTGCCGAGAACAGCTTGAGGAGGCTGAACCATACGTCTCCGATGCGAGCAGCTTGTCGTTCCTCCGACCAGGCAGAATCAGCGTCAGGGCTCCAGTAGTTATACGCCCGATAATCCGAGCCGTCAAACACCTCGACGACGAGGGTCCAGCCATCTAGGCGTACGCTGAAAATACCGCAACTCTCTAAGGGGTTCGGAAGAGCAGTTTCATCCGGGAGTGTCCAGAGGTTTGCTTCTTCTAGCTCGCGGAAGATCGCAGGCCAGTCCGGTTCAGCAGTGAGCACAGCCTCACACGCCTCGCCTCGTGGACCTTGCCTCAATGGATTGGACTCACGCCAAGCCGCTCCGTGCTCACGGTTATAGCGTAGGCTCTCGTCGTCAGCGTAGCGGTAGAGGAGGGACCAGCCGACGCCGAGTTCACCTTCGAACCCATCGGGGGTCTCCACCATACGGATAAATCGCCATGGAGGCCACCAACCCAGAAACCATAGGCGAGCTTCACGAGGGCCGGACGAACGCTCTTGGAGCGCATCGAGTCCATACGCATCGGCAACATCGTAGAGTGGGGGCATTCGGTCGGACTGCCATGACAAGTCTTCGGGGCGGTAGCTGGAGTCGGGAATACACGATGCCCGCTTAGCCTTCAGTTCGGAGCCTAGTTCAAAATTCTGCTCGGCGTGTAGCCGACTGAAACCTGAATGCCCTCGACGGTATCCGGCTCGTAGCCCACGAACGAGGCCGTCACGTCGAAGACCCCGACGGGGATGCCGATGACGAAGTAGTTGCCGTCGATGTCGGTCGCGGCTCCGAGGTCGGTGCCTTCGATGATGACGCTGGCGCCAGGCAGCGGGTCGCCGAGGTCGTCCACGACGCGGCCGGCAAGCTTGCCGGTGTTCTGCGCCGAGGCGGCGAGGGGCAGGAGGAGAGCGAGCAGAAGGAAGCGCATGGCAGAGCAGACGGTGCGAGGCATAGCATACGTCTGGAGTATCGGGCGGGGAGAGGCCATCTGAAAGGCGTGGGCAGGGCGTTACCCTCGGTTTCTAAACGAAAAGTTTGAACGACGTGACACACCGGTGGCGCACGGCTTTCGTAACTTTCACTAAGGAATGAAAGCAAACGGTCGATGAGCCTTCTTGCCCGCCTCGCCCGGCGCTCCGACGCCCGGCTGAACACGCGCACCGCGCCGGTCCCGGTGCGCCCCGACGCGCCGCACGTCGCGGTCGTCGGCGCAGGGTTCGGTGGGCTGGCGGCGGCGGTGCGGCTGCTGGTGCGCGGCTACCGCGTGACGGTCGTCGACCGGCTCGGTCAGCCCGGCGGGCGCGCGCGCGTCTTCCGCGAGACGACCGACGCCGGAACCTACACCTTCGACGCCGGGCCGACGCTCATCACCGCGCCGTTCCTCTTCGACGAGCTGTGGAAGCTGGCCGGGAGGCACCTGTCGGACGACGTGACGCTCGTCCCGGTCTCGCCGTTCTACCGCATCCGCTTCGACGACGGCGCGGTGTTCGACTACACCGGCGACGCGGAGGCGATGCGCCGCGAGATCGCCCGGTTCAGCCCGGACGACGTGGGGGGCTACGAGCGCTTCCTCCGAAAGAGCGAGGCCATCTACGCCGTCGGCTTCGAGGAGCTGGGGCACGTCTCGTTCTCGCGCCCCACCGACATGGCGCGCATCGCCCCGGCGATGGCGGCGCTCGAGAGCCACCGGACGGTCTACGGGCTGGTCTCGAAATACATCCGAGACGAGCGCCTGCGGCAGGTCTTCAGCTTCCACCCGCTCCTCGTCGGCGGCAACCCGTTCTCGACAACGAGCATCTACACGCTGATCGCGTTCCTCGAGCGGAAGTGGGGGGTGTGGTACGCGCTCGGCGGGACCGGCGCGCTCGTCCGCGGCATCGCCGATCTGGTGGAAGACCTCGGCGGGCAGTTCCGGTTCGGCGAGACGGTCGAGGAGATCACGGTCGAGGCCGATGGGTCTCGGCGTCGCGTCGCGGGTATTCGGCTTGGGCCGGGCGAGCACGTCGCCGCCGACCTCGTGGTCTCGAACGCCGACGCGGCGTGGACCTACCGCCACCTCGTCGCCCCGGAGCACCGCCCGACGTGGAGCGACGCGAAGCTCGACCGCGCGCGCCTCTCGATGAGCCTCTTCGTGTGGTACTTCGGGACGGACAAGCAGTACGGCGACGTGGCGCACCACACGATCCTGCTCGGCTCGCGCTACCGCGAACTCCTCGACGACATCTTCCACCACCACCGCCTCGCCGACGACTTCTCGCTCTACCTCCACCGCCCGACCGCCACCGACCCGGCGATGGCCCCGCCCGGTCACGACGCCTTCTACGTCCTCAGCCCCGTCCCGCACCTGGACAGCGGCACCGACTGGAGCGCCGAGGCCGAGCGCTACCGGCAGGCGGTGGAGGACAGCCTCGCCGCGACGGTGCTGCCCGGCCTCGGCAAGCACCTCACGGTCAGCCGAACGCTGACCCCGCAGGGCTTCCTCGACGACTACCTCTCGGTCAAGGGCGCGGCGTTCTCCTTCGAGCCGGTGCTCCGGCAGAGCGCCTACTTCCGCCCGCACAACCGGAGCGAAGACGTCGAGGGGCTGTACCTCGTCGGAGCCGGGACGCACCCCGGCGCGGGGATGCCCGGCGTGCTCTCCTCCGCCCGCGTGCTCGACACCGTCGTACCCGACCCGGACCGGCTCACGCTCCGGTAAGCGTGGGGCAGAGTGCGTGAGGCCGAGCGCCACCGTCGAGGAGCCACGCGTCACCAAACCGCTACCGCGTCTCACCTGGTTCAAACGATAACCCCCCCACCATGTCCGACCACCATCACGTCGTCCGCATCGACATCGAGCCGTCCGAGGACGGCACGCGCCGGAGCTCCACGCACGGCTGGCAGGTCCGCGTCAGCCACCTCGGCGAGCGCAAGACCAAGTTCTTCGCCGACCGGAAGTACGGCGGCCGGGAGGCCGCCCTCGCCCTGGCGGTGGAGCACCGCGACAAGCTGCTCGCCGAGCGGCCCACGGCCAACGGGGCGGTCGAGCGCCGGGCGCAGAAGCGCAGCACCTCCGGCGTGGCGGGCGTCCGCCTCGCCTTCAAGAGCGGCACGCCCTACATCGAGGCCAACTGGGTCGGCGGGGACGGGCGCTCGGTGACCTCGTACTCGGTCGAGCGCTGGGGCCTCCGCAAGGCGACGTGGCGCGCGTGCCGGAGCCGCGCCATCGGCCTCGGCGTCCGCGACCCCGAGCGGGTGCAGGCGATGTTCGACACGGCCTACCCGACGCTCCAGGCCAGCCTCGACGCGGCCCTCGCCAGGCACGAAGGCGAGCAAGCAGAGGGCTGAGGCCTTCGGTTAGACGTGGCGGAGCGCTTCGATGGGCTCGATGCGCGCGGCGCGGCGGGCAGGGAGAAACCCGGCCAGCACGCTCACCAAGAGGGTGACCGCCCCAATCCCGACGACGACGACGAAGGGCGTGTGGAACAGATCGACCGGCGGCACGCCGATACGGTCGAGGTAGGCGACGACGCCCGCGCCAAGGGCTTCCGTCACAAGCCAGCCGAAGGCCAGCCCGAAGACCGTCCCGGCGAGCCCGAGCAGCAGGCTCTCGGCGACGAACAGCCGCTGCACCGCGGAGTCCTCGCCGCCAATCGCCTTCATCACCCCGATCTCGCGCGTCCGCTCGACCACGTTCATCGTCATCGTGTTGGCAATCCCAATCGTGGCGACCAGGAGCGCGATCAGGCCGACGATGGCGAGCGTCCCGTTCATGATCGCGAAGAGCCGGTCGAGCTGGGCGAACTGCTCGCGGAAGCCGGTTGCGTAGACGCCCTCGCGCTCCACCGCAGCCTTGACGGCGGCGTAGTCGTCCTCGCGCTCGATCTGGACGCGGGCCGCCGAGTATCCGCCGGTCGCCGGGCCGCGCGTGACCAGGTCGAGCGTCGAGAAGAAGGTCACCTTCTGCATCGTCTCGGCGAGCCCGAGTGGGACGAGCAGGCGGACGAAGCCGGAGAGCGCCTGGCCCTCGGACGAGAGCACGCCCGCCACGCGCAGGGGGTGCGGCTGCTCCTTGATCGGCAGGCTCCGCATCCCGAGCCCGAACGAGAACAGCGCCCGCTGGAGCTGGGCGAGGTCGAGCGTCGCGGTCAGCACCGTCACGGTCTGGCCGACGGCCGCTTCGGCGGGCTCGAACCCGAGCCGCTCAGCCATCGAGCGCGGGATCAAGAGCGCCGAGTCGGCGGCGGTCTCGAAGAACGCGCCGGCGGTCGGTTGGTAGGCCGGGAACGCGCCGAAGGCGAGCGGGACGGCCTCGGCCCCGGCGAACACCTCGCGCTCGTTCGCCCGGACGCGGACCGGGAAGGCGACCTCGGGATAGGCCGCGAGCACGCCCGGCACCGCCGCGATCCGGGCGAGCAGGCTGTCGGTGAGCGCGACCGGCTCGGTCGTGTCGGCCTCGACGGCGCGGACCGACACGTCGGCGAATGAGTTGACGGGGTTCGGGGTGCTGGTGACGCGGAAGGTGTTGTAGAGCTCGAGCGTCGCCACCTCCTGGTCGGCCAGCCGCTGGAGCCCGGCACCGTACGAGAGCAGCGCGAAGAGCGCCGCGACGCCAATCGCGATGCCGACGAGCGTCATCGCGCTGCGCGTCCGGTTGCGGAGCAGGTTGCCGGCGGCCAGGCGGAAGAGGTCGGCGAGGCGCACGGGCTATCCTGTCTGGAGGAGCGCCGGCCCGAGCCGTCGGTCCTCGGCGATGGTGCCGTCGCTCAGCCGGACGACGCGCTCGGCGACGTGCTCAAACTCGGCGAGGTTGTGGGTGACGACGAGGACGGAGCGCCCGGCGTCGTGGATTCGGTGCAGCAGGCCGACGATCTCAGCGGCGGTCTGGCTGTCGAGGTTGCCCGTCGGCTCGTCGGCCAGGAGCAGCGGCGGGTCGTGGACGAGCGCGCGGGCGACGGCGACGCGCTGCTGCTCGCCGCCGCTCAGCTCGGCCGGCCGGTGGGTCCGCCGGTCGCCGAGCCCGACCTGGTCGAGCATCGCCTCGGCCCGCCGCCGCCGCTCGCCGGCCTCGACGCCGGCCAGCATGAGCGGAAGCTCGACGTTGCCGACCGCATCCATCGACGCGACCAGGTTGAACCGCTGGAAGACGAGGCCGACGACCTCGCGCCGGTACCGCGCCCGCTCGTCGCGGCCCAACTCCGTCACCGCCCACTCGCCGACCGTAATCCGGCCTCGCGTCGGTCGCTCCATCGCCGCCAGCAAGTGCATCAGCGTCGACTTCCCCGACCCGCTCCGCCCGACGACCGCCGTGAACGAGTGCGGCGGAAGCGCAAGGTCGAGGCCTCGGAGCGCGTGAACCTCGCTGCTGCCGCGCCGGTACGTCCGGGCGACATCGTCGAAGCGGATGAAAGGCTCGGGCATGGGGTGGGGGATTGCCCTCCCAACCCTCGCTGCCCGTCTTCGTTCTGCCTTCGGTGCGAAGCCTCGGCGAACCTGTCAGCCTTGATGCCCACGCTCAAGAGCACCCATCCGCCACTCGCCTTCCTTAGAGCCCATCCCGAGGCGTGCCGAACGCGCCGGAGTCCCGCCTGAGCGGGACGGACTCGGGAGAGAGGGAGGTGCGAGAAAGCCGCTCTTGAGTCTTGTCGTGCACTGCGCTCAGCCCCTCGACTGATCAGACCCCTACGCCGGTCCACCCACCCCGAGTGCATCCGCGAGCGCAGGCCACTCGTCGAAGGCGAACACGCCCTCCCGGTCCCCGTCGCCCCGGAACCACGCGACCTGCCAGCCGGCGGCGCGCCCGCCCTCGACGTCCGAGTGCAGCGAGTCGCCGACGTAGAGGAGGCGCTCGGGCGCAGCGCCCGCCCGCCGGGAGGCGTGCGCAAAGATCGCCGGGCTGGGCTTCATCGCCCCGACCTCTTCGCTGATGACGACCGCCGCGGCGCGCTCGCCGAGCGCCGGGAAGCGGTCCAGCTTGGCGCGCTGCACCTCGGCAAAGCCGTTCGTGAGGAGGCCGACGGGGAAGGCGTCGGCGATGGCGTGGAAGGCGGCCTCGGCCCCCGGCGTCCAGCGCCAGCGGGCGGCATAGCGGTCGAGGTAGGCCGCGCCGAGCTCCGCCGGGTCGAGGCCCGGCGCGAAGGCGGTGCAGAGCCGCTCGAAGCGGAGGCGCTGCACCGCCTCCCGGCCGATCTCGCCCGCGGCGTACTGCCGCCACAGCGGAGCGTTGTGGGTGTGGTACGTCTCCTGAACCTCCGCCACGTCGTGCCCGGCGAAGTGCGCCCCGAACCGCGCGCAGCAGTCTGCGAGCGCCGCCCGCTCCGCCGCCCGGTGGTCGAGCAGCGTGTCGTCCAGGTCGAAATAGACGAAGTGGGGGCGAGCCATCGGGGAACCAGGGACGGGAAGACCGGGGGAGGGAAGAGGCCGGGGGCTCAGTCCTCCGACCCCCCGAGGGCTAGCTCCATCATCGCGTATTCCTTGTCGCGCACCGCGCCCATCTTGTCGAGCGAGTTGACGAGCGGCGTGTTCACGTCGAGCACCCAGCTCATCTCGCAGGCGTCGTAGCCCTTCTCGATGCCGCGCCGGATCGTGGCGTCGATGAGGACGGCGTCGAAGCCGCGCCCGTGGTAGGCGGGGAGGACGCCCATGAACGGCATCCGGATTTCGTAGATCGCGCCGAGCTTGGCGCGGGCCAGGAGGCTCGGCAGCCCGAGCGGGAAGAGCCGACCGCTCGGGACGTGCTTGAGCACCTGGTTCATGTTCGGGATCGAGGCCACGAAGGCGACCGGTTCCGGGACCGCGCCGGGTCCTTCGAGCTCGAGGAAGTAGACCAGGTCCGGCTCGACGATCTGCTTGAGGTCGGCGGCGAGGTGCTCGAACTCGCGCTCGGTCATCGGGACGTGGCCCCAGTTCTGCGACCACGCCTCGTTGTAGATCCGCATCGCGACGAGCGCGTCGTCGAGGTAGCGGCTCATGTCGATCATCCGCAGGCGGAGGCCGGGGTTGCGCCGGAGCACGAGCTCGGCCCCGCGCCGGAGCTTGTCCTTCCGGACGTACGCCTCGTGGACGTAGTACGCCCACATCGTCATCGCCGTCTCGAACCCGTAGCGCCTCAGGAAATCGACGTAGTACGGCGGGTTGTACGGCATCAGGACCGCCGGCTCGCGGTCGAACCCATCGACGAGGAGGCCGGCGGTGTCGTTCATCGAGGGGTTCGTCGGGCCGCGCACGGCGCGCATCCCGCGCGCGCGCAGCCAGCCCACCGCCGCGTCGAGGAGCGCCTCGGCCACGCCGTAGTCCTCGACGCACTCGAAGAACCCGAAGAAGCCGGTCGCGTCGTCGTACTTCCGGAGGTGCATCCCGTTGACGATCGCCGCGACCCGCCCGACGACCTCGCCCTCGCTGTCCTCGGCCAGGAAGAGGCCGATCTCGCCGTGCTCGAAGAACGGGTTCTTCCTCTCGTCGAGCGCCTTCGCCTGGTCCACGCGCAGCGGGGCCACCCAGAACGGGTGCCCGGCATAGTGCCGGTACGGGAAGTCGAGGAACCGACTCCGGTCCTTGCCTGAGGTAGCGGTCCGAACGGAGACGCGAGTGGGAGCAGCCGCGGCCTCGTTCATGGCGGGCTCAGTCTTGATGGCCGTTCGCGGCGTGGCCGTTCGGCCCGGGCTGCCCGCCGGGGCCGATCACGCCGTGCCGCTGCCCGACGCGGCGGAAGGCGTCGAGGATGAAGTCCAGCTCCTCGTTCGTGTGCGTCGCCATGTAGCTCGTCCGCATCAGCGACTGCCCCTTCGGGACGGCCGGCGGGACCACCGCGTTGACGAAGACGCCCTCCTCGAGCAGGTCCTTCCAGAACTGGAAGCACGTCATCATGTCGCCCACCACGACCGGGATGATCGGCGTCTGGCTCGTCCACACGTCGAAGCCGAGCGTGCGGAAGCCCGCGCGCATGTACTCCGAAATCTCGTCGAGCCGTCCGAGGCGCTCCGGCTCCTCCTCCAGGATGTCGAGGCAGGCGAGGACCGTCGCCACGTTCGCCGCCGGCATCGAGGCGCTGAAGATGTGGGTGCTCGCCGAGTGGCGGATGTACTCGGTGACCCGGTTGCTGCCGACGACGAAGCCGCCCAGCGAGGCGAAGCTCTTCGAGAAGGTCCCCGTGATGAGGTCGATCTCGCCGCGCAGCCCGAACGTGTCCGCCGACCCGCGCCCGCCCTCCCCGACGACCCCGATGGCGTGGGCGTCGTCGATCACGAGGGCCGCGTCGAACTCGTTGGCGAGGGCGAGCAGCTCGGGGATTTTGGCGAGCTTGCCGTTCATCGAGAACACACCGTCGGAGACGATGAGCTTGCCGGCCTCGGGGCGCTCCTCGTCATACTTCTCGAGGAGCCGTTCGAGGTGGCGGACGTTGTCGTGCCGGTAGCGAACGGTCTCGGCGAGGCTGGTCTGGGTGCCGGCGACGATGCAGGCGTGGTTGTCCTTGTCGCTGAAGACGAGGTCGCCCTTGCCGGCGAGGCTCTGGATGACGCCCTGGTTCGTCATGTAGCCCGTCGAGAAGAGGACGCAGTTCTCCTTGCCCATGAAGGCCGCGAGCCGGTGCTCGAGCTCGAGGTGGAGGTCGAGCGTGCCGTTGAGGAAGCGGCTGCCGGTGCAGCCCGTGCCGTACTCGGCGATCGCCCGCTGCGCGGCCTCGACGACGCGCGGGTGGTTCGTCAGCCCGAGGTAGTTGTTCGACCCGGCCATGATGACCTTGCGCCCGCGGATGACGGCGCGCGTGCCCTCGGCGACGGAGATCGGGCGGAAGTAGGGGTAGAGGTCCGCCCCTTTGACGAGCGCGTAGTCGCCCTCGGGCTCGAAGAACCGGCGCGTCTTGGCGAAGATCGGGCGACCGCTGCTCGGGGGCGAGGAGGCGTCGGCGGACGGCGTGAGACGCTTCGTAAAGTCGGGCAACGTCATAGGCGCTCTCCAGGTCGCTTGGGGGTCTCGTCCGCGAAACCTGCACAAGCTACGGCGGGGTGACGGGCGGACCGGGCAAGATACAGTGAAAGGGTGTTATGTGGCCGAACCAGCCCGGAAGGCCGCGTTTCCGGTCGGCGCGGCCCGGCTTCGCCGGTGCACCAAAACGGCTTCGATGCGGTCTGCCGCGAGCGAGTTCCCCACGGGGCCGCCGGGGCACCCCTGCGGGGGCCTGCGGAGGAAGGAATCCAGCCGGCGCGCCGAGACCGCGCCGAAGGCGGCTTGGCCGCGCCCCGAGCGCTCGAGCGCCAGCGCGTTGAAGGTCTGCTCGAAGAACCCCCGGTTCGGGAGGGCGAGGACGGGCTTGCCCAGCCAGAGCGCCTCGGAGAGCAGCGTGAACCCGGCGGTGCAGACCACGGCGCGGCACGCCGCGAGGTCGCGGACGAACCCGTCCCGCGAGGGGGGCTCGAAGGTGAGGTTGGGGTAGCGCCCCGGGTCCGGCGGCCGAGGGACGTTGTAGACGGCGAAGTCGGCGGCGGCCTCGCCGAGCGCGCGGAGCAGCGGCTCGGACCCCGCCGGGTGGTTGACGTAGACCAGCACCCTCCCCGTGTCGGAGGGCGCTGCGCCGAGCACGTCCGAGCGGAGGATCGGCGGGAGCAGCTCGGCGCGGCTGCCGGCGCGGAGCGGCAGCGGCGCGAACGCAGGGACGAGGAGGCGGGCGAAGAGCGAGCGCGGAGCCATCAGGCGCACGCCGAGGCGCGTCAGCGCCGCCGACGCGGCGTGCCGCACGGGGACCGGGGCGCGCGCCTCGGTCAGGACGTGCTGCCGGTCGAGGGCGACGGCAGGCAGCCCGAGGAGCCGCGCGGCGCGCGGCGCGAACGGCTCGAAGTCCGACACGACGAGGTCCGCCTGTAGCTCGCTCACCCTTTCGGCGAGGCGCTCCGCGGTCTCGGGCAGCCGGAGCGCGAGCGGCCCGTTCCGCCACGCCGAGGCGAGGAGCCGGACGCGGTTGGCTCGGACCACCTCGTGCGGTGCCGGGACCGCCAGGACGGCCTCGCCCCGCCGCCGCAGCCGCTGCGCCGCCGCGCCGCCGCAGCAGAACGTGACGGCGTGCCCGCGCCGCCGCAGCTCCTCCGCCACGGCGAGCGACCGCGACGTGTGGCCGCGCCCCTGCCCGTTGAGTGCGTAGACGAAGTGAGCCAAGCGTGGTGAGGGGAGAGGCGCAAGAAGCGGCTTTGGTGCCTCGGCAGGCGGTCTGCTGCTTTCTGAACCGGAGACGCCTCGTGCCGAGCGAGCGCGACGGAATCGAGGGAATCGGAGGCGTGGAGGGAGGGGAGAAGTGGAGGGAAGGGAGATGGACCCCCTTCGTCCCTCGATGCCCTCCTCGCCGTCCCGAACCGCAGAAGACCCCTTGATCCTGCACTAGGCTGTGTTTGGAAAATCCACTTCCGGCCTGCACACGGCATCTGCCTTCGCTCACAGCGTGGTGCTGCATCGCCGTAGCGGTGCTACGGCTGCTTCGCGCGCCTTGTGAAGCGAAGACATCTGCTCGTGCTCGGCACCAGACTGAATATCCAGACACCGCCTAGTCTATGCCCGACCTCGGACAGAAGCTCCCGGCCTTCGCAGCTGCCGCCGGGCGACATCCCCGCCGCCTGATTGTCGGTGCGTGTGGTCGGTGCTATTTTCGCCCTGACCCCCACGCTCCCCCTCCCGGCCCCGCACGGCGCAGGGCCTTGCCGGTCCAACCGGCTAGACACCAACCCCCGAACCGCTATGATGTCTCGCAAGATGAAGTCCCTGTTCTACTCCGTCTCCGGACCCGTAATGAAGGTCAACGGGAGCCTTTACAAGGCCCTCCGGGCACCGAAGAGCGGGAAGGTGAGGGCGCACCTCGGGCCGGGGCAGCAGCACTACCTCGACGGCTGGGTCAACATCGACGCCAACACCTTCACCGGGAAGTGCGACGTGTGGGCCAACCTCATCGACGGCATCCCGATGCGCGACGCCTCGGTCGATGCCATCTACTCGCACCACGTCATCGAGCACCTGCCGGACCTGAACGCGCACTTCCGCGAGATGTACCGCTGCCTCAAGCCCGGCGGCGTCTTCCGCGTCGGCGGCCCGAACGGCGACATGGCGATTCGCAAGTACGTCGAGGGCGACGCCGACTGGTTCGACGGATTCCCCGACGCACGCGAGAGCATCGGCGGCAAGTTCGAGAACTTCATCTTCTGCCGGCAGGAGCACCTGACGATCCTGACGCCCTCGTACCTCGAAGAGGTCGCCCACCGCGCCGGGTTCGTGGACCTCCGCCAGGTCCACCCGTGCCGCGAGACGAGCTACCCCGAGGTCTTCGACGCCCAGGTGATGGGCGTCGAGTGGGAGCCGACGCCCGAGACGCCGCACACGCTGCTGATGGAGGGCAGGAAGCCCGGCTGAGCGCTCAGCCGGGCTCAGAGACCGGCTCACTCATACGGAGTCTGCTACCGAATCCGCTTGCTCCGTGCGTGATTGCTTGAGGCGACCCCTCTCCCATTCCCCCCGCCGAACCACCACACACTAACCGGCTCGGTCCTCAGAGGGCGTTGAGGGAGGGGAGTCGCAGGCGCGCGGGGCCTTCGCCCCGATCCCCTGAAGCTCAACGCCCTTTAAAACTTCCAGCGCAGCGTCGCCGCCGCGCCTGTGGGCGAGGGGACGAGGCGGAGCGACAGGTCCTCGCCCACGTCGAAGCCCGCGAGGTGGGCGCTGACGTAAGCGTCGAGCGCCTGGAGCGCGTAGGCGAGCGTGCCGAGCAGGATCGAGAAGTCGCGGTTGCGGCGGCTCGCGTCGCGGAAGGCGCGGTTGACGGGGGCCGGAAAGCTGCCGGCCTCTAGCCACTCGTCGACGAACGCGGCGTTCGGGTTATCGGGGTTCGGCGTGGCGTCGGGCGTGAGCCCCTCGCCGTCAGCGTAGAGCGCGGCGCGGCGGTAGAGCACCGTCCGGTCGTTGTAGAGCACGGCGAGCACTAGGGCTCCGCCTACGCCCGCCGCCACCACCGGGAGCTTGACGTAGTCCCGGTTCGAGAGCTGGCCCCAACCGGGGACGATCAGGCTCCGCCGCAGCGCCGTGCCCGGCGAGGGGAGCGACCGCTCGGGTGCGGTCTCGGCTGCGGGCACCGCGCCGGTCGTGTCCGGCTGTGCGCGGGCCGGGGCTGCCCACAGGGCGGAAAAGAGCGGGATGAGGAGCACGACCGAGAGGGCCGAGCCCAGCCCGGCGGCGCTTCCCGGTCCGGCGGCGCTTCCCGGCCGGGCGCTGGTTCCCGGCTGGGCGCTGGTTCCAGGCCCTCTTCCGCTCTTCGGCTCCTCCACGCTTCCGCTCCTCCTAGAGCAGCAGGTCAAGGACCCGCTCCAGGTCGTCCTGCGAGTAGTACGCGATCTCGATCTTGCCCGCGCCGTCGGTCCGGTGCCGGATGGCGACCTGGGTGCTGAGCCGGTCGCGGAGCGTGTCGGTGAACTGCTCGATCTGGAGCGCGTCGCGGCTCGGGGCGGTGACGGCCTCGGCGGCTTCGCCGGCGGCCCGGGCGGCGGGCGCGGCCTCGAGCCGCGTGCGGTAGTCGCGGACGAGGGCCTCGACCTGGCGCACCGACAGCGCGTCGTCGACGATCTTGTGGTAGAGCTGAAGCTGGGCGTCGGGGTCCTCGACCGAGACCAGCATCCGGGCGTGGCCGCCGGTGAGCGTGCCGTCGCGCAGCGAGGCCAGGACCGGCGGCGGGAGGCGCAGCAGCCGCAGCGAGTTCGCCACCGTCGAGCGGTTCTTGCCGACCTTCCTCGCGACCACCTCCTGCGTCAGCCCACACTCCTCCATCAGCCGGTGGTAGCCGAGGGCGACCTCGACCGGGTTGAGGTCAGCGCGCTGGATGTTCTCGACGATCGCCATCTCGAGCATCGCCTCGGTGTCGGCCTCGCGGACGTAGGCCGGGACGCGGCCCAGCCCGGCGATGCGCGCGGCCCGGAGGCGGCGCTCGCCCGAGATGATCTCGAAGCGCCCCTCGCCGAGGGCGCGGACCGTGATCGGCTGGATGATGCCGAGCTGGCGGATCGACTCGGCGAGCTCGTCGAGCGCGTCGGCGTCGAAGTCCTGGCGCGGCTGGTACGGGTTCGGGCGGATCGCCTCGAGGTCGAGCTCGGCGACGCGCCCGAGGAGGCGGACGCGGTCCTCGAAGTTGTAGAGCCGCGTCTGGCCGACGCCGCTCTCGGGCGCGGGCGCGGCGTCGTCGGCCCGTTCGGGGATGGACGGGATCAGCGCGTTGAGGCCCTTACCGAGCGCTGCTTTCTTCGTCGCCATGAAGGTAGAGGTGAGCCGTGAGGGGGAAGGGCGTTAGTGAGCGTCGGGTGCGGGCACCGTGGTGGGCACCGTAGCGGGCACCGCCTCCGCGACGGGGCCGGCGTGGAGCCCGTTGCCGGCGCGGAGGCCGGCGGCAACCGGGCCGCTCGCGGGGTCGGCGCGCTGCGCGAGGAGGTAGGCGCGGTTGGCGTCGATGACCTCGCGGGCGAGGCCGATGTAGTTGCGCGCCCCCATGCTGGTGGCCTCGTAGAGCAGCACCGGCTTGCCGAAGCTCGGGGCCTCGCTGAGGCGGACGTTCCGCTGGATGACCGTCTTGAAGACCTTCTCGCCGAAGTAGCGCCGGACCTCGGCGGCGACCTGCTTCGAGAGGCGCAGCCGCGTGTCGTACATCGTCAGGAGAACGCCCTCGATCTCGAGGTGCGGGTTGAGGTGCTGCCGGACGATCTTGATCGTGTTCAGGAGCTGCCCGAGCCCCTCGAGCGCGAAGTACTCGCACTGCACCGGAATGGCGACCGAGTCCGCCGCGGTGAGCGCGTTGAGCGTGAGCAGCCCGAGCGACGGCGGGCAGTCGATCACCACGAAGTCGTACTTCCGGCGCGCGCCTTTGATGGCGCGCTTGAGCACGCGCTCGCGCTCCATCAGGTCGATCATCTCGATCTCGGCCCCGACGAGGTTGATGTGGCTCGGGACGACGTCGAGGAACGGCATCTCGGTCGGGAGGACCGCCTCTTCGAGGGCGACGTCGCCGGTCAGCATCTCGTAGGTCGAGTGCTCGACCGTGCGCTGGTCCACGCCGACGGCGGAGGTGCCGTTGGCCTGCGGGTCGATGTCGAGGAGCAGCGTCGGGTGCTCGGTCGCGGCGAGCGACGCGGCGAGGTTGACGGCCGTCGTCGTCTTGCCGACGCCGCCTTTCTGGTTCGCTACGGCGATGACCTTCCCCATGTCCTCGCGGCTGAATCGGGTGCGGGTGCGCGCTGCTGACGGAGCGCTGCGGCCCTGGGCCTGCGGGCCGCCGAAAGTGGTGCCGGCAATATACCCGTGCCCCCGTGCCGCCGCAAACGAAGATGGAACCCCCCGACCCGCTCGCGGTCGCTGCGCTTCCGGCTTCGCGTGTCTGTCCCCCTCGGCGAGAAGCGGGGGGGCTGCAAGCCCGCCCGTACTTTTCCCATCCCCACACCCTCACCCACCCATACCCTCACCCCCGAACCGTGGCCCGCCGCTTCGTCCTCAAGAAAGAACCCGCCGCCGCGCCCTCGACGCTCACCATCGACTACGCGGGCGAGCTCAACGAGCAGCAGCACGCCGCCGCGACGGCCGGGCCGGGGCCGGTCCTCGTCGTCGCCGGCGCGGGGACGGGCAAGACGCGGACGCTCGTCTACCGCGTGGCCTACCTCCTCGAGACCGGCGCGCCGCCCGAGGAGATTCTCCTGCTGACCTTTACCCGGCGCGCGGCGAAGGAGATGCTCGGCCGGGCCTCGGGCCTGCTCGACGGGCGCTGCGAGCGCGTGCGCGGCGGGACGTTCCACGCCGTCTGCCTCCAGGTCCTCCGCCGCCACGCCGAGGCGGTGGGCTACCCGAGGCACTTCACGATCCTCGACGCCTCGGACGCCGCCGACGTGATCGACCTGCTGCGCTCGGAGCGCGGGCTGCACCGGTCCCAGCGGCGCTTTCCGAAGAAGCGGACGCTCCAGAGCCTGTTCTCCGCCGCCGCCAACCGGGCGATGGAGATCGCGGACGTCCTCGAGCAGACCGCCCCGCAGTTCCTCATCCACCTCGACGAGATCGACGACCTCGGGCGCGCCTTCGCGGACTACAAGCGGCGGCACGGGCTCGTCGACTACGGCGACCTGCTCGCGCTCACCGTCCGGCTGCTCGAGTCCGACGAGGCCGCGCGAACAAAGGTCGCCGGAGCCTGCCGCTACGTGCTCGTCGACGAGTACCAGGACACGAACCGGCTGCAGGCGCGGCTCGTCGAGCTCTTCGCCAGCGCCCACGGCAACGTCACCGCCGTCGGCGACGACGCGCAGAGCATCTACCGCTTCCGGGGCGCGGACGTGGGCAACATCCTCGCCTTCCCCGACGCGTTCCCCGGCACCCGGCTCTTCAAGCTCGAACAGAACTACCGCTCGACCCAGCCGATCCTCGACCTCGCCAACTTCGTCCTTCGGCGGGCCAGGCGGAAGTACGACAAGGAGCTCTTCACCGAGAAGACGACGGGCGAGCGGCCCGCGCTCGTCGCCGCGCCGGACGACCGCTGGCAGAGCCGGTTCGTCTGCGACATGCTCCTCCAGCTCCGCGAGGAGGGGACCGCGCTGAACCGGATGGCGGTGCTCTTCCGCAGCGGCTACAACTCCTACGACCTCGAGGTCGAGCTCGACCGGCGGCGGATTCCGTTCGTCAAGTTCGGCGGGCTGCGGCTGAGCGAGGCGGCGCACATCAAAGACGTGATCGCCCACCTCCGCGTCGCCGAGAACCCGCTCGACGTCGTAGCCTGGAACCGGGTGCTGGGGCTGATCGAGGGCATCGGGCCGCGCACGGCGCGGGACCTCGTCGAGTGGGTCCTCGCCGCGGAGCAGCCGTATACCCTGGCTGCCCCTGCGGTCTCGCCGCGCTTCGAAGCGCGCCTCCGCCAACTCGGCGACCTCCTGCAGCGGATGCGGGCCGGTGACCTCCCGCTGCCGGCCCAGGTCGAGCTCCTCTTGCAGTATTACCAGCCGACCCTGGAGCAGGTCTACTTCGAGGACCACCCGAAGCGGACGCAGGACCTGGAGAGCTTCGCCGGCCTCGCCGAGGGCCGGGGCTCGCGCACCGCCTTCCTCGAATCGCTCGCGCTCGACCCGGTGGACCTCACGGCGACCGACGTCGAGGGGGCCCACAAGGACGAGCCGCCGCTCGTCCTCTCGACCATCCACAGCGCGAAGGGCCTGGAGTTCGACACGGTCTTTCTGATTCAGGCCCTCGACGGGGTCCTGCCGAGCCAGTACGCGGCGAAGAGCGACGAGGAGCTGGACGAGGAAGTGCGGCTGCTCTACGTCGCCCTGACGCGCGCCGAGCGGAACCTCTTCGTGAGCTTCCCGACCGTGCAGCGCCAGCGCCGCGCCGGAGACTTCTTCACGAAGCCCAGCCGCTTCCTCGACGGGGTGCCCGAGTCGCTCTTGGAGCCGTGGACGCTGGCCGAAGAAGAGGACAGCGAGCCCGCCCAGATCGAAGCTCTCGCCCGCCCGCAGCTTCCGCGGGGCGACACCAGCGACGGGCTTCCGTTCTGACACGTGTGCTTGATGGGGGCTACCTCACTCGTTTCCCAGTCATCCCCACTCGTTTCCTAGTCATCCCCACTCGTTTCCTAGTCATCCCCGCGAAGGCGGGGACCCACAGGTTTGCTAATTCTCTGGATTCCCGATCGGGGTCGGGAATGACTGGATGTGTGGTCTTGTAGATCGTATTCTGAGCGTCGTCAACCTTGTCACCGCTGTGCAGACCACGACCGAACCCGGCACCGTCCACGTCGCCCGCGTCGGGATGGAAGACTTCCCGACGATCCGGCGGCTCAACCGGACCGTCTTCGGCGAGGCCCGCGTCATCAACCAGCTCGACCGGCGCGACCTGCGGCTGTTCCTCGCGTGGGTGAGCGGCGAGCCGGTCGGGTTCAAGGTGGGGTACGGGCTGAGCGAGACGGTCTACTACAGCGCGAAGGGCGGCGTGCTCGAGGCCCACCGGGGGCGCGGGGTCGCGCGGGCGCTGCTCGGGGCGATGGAGCGCGAAGCACGGGGGCTGGGCTACGCCCGCTTCGCCTACGACACCTTCCCCAACATGCACCCCGGCATGACCGTGCTCGGGCTGCGCGAAGGGTTCGAGGTCACCGCCGCCGGCTACAATGCGACGTATCAGGACTACCGCATCCGGTTCGAGAAGGCGCTGTAGCAGCGCGCGCTGTAGCAGCGCGCTGTAGCGGCACGGGGAACCGGCGAGGCAGGAAGAGGTTAGTCCGTTGCCTGTTGCAACAACTAATCACCCTAACCCCTCACGCTCATGGCTACCGCCGTCACCGTCGTCCGCTACCTCCTTGGCGCGATGCTCTTCATCTTCGGCCTCAACGGCTTCCTGAACTTCATCCCGCAGCCGCCTCCGCCGGAGGCCGGCGGGGCGTTCCTCGGCGCGCTCGTCGGGGCGGGCGTGCTGCCGCTCGTGAAGGTCTTCGAGGTCGTCATCGGGGCGCTGTTGCTGCTCGGCCGGTTCGTGCCGCTCGCGCTCGTGATGCTCGTCCCGATCGCGGTCAACATCGTGTTCTATCACCTCCGCTTCGACCCCGCTGGCGGGGTGCCGGCCTACGCGCTCGCGGCGATGCTGCTCTTCCTGCTCTGGGGGTACAGCGCGTGGCTCAAGCCGCTGGTCGTCGCCCGTGCCGAGCCGCTCGCGGCGGAGCCGACCGTGGCCCCGGCCCGCCGCGCCGCTGTCTGACTGCGCCGGTACTGATCCGCGCAACTCCCGGCAGGGGCGGTCGTAAGCGTCCGCGTTGCCCGACCCCCGCCCGACCCTGCCGCCGTTGCGCACCGCGCTTCTCGAATTCGCCGAAGGTCTCCGGATCGCCCTCCGCGCGATCTGGGCCAACAAGCTCCGCGCGGTCCTTACCACGCTCGGCATCATCATCGGCATCGTCTCGGTGACGGCGATGTTCACGACGATCAACGGCATCGAGCGCGGGTTCGACCGCTCGATGGCGATGCTCGGCACCAACACGCTGTCAGTCGAGAAGAATCCGCAGACGTTCGAGAACGATTGGTGGCGCTACATCAACCGCCCGCCGATCACGCTGGCCGTCGCTGATGCCATCGAAGAGCGGTCGCGCTACGCCATCGCCGTGGCCCCCGAGGTTCGGACGATGCGCGGGGTGCAATACCAGGACCGCGAGCTGTCGACGGTCTTCATCCGCGGCTCCACGCCCGCCACCGCCGACATCAACAACTTCAACCTCAGCGCTGGGCGGTTCTACGGCGAGGTCGAGGAGCGGGCGGCCCGCCCGGTGTGCGTGATTGGACAGGACGTGGCCGAGGCCCTATTCCCTAGCGAGACGCCCGTCGGCAAGCGCATTCGGGTCGGGGGAGCACGAATGGAGGTCGTGGGCGTGCTCGAAGAGCAGGGAAAGTTCCTCGGCCTATTCTCGTTCGACAACCAGGTGACGATGCCACTCTCGGTTTTCGAGAGCGCGTTCGGGCTGAGCCAGTGGCGGCAGATTTTCGTCCAGGTCAAGGTCGACAGAGCGGAGCACATGGCCGCCGCCGAGGACGAGCTGACCGGGATCGTGCGCGCCGTGCGCGGCCTCGATCCACTGGAGGAGGACAACTTCGCCATCAACCGCAACGACTCGTTCGCCACCGAAATCGCCGGCGTCAAGGCGGCGATCTACGGCGTGGGCCTGTTTCTCACCGGGCTCGCGCTCTTGGTCGGCGGGATCGGGGTGATGAACATCATGTTCGTCTCGGTGCGCGAGCGCACGCGCGAGATCGGCATCCGCAAGGCCGTCGGGGCGAGCCGGCGGGCGATCCTGACCCAGTTCCTGCTCGAGGCCGTGATCGTGTGTTTGATCGGTGGCGTGGTCGGCGTGCTGCTCTCGTTCGGCGTGACGCACTACATCAACTCTAAGTTCACCGCCGTGCTCTCGCCTGGGATCGTCGTGCTCGCCTTCGGGATCTGCGTCGGTGTCGGCGTGCTCTTCGGCTTTATCCCGGCGTGGGCTGCCGCCCGCAGTCGCCCCATCGAGTCCCTTCGCTACGAGTAGCCGATGCTTCTGTTTGAGTACCTCCGCATGGCCCTCGAGTCGCTCAGGAGCAACAAGCTCCGCAGCGGGCTCACGCTCCTCGGGATTGTGATCGGCGTCTTCTCGGTGATCGCGGCGGTGACGGCGGTGCAGGTGATCGACCTCTACTTCAACGACGCCTTCCGCGAGCTGGGGTCCAACACGTTCTACGTCTCGAAGGTCAACCGGCGCGGACTCCAGATGGAGCCCACGGACCGCAGCCTGCGGAACCGGCCCGACCTGACGTACCAGGACCTGGAGCGGCTCCGCCGCCGCGCCGACCTCCCGCTCTCGATTGCCCCGAACGCGTGGTTCGGGCGCGTCGCCGTCAAGTTCGGCGCCGAGGAGACCGAGGCGAGCGTGCAACTGCACGGCGTAGACCAGGACTGGGCCGTCAACAACGGGTTCGAGATCGAGGAGGGGCGGTTCCTGACCGAGGACGACGTGCGCTCGGCGCGCCCGGTGGCGGTCATCGGCGCGCCCATCGTCAAGCGGCTCTTCGACGTCGAGCAGGCCGTCGGCAAGACGGTGCGGATCGACGGGCGGCGGTTCCAGGTCGTCGGGACGTTCGCCGAGAAGGGGGCCTTCCTCGGCGAGGTGACGGACAACGTAGCGATGGCCCCGATCACGCGGCTCTTCGCCATCTACGGCGATCCGGGCCGGGACATCTCCTACGACATCCGCGCCCCGAGCGCACCGATGCTCCAGGCGACCATCGACCAGGTGACCGGCCACCTGCGCGTGATCCGCGGCGTCGCCCCGCAGGACGACGACAACTTCGACGTGGTCACGAACGACGCCATGCGCGGGCCGATCGACCAGTTCACGGGCACCCTCACGCTCGGCGGCGCGGCCATCGGCCTGATCGCGCTGCTCGCCGCCGGGATCGGGATCATGAACATCATGCTCGTCTCGGTCACCGAGCGGACGCGCGAGATCGGCATCCGCAAGGCCCTCGGCGCGACGCGGCGCGACGTGCTCCGGCAGTTCCTCCTCGAGGCCGTCTTCCTCTGCCAGATCGGGGGGCTCGTCGGCATCGGGCTCGGCGTGCTCGGCGGCAACGTGCTCGCGTTCCAGTTCGGCCTGCGGGCGACGTTCCCGTGGATGTGGGCGCTCTTCGGAGTGGTGGGGGTGACGGTGGTGGCGCTCGTCTTCGGGGTCTACCCGGCCTACAAAGCCGCGCGGCTGAATCCCATCGACGCGCTGCGATATGACTAGGGGTTGGGTTTCTGGTTTTTAGTTTCTAGTTTCCGGTTCCTCTCCAGCGAGACCTATGCCGGACGAAACCAGGAACCAGGAACGAGAAACGAGAGACGCGAAGCAGGCGCAAGCGAAGCGGATCGTCGGCGAGGCGGCTGCGGCGCTCGTCGAGAGCGGGATGCGGCTCGGCCTCGGGACCGGCTCGACGACAGCGCACGCGCTCCGCGCCCTCGGCGAACGCATTGCCGCCGAAGGCCTCGACGTGGTCGGCGTCCCGACCTCCTTCGCCGCCGAGCGCCTCGCCCGCGCGCACGGCATCCCGCTCGCGGGGCTCGACGACGTGGAGGTGCTCGACCTCGCCCTCGACGGGGCCGACGAGGTGGCAGTCCGCGGCGGGGCGATCCACCTCGTCAAGGGGCGCGGTGGGGCGCACACGCGGGAGAAAGTCGTGGCGGCGGCAGCCGGGCGGTTCGTCGTCCTCATCGACCCATCGAAGGAGGTAGAGCGGCTCGGGACGAAGGGGCCGGTGCCGGTCGAGGTCTTGCCCTTCGCGGCGGCTCCGGTCGAGCGGGCGCTCCGGTCGCTCGGCGGCGAGCCGACGCTGCGGATGGCGGAGAAGAAGGACGGCCCGGTCGTGACCGACCAGGGCTTCTGGATTCTCGACGCCCGCTTCGACCCCATCGCCGACCCCGCCGCGCTCGACGCCGCGCTCCACGCGGTCCCCGGCGTGCTCGACCACGGCCTGTTCGTCGGGCTAGCGACGGATGTGCTCGTCGGCGAGCCGAGCGGCGAGGTCCGGCACCGGAGGGCGGGGTAGGACCGCGCAGGGGCAGCCCTGTGTGTCCCCCCGGCCGCGCCGTTGATCCCAAACCCGTTGATCCCGAACAGGGCGAACCCACGTGTTCGCCCCTACCCCCGCCCCACCGGGCTCCGGGAAACGCCGGGGCGGGAGCGCCGTTGAAGCCTCTCTCCACAACCGCCCATCACCCAAGCCCCGCTACCATGGCTCAGTTCACCCTCCCCGACCTCCCCTACGCCTACGACGCCCTCGAACCGCACATCGACGAGCAGACGATGCGGATCCACCATACGAAGCACCACCAGGGCTACACCGACAAGCTCAACGCCGCGCTCGAAGGCACCGAGTGGGCGGACCGGCCCATTGAGGAAACGCTCGCGGGCCTCGACGCCCTCCCGCAGGACAAGCAGACCGCCGTGCGCAACAACGGCGGCGGGTTCCTCAACCACGGCATCTTCTGGACCACGATGTCGCCCAACGGCGGCGGCAAGCCCACCGGCGACCTCGCCTCGGCCATCGACCGCGACTTCGGCTCGTTCGACGCCTTCAAGGAGAAGTTCGAGACCGCCGCCAAGGGGCAGTTCGGCTCCGGCTGGGCGTGGCTCGAAGTCGGCAAGGACGGCACCCTCCAGGTTCACGGCCACGCCAACCAGGACAACCCGGTGATGCACGGCGCGAAGCCCGTCCTCGGCCTCGACGTCTGGGAGCACGCCTACTACCTCAACTACCAGAACCGCCGGCCCGACTACGTCAGCGCGTGGTGGAACACCGTCAACTGGGAGGAGGCTGACCGGCGCTACCGGAAGTACGCGTCGTAGTGCAGCGCGGCGCGAACGCCGGGGCGGTGGGCCGAGAGCCTGCCGCCCTTTTTTCGGCCCGGTCGCGCCGGTTGGGCGGGTGCGACACGGGGCTGTCACCGCCCGGCCGTAGCCTCGGGCATCCTCCACCCCAACCGCCGGTTTTTATGAGCTACCTCGTCGTCACCACCCTCGACGTTGCCGACACCGACCGCGCCCGCGTCGAGCGCGAGCTGGCCTTCCTCGGGCTGCGAAACCAGGTCGAGGGTGACGAGGCGGACCTCCCGCGTAACGTCTACGCCGGGTTCTTCGACGCGCCGACGGCGCACGCCCTCCGCCGCCGCGTCGCCGACGAGGTCCGGGGGACGGTCGGTCGGTTCGTCGCCAACGCCCGCGTGCTCGTCTCGGTCGGCGGGCACGGCGGCCGGCGCCGGGCGGCGTAGCAGGCCTAGCGCTGCCGCAGGATTTCCCAGACGAGGTGCTCTAGCTCCGGCACGATCAGCCGGTCCGCCGCGAGCCGCACCGCCGCCTGCGAGCCGGGGCAGCAGAAGAGCAGCGTCGCCCGGTCGCCCGCGCCGTAGACGCCCGCCGTCGCGCGCGAGAGCATCGCCCCCGCGCCGATCTCCTCGAACGAGAGCGCCCGGAACAGCTCGCCGAAGCCGGGGATCGTTTTGGCGAACAACGCCTCGGCCACCTCGACCGTCGTGTCCCGCCGAGCGATCCCGGTGCCGCCCGTCGTCACCACCACCTCGACGGTCGCTGCCCACGCGTCGAGCTTCGCCCGGATGGTTTCGGCGTCGTCCGGGACCACCGCGTACTCTGCTACGTCGTGCCCGGCGGCTTCGAGGCGGGCGCGGAGTAGCGCGCCGCTCGTGTCGGTCTCGGGCGTGCGCGTGTCGGAGACGGTGAGGACGGCGCACCGGACGGGCGTGTCCTTCGCCTTCCGCTTGTGCTCGGCGTAGCTCACGGGTTTGGGAAGGGGTGAGTGGGAGAGAGGGCGAGGGGACCACGAGTCAGCAGCACGCCTCCTCTTCCGTTCGTGCGCTCCTCTCCGTTCCTGCCTCCCCGAACCAGCGCGGCGGGTCGTGGCCGTGCCCGCCCCACGGGTTGCAACGCAGAATCCGCCACCCGGCAAGGAGGCTCCCGCGCACCGCGCCGTACTTCCGCAGCGCAAGGATGGCATACTGCGAGCAGGTCGGCGTGAACCGGCAGCTCGACGGGAAGTGCGGGGAGACGGCAAGCTGATAGAACCGCACGAGGCCGACGAGCAGGCGGCGGGGGAGCGCGGCCGTCCAGCGTAAGACCGGGAGAAGCGACGAGGCCATGAAAGGGGGTGGCGATCGGTTGCCCTGTGTCCTCCTGAGCGGAGGCCCGCAAGGGCCGAAGTCGAAGGATCTCTACCGGCACACCACCAAAGACCCTTCGACTTCGCTTCGGGTCTTTCAAGCCCTCGGCCAAGCCCTTGGCTGCGCTCGGGGTGACGGCATACGCCGGTCCGTCACGCTGCGATCCGCTCCGGCTCCTCCGGGGCAGCGCCCGCCGTCGCCGCCTTCGGGCCGAGGACGTGGAGCAGGGCCGGGAGCAGGAACAGGTCCGCGAGGACGGCGAGGGCCACCGTCGCCGAGACCAGCGCGCCCATGTAGGTCGTGCTCTGGAAGACGCTCGTCGTCAGCACGATGAAGCCGCCGAAGAGGATCACCGAGGTCAGGATCACGGCCTTGCCCGTGCCGAGGATCGTCGCGCGGAGAGCGGCGCGGTACGGCACTCCGGCCCGTAGCTCCTGCCGCAGCCGGGCCAGCATGTGGATCGTGTCGTCGATGGCGATGCCGAAGGCAATCGAGAAGATCACGGCCGTAGCAGGCTTGATCTCGATCCCGAACGCGCCCATCAGCCCGGCGACGACGACGAGCGGGGCGACGTTCGGGAGGAGCGAGATCAGCACCAGCCTGGCGTCGCGGAACAGAAATCCCATCAGGACCGAGATGAACACGAACGCGAGGCCGAGCGAGAGCAGGAGGCTCCGCACGAGGTAGTCCGAGAGCCCCGCCGCGAGCGCAATCGTCCCGGTCTGCGTCGCCTCGACGCCCTCGGGCAGGGTCTCGGCGAGGAAGGCGTCGAAGTCGCGCTGGAACGCCTTGATCCGGGCCGAGCCCACGTCGTCCATCAGGGCGCTGAGGCGGACCTCGCCGTAGTCGAAGTCCACGAACCGGCGGAGGGCCTCCTCGTCGGTCAGCTCGAGGAGGAAGAAGTACTGCGCGGCGAGGTCGGCGGTCGCGGGCAGGCGGTAGGCCGAGGCGGAGTCGGCGCGGAGGGCGCGGTTGAGCTGCTTGAGGAGGTCCGTCGGCGCGGCGACGCGGTGGACGGCGGGCTGCGCCGCGAGCCAGCCCTCGACGGCCTCGACGGTCCCGAGCAGCGCCGGCTCCTTGAAGGCGTCCGGCGCGTCGGCGGTGAGTACCACCTCGAAGCGGAACGGCGAGACGATGTGCTCCTCGAACCACCGGATGTCCTGGTAGACCTGGGTGCGCGGGCCGAGGTCGTCGTTGATGAACGAGTTCACCCGGAGCTGCGCCGCTCCGACCAGGCTGAGCGCGCAGACCACCGCCGTGGCGACGAGGATCAGCCGGGCTCGGCGCTCGGCGAAGCCGTCCACCCAACGCAGGAAGCGGGTAAAGCCGCCGAGGCTCAGGCGGGCGATCTGCTCTTTGGTCGGCGGCTTCGTCCAGAGCAGGACCGTCGTGACGAGCACGAGCGAGAGCGCGAACGTCAGCACCACGCCGAGGGCCGTGAACGCGCCGAAGCGCTTCATCGGGACCACCTGGCTCGTGGCGAGCGTGCCGAAGCCGATGGCGGTCGTGACGCTCGTCAGCAGCGTCGCCGCGCCGAGCCGGACCGCCATCTGCCGGATCGCGGCGCGCTTGTCGAGTCCGGCCCCGAGGCCGTCGTAGTACTTCGCCAGGAGGTGCAGCGAGTCCGCCACCGCGACGACCAGGATGATCGCCGCGAGCGTGCTCGTCAGCACGTCGATCGACGAGCCGAAGAGCATCATCCCGGCGATCGTCCACAGCACCCCGAGCCACACGACGACGATCGGGAGCACCACCCCGCGCACGTTGCGGAACATCCACAGCAGCACGAGCACGATGACCAGCGAGGCGAGGCCGATGGACCGGATCACCTCGGTCTGGAGCAGCGTCACGTAGGCGTTGCGGAGGTACGGGTAGCCCGACCACCGGAAGGCGTAGTGGTCCCCGAACGGCGCGAGGGCCGCCTGCGCCTGCTCGATGATGGCGCCGCGCGTGGCGAACGAGTTCAGCGCCGGGTCGATGCGGACGAAGAGCGCCGTCGCCGTGCCCGCGCGGTTGACGACGTAGCCCGCCGCGAGCGAGTCGCCGAGCACGCTCGCCCGGATCGCCCGGAGCGAGTCCGGGTGGTCCACGATCTCGCCGACGAGCGGCACCACCTCGACCCCATCGACCGTCCCGCGCAGGTTCTCAATCGACGTCACCGAGGCCACGTCCTCGACGCCCTCGATCTGCTCAAGCGCCTCGGTCATCGCCCGGAGGTCGCGCAGCGTCTCGACCGCGAACACGTCGTCCGCCTCGAAGCCGACGACGATGAAGGCGTCGTCCGGCTCGTAGTCCTCGGTGAAGGCCTTGTACTGCTGGATCGCCGGGTCGTCCGCCGGGAGGAAGTTCTCGAGGTTGTAGTCGAACCGGATGCCGCCGACGAGGAGGTAGAGCCCGGCGGCGAGCGAGAGCGCCACGAGCGCGCCGAAGGCGAGGCGCGGAAAGCGGAGAAGAAAGTCGGCGACGCGCTGCATACGGGGGGCGAAGGTCGGCGGGGTGTACGCCGCCCGGTGCCGCCGGGTCTTGAAGGGTCGGGGAATAGCGCGCTACGGTTCCCCGCTACGGTTCCCCGCTACGCATTGCCTCCGAGTTGGTGCGAGAGCCGGAGCCGACCCTCGGGCTGCTGGATTTCAGGTTTCTGGCAATGACAGGTCCGCGTCGCCGAGCGCTCGGCGAAGCAGGTCGGACACGTCGAGCGCGGCGGCCCACCGGCGCAGGTAAGCCCCGTCGAGCGCCTCGCCTTGCACCTTGAGCACGCCGAGCACATCGAGCCACTGGCGCTCGGAGACCTCGTCGCCCATCCGGTACCAGAGCAGCTTGTGGAGCACCACCGAAATACTCCACGCCGAGGTGCTCGAACGCGGCGAGGACGGGGCGCAGCGCGGCCAGCAGGTCCGGGTCGGTCATGAGGCGTCAGCGTCGTCGTTCGAGGTCGGCGCGCAGGCATCGGGCCAAGTCCTCGCCATAGCGGAGGGCGACGGTGTGCAGGAGCCGCTCTTCGCTGGACAGCTCCGGATGGCGTCGTCGGAGCGCCTCGTCCGAAAGCGCGAGCGCCTGTTGCGTCAGCTTGAAGGCGAGGCCGAGGCGGCGTGCCATCCCAGCCTCGCGCAGAAGCCGGATGTGGGTACGCTCGGCGTCGGGGTGGGTACGCTCGGCGTCGGGGTGGGTGTCGCTGCGCGTGGGCATGGTCTCCGCGGTCGGGTTGGAGTAAGCTACGCCACGGCGAGCGGCCTCACCGACGCCTTGTGTCGCTGCGCTGACAGGATGCCGGGAGGCTGACTGGGCCGTTGGTAGAGACGCCACGGCGAGGCGTCTCTACCAACGGGGGTGGCTTGGCGACAGTGGGTAGCCTGACCTCACTGCGTGGGAAGCGCCTTACCTGACCCTCGGCGACGCGGGTCGCCCTCGGCAGGCACGGGGCGACCCGCAGGCGCTCACGCGTTGCCTTCGAGCTGGTGCGAGAGCCGGAGCCGGCCCTTCGGCGGCTGCGCGATGTCGTCCGGCGTGTCGGTGCCGACGTTGCCGTGGGCGACCGTGATCCCGCCGTCGACGAGGACGAGGGTGCCGGTGACGTAGCTCGCCTCGTCGCTGGCGAGGAAGGCGTAGACGTTCGCCATCTCCTCGGTCGTGCCGCGCCGCCCGAGCGGGGTCGAGTCGACGATCATCTGCTCCATCTCCTCGTCCATCGGGCCGGTCTCTTTGTGGGTCCACGCGGTGTCCACGGGGCCGGGGCAGACGCAGTTGGCGCGGACGCCGTACTTCGCCTGCTCCACCGCGACGCCCTTCATGAAGGCGTGCATCCACGCCTTCGTCGCGCCGTAGGGCGTGAAGCTCGGCGTCCCGTTGTAGCCGGCCTCGGAGCCGGCCGAGACGATGCAGCCGCGCGTCTTCTGCAGCTCCGGCAGGGCCGCCCGCGTCATGTGGAACGCCGTAAACGTGTTGTTGCGGATCAGGCTCTCGAACGCCTCAACGGGGTACGCCTGCGTCTCGCCGGTCTCGGGCAGCACGCCCGCGTTGTTGACGAGCACGTCGAGCCTGCCGAACTCGCTGACTGCGGCGCGTACGCAGGCCTCGGCTTCGCTCTGCTCGGACACGTCGCCCGCGTAGACAGCCACGCGGACGTCATACTGCTCGCGGATGGCGTCGGCGACCTCGCCGAGCGGGTCGTCGGGGAGGCCGTTCAGGAGGACGTGCGCGCCTTCGAGCGCGAACTTGTGGGCGATCGCTTCGCCGATGCCGGTGCCGGCTCCGGTCACGATCGCGGCTTTTCCTTCGAGTCGTTGCATGGTGGGATGGGGAGAGAAGGGAGAGGAGCGCCACCGGGGGTGAAGCGGGGGTGGCAGAGGGGAGGCGTATTGATGGAAAACGGAGACGTGCGGTTCCGGGCCGCTCAATTTGCCCGAGGCTTCAACCTGCTGACGGCTCGCGCCGGAACGAAGCCCGACCCCTCCGGTTCTCAATCCTCTTCCGCCGCCGGCATTTTCCTCTCTGCTCTCTCCCTGCATGGACGACCAGATCACGATTCGCGGTGCCCGCGAGCACAATCTCCAGAACATCGACCTGGACCTGCCGCGCGGCGAGCTCGTCGTGATCACGGGCCTGAGCGGGAGCGGCAAGTCGAGCCTCGCCTTCGACACGATCTACGCTGAGGGGCAACGGCGCTACATGGAGTCGCTGTCCGCCTACGCGAGGCAGTTCCTCGGGGTCATGGAGCGGCCCGACATCGACTTCATCGACGGCCTCAGCCCGGTCATCGCCATCGAGCAGAAGACGGTCAGCCGCAACCCGCGGAGCACGGTCGGGACGGTGACGGAGATCTACGACTTCCTCCGGCTGCTCTACGCCCGGGCGTCGGACGCCTACTCGCACGTCTCGCACCGCCGGATGCAGCGGCAGAGCGACGACGAGATCATCGACGCCCTCCTGGGCTTCGACGAGGGCACGAAGGTGATCGTCCTCGCGCCGGTCGTGCGCGGGCGCAAGGGGCACTACCGCGACCTCTTCGAGCAGCTCGCCGGGCAGGGCTTCGAGCGCGTCCGCGTCGACGGCGACCTGCGCGAGATCGCGAAGGGCATGAAGCTGGACCGCTACCGCATCCACGACATCGAGGTCGTCGTGGACCGGTTGGTGGTCAAGGACGGCGCGCGGCCCCGGATCGCGCGGGCGGTCGAGCTGGCCCTCGGGATGGGCGGCGGGACGCTCATCGCCTCGGTGCCCGGCGGCGAGGACCGCCTGATGAGCCGCCACCTCACCGACCCCGAGGGCGGCCTCAGCTACGACGACCCCTCGCCCAACACGTTTAGCTTCAACAGCCCCTACGGCGCGTGCCCCGACTGCAACGGGCTCGGCGTCCGCAAGGAGATCGACCCCGACCTGGTCATCCCGAACCCGAAGAAGACCATCGCCCAGGGCGGTCTCGCCCCGCTCGGCGCGCCGCGCGACGTCTGGGTGTTCTCCCAGCTCCGCGCCGTCGCCGACGCCTACGGGTTCGACTTCGAGACGCCGCTCAGGAAGATGACCGACGAGCAGCTCGGCGTCATTCTCGACGGGGCGGGCGACGAGCAGTTCGACATCGTCTATGCGTACAAGGGCCGGGAGGTGAAGTACGAGCACCGCTTCGGCGGGGTGTACCAGCACATCGCCCACACGCACGGGACCACCAACTCGTCGACCCAGAGGAAGTGGGCCGAGGCGTTCATGCGCGTCCGCCCGTGCCGGAGCTGCGGCGGCGGCCGCCTCAAGCCCGAGAGCCTCAGCTACCGGATCGGCAACACGGGCACCTACGACGGCGACGCCTCGATTGCCGACCTCGTTCAGCAAGACCTGCGGAGTCTCCGGGCCTGGTTCGATGAGCTAGAGCTGACGGGCCGGCAGGCCACCATCGGCGAGCCGGTGGTGAAGGAGATCGCCGAGCGGCTGGACTTCCTGCTGAACGTCGGGCTGGACTACCTGACGCTCGACCGGACGGCGCGGACGCTCTCCGGCGGCGAGAGCCAGCGCATCCGCCTCGCGACCCAGATCGGGACCCAACTGACGGGCGTGCTCTACGTCCTCGACGAGCCGAGCATCGGGCTGCACCCGCGCGACAACGGCAAGCTCATCGCCTCGCTCCGCAACCTCCGCGACCTGGGCAACTCGGTCCTCGTCGTCGAGCACGACCGCGAGATGATCGAGGCGGCGGACTTCGTCGTGGACCTCGGGCCGGGCGCGGGCGAGTACGGCGGGCACGTCCTCGGCGCGGGCACGCCGGGCGAGCTGGCGCGTAGGTCAGCAGCGGACAGTCTCACGGTGGCGTACCTGACGGGCGACCGGCAGATTCCCGTTCCGGCCCAGCGCCGCGCCGGCAACGGGCACGAGATCGTCTTGGAGGGCGCGCGCGGGCACAACCTCAAAGACGTCACCTTCCGGCTCCCGCTCGGGACGTTCACCTGCGTCACCGGCGTCTCCGGGTCGGGCAAGTCGTCGCTGGTCAATCAGACGCTCTACCCGGTCCTGGCGCAGCACTTCCACAACGCCCAGCGCGTCCCCCTCCCGTACGACGACCTCACCGGGCTGGAGCACGCCGACAAGGTCATCGCCATCGACCAGTCGCCGATCGGCCGGACGCCGCGCTCGAACCCGGCGACCTACACCGGCCTCTTCACCTACATCCGCGACCTCTTCGCCCAGCTTCCCGAGGCGCAGATCCGGGGCTACAAGCCGGGCCGGTTCTCGTTCAACACGAAGGGCGGGCGCTGCGAGACGTGCAAGGGCGCGGGCATCGTGAAGCTCGAGATGAACTTCCTGCCGGACGTCTACGTCGCCTGCGAGACCTGCAAGGGCAAGCGCTACAACCCCGAGACGCTGGAGATCCGGTACAAGGGCCGGACCATCGCCGAGGTGCTGGAGATGCCGGTTTCGGAGGCGCTGGCGTTCTTCGAGGCCGTCCCGCGCATCGCCCGCAAGCTCCGCACGCTCGACGCCGTCGGGCTGGGCTACGTCCGCCTCGGGCAGCAGGCCACGACGCTCTCCGGCGGCGAGGCGCAGCGGGTCAAGCTCTCGAAGGAGCTCTCCCGCCCCGGCACCGGCTCGACGGTCTACATCCTCGACGAGCCGACGACCGGCCTCCACTTCGAGGACATCCGCCACCTGCTCCGCGTGCTCCAGGCCCTGGTCGAGAAGGGCAACACGGTGCTCGTGATCGAGCACAACACGGACGTGATGAAGGTCGCCGATCACGTCATCGACCTCGGCCCCGACGGCGGCGAGGCCGGCGGCCACCTCCTCTTCGCCGGCACGCCCGAGGCGCTCGCCGAGGCCGCCACGCCGACGGCCGCGTTCGTCGCCGAGGAGCTAGCCCGAAGCGCGGACGCCCACGGCGGCGATGGTTCGGCTTCGCTCACCACAGGCTCCGCAGCTGTGGACCTCGACGACCTGACGGGCGACGACGAGCTGGAAACGGACGAGGTGGAGGAGGGGCCCGAAGAGGAGCCGGAGGAAAGTGAAGCCGTAGCCTGATCGGTTGCCGGTGCAGCGATCAGGCTAGGGAATTCAGTTCTTGAAAATCTCCATGTCGAACCTGCCGTCCGTTATGCTGCGGGTCTCCCCAGATTCGTCAGTCGCGACGAAGGAGAACATGCCTGTGATGCGGGTAGCTGTGAGTTGGGTGATGACAAGCTCTCCCGGGACGCCAGGCGTCTGGCCCGAAGAAAACAGGCTTGCTTCTTCTTGCCATCCGCCCAAGACCCCAGTGGTATCGGGATCACCGAGTCCGTTGAATTCATATGTACCTACTTCTGATAAACCAATACCTCTAACGTTGAGCCGTCGTTGCCCTGTGGGAGGACCGAAAAGCAATAGTACATCGACCATCGTTAGCGGGTCATAAAAATACCCATTGAGAAGAGCGAGGTCGTCGTAGCTGTAAGTAACCCCGTCTACTCTAAAAGATACGCTTCCGCCTGGAATCGGCGGGTCGGGGTCGTCGTCACATTCGGGCGTGAATGAGGATCGATCCGACTGTTCATAGACGATGGTTGGCAACTCGTCGTCGTCGTAGTCGATGGTCAGCCGGTTGCTCGACCTCGTGATGGTAGCTTCATCGTCAGCAAGGTCGCCTCCGACGAGTCGGTATCGATCACCGCCGAGCGCTTCGAGGCGGCCAGACTCCGTATCGAAGAAGCACTCTTCGTTGAGGTTGTAGTCACGGGACTCGACGTCGTAGTCGTCGCCGTCGGATGTGATGCGGATGTAGGCCTCAAAGCCGAACGCGCTGCCGGCGTCCGAGAACCAGGTGCCGGCGAGGTCACCGCTGTCGGAATCGTCGCCGGAGTCGCAGGCGGTGAAGGTGAGGGGCAGGGTGAGTGCGAGCGCGAAGGCGAGGAGTCGCGCAGGGCGGTCGGGGTGTAGTGTGAACATTGGACACAGGAGGTTAGGACGAGAGCGAGCCGCGGTGCCTGCTACGAGACGGGCAAAAATATAAAAGCGCAACCCTCTAGGAGTCAAGCGGTCGAGGCCGTCACGCTGAAGCCCTATCTTCTCTCACGACTTTCAGCAACAACGCCATGCAGACCGAGACCCTCAAGCTCACCTACGAAGACTACGCGCTCATCCCCCCGGACGGCCGCCGCCACGAGATCATCGACGGAGAGGAAGTCATGAGTCCTGCCCCCATCACCAAACATCAGCGCGTCGTTCTCGAACTCGCGCTCCTCCTCAAACAGCACGTCCGCGAGCACGGGCTGGGCGAGGTGTTCGTCGCGCCGTTCGACGTGCAGCTCTCGGACTACGACGTCGTGCAGCCGGACGTGCTCTTCGTCGCCGCCGACCGGCTCCGCATCGTGGACGAGGTCAACTGCAAGGGCGCGCCGGACTTGGTGTGTGAGGTCCTCTCCGAGAGCACGCGCCGGACCGACTTGGTCCGCAAGCGGGCGCTCTACGCGCGCTTCGGCGTGGCCGAGTACTGGGTGCTCGACCCGGTGATCGACCAGGTGCAGGTGTTCCGGCCGGCCGGTCCGGGCACCTACGAGCGCGCTGCCGAGGCCGAGGCGGGCGACGCGCTCTCGACCCCGCTGATGCCGGGCTTGGCGCTGACCGTCGCCGACCTCTTCGGGTAGCGAGGTCGGCTAGCGGCGGAAAAAGGTGCTGGCGATGAACCAGACGTTCTCCTTGCGCTCGCGCAGCCGCCGGGTGAAGTACGGCCCCCACTCGGTGCCGTAGGGGACGTAGACCCGGACGTTGTAGCCCTCGGCGACGAGCGCGCGCTGCGTCTCCGGGCGGAGGCCGTAGAGCATCTGGAACTCGAAGGCGTCCGGCGAGATGCCCTCGGCGCGGACGAACGTTTTGACCGACTCGATCAGCTCGTCGTCGTGCGTGGCGATGCCGGGGTAGCGGGCCTCGGTGATGAGCCGCCGGGCGAGGTGCTTGAAGTTGGTGCGGATCTCCGGCATCGTCTGGTAGGCGATCTCCGGCGGCTCCTTGTAGGCCCCCTTGCACAGCCGGACGCGGGCCTTGAGCTGGCACATCCGCGCCACGTCTTCCTCGGTCCGGTGGAGGTAGGCTTGCAGGACCACGCCGACGTTGTCCGGGTAGTCCGGGTAGACCTCCTCGAACAGGCCGAGCGTGGAGCCGGTGAGGTCGGAGCCCTCCATGTCGAGCCGGACGAAGGCCCCGAGCTGCTTCGCCTCGTCGAGGACGCGGCGGAGGTTCATCAGGCAGAAGTCGCGGTCGATCCGCTGCCCGATCATCGAGAGCTTGATCGAGATGTTGGGCGGCAGCTCGCTCTCCTCGGAGGCGACGATGCGCAGGATGCGGATGTACTCGACCGCGTAGCCCTCGGCCTTCGCCCGGTCGGCCACGTCCTCGCCGAGCAGGTCGAGGGTGACGAGGAGGCCGTCGGCGCGGAGGTCACGGACGGCGGGGAGCGCCGCGTCGAGCGTCTCGCCGGCGACGAACCGGCGGGCGAGGGCGTAGGGGAGCTTCATGGGAGGGGAGAGGCGAAGAGAGGAGACGGCGCTAATCTAGCGCGCCGCGGCGGTAGGATGCAGCGCCTCAGCGAGATCGGCGACCAGATCGTCGGCGTCCTCCAGCCCGACCGAGACGCGGAGCAGGTTCCGCGGCGTCGGCGTGGGCTGGCTCTCGATCGAGGCGCGGTGCTCGATCAGGCTCTCGGTGCCGCCGAGCGACGTGGCCCGCCGGAACAGCCGCACTCGGGCGGCCACGCCGAGGGCCTCGTCGGCTCCGCCGCGTACCTGGAGCGACAGCATCCCGCCGAAGCCGTCCATCTGCCGCCGCGCCACGTCGTGGCCGGGATGGCCCGGCAGCCCGGGGTAGTGCACGGCCTCGACGGCGGGGTGGCCGTGCAGCGCCTCGGCCAGGCGCTGCGCGTTCCGGCTGTGGAGCGGCATCCGCGCCCCGAGCGACCGCAGGCCCCGCAGCACGAGCCACGAGCCGAACGGGTCGGCGACGGCCCCGGCGCTCCTCTGGAGGGCCCGCACGCGCTCGAAGAGGTCCAGCCCTGAGCGCGCCACCACCGCCCCGAGGAGCACGTCCGAGTGCCCGCCGAGGTACTTCGTCGCCGAGTGCAGCACGAGGTCGGCCCCGAGCGCGAGGGGACGCTGGAGCAGCGGCGTCGTCCACGTCCCGTCGACGAGGAGGAGCGCCCCGGCGTCGTGCGCGACCTCGGCGAGGGCGGCGAGGTCGGTGATCTTGAGGAGCGGGTTCGAGGGCGTCTCGGCCCAGACCAGCTTCGTCTCCGGGCGGAGAGCGGACCGCACCGCGTCGAGGTCCGTCTGGTCCACGTCGGAGGCGGCCAGCCCCCAGTCGGCGAAGGTGGTGCGCAGCAGGTGGCGGACGCCGTGGTAGACGTCGTCGGGGAGGAGGACGTGGTCGCCCGGGCGCAGGCTCTGGGCGAGCGCGTGGGCGGCGGCCATGCCCGAGGCGAAGGCCGCCGCCTCGGCCCCCCCTTCGAGGTCGGCGAGGGTGGCTTCGAGGAGGTCGCGCGTCGGGTTGCCCCAGCGGGCGTAGACGTAACCGTCGCCGTAGTCGCCGCCGGCGGGGCGCTCGAACGTCGTGGCGAGGTGGAGCGGCGGCGTGAGCCCGCCGGAGAGCGGGTCGGGGTGACAGCCCGCCTGCGCGAGGCGGGTGCGGAGGTGCGGGCGGGGGTCATTCACGGGCGAGGCAGGCGGGTGGCGTAAACGGAGAGCAACGCCAGGCGGCGGCGGGGGTTCGGGCGGCCGGGGCGTATCTTCACCGCGGCGATCAGCGGCCGCTTCGCAGCGGCAGCTTCGTTGCACCGGGCCGCCGTAACGCAGAGGTGACAAAAAGGAATAGAATCTGCTCGTCGGGGCGAAGCCTCTTCGGCCTGCGCCGTGAGCACGTATAACTACCCTGTCTCGTTTCCTTTCGAAACGGCGACGGGGCATCCGTACCCTCGCCCCGGCTTCTCCCCTCCAACCGCTGCCTCCGTGGAACTCAGGGTGCCTCCCCCACCGGACCCCGAAGCTCAGCCACCCACTCCGCTCTCGTACGTGCCGAGCGGGTTCGTCGTGAGGCCGTGGCCCGTCGTGGACTGGTTCATCCCGAGTGACGCGTCCGAGACGGGGGCGGACACGCTGCGGCGGATGCGGCTGCTGATCGTCAGCGTGGGGGTAATGGTACCGCTCTTCCTGGTGGCGTCTGTCGGCTTCTTCACGGCCGGCGAGGTGTTCGGCTTCCAGGGCCTGGCCGTGATCACGGCGGCGGTGCTCTTCGTCAGCTGCCCGTTCGTGCTGCGGGTCACCGGCTCGCACGTCCCCGCCGGGACCCTGTTTTGCCTAACGCTCATCGGGATCCAGTTCTTTCTGGCTACGACGGACTCTGGGCTGACCGACACCTCGCTGTACTTCGCGCCGGTGATTCCGCTGATCGCGGCCTTCATGGTGGGGCCTCGGGTGGCGGTGCTGTGCGCCGCGCTCGTCCTCGGCGAGGTCGGGCTGCTCTACGCGATGGAGACCAGCGGCTTCCCGTTCCCGCGCCTCTCCTCGCCCGCCGACGTCGTGTGGTTCACGATGCTGGCCCTGGCGCTGACCACGCTCTTCTGCGCCGCGCTGAGTTGGATCTACGAGGGCTACACGCTCGTCCGGCTCCGGCGGATGAACACGCGGCTGCAAGGGCTCCAGGGGGCGCTCGAGCAGAGCGAGGCCCGCTACCGCTCGCTCTTCGAGAACATCCCGGTCGGCGTCTACCGAAGCTCGCCGAGCGGCCAGGTGATCATGGCCAACGACGCCCTCGCCGCGATGCTCGGGTTCGACTCCGTCGAGGACCTCAAGGCGTTCGACCTGGAGCGGATCTACGACGGGCCGGAGGGCCGAGGCCGCTTCCGCGAGCTGATGGTCCGCCACGGCGGCGTAGACCAGTTCGAGTCGGTGCTGCTCAACCGCGACGGGCGCAAGGTCTACGTCCGCGAGAACGCCCGCGCGTCGTTCGACGAGGCGGGCAACGTGCTCTACTACGAGGGGACCGTCGAGGACGTCACCGAGCACCTCCGGGCCAAGCAGGCCCTGCGCGCCAGCGAGGAGCGCTTCCGCGCCCTCGTCCAGCACTCCACCGACACCATCACCGTCATCGACCGCGACGGCGTCATTCAATACCAGAGCCCCTCGGTGCGCCAGAACCTCGGCTTCGAGGCGGACCAGACCGTCGGCCTGTCGTTCCTCCAACTCGTCCACCCCACGCACCAGCAGCGCGTGCGCGCCCTCTTCGAGCGCGGGCTCGACCACGCCGGCGAGTTCGGGGCGGTCGAGTTCTGGTGCCGCCACGCGGCCGGGCACTACATCTACGTCGAGGCCGTCGGGACGAACATGCTCGACAACCCGTGGATCAACGGCGTCGTCCTGAACTCGCGCGACGTCACCGAGCGCAAGCGCTCCGAGCAGGCCCTCGTCAAGGCCAAAGAGCAGGCCGAGGACGTGGCCCGGATGAAGAGCGCCTTCCTGGCCAACATGAGCCACGAGATCCGCACGCCGCTGACCGGCATCCTCGGCTTCGCCGGGGTCCTCGCCGAGGAGGTCGAGGACGAGCACCGCGAGTTCGTCCAGCTCATCGAGAAGAGCGGGCGCCGCCTGCTCGAAACCCTGAACTCGGTGCTCGACCTCGCCCGCCTCGAAGCCGACCAGATGGAGGTCGATGCCGACCGACTCTACGTCGGCGAGCAGGTCGAGGAGGCGGTCCAGCTGCTGACGCCCCTGGCGGCGGAGAAGGGCCTCAACCTCCAAACCGTCATCGAGGCTCCCGACGCGCAGGCCCGGCTGGACTCCGGCTGCCTCAGCCGGATCATCAACAACCTCGTTGGCAACGCGATCAAGTTCACCTCAGTCGGGAGTGTGGTCACGCGCGTCACCGCCAACACCCACCGCGTGAACATCCAGGTCCAGGACAGCGGCATCGGGATCGACAAAAAGTTTATACCCAAGCTATTCGACGAGTTCAAACAAGAGTCAATGGGCATCGGTCGGAGCCACGAAGGCAGCGGGCTGGGCCTGACGATCACGCGCCGCCTGGTGGAGATGATGCACGGCACGATCGACGTGCAAAGCGAGAAGGGGGAGGGGAGCACGTTCACCGTCACCTTCCCCCGCGTCGACGGCCTGCCGCCCGAGGCCGCCGAAGTCGCCACCGAGGTGCCGGCCGTCCGCGCTGAGGCGAAGCGCACGTACGGGGCAGGGCCTGCCAGGCTCCTCGTTCTCGACGACAACGCGAGCGCGCGACGCCTCATCAAGCGGATGCTGCAGGGGGCCTTCGAGGTGGACGTGACGAGCAGCTTCAGGGAGGCGCTGGAGCAGGCCACCCGCGTCGCCTACGACGTCGTGCTGCTGGACATCCACCTCTCGGAGGAGGTGTCCGGCGTCGAGCTGATGCAAGAGCTGCGCACGCGCCCGATCTACGAGCACACCCCGATCCTCGCGCTCACCGCGTTCGCGCTGCCGGGCGACCGCGACCGGTTCCTGAAGGAGGGTTTCAGCGAATACCTGAGCAAACCTTTCACCAAGAAGCAGCTCCTCGATATCCTCGAGGCGTCCCTCGACCCGGCTTGAGGACGGGGGAGTCGGAGAAAATCCGCTGGGCTGCCGAGGAAGCTGCCGAGGCCGCTAATTTCCGCCCTCCGCCCTCCGCCCTCCGCCCTCCGCCCTCCGCCCTCCGCTGCTGTGCCCGATCTCGCTGCCCTCCGCCGGAGCTACACCCGCGCCGGCCTCTCCGAAACCGACGCTGCCGACGACCCTATCGCCTTCTTCGAGCGTTGGCTCGGGGACGCGGTCGAGGCGGGAGTGTCCGAGCCGAACGCGATGACGCTGGCGACGGTCGGGGCGGACGGGCAGCCGGCTGCGCGCATCGTCCTGCTCAAGGGGGTGGACGAGCGCGGGTTCGTGTTCTACACCAACTACGAGAGCCGCAAAGCCCGCGACCTCGCGGCGCACCCCCGCGCGGCCCTCGCCTTCTGGTGGGAGCCGCTGGAGCGGCAGGTCCGGGTCGAGGGCACGGTGGCGAGGGTGAGCCAGGCGGAGTCCGACGCGTACTTCGCGCGCCGACCGCGCGGCAGCCGTCTCGGCGCGTGGGCGTCGGACCAGAGCCGCCCGGTGCCGGACCGCGCCGCACTGGAGCAGCGCCTCGCCGCGCTGGAGGAGGAGCATCCCGGAGACGACGTGCCCCGGCCTCCGCACTGGGGCGGCTTCCGCCTCGCGCCGACGCGCGTCGAGTTCTGGCAGGGCCGCCCAAACCGGCTCCACGACCGCCTCGCGTACACCCGTACCGCTGAGGGGTGGGAGGGGGTGCGCCTCGCGCCGTGATGAACGCGCGCCGTCTCGCCGCCCCGGAAACCGCCTCACTGGTCCGAAAACGGCGCAAGCCCGGCGCGCGAGGCACCGGGCTTGCTAGCTGGCAGCGGAGGGAGAGGGATTCGAACCCTCGGTACCCATAGGGTACAACGGTTTTCGAGACCGTCCCGTTCGACCACTCCGGCACCCCTCCGCGTCCAAGCTACGCACGCGGCGGCGGCGGCGTGAGCGAAGGCTTGTTAAAGACCGTGCTCGGCCAGGCTACCGGACGGCGAGCGACACGCTCCCGCTGCCGGTGCGGACGCGGAGCAGCGCCCCGCCGCCGCCGACCTCCCCTTCGGCGCGGCGGTCCTCGATCTCGCCCGCAAACCACAAGGCACGGTCGATGCGGACCGAGCCGCCGCGAAGGTCCACGTCGGCGGCGAGCGAGGCCGGGACGCGAAGGCGGACGCCGCCGCTGCCGGTGGTGACGTCGGTCCGGCCGGGCTTGACGAGGTCGGCGCGGAGGTCGCCGGACGAGGTCGAGACGGCCAGGTCGCCTTCGACCGCGCCGAGCGACACGTCGCCCGACGAGGTGCTGACCTCGGCGTTGCCGGCGAGCGCCCCGGCCTCGATGTCCCCCGAGGACGACCTCGCCCGGAAGGCGGCGGCGTCGAGGCGGTCCACGCTGAAATCGCCCGAGGAGGTGGTGAAGGAGACGGCCGCGCCCCGGACCGTGCCCATCTCGAGGCCGCCCGAGGAGGTCCTGACCTCGACGCTGCCCTCAACCCGGTCGGCCTCGACGTCGCCCGACGACGTGGTGACCGAGAGGGGGCCGCGCACCGTACCGAGTTCGATGTCACCCGACGAGGTGGCGACCGACACCGCGCCCTCGACGCTCCCGACCTCGACGTCCCCCGACGAGGTGGCAACGCTCAGGTCGAGCCGCTCGGGAGCCGTGATCACGACGGCGAACGACGCCCGGTTGCCCCGCCACCACCGGTCTCCCTTGCGATCGGTCGTGACGACGAGGCCGTCGCCTTCGCGCTCGACGCTGAAGTTCAGCCGCCGGAAGCTCTCCTCGACGTTGCGCCCCTGGGCGAAGACCTCGACGCGGACCTCGCTCCCGGAGCCGGTGCGGAGGTAAAGGTCGGTGCTGCTCGTGGTGACGGAGAGGGCATCCCCCGCGCGGAAACGATAGGATTCGCCGAACACCTTATCGCCGGGCTGAGCGAGGGCGGGCGCGGCGAGTGCGAGGAGCAGGAGGGCGCGGGTCATGCCGGTGCGGGCTGGGGAGCGGAAGGGACGGAGCGGCTCGGCTACGGCCCCGGTGCTAGAAAGTTAACCCCCTCGTTCGCCGCCGCGCCGAGGCCGGAGGAGACGATGGGCTTCTCGTCGGCGGTCCGCCACGGCAGCGCGGGCCACCACGGCGCGTCGGGGACCGCGCCGAGCGTGACGCTCTCGCCGGGGCGCGGGAGGGCGACCCGGACGCCGGCCTGCTCGGCGGCACGGCGGAGGCGCTCGACGGGCTCGGTCCAACCGTGGACCGACAGGTCGAACAGCCCCCAGTGCACCGGCACGAGGAGGCCGCCGCGCACCATCCGGTGCACCGCCACCGCCTGCTCCGGGCCGAGGTGGACGTCGGCCCACGCGGCGTTGTACGCGCCGATCTCGACGAGGGACACGTCGAACGGGCCGAGGCGCTCGCCGACTTCGGCGAACTCCGGCGCGAGCGCCGTGTCGCCGCTGTAGAACACCCGGTGCTCCCGCCCGACGAACGCCCAGCCCGACCAGAGCGTCGCGTCTCGGTCCGTCAGAAACCGACCCGAGAAGTGCCGAGCCGGGGTGCTGACGAGCGCGACGCCGCCGGCCTCGGCGCGCTCCCACCAGTCGAGCTCGGTGATGCGGGCCGCGTCCACGCCCCAGCGCTCGAGGTGCGACCCGACGCCGAGCGGGACGACGAACCGGGGGACCCGCTCGGCCAGCGCCCGGACCGTCCCCTCGTCGAGGTGGTCGTAGTGATCGTGCGAGATCACCACCGCGTCGAGCGGCGGGAGGTCGGCGAGGGCGAGCAGCGGTGCGTAAAAGCGCTTGGGCCCGAAGAAGGAGGCGGGCGAGGCGCGCTCGCCCCAGACCGGATCGACGAGCACGCGGGCCCCTTCCAGCTCGACGAGCAGCGTCGAGTGGCCGAGCCACGTCACGCGGAGCCCGGCCACCGGCTCGGCGAAGTCCCCAGCGGTGCGCGGCACGGTGGGCAGCGGCGCGTCGGGCGTGCGGTGGGCGCTGCCGCCGAAGAAAAACTCCGTCGCGGCGGCCACCGACATCCCCGAGTGAACCGTCGGGAGGGTGTTGGCGAAGCGCCCGCCCCGGTACTGCGGCGAGCGCTCGATGCGGGCGAGGCGCTCGCCGGAGGGTTTCGCGCCGAGGGCCGGCCAGACGTCGATCATGAGGAGGGCGGAAGCGAGGAGGAGAAGCAGCAGCGCGCCCCCGACGAGGCCGAGCCGGCGGCGGGCGGGCCGAGCGGGCGAGGCCGGGGTGGCGGAGGGAAACACGGGAGCGGAGTCGGGGACGGCGAGGATCGAGGGCCGTGGGGAGGCCGGTGAACGCGCCCCGGCGGCGGAGGATTTGGACTTTTCGGAGAACCGGCAGACGCTGCGAGAGGAAGAGGGCACCGGAAGCGGCCACGAGGACCGAGCGGCGCGATTTACGAAACGCTGCCGGAACGCCGATCTTCCTTATGAACATCTTGTTATGCACGAACCAACCAGCCACGACCATGCTCAAACGCTTTGTCCTCTTCAGCTTCGCGCTGCTGCTCTCGTCCACCCTGATCGCCTGCGACTCGGGCGACGACGATGACGGCGGCGGAGGCGGGAGCGGAGGGCCCTGCGACTCCGGGAGCGTGACGGCCACCGTCGACGGCTCGTCCTTCGCCGCGGAGTGCGTCACGCTCGATGTCGCCAACGGGATTCTGACCTTCAGCGGCATCGCAAACGCCGACGGCTCGTCCGGCTCGGACCAGGAGACCATCACGCTCGGCGGCATACAGGCCCAGGTCGGGACCCAGACCCCCGCCGCGGCGACCTACGCCCGGGCTCCGAACGCGGACCCCTCGGACGTGACGACCTGCGTCGCCGCCGGCACGGCGACGGCCACGATCAGCGAGATCGACTCCGACAACGCCAGCGGGACGTTCTCGTTTACTGCGACGTGCTTTAGCGACGGGGTCCAGACCCAGGTGGCGGTCACGAACGGCCGGTTCGACCTCTCGGACTAGCCGCTCGTAGCGCCGGTTCACCACCGGTTCGACGCCGGTTTGACGCCGGTTTGACGCCGGTTCACCGCAGGGGCGACCGGCCGGTTGTCCCTGCGTTTTCGTCTCCCGGATTCATCGCACCACCGCGCCCGGCTCGCTGTCCGGGGCGAGGACCGGCGTGAGGTTGCCCTCGCGGTCCTCGGCCATCAGCAGCATCCCCTGACTCTCGAGCCCGCGCATCGTCCGCGGCGCGAGGTTCGCGACGACGACGACGTGCTTGCCGAGCAGGTCCTCCGGGCTCAGGTGCTCGGCGACGCCCGCGAGCACCTGCCGGGTCTCGGCCCCGAGGTCCACCTCGACGCGGAGCAGCTTGTCCGCGTTCGGGTGCGCCTCGGCGACGGTGACGCGGCCCACGCGGAGGTCGAGCCCCGCGAAGTCGTCGAACTGGATCGTCTCCTTCGCCGGCTCGTAGGGCTTGGCGGGGCGCTCGGCCTCGGCGGCGCGCGCCTCGAGCTTCGCCCGCTGCGCCTCGACGAAGGCGTCCTCGACCTTCTCGAACAGAATCTCCGGCTCGCCGAGGACGTGGCCTTCGGTGAGAAGCGCGAGGCCGGCGGCGTCCCATCCGACGGTGCCGGGAGTGCCGCCGGGCGCGCTCGGGCGGACGTTCTCCAGGTTCAGCATCCGCCGCAGCCGCGCGGCGGAGAACGGCACGACCGGGTCCATCAGGACCGAGAGCGACGCGCACAATTGGAGGCAGACGTGGAGCGTATTCCGCATCGCGGCGGGGTGGCTCGCGCGCGTGTGCCACGGCTCGGTGTCGTTGAAATACTTGTTGCCCAGCCGGGCGAGGTCGAGCGTCTCGTAGACGGCCTCGCGCGTGCGGAAGCCCTCGTAGGCCGCGCCGATGCGCTCGGGAGAGCCGGCGAGCACGTCGAGGACGGCGCGGTCGGCGTCGCTCGGGTCCTCGAGGGGCGGGACCTTCCCGCCGGCGAAGCGCGCGGCGAAGGTGAGCGTCCGGTTGACGAAGTTGCCGAGCACGTCGGCCAGCTCGCCGCCGACGCGGTTCTGGAAGTCGGCCCACGCGAAGTCGGCGTCCTTCGTCTCGGGGAGCGTCGCGGCGAGGGCGTAGCGGAGCAGGTCCGGCCCGCCGGCGAGGGCGTCGAGGTCGTCGAGCGCCTCGTGGAGCCAGACGGCCCAGCCCCGGCTCGTCGAGAGCTTGCGGCCTTCGAGGTTGAGGAACTCGTTGGCCGGCACGTTCGCCGGGAGCACGAACGGCGCGTCCGGCGCGGCCTCGTTGTGGGCCATCAGGAGGGCCGGGAAGATCAGCGCGTGGAAGACGATGTTGTCCTTCCCGATGAAGTGGACGAGGTCGGTGGACGGTTCGCCGTCCCCGTCGTCCTGCCAGTAGCGCCGCCACGCCTCGGGGTCGCCCTGGCGCTCGGCCCACTCCTTCGTCGCCGAGAGGTAGCCGATGGGCGCGTCGAACCAGACGTAGAGCACCTTGCCCTCGGCGTCGGCGAGGGGCACGGGCACGCCCCACGGCAGGTCGCGCGTCATCGCCCGGTCCGCGAGCCCGGCGGCGAACCAGCTCCCGACCTGCCCGCGCACATTGGGTTTCCACTCGGGGTGCCCCGCGATGTAGGCTTCGAGCCGGGGCTGGAGGTCGCCCAGCGGGAGGTACCAGTGGGTGGTCTCGCGCACCTCCGGCACGGCGTCGGTGAGGGCGCTCCTCGGGTCGATGAGCTCCTTCGGCGAGAGCGACGAGCCGCAGTGTTCGCACTGGTCGCCGTAGGCGTCGTCGTAGCCGCAGACGGGGCACGTCCCGCGCACGAACCGGTCGGCGAGGAAGAGGCCGGCCTCGGGGTCGTAGAGCTGGGCCTCGGTGCGCTCGGTGAAGACGCCGGCGTCGTAGAGCGTGCGGAAGAAGGCCTGGCTGGTGGCGCGGTGGGTGTCCGACGTCGTCCGGCTGTAGATGTCGAAGCTCATCCCGAAGCGCTCGAAGCTGGCCTCGATCTGCGCGTGGTAGCGGTCAACGACGGCCTGCGGCTCGACCCCTTCCTCGCGGGCGCGGAGCATGATCGGGACGCCGTGCTCGTCGGAGCCGCAGACGTAGAGCACGTCGCGGCCTTTGAGGCGCTGGTAGCGGCAGAAGAGGTCCGCCGGGAGGTAGGCCCCGGCGAGGTGGCCGAGGTGGAGCGGCCCGTTGGCGTAGGGCAGGGCGGAGGTGACGAGGTAGCGGTCGGCCATCGGGGAGTGGGAGGAGTGGGAGGAGTGGGAGGAGTGGGAGGAGTGGGAGGAGTGGGAGGAGTGGGAGGAGTGGGAGGAGTGGGAGGAGTGGGAGGAGTGGGAGGAGTGGGAGGAGTGGGAGGAGTGGGAGGAGTGGGAGCAATAAAACCCGACAAGGTAACCAGGCCGGGGTGCTCCGCGCCGACGCGCGTTCTTCCCATTCCCCCCGTTCTCTCCATTCCCCCCACGCCAAACAAACGCCCTTTCCCCTCCCATTCTCCCCGTTCCTCCCACTCCGCGCCGCAGGCGCTCCACCGGGCTGCGAAGGTTTGGGAAGGAATGCGCGCGCCGCGCCGGAGTGCTTTCGCCGGGGCTGCGGCGCGAGGTATACTCCGCACGGCCCGAAGGCTGCCGCCTCCGCCGGGCCACCGACCGCGCCCTCTCACCCGACGGGGTTCCGCCCCGCTTGCCATGCCCACCCGACTGCTCCTCGCCCTCCTCGCCGTCCCCCTCACCCTCGTCGCCTGCGAGACCCCGACCGAAGTCGGCGACCTCGACGACCTCGACGAGCAGGTCGCCTACATCGTTGGGCACGACCTCGGCCAGACTCTCGCGGGGCAGCTCGAAACGCCGGGCGTGGACCTCGACCGCGACCTCATCCTGGCCGCCGTCCGCGAAGGGCTGAACGGGGACTCGATGCGCTTCTCGCGGGACGAGGCCGCCACCATCATGCGGGCGTTCCAGGACACGCTCATGGTTCAGATGGCACGCACTAACACCGCCGCCGGTGAGGCGTTCCTCGCCGAGGTCGCCGAGCGCGACAGCGTCGAGGCCACCCAGAGCGGCCTGCTCTACAAGGTCCTCGAAGAGGGCGAGGGCGCGTCGCCCGAGCTCGGCGAGACCGTCGTCGTGAACTACCGCGGCACCCTCCCCGACGGCACCGAGTTCGACTCGTCGTTCCGCGGCGGGCAGCCGGCGCAGTTCGTCGTCGGCGAGGTGATCGAGGGGTGGAACGAGGCGCTCCAGCTGATGAAGCCCGGCGGGCGGTGGATGCTCTACATCCCGTCGGACCTCGCCTACGGCGAGCAGGCGCGCTCCCAGCAGATCGGCCCGAACCAGACCCTCGTCTTCGAGGTTGAGCTGCTCGACGTGAACCCGGACCAGGAGTAAAACCGCTCGCTTCGGCGAGGCCTGTATAGCCAGGAGCCAAGGCCCGGGGCGAAGGGCCGGTCTCCGGCAGCCGGGTCAGGCCCTGCCGCCGAAGAGCCGGGCGAAGTCTCGGCGCTGCTCCGCGCTGCCGAGCATGAGCAGCTCCGCCTCGGGGGCGAGGACGGTGGCCGCCGTCAGCTCGGTCGTGACGTCGCCGTTCTGCTGCAGGGCGACGACGGTCAGCCCGGTCCGCGCCCCGATGCCCGTCTCGGCCAGCGTTTTCCCCCAGAGCGAGCGCGGCGTCGGCTTCGAGAACAGGTTGACCCCCTCGCCGAGGAGGACCAGCGCTTTGCCCTTGAGGATCGAGAGCGTGGCCTCGACGCCGAGCGAGGCGTAGCTCAGCACGAAGTCGGCGCCGGCGCGGTGGATCGCCTCGACGTTGCGCTCGTGCGTGATGCGGCTGACGATGCGGGCGTCCGGGTTCAGCTTCCGGCAGTACGAGGCGAGGTAGATGTTGACGGCGTCGTCGTTGGTCGTCAGCACGACCGAGGGGGCCTGCATCACGCCGGCCTCGTTGAGCAGGTAGTAGTCCGCCGCGTCGCCGGCGAAGACCCGGTGGCAGGTCCCCGCGAGCCGCTCGCAGAGCGCCGGGTCGCGCTCGACGAGGTGCACCGGGATGTCCTTCTGCTGCAGCGCCCGCGCCGCCGCCGCCCCGACGCGCCCGCCCCCGATGACGACGACCGGGTTCGGGTTGACGTTGTAGATCACGAGGAGGTCGTCGAGCGCCGCGAGCTGGGCCTCGGTGCCGATGACGACGAGGACGCTGGAGTCGTCCAGGCGGGTCTCGGGCCGCGCCGGGAGCAGCGTCCCGCGCCCCCAGATGCCGACGATGCTCGCGCCGGAGATCTGGCGCAGCCGCGTCTCGCGGACCGTCTTGCCGGAGAACGGGGTGTGGTGCACCGGGAGCTCGGCGATCAGGAGGTCCTCGTAGCGCCCGATGG
>CBDCBW010000013.1:0-208226 GCA_965214485.1 Rhodothermales bacterium | reverse complement strand
TCGACCTCCAGCTCCCGTTCGTCGACCCGGTCACGCTCTCCGACACCGAGCGGGTGCGGGGCTACCGCCGCTACGCCGTCGGCGACCGGCTGCTCTTCGGCACGGTGGAGTACCGCCTCCCGCCGGTCTTCGACCTGGGCACGTCGCTCCTCGGGGTCGTCGGGCTGGGCCGCGTCTCCCCCGCCTTCTTTCTCGACGCCGCCGCCGTCTGGACGGGAAGCGATTTCGACGAGGCGATCCGCCGGACGGGGGCCGGGTTCGAGCTCAAGAACCGGCTCACCCTCGGCGGCTTCCCGCTCGTCCACGCCCTCGGCCTGGCCCAGCGCTGGCGCGACCTCGGCGCGACCGTCGAGTGGGACCGCATCGACCTTTACTACCGCGTGCAGGCGTCGCTGCCGTTTTGAAGGTCCGAGGTCGTGGGCCAGAGCAGAGACCCCTCGAACCCGCACCCCCGAACCTCCCACCTTCTCCCCTCTTCTCCCCTCTCCCCCATGATCCACCTCTCCCTCGACTCTTCGACAGGCTCAGGGCAGGCTCCCGAGCGCGTCCCGGCGCTCGGCCTCGGCACGTGGCAGCTCAGCGGCGACGAGGCCCGCGGCGGCGTCGCCCACGCGCTCGACCTGGGCTACCGGCACCTCGACACGGCGCAGGTCTACGAGAACGAAGCCGCCGTCGGCGACGGGCTGCGCGCCTCGGACGTCGAGCGCGACGCCGTCTTTCTCACCACCAAGGTCTGGCGCGACCAGCTCCGCCACCGCGACCTCATCGCCTCCACCGACGAGAGCCTGCGGAAGCTGAAGGTGGACTACGTCGACCTCCTGCTCGTCCACTGGCCGAGCGACGAGGTCGAGCTCGCCGAGACGCTCGACGCGCTGCAGGAGGTCCAGCACGCCGAGAAGGCCCGGCATCTCGGCGTCTCGAACTTCACCCCGTCGCTCCTCGCCGAGGCGCTCCGCCTGGCTCCCGGCCTGGTCTGCAACCAGGTCGAGTACCACCCCTACCTCGACCAGTCCGACCTGCTGGAGGTCGTGCACGAGCACGGCCTGTTCCTGACGGCCTACAGCCCGATCGCCCGAGGCCGGGTGCTGGAGGACGACGTGATCCGGGAGATCGCCGAGGCCCACGGCAAGAGTCCGGCGCAGGTGACGCTCCGGTGGCTGCTCCAGCAGGACCGCGTCGCCGCCATCCCTAAAGCCGCCAGCGCCGAGCACCGCGCGGCCAACTTCGACATCTTCGACTTCGCGCTCTCGGACGAGGAGATGACCCGCATCGCCGGCCTCGCCCGTGAGGACGGGCGGATCATAGACCCCGAGTTCGCGCCGGCGTGGGGGACGTAATGCTGAACGCGATCGGAAAGGGAGTTACCCCCCCGCTCCTTGCTGTCGCTTCTGCTCAAGCTCGTCGCGGATCGCCCTCTTCGCTTCGCAGCCTGCCAGGCTTGGCAGAGGCCGCAGGCCTGCATACAGGAGCCATCCCTCCAGCCTGACCCGTAACGCTGGATCGGAGAGGTGAGTGTCTACGAACCGGGTGTAGTAGCAGTCCTCTGCTTCCTCCCGCCCTGCCGGCTCTGCTCTGAACCAGTACCTCCGGAGCTTCCTCAGGATGCCCACCGCTTCCTCGGAGCCGTTAGCCTGATGGAGCAGGTAGAGGTCGCGCTCGAACTCGAAGCGGAACCGGGCAGACCATGACCTCATCTCGCGCAGCGTCCCCTCCGGGACGTCACGCTTCGGAAGCTCCACCCATCTCTGGAGGGTACTCACTCGACCTGCCGCCCGGGGCAAGCTGTTGGTTCTGTTCCAGTCCTCCGACAGCACAGCGAGCCAACTGCCGCCGCCGATGTCTCCCGCTCGGGTAATTCCGTCGTAGGTGTGGGCTGCGAGCGGGGCCTTCCCGGATGGCGTGGTCGCCAGGTGCTTGCTTTCGTACCCCGTGACGGCCAACGTGTCGCCGACGTGGTACCGGTGCTGCACAGCGCTCAGGAACTCGAATACGAGCGCGCACCCCACGGGAAAGACGCTGTAGACTTCTGCACGCTGCGGGATGTGAACCACCAGGACCGGCTTGACGAGCACGCCGGCCGCATGGACCTCTTCTTCCCCTTCTCGCTGCTCCGGGTACTTACCGGCTACGCGCGACGAATCAACCGCATATCCCACCACCTCACCCGTGAAGAGGTAGACCTCCGGATCGAAGTCCACCTTCCCTGCTCGGTGGCAATCGTCGGGGGGCCGCGATAGGAGGCTGAGCGCTAGGAGAAGTAACCCGACAAGCATGGGGTCCGCAGCGGTTTCCGTCGGATCGCACAGGCAACGGTGCCTTGTGCTCAGATGGCCTCACCCCCAGTCTCCTTCGGGCGGCGGAGGATGGCGACGATGACGCCGAGGTAGCCGCCGAGGATCATCAGCGGGGCGACGTAGAGCGAGAGGAACCCGTCTACCTCGTTCTCGACGCGCATCAGCGTGTAGCCGACGACGACGAGGCCGACGCTCGCGGTCAGGAGCACGTAGTTCGTGCGGTCGAACACCATCCGCGCGGTCTTGCGGGCGGAAGAGCGGCGGGACTTGCGGGAGGCTTTCGCCATGACACAGGCGTGTTAAGCAGACGGAGGAGGGAATATAGCCCCGAATGCCCGGCGCTCCGCTCTGCCCTTCGTCCCCGAAGGGGAGCCGTTCACGGTTCGAAGCTCCCGGCCTCGACACTCGTCATTCCCGCGCAGGCGCGGACTCCACAGGGGTGTAGCAACCGGTGGGTCCCGGATCGGGGGATGACTGTTGGTTGAGGAGAGGATGCTTGTGAACGGAGCAGGGATGCTCTTTCGGACGCCGCCGGGGGAACCCTGCGGGGCGATGCACCGATAGACCCCGCTCTCCCCCCGCTCACGCTTATGCGTCTCTCTCGACTCCTGTTGGCGGCCACTCTGGCCGCTGCCCTTCTCGCGGTCTTTGCTACCCGCCGGCCGCTCGAAGCCTCGACGGCGGCGACGGACGCGGCGATCCGCAACGCGGTCACCGCCGCGCTCAGCGCCGAGAACCTGCCGGATGCCTTTTGGGGGGTCTACGTCCAGAACCTCCAGACCGGCGAGGTCGTCGTCAGCCAGAACGCCGACAAGAACCTGATGCCGGCCTCGAACCTCAAGCTGGTCACCGTGGCGACGGCGCTCGACGCGCTCGGGCCGGACTTCCGCTACGCCACCCGGCTCTACTTCGACGGCACGGCGGGCGGCGCAGCCGGGGACTCGACGCTCGCCGGCGACCTCGTCCTGCGCGGCTCCGGCGACCCGACGTTCGGGAGCGCGCTTGCTGCCGGCAGCCCGGCCCGGCCGGACCCGCTGCGGGCGTGGGCGCGGCAGCTTCGGGCGATGGGCGTGCGCCGCATCGAGGGCCGCCTCATCGGCGACGACGACGTGATGGACGACCTGCCCTACGCCAACGGGTGGGACATCACCTACATCGCCACCGAGGACTGGGCCGCCCCCGCCGGCGGGCTGACCTTCGGCGACAACCTCGTCACCCTCACCATCGCGGGCACGAGCGTGGGCGAGGCCGCCACCGTCACCCCGGAGCCGAGGGGCTACGTCAGCGTGCAGAACGGCCTCACCACGCGCGGGCGGCGGGGCTACAGCCCGCTCCGCATCCGCCGCACGGTCGGCACGAACCGGATTCAGGTCGAAGGCTCGGTCTCGCCGCGCTACGCGGGGGCGGCGCGCATCCCGATCCAGGACCCGACGGCCTTCACGCTCCACGCCTTCGCCGACCGCCTCCGCGAGGCGGGCATCACCGTCGCCGCCGAGATCGTCGACGCCGACAACCTCGACGAGAAACCGGCCTACGCGACCGACCCGGTCCTCGTCCACCTCTCGCCGCCGCTTCTCGACATCCTGACCACCGTCAACCACAAGAGCAACAACCTGTGGGCCGAGCAGGTCTTCCGCACGTTCTCCGCCACCGGCGGGGCGACGGGCGGCGAGCGCCGCGTCCTCGCCTTCCTCGAAAAGGCAGGCATCGAGACCGACGGCCTCGCGGTGCGCGACGGCTCCGGGCTGTCGCGCAAGAACCTGATCGCGCCGGAGACGCTCGGGCAGATGCTCGCCTGGGTCTACCGCTCGCCGATGCGCGACGCCTTCGTGGCGACGCTGGCGCAGGGCGGCGAGGCGGAGACGACGCTCCGCTACCGGCTGCCGGGCCTCCCCGTCCGCGCCAAGACCGGGGCGCTCGAGCACGTCCGCGCGCTCTCGGGCTACGCCGCCGCGCCGGACGGGACGCCCTACGCGTTCGTGACCTTCGCCAACAACTTCACGAGCCGGTCGAGCCTGATCTCCGTCGCCCAGAACGAGATCGCCGCGGCCATTGCCTCGGGCGGGCGCTAGCAGGGACACTCCGGGGGCTGACACTCCGGGGGCCGCGGAGTCCCGGCTTATCCCTGCTCGCCGAGCAGGCGTTGCAGGACCTCGAACTCGCTCGGGAGGGGGTCTCGGAAGAGCACCTGCGGGTCGAGCCGGAAGCCGGGGACGGCCTCGCTCTCGAAGACACCGTTCGTCAGCGGCACCGCCCGGTAGGCTCCCTCCTCGAGCCGGTAGAAGGCGGCCTCCCGCCGCTCGGGGTCGACGAGCCAGTATTCGCTCACCCCCACCCGCTCGTAGCCGTCGAACTTCGTCACCCGGTCCCGCTTGCCGGACGACGGCGACACGATCTCGACGGCGACGTCGACGGGGCCTCGGATGTCTTTCTCGCCGAAGGTATCGAGGCGGTCCTCCCGGAGGAAGAAGATGTCCGGCTCGTATCCGTTCTCGTCGTCCACGCGCATGGTCGTCTTCGAGCCGAGCACCTCCCCGAGGCCCTTCTCCCGCACGTAGAGCCGGAGGATGGACAACAGAAACGCCTGAATCTGCTCGTGGACCTTCGTGACCGACATGTCGATGATGGCCTCCCCGTCGATGAGGTCCCCCTTCACCCCTTCCGGGAAAGTGCGGCAATAGCGCTCGTAGGACGTCAGCGTGGAGCGGGGCGCGGTACGGGGCCGAGCAGCGGGCGTCGACATGCGGAGCCTCAGAGGATCGAGCGGAACGTGTCGGGCAGCTCGCCGCGCGCGTCGGGCTGTTCGGCGAGGTCGGGACGGTCGGCTTCGCCGCTGGCCGCGGCGTCGGTGCCGCAGTAGGTCTCGAAGGCCCCGACGAGGTCCGAGGCGATGGCGCTCGCGCTGCGGCCTTCGATGTGGCGGCGCTCGAGCACGAAGACTGGGTCGCCGTCCTTGAGCAGGGCCATGAACGGCGACGACGGCGGGATGCCCTGGAGGTACTCGCGCATCCGGGCCGTGGCCTCCAGGTCTTGCCCGGCGAAGACCGTCACGTAGCGGTCCGGCTGCGGCACCTCGGCCTGCTTGGCGAAGGCCACGGCGGGGCGGGCGTTCGCCGCCGCGCAGCCGCAGACCGAGTTGACGACGACGAGGGTCGTCCGCCCCGCGGCGGCCTCTATTGCGGCATCGACGGCAGCGGCGTCGGTGAGTTCGTCGACGCCGAGGGTGGTGAGTTCGGCGCGCATGGGCTGGACGAGCGGCTCGGGATAGGGCATAGCGGAAGGACTCCGGCGGGTTAATGGGGGTGGGACGAAGCTCGCTCCGTGAATCCGCGCCCCCGGCCGGGGTTCCCCCGACGGGGTTCTCGCCGGGCGGCGCCTTTGGCCGCTACGCCCCGGCGTCGTACCTTTTCGTCACGCCCTCCCTGCGTCCTGCTTGCTCTGCGTCCTGCTTGCTCACCGCCTGTTTGCTCACCGCGCTATGCCCGGACTCAGCTTCTCCCACGCCGCCCGGCTGCTCGCCGCCGGGGCCCTCGTCCTCCTCGCCGGCTGCGGGACGAGCACCTCGCTGCGCGGCTCGAGCCCCGCCACCGAACAGGCCCGCCACCTCCCGCCGACGACGGAGACCGAGGCGGAGCACCGGCTGCTGGCCGCCGCCGAGGACTGGCTCGGCGTGCCCTACCGCTTCGGCGGCACGACGCCCAGCGGAGTCGACTGCTCGGCGCTCGTCCGGGCGGTCTACGCCGGGGCCTTCGGGCTGCCGCTCACGCGCTCGACGCGCACCCAGGTCCGCGAGGGCCGCGAGGTCCCGCGCGGCGACCTCCGCTCGGGCGACCTCGTCTTCTTCCGCACCGGGCCGAACCAGCGCCACGTCGGCATCTACCTCGACGGCGACCGGCTGCTCCACGCCTCGTCGTCGCAGGACCGCGTGCTCGTGGACGACTTCACCCGGTCGCACTTCCAGCGGACGTACTGGACGGCCCGCCGCCTGCTCGAAGTCGGGACCGGCATCCCCGCCCGCCCGCCGGTCGTCGCCGAAGCCCCGCCGGTTTCCACGCCGCAGCCCGTCGGCTCCAGCAGGGTGCGCTCGGGCTGGTAGCGCGCTCGGCGGTGGGCCGGCGGCAGGCGCGCCGCCCCCGAGCACGGCGGCTACGTGGGAGCGCCCCGGTGGGCACCGAGACGGTGGCGCTCGGTGCCTTTGCCCGCCTCCTGCGTCCTCTGCCTCGGCGGATTCGCGGGACCTCAATGGCAGCACCGGGGGCGACGGCGTTATATTCGGCCAGCTTTCGCCACGTCCCGCGCCGGGATGCGGCGTTCTTTTTTGCTGGGGATTACACCGACCCGTTCATGGACAAACCCGTTTATCTCACCCAGGAAGCGCTCGACGGCCTGAAGGACGAGCTGCGCACCGCCAAGACGAAAGGCAGACAGGACATCGCGCAGGAGATCGCCGAGGCGCGCGCCCAGGGCGACCTCTCGGAAAACGCCGAGTACGACGCCGCCAAAGAGGCGCAGGGCCACCTCGAAGCCCGCATCGCCAAGCTCGAAACGACGATCGCCAACGCCCGCCTCGTCGACGAGAAGCAGATCGACGACTCGAAGGTGTTCATCCTCTCGACCGTCCGCGTGATGAACAAGAAAACGAAGAAAGAGGCGACCTACACCCTCGTCTCGGCCGAGGAGGCGGACATGGCGCAGGGCAAGATTTCGATTGCCAGCCCGGTCGGGAAGGGCCTGCTCGGGCACGAGGTCGGGGACGTGATCGAGGTCAAGGTGCCGGCGGGGAAGGTTCCGTTCGAGATCCTCGAGATCAGCCGGTGATTGGGATCAGCCGGTGATTGGGATCAGCCGGTGATTGGGACCGGCCGGTGATTCGGTTTTAGCGTTTGGACTGGGGGTTTCGGATTCATGGCAACCGGGCAATCGAAAATCAGACGGCCGACGTCCAGAATCGGCAGGTTGGTGCTCTGGCCGGTGCTCGCGGTGCTGATCTTCTACGGGCTGTGCACGCTCTGGCTCGCGGCGATGCTGGTTCTGCCGCCGCCGGTCACTTCGGTGCAGGTGCAGCGGCAGGTCGAGGCGGCGTTCGAGGAGGGCGACTTCTCGTTCCGGTACACCCCCGTGGCGGCGGCCTCGCTTCCGGCCCACGTCCGCCACGCCATCGTCGCGGCGGAGGACACGCGCTTCTACACCCACGGCGGGATCGACTGGGAGGAGCTCGAGAAGGCCCGCGCCGACGCCGCCCGCCGGGGCCGCCCCCCGCGCGGGGCCTCGACGCTTACGCAGCAGCTCGTCAAGAACCTCTTCCTGACGACCCACCGCTCGTACGTCCGCAAAGGGCTGGAAGTCCCGCTGACGTACCTCGCCGAGCTCATCCTGCCGAAGGAGCGGATCCTGGAGCTGTACCTCAACGTGATCGAGTGGGGGCCGGGCGTGTTCGGGATCGAGGCCGCCGCGCAGCACCACTACGGCACGTCGGCGGCGAACCTCTCGCGCGAGCAGGCGGCCCGCCTCGCCGCGTGCATCCCCGCCCCGCGCACCCGCGCCCCGAGGAACATGGGCAGCTACGCCGGGACGATCCTGACTCGGATGCGGCAAATGGGATGGTGAGGCGAGCGGCCGGGTGCAAGCGGCGAGCGTCGAACCGTCGTTCCTGGCACCCGCTCGTCATTCGCCCCTCGTAGCTCGTCCTTATGCCTGACTTCCGCAGCGACACGGTGACGAAGCCGACCCCGGCGATGCGGCAGGCGATGGCCGAAGCCGAGGTCGGCGACGACGTCTTCGGCGAGGACCCGACGGTGCAGCGGCTGGAGGCCCGCGTGGCGGACATCCTCGGCAAGGAGGCGGCGCTCTTCGTGCCGAGCGGGGTGATGGGCAACCAGCTCGCCATCGCCGTCCACACGCGCCCCGGCGACGAGGTGGTGCTGGCCGAGCGGAGCCACATTTTCCACTACGAGTCCGGCGCGCCCGCCCTGCTCTCCGGCGTTCAGCTTCGCCCGCTGGCGGACCCGCGCGGGTTCCTCACGGCAGAGGCCGTCCGCGCGGTGGTGCGCGGGCGCTACGACTGGGAGCCGCGCACGCGGCTGGTCTGTCTCGAAAACACGGTCAACAAAGCCGGCGGTCTGGTCTATCCGCTCGGCCTCGCGCGCGAGGTCGCCGGGGCGGCGCGGGCGCACGGCCTCCGGCTGCACCTCGACGGGGCGCGGCTGTGGAACGCGGCGGTGGCCTCGGGGCACCCGGAGGCCGAGCTGGCGGCTCCGTTCGACACGGTGAGCGTCTGCCTCTCGAAGGGGCTGGGCGCGCCGGTCGGCTCCCTCCTCGCCGGCGAGGCCGAGACGATCCGCCTCGCCCGGCGCTACCGCAAGCTCTTCGGCGGCGGGATGCGGCAGGTCGGCATCCTGGCGGCGGCGGGGCTCGTCGCCCTCGGCCACCGCACCGCCCTCGCCGACGACCACCGCCGCGCTCGCCGCCTCGCCGAGGCCCTCGCGGCGACGCCCGGCTTCGAGGTCGATCCGACCTCGGTCGAGACCAACATCGTGCTGGCCGAGACGGGGCCTCCGGCGGCGGCGGTGCTCGCTCGCCTCGAAGCGCTCGGCGTGCGGATGGTCGCCTTCGGCCCGCACACGGTCCGCGCCACGACCCACCGCGACGTGTCCGACGCCGAGGTGGAACGCACGGTGGACGTGCTGCGCGAAGCGTTCGGCGCGAGGCCGGAAAGCGCCTAGTTTTTGCGCCGGGCCGGGGGGGAGGTAACAAATGTGTGCCACCCGAAACTTTGGGTGCACTTTTCCCATCCTATTCCTATCTTGCCGGGAGGAGGGGCTCATGGCTGACTGGTACGAAGTATTCGACAACGAGCAGGTGCAGTTCGACACGCGCCGGCGCGTCGGGCGGCTGGCCGGCGTGCTGGTGGTCGGGTGCGGGGCGGTCGTAGGGCTGGCTCCTTTGCTGGCGCTGTGGCTGCCGTCGCCGTGGCTCGTCGCCGGCCTCGCCGGCGTGGCGCTGGCCGGGATGTTTGCGTGGGCGTCCCGCTCGTTTTTGCGGCTTCGGAGCGTCGTGTGGTGCGTCAAGCTTTCGGTCCACCGCGTCGTCGGCTACGACTATGCGCGGCGCAAGACGGTCCTCCCGTGGACCGAGGTCGAGCGCGTCGAGGTAGACGGTGCCGGGCTGTCGCTCGTCGCCGCACCGAAGCAGGGCCGCCCCGGCTGCGTCCTCCGCGTCCCCCACCTGTTCCCGGACTTCGCCCGCCTCAGCCACCGAGCCGTCGAGTACGCCGAGGCGCACGGCCTGCCGATATGTGTGCACGGCCGCCCGTGGCAGCTCCTCGACGTGGCGACGCTCTACCCGTTTCTGAACGACCCCGCCGCTGCGCGGTCCGCCCCGTGGCGCGGCCGAACGCTCGAAGGCGACGGCGAGGGGTGAGCTCGAAGGCGACGGCGAGGGGTGAGGGAGCCATCAGGCGCGGAAGAGTGGGAGAGCGGAGAGTGCCTCCCCTCTTTCTTCGCGCCCCTCACGCCCTTCTCTACTCTCCCCTGCCGAGCAGCGTCCCCACCTCACCGATTCGCGCTTCGGCGTCGCGCTCGCCGAGCGCGATGAGGTGGCGGAGGTAGTCCGGCTCGAAGAGCAGGAGCGAGAGCCAGTCCGGGCTGCGGGTCTCGCGCGTGCCGAGGCCGCGCATCAGGAACCGAAACGGCGGCGGCAGCTCCGGCTCGTAGTCCCCCGCGAGCCGCCCGAGGTCCTGCGACGGACGGACGACGAGCAGGTCCACCGGACGGAGGCCGTCGCGCTCGTGCGGGGCGCACTCCTCGGTGAGGCGGGAGATGCGGCGGAGCGTCGTCGCGTCCTGGTCGAGGAGGTCGAGGAAGATGCCGTTCATCAGGACGCCCGCGATCTGGGCGGGCGGCGGGTACCCGACCGTCGCCGGGCGCTCGGCCTCGCGCGTGGTCCGGGCGTAGCGCGTGGAGACGGCGAGGATGCGGCCCGCCCCGAAGTGGAGCGCGGGCGAGAGCGGGGCGGTCAGCCGGATGCCGCCGTCGCCGTACCACGCCGCGCCGGCCGGCCCCTCGACGCGGACGGCGGGGAAGATGAACGGCAGCGCCGCCGACGCCATCACGTGCTCGACGCCGACGCGCGCGGTGACGCTCTTGCGCTTCGGGAGGTCCCACGCCCGGAAGGCTCGCCCCTGCACCCACGTCACCGACCGTCCGGTGGCGTAGTCGGTCGCTGTCAGCCCGAAGGCGTGGAGCCGCCCGTCGTGGATGTTGCGCTCGATGCCGCGGATGCCGTCGCCGCTCGGGTCGAGGTGGCGGCGGAGGAGGCGGCGCAGCGGCTCGGTGTCCACGAAGCCGTGGGCCGCGCGCCCGGCCTCGCCGCCGGAGAGCAGCCGCCGCGCCCAGCGCCAGCCGATGCCGAGCAGGCTCGGGCCGTCGGTGCGGAAGACCTGGTCCGTCGTCAAGTTGGTCCACAGGCCGGAGAGCGCCTCGACGGCGTCGCCGAAGGTGCCGGGGTGGCTAGCGAGCGAGGCGGCGTTGATCGCCCCCGCCGAGACGCCGGTGATGATGTCGGGGCGGAAGTCGGGGTGACGCCGCGCCAGCGCCCGGAGCACGCCGACCTGGTACGCCGCGCGCGCCCCGCCCCCGCTCATCACGAGGGCCGTCGGGCGGGGCGCGTGCGGCGGCACGGGGGGGCTGGAAGCGGCAGGGTCAGGCACGCCGGAAGGTAGTGACGCGTGACGTGGTGCGTAAACCGCGAGGGGCCGAGAGAGGAGACCGTGCTCCCGGCCCCCTCGCGGTCCGCCCGGTACGCCCTACGGCTCGGGTGCCGCCACGCCGATGCCCTGCAACGCCTCGACCAAGTCCTCTCTGGCGAAGGGCTTGCTGAGGTAGGCGTCGAACCCGGCGTCGAGGAAGCGCTCGCCGTCGCCCGGCAGGGCGTGGGCCGTCAGCGCGAGGGCGACCGTGGCGGCGTAGCCCGGCAGCGCCCGCGCTGCGCGGAGCACGTCCAGGCCGGTCTCCCCCCCGCCGAGGTGCAGGTCGATCACGAGGGCGTCGTAGACGGTCTCGGCCAGCAGCGCGCGGGCCGCCCCGGCCTCGGCAGCGGCGTCGACGCGGTAGCGCCCGCCGAGGATGCGCTCGGTGAGGTGCCGCGCCTCGGGGCAGTCCTCGACGACCAACACGCGGGGCTGGGGGTCCGCGGCCTCCGAGCGCTGCTGCGCCGCCTCGCCCGTGACGAGCGCCAGCCCGACGGCCTGCTCGACCTGCCCCTCGTCGAAGACACGCGGGAACGAGAGCGTGAAGGTGCTGCCCTCGCCCTTCCGGCTCTCGACCGAGATCGTGCCGCCGATCAGCGAGGCGAGCCGCTGCGTGATGGCGAGGCCGAGGCCGCTGCCGACCTCGTGCCCCTCCGCCTCCTGCTGGAACTCCTCGAAGAGGTGCGGCAGGAACGTCTCATCGATGCCGACGCCCGTGTCGCGGACCCAGAGGCGGATGTGGTCGCCGCCGGAGCGGACCCCGACGGCGACCTCGCCGCGCTCGGTGAACTTGATGGCGTTGCCGATGAGGTTGTTGAGGATGCGGTGCAGGCAGGTGCGGTCGACCGGCGCGATGACCTCGGCGTCGCTCTCGTCGAGCCCGAGCGCGAGCCCCTTCTCGTCGGCGAGGGGTGCGAGCAGGCGGACGGCCTGCCGGATTTCCGCCGCCACGTCGAGCGGTTCGGGCGCGAGCGCCTTGCGGTCGGACTCGATCCGCGCGAGGTCGAGCACGGAGTTCACCGTTTCCATGAGCCGCCGCCCGCTCGTCTCGATGAGGGTGGCGAACTCCCGGTGCTCCTCCCCGACCTCCTCGGCGAGGACCCCGGCGAAGCCGAGCAGGGCCGTCAGCGGGGTCCGGATCTCGTGGCTCATGCTGGCGAGGAACTCCGACTTCTGCCGCACCGAGTCCTCAGCCTCGGCCCGCGCCTCGACGAGCGCGTGCTCGAACGCCTTGCGCGGCGTGACGTCGCGCCCGGAGGCGTAGACCCACAGGGTACCGTCCTCGTCGCGGACGGAGCGGCTCCGCTGAGCGACCCACCGCTCGTCCCCGGACTTGGTGCGGATGCGGCACTCGAAGGCCACGTCTTCCGCCCGGTCGAGCCGGGGCAGCGCCGCGTCCACGCCCGGCCGGTCGTCGCCGTGGACCAGGGCGAGGAGGCCCTGAGCGTCGGCGAGCTCGGTCGGGGTGTAGCCGGTGACGCGTTCGAGCGCCGCCGTGGCCCACGCGATGCGGGGGTGCCCGTCGGCCTCGACGCACAGCGCGTAGGCGTAGTCGGCGGCCAGCTCGGAGATCGCCCGGTAGCGGCGCTCGCTCCGGCCGAGGGCCGCCTCGGCCTCGCCGCGCCGGGCCTGCTCGAGCTTGAGCGCGACGAGGTCCGCGAGGGCGACGGCGAAGTCCTGCTCGTCCCCGGTCCACGTCCGGGTCTCGGTGTGCTCGAAGGCGAGGAAGCCGACCACCCGGTCCTGCCGCCGGACGGCGGCCGAGAGCACGGCCCGGACACCGTGCCGGGCGTGGTAGACGTCAAGGCCGAAGCGCTCGGCCGGCGGCTTGGCGAGCACGTCCGCCGCGGCGACGACGCGGTGCCGCCCGAGCACGCCGAGCGTGCCGGCCATCGCCTCGGCGCGGAACGGCGGGTCGCTCCGGTGCTCGTCGGCGTCGGCCAGGTAGAGGTCGCGGCACTGCACCTCGCCTGCGGCCTCGTCGAGCAGCCAGAGGCTAGCCCGGCCGGTGCCCACGGCCCGAGCCGCCGCCTCGGTGACGGGCCGGAAGCCCGCTCGCTCGGCACCTTCCGCCGCCGAGAGCTCGGTGAGCACCTTCTGCCAGTCGAGCCGCCGGGCGCTTTGGGCGCGCTCGGCCGCCTCGCGCTCGCGCTGCTCGGTCACGTCGCGCAGCACCCCGGCGCGCCCGATGACGTCGCCGGCCTCGTCGGTCCACGGGTGCGCGCTGTCCTCCACCCACCGCACCGCGCCCTCCGCCGTGCGGAGCCGGTACAGCGCGAGGGACGCCTCCGCCTCGCCGCCCGCAACTGCCTCGCGGTACCCGATGAGCGAGTCCAGGCCGCCGCGCTCCGCCAGGGCGTCCGGCGCGTAGCCGGTCAGGGTTGCGATCGACGCGCTGACGTGGTCGTAGCCGTCGCGCCCGGCGCGGCGACGGTAGAACACGAGGCCGGTCGTCTCGGCGATGGCGCGGAGCGAGGCTTCGCGGTCGCGCAGCGCGTGCAGCGCCCGGCGCTCCTCGGTGATGTCCTCGATGGTCCCCTCGTAGTAGAGGAGCCGGCCTTCGGCGTCGCGGACGGCGCGCGTGTTCTCGCGCGTGCAGACGGCCTCGCCCTCGCGCTCCCACCACGCCTCGTAGTTCTGCACCTGCCCGTCTGCCCGCAGGCGCTCCGTGAACTCGTCCCGGGGATAGGCCATCATGCCGGTGACCGCCTCGCCGAGCAGCTCGTCCACACTCGCGCGCCCGAGCAGCCGGGCGAAGGCCGGGTTGGCGTAGAGGATGCGCCCCTGCTCCGTGGTGCGGTAGAGCCCGATGGGCATGTGCTCGGCGAGGTCCCGGAAGACGGCGTCCGCCGACGGGGCCTCGGCCCCGGGCCGCTCGCGCTCCTTGCGCCGGCGCAGCGCCTTCGCCACGACGACGCCCAGCCGCCCGGGGTCGGACACCACGTCGTGCGCGCCGGCCTGCAGGAGTGCCACCGTAGCCGAGTCGTCGGCCTCGTCCGTGACGACCACGACCGGCACGCCCGTGCCCTGCCGCCCGGCCCACGCCAGCGCGTCCCACGACGACAGGTTCGGCAGCCCGTGCTGCACCACGAGCACGTCCCACCCGCCGCGGTGCAGGTGCTCTCCGAGGGCTTCGGGGTGGGTGACGAAGCGGGGCCGGGGATCGTAGCCCGCCCGCCGGAGCGCGCCGAGCACGGCCTCGGCCGGCTCGGGGGCGGCGAGCAGGAGGTGGAGCGGAGAAATCATGGGGAACTATGCGAAAACGGTTAGAGAGCATCAGGTGAGACAAACGCGATGCCACCCCACCTTATAGTCCCAGATAGCGCCAGGCCGTGCCGGATAGCGCCAACCCCGTGGCGGTCCAGCCCCATTTCGGCGGTCCCGAAGGATTCCGGGCGCAACATCTCCCCTGCCTATTTCGGAACTACCTCTCAGGCTGTGGAGCCCTCTTGCGGAAGCGCCCGGCGGGACGAGCGCCCCCGCGCCGAGGGCTGACCCCGCCGAGCCGCTATCTTAGAGGGTGTCTATGAAGTCCGGGAGAGAAGCGAGAGCGAGCGAAAAAGGCGTGGCCGAGCCACGCGAGAAGCCAGATGCCCCCCGCCTTCGCGGGGGCAGGCTCTGCATCGGGCAGAGCCTGCCCTGAGCGCAGCCGAAGGGAGCGCAACGCGGAACACGCCTTTTGCAGCCGCTCGCAGCCCTTCAGCATCCTCATAGACGGACTCTTAGCTGACCCTCTTCTCCCCCGCCATGCGCGCCTCTTCGCTCTTCGCCCTCGCCCTGCTCGGCACCGACGGGATCGGTCGCGTGACGGCGCAGCGCCTGCTCGGGCACTTCCCCACCTACGACGCCCTCCGGGCGACGCCGCGCGAGCAGGTCCTCCTCCGCATCAAAGGCGCGCCCAACGCCGCCGCGCTCGTCGGCCACCTGTTCGACGATGCGGGGATGGGCGACGCCCTCGCCGAGGCCGAGGCCACGCTCGACGCCCTCGCCGAGCGCCGCGTCGAGGTGCTCACCGCGCACGACACCCGCTGGCCCGCCGGCCTCGCCGACCTCGACCGCGCCGACCGGCCCGTGGCGCTCTACGCCTTCGGAGACCCCGGCGTCCTCACCCGGCCTGCGGCGGCGCTCTTCGCCCGCCCGCCGCTCCCCGGTCCGGCGTTCGAGGTGGCGCAGGACCTGGCGCGCAAGCTGATCGCCCACCGTCTCGTGGCGATGACCGGGGCGGAGCACGGGTTCGACGTCGTCGTGCACAAGCTCTGCGCGAGCGCCGGGCAGCCGTCGGTCCTCGTAGCCAACGCGGGGTTCGGGCGGATGCCGAAGCCGGTGCGCCCCATCGCCAGCGCGGTGGTGCAGGCGGGCGGCCTCCTCCTCTCGCCCTTCCCAATGGCCCACGGCCCCTATGGGCACGACGACACCGAGCGGGCCCTCGTGATGGCCGCCGCCGCGAGCGCCTCGGCGTTCTTCGCGGTGCCGGCGGACTCGCCCGAGGCGCGCGCCCTGGCCTGGGCCGTGGAGCACGACCGCCCAGCGTTTGGGGTCGCGGGGGAGACGCCGTTGCCGGAGCGCGTCCACGCCCTGGCGCGGCCGCTCGACCTGGACTGGGTCGTCGCGGCGGCGTCGCCGGAGCGGGTCGGGCAGCCCACGGCCGGGCACCCGGACACGGACGGGTACCCGGACACGGACCCATGACGGCACCGCCCCGCACGGTTTTCGTCTTCCTCGACGGCGTCGGCCTCGGTGCCCCGCGAACGGGCAACCCACTCTCGGCGCTGCGCCTCCCGCGCTTCGAGCGCCTCGCGGGCGGGCAGCGGTGGACGGCCGAGGCCCGGCCCATCGCCGAGGCAGAGCACGTCTTCCGCCCCATCGACGCGACGCTCGGCGTGCCGGGCCTGCCGCAGAGCGGGACCGGGCAGGCGACCCTCTTCACCGGCGTCAACTGCGCCGCGCGCGCCGGGCGGCACTTCGGGCCGTATCCGCACTCGACCTCGAAGCCCATCATCGCCGAGCACAACCTGTTCGTCCGGCTGCGCGAGTCGGGACGCGCGGGCGCGTTCGCCAACGCCTACCCCGAGCGCTTCTTCCGCTTCGCCGAGCAGCGGGGCCGGTGGACCGTGACGACGCTCTGCTGCGCCGAGGCCGGGGTCCGGCTCCGCCGGGAGGAGGACTTGCGCAGCGGCGACGCCCTCGCCGCCGACCTCACCGGGCAGGCGTGGCGTGACCGGCTTGCCCTCGACGTGCCGGTGATCTCCGAGCGCGAGGCCGGGCGTCGCCTCGCCCGCCTCAGCCGCACCGCCGATCTGACGCTCTTCGAGTACTACCTCACCGACAAGGCCGGGCACAGCCGGGAGCCGGAGCGCGCCGCGCCCGTCCTCCGTTCGCTCGACGCCTTTTTCGGCGGCCTGCTTGGCGCGCTCGCGCCGGACACTCGTCTCGTCGTCACGAGCGACCACGGCAACCTCGAAGACCTCGCGACGAAGAGCCACACGCGCAACCCGGTCCCGCTCGTCGCCCTCGGCCCGGGAGCCGACGCTTTCGCCGGGGTGCAAAACCTCGCGGGCGTGACGCCGGCCCTCACGGCATAGCCGAGGAGCCGCCGTCCGCCGCGCGCTCAAGCCCTCTTGCATCCGGTTAGACAAATCCTTAGGTTGCATCTAACCTAAGTTGTGCGGTACGGCACCGACCGCTCCTCTCCGTCCTTCCGACGAGCCTGGCGAGGAGACCTCCCCGTGTCAGACAGACGCGGCCGGCGGGGGCCTCTCGCTTCGCTCGAAACGACGAGGGGGGGTGGGTGAGCGTACCACGCAGCTCGAGCCGTCTATTCCTCCACCTTAACGGTTTCTGCCATGTGCTCTTCACGCTTTGCTCCGTCCCCCTGGGCGCTGCTCATCCTGTGCGCTCTGCTCTGCCTGGTGCCCACGGCCTCGGCCCAGACGACCTACACCGTCACCAAGACCGCCGACACCGACGACGGCACGTGCGACGCCGACTGCTCGCTCCGCGAAGCGCTTGCGGCGGCCGATGCCTCCGCCGGAGGCGATGTGGTTCGCTTCGACGCCTCGCTCGCCGGGCAGACGGTTACCCTCGCGCTCGGCCAACTGACGATTGCCGGCGAGGTCACCGTCGACGGTGGCGCCGGGGTTGCGGTCAGCGGCGGCGGTGCCTCGCGCGTCTTGCTGATCCAAGCCGGGGCCGAGGTCGAGCTGATCGGGCTGACCGTCCGCGACGGCTACGTGACGGGCTTCCCCGGGGGAGCCGGCATCCGCAACAACGGAACCCTCACCCTGACCGACTGCACCGTTCGCAGCAACGAAGCCGAACGCTTTGATGCCTCTTACGGCGGTGGCATAACCAACACCGGAACGCTGACCGTCACCGGCAGCGTCGTCCGCGACAACGTCGCCGGGTTCGGCGGCGGCGGCCTCTACAACAACATAGGCGCGGGGCCGACGACCCTCATCAACTCTAGCCTCCGCGACAACGAGTCCTTCCTCGACGGCGGCGGTGCCCTGATCAACGGCGCGGGCCTCCTCCTCATCGGCAGCACGGTCTCCGGCAACGTCGCCGACAACGGGGGAGGCGGCATCGCCAACAACAGCGACTTCACGACGCTCACCAACAGCACCGTCAGCGGGAACACCGCGACCTTCTGGCAGGGAGGCGGCATCAACAACAGCGGCGGGGAGCTCACGGTCACGAACAGCACCATCACCGACAACACCGCCGGCGACGCCGGCGGCGGGGTCGCCGGAGCGGTCCGCTTGACGATCTCGAACAGCATCCTCGCCGGCAACAGCGGCTCCGGCACCAGCGATGACTGCGGGAGCAGCACCATCGTCTCGGAGGGCTACAACGTCACCGGGGGCGGCACCGGCTGCGCGAACCTCAACGGCCCCGGCGACACGACGGTGGACCCGGCCGACGTGTTCTCGCTCGTCCTCGACCCCGCCCTCGCCGACAATGGCGGGCCGACGCTGACGCACGCCCTTCAAGGCGGTGCCCAGAACCCTGCCGTGGACATCGGCGGCTCGTGCGCGCCCGAGGACCAGCGCGGCTTCCCGGCACCCGTCGACGGCGACGGCGACGGCGTCCCGCGCTGCGACGCCGGCTCCGTCGAGCGCGGCGCAGCCGCCATCGCCGCCGTGACCCTCACCCTCGTCCCCGACGTCCCGCCGGTCGTCATCCCCGCCGAGGGCGGCCCGGTCTTCTTCAACGTCGTCCTCGAGAACACCACCGGCGAGGCGCAGACGGTGCAGGCCTGGAGCGAGGCGACGCTCCCCGGCGGCTCGGTGCGCGGCCCGCTGCTCGGCCCGGTGACGGTGAGGCTCGCGCCGGGGCAGCAGGTGCAGCGGGCGCTCGTGCAGACGGTCCCGGGCCACGCGCCGGCGGGCACCTACACCTACACGGGCCTCGTGGGCGACTTCCCGGATGCCCCCATCGACAGCGACAGCTTCGGCGCGGCGAAGCTCGCCGAGCGGCGCGGCACCGCGGGTGCAGCCGAAGGTGCAGCAGCGTGGACCGTCGTGGACGCGGCGACGGGCGAGGCGCTCACCGCCGGCACGCGCTGGAGCTCGGACGATCTGCTGGAGGCAGCCGCTTCGTCGGCGAGCGTGCCCGAGACGTTTGCCCTCGGCGCAGTCTATCCGAACCCCTTCCACGACACGGCGACGCTGACGGTCGAGGTGCCGACGGCGACCGAGGTGCGGGTGGTGGTCTACGACGTGCTCGGACGCGCCGTCGCGACGCTGCTCGACGGCAAGGTCGAGGCCGGGCGCCACGAGGTGGCGCTCGACGCCTCGGGCTGGCCGAGCGGGGTCTACCTCGTGCGCATGGCGGCGGACGGCTTCGCCGCCGGGCAGCGCGTGACGCTCGTGCGCTAGAGCCTGCTCGTACGCTAGAGCCTGAGGGCGAGGGTGCCGGCAGCGAGCGTTTCGCTGCCGGCACCCGCACGCTTCACGCCTCAACCCTACCGCACCGCCATCTTGCCCGAGCGCAGCTCCTCGGCGACGCGCTCGGAGCGGTAGACGCTCTCAAGCACCTCCAGCATCGCGCGCGAGTCCACGCCGACCGTGCGGTTCTGCTGCGGCAGGTAGATGTAGTCGCCCGGCAAGCTCTGGATGTTGCCGTCGAAGGCGACGCCGACGACCTCGAGGTCGCGGTTGAGCATCGGCGAGCCGGAGTTGCCGCCGATGATGTCGTTGGTGGTGACGAAGTTGTAGGGCGTCGTCAGGTCGAGGTCGCCTGGGATGGGCAGCCAGCGGTCCGGGAGGCTGTAGAACGCCTCGTGCTCGGCGTCGGGCCGGAAGGCGTAGTGCCGGTCGTAGAGCCCGTAGAACGAGGTGTACGGCGGGGCGACCGTGCCGTTGTAGTCGTAGCCCCGGACGACGCCGTCGTTGATGCGGAGCGAGAAGGTCGCGTCCGGCGGAATCTCGGTGCCGTAGACATCGAACCGCGCGCGGGCGAGCTGCCCCGACAGCTCGCCGACCTGCGCGCCGAGCACCGCCGCCTGCTGCTGCAACTGAAGGTAGCGCGGCCAGACGGCGGCGGCGACGGCGAGCGCCGGGTCGTCTGTTGAGGCAAGACCCGCGTCGAGCGCCTCCTCGGTGCCCTCGGCTGTGGCAAAGACGGAGCCTCCGGCGATGGCAGCGGCAGCCTCATCCACCGAAAGACCCTCAAGAATCGCCCGAACAGTCTCGTCCCCCTCGCCGAAGTAGTGGACGAAGTCGGCGAGGCGGGCGGCGATGAGCCGCCGCTCGAGGTCCACCGGCCGGCCGTCCTCGACGCCGAGGGCGGCCTCGCGGAAGCGGTCGTTCTGCGTCTGCGCGAAGGCGTAGGCGTTGAGCGCCCGCGTGAGCGTGTTCGAGGCGACCGACGAGCCGGGGTTCATCCCGGCGAACGCCCCAAGCTCGGCGGCGGACTGCCGGGCCTCCTGCCGGTTCTCGGCGATCCGGTCGAAGAGGGTGCCGTACTGCGCCCGAAGCTCTGGGTCGTTCTCGACCTCCTGCCGGAAGGCCCGCTCGGCGGCAGCGCGGCGGGCGATGACGTAGGGGTCGCGCAGGCCCTCGACGCGGCCCGTGTACGCCTTCCGCCCGTTCGAGAGCGAGAAGTAGGTGTCCTCGAGCTCCGGCGTCTGCGGATCGTCGGGGTTCGCGTCTACGAACGCCTTGTACACGTCGGCGCGGGTTTCGAGGAGACGGAGAGTGGCCGGCTCCTGCACGTCGCGGCGGTACTCGAGCTGCGAGACCGTCTGGAGGCGCGTCGTCGAGCCGGGGTTGCCGATCACGAAGACGAGCTCGCCCGCGTCGGTTCCCTCCTCGCTCCAGGGAAAGTAGAACTCCGAGGTATCGACCGGGTCGCCGCCCTCGTCGACGGCGCGGAAGAGCGCGAAGTCGAGGCTGTAGCGCGGATACGTGAAGTTGTCCGGGTCGCCGCCGAAGAAGCCGAGCTGGTCCTCGGGCGCGAAGACGAGCCGGACGTTCGGGTAGCGCCGGAAGGTGTAGGCCGAGTACTGGCCGCCGTTGTAGAGCGTGATGATCTGGACGCGCATCCCGGCCTCTTCGCCGCCAACGCCCTCCTCCATCCGCTCCTGGATCGCGCCGATGGTTTCCTGGCGGGCGTTGATGCGCTCGGCGTCGGTCTCCATCGCCTCGGCGGCGGCGTCCACCTCCGCCGTCACGTCGGTGATCTCGATGAGCTGCTCGACGAACAGGTCGTCCACCGCGCGCTCGTCGCCCATCGCCTCGGCGTAGAAGCCGTCGCGCCCGAGGTTCTCCCCGTCGCCGGTCACCTGCGTCACGCTCTGGCGGGCGCAGTGGTGGTTGGTGAGGATCAGCCCGTTGGGGGAGACGAACGACGCCGAGCAGTACGTCGCGAAGCGCAGCGCGCCGAGGTGGGCGTGCTCGAACCACTCGTCGTCCGGCGCGAAGCCGTAGGTCTCGGCCAGGTAGGCGCGCGGCGGGTTGTCGAAGGTGAACATCCGCCCGTTGTCGAACTGCCCGGCGCGGACGGTGTCGGGGTCGAGGAGCATCGGCATGGTCAGGCCGGTCTCGGCCATGCCGTCGTCGGCCGTCGGCGGGTCCATCGGCGCGTCGTCGGCCATCGGCGGCGTCGAGGGCGGGGCCGTCGTGACGACTTCGGTGCCAGAGCACGCGGCGAGGCCGAGGGCCAGCAGCAGCGGGAGTGTGATGCGTCGGTACATGGGGGTCGGGGTTGTGGGAAGGGAGGCGTGGCGGCGTTATATTTCGGGCCGTTGCCGGAGTGGTGGAATGGTAGACACGCAGGTTTTAGGAACCTGTATCCGAAAGGATGTGTGGGTTCGACTCCCACCTCCGGCACATCCCCTCGGACTGCTCCAAAACCCGACCTCGGACCGCTCCGAAACCCAGCCCGGCCGGCCCAAGATAGCCGATGCCGGGCTGTTGGTTCGTGCCGCCGCCGGTTTCGACGCACTCTTCGCACACCCCCGATGCGCCTGCTCCTCGCTCTCGCGGTCGCGCTCGCAGGCTGCGCCTCCACCCAGCCCGGGCCGCCCGACGCCCCGCTCCCGCCGCCGCAGGCGGCCTACGCCCGGCCCGACGACGGGCTGCTGACGCGGGCCGACCTCCAGGCCGTCGTCGAGCGCCAGACCCGGCGCGACACCGCGGCGCTGCGGGCGCTGCTGACGGACGGCGAGGCCGCGGTCCGGGCGCGCGCCGCCCTCGCCTTCGGCTCGGTGCAGGACGCGGGGGCCGTCCCGCTCCTCGTCCGCCTCCTCGACGATCCGAGCGCCGCCGTCCGGGCGGACGCGGCCTTCGCCCTCGGCCAGAGCGCCGACTCCACGGCGGCCCTCTCTCTCCTCGACGCCCTCCGCGCCGAGCGCGACCGCGCGGTGCAGCGCCTGCTGCTCGACGCCCTCGGCAAGACCGGCGGGCGGGCTACCCTCGCGGCCCTGCCGGACGTGCCGCTCGACCCGTCGCTCGGCTCGGCGCGCGCGGTGGCCCTCGCCCGCTACGGGCTCCGCGGCGTCCACGACCGGCGAGCCGTGGACTGGCTCGCCGAGCACCTTACCGACCCCGACGCCGCCCTCCGCGCGCACGCGGCGTACTACTTCGGGCGGACGCGCGACCCGGCCCCGTGGCAGCACGCCGCCGAGGCCGTCATCGCGGCCTCGGGCAGCCTCACACCGGACGACCCGGCGCAGTCCCACCTCGCCCTCGCGCTCAGTCGGCTGGACCCGGCGCGGGCGACGCCGCGTCTCCTTCCGCTCCTCCGCACCAGCGCGGACTGGCGCGTCCGCACGAACGCCGTCCGCGCCCTCACCCGGCCCGACGCCTCCGACGCCGTCCGGCACGCGCTCTTCGTCGCCCTCGACGACCCGTCGGTCCACGTCGCGGCGGCGGCGGCCGGGGCGCTCGCCGCCCTGGACTCGCTCTCCGCCGAGCGGCTGGACCGCGTCGAGACCGCGATGCAGCGGCACAGCGCGACGTGGCAGGTCTGGGCCCCGCTCGTCGCGGCCCTCGTGCATGGCGGGCGCACGGGGAGCGCCCTGCGCTGGGTGGACGCCGTCTCGCCGCCTGCGGTCCCTCCCACGCCGCGGGCGCACCCCGTGCCTCCGGCCGATCTCCCCTTCGCGCGGGCCGCCGCGCTCGCCGGCCTCGCCGGGGCCGACGAGCCGGCGAGCGCGGCGGTGCTCACCGAGGCCGCCCGCGACGACGACCCCCGCGTGGCCTACGCCGCGCTCGAAGCACTCAAGGCGGACTGGGAGGCCGAGCGCTCGGCGGAGCGCGCCCCGTTCTACTTCGGCCTCTTCGCCGAGGCCCTCCGGCGGCGCGACCTCGCCACGGCCTACGCCGCCGCCCCCGTCCTCGCCGACTCGCTCTTCCGACTGCTCGGGGCCTCGGCCGTGCTACGGGAGACCTACGCCGAGATGAGCGTGCCCACCGACACCGAGCCGATGGTCGAGATCGTCCGTGCCCTCGGCGCGGTCCGGGACACCACCGCGATCCCGTTCCTGCTCGACGTCGCGCTCGGAGGCCCGCACCCGACGATCCGGCAGGCCGCCGCCGCCACGCTCAGCGAGCGCTTCGGGCGCGGCGTCGACTTCGAGGCGACGGGCCTCGCCCCGCCGACCTTCCCCTCCCTCGACTGGGCGTACCTCCGCGCCCTCGGCCGCCACCCGCTCCTGAGCTTCGAGACGGACCGGGGCCGGGTGGTGATCGAGCTCGACGCCGAGGCCGCGCCGCTCACGGTCCAGGAGATCACGCGCAACGCCGAGGCCGGGCGCTACGACGGCGTGCCGTTCCACCGCGTCGTCCCGAACTTCGTGGTGCAGGGCGGCGACTACGCGCGCGGCGACGGCTTCGGCGGGCCAGGGACGTTCCTGCCGAGCGAGTTCGCCCGCGTCCCGTACGTGCGCGGCACGGTCGGGATGGCCTCGGCCGGGAAGGACACCGAAGGCTCGCAGTTCTTCGTCACCCACAGCGCGCAGCCCCACCTCGACGGGCGCTACACCGCCTTCGGACGTGTCGTCGAGGGTCAGGAGGTCGTCGACCGACTCCTCCAGGGTGACCGCGTCCGGGAGGTACGAGTGGCGAACGACGAGTGACAAGGTGTCGCTCGCCCTAGGCCCCGTCACGTGAATCCGGCTCCTGGCTCGGCGAGGCCCCGGAAGGGCCCTGCGGCGTTGTCCTCCTCGCCCGATGCTACGGCATCCGGCTTGTCGGACGCCTGGCCGGGTCCCTCCAGGGTCTCTCGCTCGCCGACGGACCGACTTGCGTGACAGAGCCTAGCCCCTCGTCATTCGACCCTCGTAGCTCGTTCGACCCTCACGGCTGGTCACTCCAGCAACCGGTCGTAGTCGCTGGAGCGGGCCGGGTCCATCTCGATGAGCATCGCGTAGAGCTGGTTCTTCACCTCGTCGGCCTCCTCGAAGAGCTCGGCGAGCTCGGCGGCCTTGGTCGCGAAGAACAGGTCCGAGGCGTACTTGCGCGAGACCTCGAGGAACAGCTCGTAGATGGCCTCGACGGCGGAGAACCCGGCTTCCCACGCCGCCTGCTGGTCGCGCGTGAACAGGTCGAGCGTGCCGAAGTGGTAGAGGAAGTAGGCGCGGCGCAGCCCCTGGTAGCGCGGGTCGAGAATCTGGCGGACGAGCGCCGTCCGCGTCCGGTCGTCGCCGATCGACACCCAGCCGGGGTCGCCCTGGGACTGCGCCAGCTCGGAGATTTCGCGGGCCTGCTCGAAGTAGGGCGTCCCGCCGAGCTCGGCGAACGTGTCGTAGTCGTACCCGAGGATCATGAAGGCGTAGAAGTCCAGCAGGCTCGTGAGCGAGTCGTAGCGGTTCGTGTCGAAGATCAGCGGCTGGCCCCGGTTGTACTGGAACTGCCAGTTCGTATCGACCACCTGAAAGACCTGGGTGGCCCGGGCCGTCGCGTAGATCGGACGCCGGGCACCGACGACGACCTGGGCGGTGAACCGGTCCAGGCCCTGCGCCTCGATGATCTCGATCTGCACGTTGCAGTCGATCCGCTCGACCTCGCGGAACCGGTCCTCGGTCCACGGGCGGTTGTTGAGGTACTGCTCGATCTGGTCCTGCAGGTCGTTCAGAAAGTCGAACTCGTTACCGCCGAGCGTGCCGAACTGGACCCGGACGGCGCAGAGCAACTCCTGCGAGGCCGCGCTCGGCGCGAGGGCCAGCAGGCAGGCGAGCAGGGCGAGGCAGCGGGGCAGAAAGCGCATGACGTCGGAAGGGAGGCCGCGGGAGGGGAAAGATACTTTCGCTGGGTGCCGGGGCCGCGCGGCGCTCTGGTTATACGGTGCAAGCACCGGGAATCGTATACTTTTCCAGCGCTTCCCTTGCCCATGCCGCTCCGCCTGCGCCTATGCCGCTCCGTCTGCTCGTGCTCTGCGCTTTCGTCGCCCCGGCGGCGCACGCCCAGCTCGTCCCGCTCGCCGAGGGCGGGGCGCGGACGCTCGCGCTCGGCCGGGCCACGGTGGCGCTCGAGGGCGAGGTGTGGGGCCACCACAACCCGGCGGCTTGGGCGACGCTCCCCGGCCGGGCCGGCTCGGCGTTCGCCTCGCAGGCGTTCGGGCTGAGCGAGCTCCGGCTCGGGGCCGTCGCCGTGGCGGAGCCGACGCGCTACGGGACGGTCGCGGCGAGCGCGCGGAGCTACGGCTTCGAGGACTTCCGCGAGACCGTCTTCGGCCTCGGGTTCGCCCGGTCCTTCGCCGTCTCGGCCTCGCGGCGCGTCCACGCCGGGCTGCGCCTGGGCTACACGTCGGTCTCGGTCCCCGGCTTCGGCTCCACCGCGGCGCTCGGCCTCTCGCTCGGCACCCTCACCGAGGTGCTGCCCGGCCTCGACTTCGGCTTCCACGCCTACAACCTCAACCGCCCCGAGCTCGGCGCGTCCGACCCGCTCCGGCGCGGGCTCGAAGTCGGGCTAGGGTACCGGCCCGCCCGGCAGGCGCTCGTCCTCGTCGGCGTAGACAAAGAGGTGGACTTCCCGGTCTCGTTCCGGGGTGGGCTGGAGGTGCAGCCGGTCGAGGTCCTCTTCCTCCGCGCCGGCTTCACGACCGCGCCGGTGCGCTCCAGCCTCGGCGTCGGCGTCGCGGTGGGCATCCTCCGCGCCGACGTGTCCGCCGAGCGCCACGAGTGGATCGGCTGGACGCCCGGCTTCGGCTTCGGCGTACAGTTTTAGGCATGGAACAGCTTTAGGCATGGAAGACCGGACGATGGAAAGAGCGGAAGACGGCACAGGGCCGGCTCGGCGGTGGACCGTAACGTCTTCCGTGCTTCCGCTCCTCCGCGCTTCTCCTCTCTCCCCGCTTCTCCCGCTCGCCCTCTCCCTCTTTCTCGCCCCCGCCGCGCTCGCCCAACCCGTCCTCCCGGACACGACCGACGCCGCCGAGGCCGTCCTCGAAAACCTCACCGACGACGAAATCTCCGGCGACCCGACGCCCCTCCTCGAGCAGCTCGAAGACCTCCGCGAGAACCCGCTCGACGTCAACGCCGCGCCCGCCGAGGACCTCGCGCTCGTCCCGGCCTTCTCCTCGGTCGTCGCCGAGGCCATCGTCCGCTTCCGCGAGACCTTCGGCCCGTTCGCCTCGGTCCCCGAGCTCCGGAACGTCGAGGGCGTCACCGAAGACGTGTTCTTCGAGGCGCGGCCCTACCTCAGGATCGGCCCCGAGCTTGCGGCGCGGCGGGCGGTCTCGCCGTACCCGGTCGTCCCGTCGCTCGCGGAGCTTCGGGCGGGGGCCCCGCGTCGACGTCCTGCAGCGCCTCACCCGCCGGCTCGATCTGGGGCGCGGCTTCGAGGCGCTCCCGGACAGCCTCGCCGGCGCGCCCGACGCGCCGACGCGCTACGCCGGGTCGCCCGAGCGCGTCTACACCCGGATCAGGGCGACCTACCGCCGCACCGTCAGCGCCAACGTCACGCTCGAAAAGGACCCCGGCGAGCGGTTCACCTTCGACGGCGGGAGCCCCGGCTACGACTTCGCCTCGGCCCACCTCGCGGCGCTCCGCGTCGGGCGCGTCGAGGCGCTCGTGCTCGGCGACTACGTCGCAGAGTTCGGGCAGGGGCTCGCGCTGTGGCGGGCCGCCGGGTTCGGCAAGGGCCGCGCGTCGGTCCGCCCGCTCATCCGGCGCGGGCGCGGCCTCCGGCCCTACGGCTCGACCGACGAGAACCAGTTCTTCCGAGGCGCGGGGGCCACGCTCGCCGTCACCCCGAAGCTCTACCTCTCCGCCTTCGGCAGCCGACGGACCCTCGACGCCTCGTTCAACGACCCGGACACCACCGACGCCGAGGGGCCCGTCACCGACGCCACCGTCGCCGGCCTCGCCGCCGACGGGCTGCACCGGACCCCGGGCGAGATCGCCAAGAAGGACGCCCTCGGCCAGACGCTCTTCGGCGGCGGGGCCGAGTACCGGTTCGACCGGGCCACTGCCGGCATCGTCGGCTACGACGCCCGGTTCGACAACCCGCTGGCGCCGGGCTCCAGACCCTACCAACGGTTCGACTTCGCGGGCGACCGGGCGACGGTGGCGAGTGCCTACGCCAACGTCTTCCTCGGTAGCTTTCAGCTCTTCGGCGAGGTCGCCTCGTCCGACGGTGTGGTCGCGGGCATCGGCGGGGCCGAGGCCAGCCTCGACCGGCTCGACGCGGTGGTCCTCGCCCGGCACTATCCGCGCGACTTCGCCAGCCTCCACGGCTACGCCTTCGGCGAGCGCAACGGGGTGACGCAGAACGAGACCGGGCTCTACCTCGGCCTGCGCTTGCGTCCGGCGCGGCGGTGGGTCGTCTCGGGCTACGTCGACCAGTACCGCTTCCCGTGGGTGCGCTTCGCGGTGCCCCGCCCGGCGACGGGCCACGAGGCGCTCGTCTACGCCGAGTACCAGCCGCGCCGGTGGATCACGCTCTACGCCCAGGGCCGCACCGAGACACGCGAGACCTCGGCGGACTTCGCGCAGCCGACCGGGGCGGTGCTCCCCGGCTTGGTGCCCGAAACGCGCCGCAGCTTGCGCGTGCAGGGCGAATACCTCGCCAACCGCGACCTCCGCTTTCGCACCCGGATCGAAGGCTCGCATTACCGCGAGGGCAACGCGCCGGCGGCCACCGGCGTGCTCCTGTTCCAGGACGTGCGCTGGCAGGTCACGACCTCGCTCCGGCTCGACGCGCGCTTGACATTCTTCGACACTGACGGCTTCGACGCCCGGCTCTACCAGTTCGAGAACGACCTCACCGGCGTCTTCGCCAACACGCTGCTCTTCGGCAAGGGCACGCGGACCTACGCCCTGCTGAGCTTCAAGCCGAGTGGCCGGTTCGAGGGCCTCGACCTCCGCCTCAAGCTCGCCGAGACGCGCTTCGAGGACCGCCGCACGATCAGCAGCGGGCTCAACGAGATCGACGGCCCGCGCGTGCGCGACCTGGGGCTCCAGCTCCGCTACCGCTTCGGCGGCTAGACCCCCTGTCTGAGCCGAGGCCTGTCTGAGGCGAGGCCTGTCTGAGGCGAGGCCTGTCCGGGCAGGAGCGAGGAAAAAAATCAGGTGCGCATCGCCCGGTGGAAACCGCCCGGAGACACGTCAGGTTCGACGGGCGCGAAGCACCTCCGTGCCCACCCTCCCTTACTCCCGGCTGTCCTGGCCGGTCTCCATGATCCCCTCAGCAGTGGTTCCCTTCGGGTCTCGTTCTTCGCGCGCCGGTCGGCGCGCCCATCCTGCCCCGGCGCGCGCCATCGCCGCCCCGGTCGTTCCCCCGTCCCCTCGCCGCTTCGATCCCATGCTCGCGGTGCTGTGGGCGATCTTCGTCATGGGATTCGCCGCCGTCTCGATGGTGATTTGGGTCATCATCGCAGGCTGACCTGGCTCTGACCTGGACTCTCAGGCCACCTTGAAACGACGTAGGGGCGGTTCACGAACCGCCCCTACGGAGTCTAGGCTCTGTCACGTACGTCGGTCCGTCGGCGAGCGAGAGACTCTGGAGGGACCCGGCCAGGCGTCCGACAAGCCAGATGCCGTAGCATCGGGCGAGGAGGACAACGCCGCAGGGCGCTTCAGGGGCCTCGCCGAGCCAGGAGCCGGATCAACGTGACAGGGCCTAGCCCTCGCGGAGTCTAGCAGGTTAGGATGCCGAGGGTGCTCAGGCCGGCTGCAGCGCCGCCGGATCGACGGTCTGCTTGGCGATTCGGTTGAGCTTCTCGTCGGTGTCCTTCTCCTCGGAGAGCGTCCGCTTGAGCAGCTTCAGGTCATCGTCGCGGCCCAGCATCTCGGCAAAGGTGCAGACGGTGCCGTAGCCGGCGATCTCGTAGTGCTCGACGCGCTGCGCGGAGGCGATCAGGCCGGCGTCCTTCACGGGGTCGGTGGCCTTCTGCTTGATCATCTCCTGGCCTTCCTTGATCAGGCCCTTCATGGCCTGGCAGGTCTCGCCCGAGAGGTCCTCGCCGAGGTTCTTGGCGATCTGCTCGAGGCGCTGCTTCTGCTCCTTCGTCTGCACGAGGTGGTCGCGGAAGCCTTTCTGGAGGTCCGGGTGCTTGGCCTCGGCGGCCATGTCCGGAAGGGCGTCGATGAGCTGACTCTCGGCGCTGTAGAGGTCCTTGAGCTGGTGGACGTAGAGGTCGTGGAGCGAATTGAGCTTCATGGTAGACGGGGGGTTGGACGAAAGAAAACCGGGGCGGATGGCCCGGCTGGAGGTGAGCTCGTTCAACCAGTTTTGCCGGGTGAGGTTGCGTCGCCCGGGCGAATCAGGGAATCCCCGGCAGCCGCCTAGCGCGCTTCCAGCGGCAGGCAGACCCGGAAGACGGTCCGCCCCGGCTCGGAGTCCACGCCGAGCGTGCCGCTGTGCTGCTTGACGACGATGCGCTGCACCACGTCGAGCCCCAGCCCGGTGCCCTCGCCGACGCCCTTCGTGGTGAAGAACGGCTCGAAGATGCGCGACTGGATCTCCTCCGGGATGCCCGCGCCGTCGTCGATCACCGAGACGCAGAGGTAGCCGCCCGAGACCTCCGCTTTCACCTCGATGGTCCCGCCGTCGTCTACGGCGTCGAGCGCGTTGTCGAGGAGGTTCGTCCAGACCTGGTTGAGCTCGCCGGGGTAGGCCGGGACGCGCGGCAGGCCGTCGGGGACCGTGCGGACGAAGCGGACGTTCTTCTTTTTGATCTCGTGCCCGAGCATCGTCACGGTGGAGTCCACCCCGGCCGCGACGTCGGTGGGCTCGCGCACGGGGGCCTGGTCGAGGTGGGTGTAGGTCTTCACCGAGCCGACGAGGCCGGAGATGCGCGAGGCGGCGGACTCGATCTCGGCGAGCAGGCGGTCGGCGGCGAGGCTGCCCTCGATCCAGCGGAGGACGTCGGGCACGGCGTCGCCGGGCACCTGGCGCGCGATGTCGTCGAGGCACTCCGCCGTGAAGCCGGCCTCGACGAGGGTCTCGGCCAGGCGCCAGCCGTCGGCGACGCCGAGGTCTTCGAGCCGGTCGCCGAGGGCATCCTCCTGCTCGCCCCGCGCGACGGCGGAGAGCGCGCGCTCGGGCTTGGCCTCGTCGCGCACGGCACTCGCGAGGCGGACCTGCTCGGCGGTGACGGCGTGCTCGGTCATCCGGGCGACGAGCTCGGGCAGCTCGGCGACGCGCGCCTGCAGGTCGGCGGCGGAGCGGCGGATGGCGGCGGCGGGGTTGCCCAGCTCGTGGGCGAGGCCGGCCGAGAGCTTGCCGAGGGCCATCATCTTCTCGCGCTGCTGCGAGGTCCGCGTCGCCTCGCGCACCCGGTCGCTCATCAGCGCCACGAGCCGGCGGCCGAGCTCCTCGCTCGTCTCGAGCAGGCCGCCGAAGTCCTCCTTCCGCACCTCGACCATCCGCACCGGCTCGATGACGAGGCCGGTCCCGGTGTAGTGCGTCATCCGCGAGTAGGGCAGCATCCCCACCACGCGGCCGGCGCGGAACGTGTCGTAGAGGATCGGCTGCCCGCCGACGTCGAGCACGAGCTGGACCGCCCCGCCGAGGACGACGACCATCGACGCGGCCTCCTGCCCGCTGTGGAAGATGCGCTCGCCGACGGGCACCTCGTAGTAGGCGGCGTGCTCGGCGAGCCACGCGAACGTCGCCTCGGGCAGACCCTCGAACTCGGGGACCGCGCGGAGCTCCTCGACGGGGACGGGGCCGGCGGGGGGCCGGCCGGCGGCGGACGAGGCTTCGGCGGAGGGTTGCATTTCGACGGAGGGTTCCATGAGGGGTCGGGGGAAGGAGGGCGGGGGAGGGAAAGAGAGGACGGGAGCAGGGGAGTACGCCTCTCCGTCAGAGCTCGACTTCGTCGACGTAGCACCAGCCCCAGGTCTCGCCCGGCTCGGCGGAGCGGATGAGCGCGTGGCCGCTCGCGTGGAAGTGCTTCGCGGCGTGCTTGCCCTCCGACGAGTCGCAGCAGCCGACGTGCCCGCAGACGAGGCACAGCCGGAGGTGGACCCAGGCATCGCCCGCTTCGAGGCATTCCTCGCAGCCCTGCGCGCTGGGCTGCACCGGCTGAACCTGATCCGTGTGCGCACACGCCGCGCCGGGCGAGGGCCTGAAGCGGACCGTGGCGTCGGTGTCGATGAAGGGAGCGGAAGTAGGCATGGGAGGGGTCGGTGGGTTCGGAGTGGTCGGTGTGTTCGAGGTGCTTTCGCTGGAGGCCGAAGGTTCAGAGCTCGTCGAGAAACAGGCCGCACGCCGTGCATTCCTCGACACCGGGTGGGCGCGGTGTTCCACAAGCCGGACACGTATTCCCCTCCTCCTCTACGTCCTCTTCGGCGGTCGCACCGAGCAGGGCGCGGTCGAGACGCCAAGCGGCTTCCGCGTGCTCCGGTCGCACGTAGAGGGTGTGGTCGTAATGCGTAGCAGCATGGCCCAGGGAGTCGAACCCTTTGACTCCAGCGGAGTGCACGTAACAGCGGATGCCCGCCTTGGCGAGGACGGCAGCGAGTGACCTGATCCACCCTACTGCCTCTGTCCGTATCTCGATGAGATCGTCGGAGAAGGGCAGCGGCTCCCGAGCGCGGTCGTACTCATTCCTCGAAATGAGCGGAGTGCGGCAGTCTGCGCACTGGGTCGCCTCCGGCCGGTAGTCCACCTCGCAGAGGGGGCAGATGTTGAGCGCCTCTTCCATCGGAGATCGGCTATACGTCGGAAGCAGGAATGCCGGCGGCGCGGAGCGCGTCGTCGAGGTCGGCGAGCGTGGGGTTCTTCATCTCCCGGTCGCCGACGACGACCATCGGGAACTTGAGCCTGCCCTCGTTCATCGCGCGGACGGTCTCCTCGGCCCCCGGTTCCTGCTCGATGTCGTGGAAGGCGTAGCGGACGCCCTGCCGGTCGAGGTAGGCGCGGAAGCCGCCGGTGAGCGGGCACCACGTCGCGCCGTAGACCTGGGGCACGGGAGCTTCGCCGAGGCCACCCGAAGCTCCATCACCGGAGCCGCGCGGGGCGGTGCTGAACGCTGAGGGGACGTGGACCGTCTCGGGCAGATCGGCCTCGCGGGCGTCGGTGCCCAGCGCTTCGGGCCGGAAGAGGACGGCGGCGGCGGCGAAGGCGGCGGCGGAGCCGGCGAGCCTGAGCTTGTCGCCCACTTGCAGCGTGAGGCCGTCGCCGTCGATCTCGGTCCACTCGCCGCCGCGCCGGAGCCTCGTGGCCTCGACGCCGTAGCGCCCGAGGTCGAGGCTGCGGACCGTCTCGCCGACGGCGGGAGCGCCGTGGAGGACGCGGACGTGCCGGAGGCCGAGGTTGCCGTCGGTGAGCTGGCAGACGAACGGGGCGGCGTCGGTGCCGGTGCCGGCGAGGTCGCGGAGGGCGACGTAGCCGCCGCCGCGCATGGCCTCGGCGTGCTCCTCGATCTCGTCGCGCCGGAGGCCGTAGTCCCGCAGGACCGCGGCGACGAGCTGGACGACGACCTCGAAGTCCTGCGCGATCACGTGGTCCGCCCCGGCGGCTTCGAGCGCCTCGGCGTCGGCGAGGTACCGCGCGCGCGCGAAGATGCGCATCGTCGGGTTGAGCCCGCGGGCGACCTGCACGGTGCGCTCGGCGAGGTCCGTGTCGTCGGCGACGACGAGGGCTTTGGCGCGGTAGACGCGGGCGGCTTCGAGCGTGTGGGCGCGCGCCGGGTGGCCGCGCACGACGGCGAGCCCGTCGGCCTCGGCCTCGTCGGCGCGCGGCGGCGAGAGCGTCACCACGACGTGCGGGATCCCGCTCGACCGCATCACCCGGACGAGCCGCCGGGCGGAGCGCCCGTAGCCCGCCACGATGACGTGGTTCTCGATGTGCGCGTGCGCCTCGCCGAGGGTCCCGGCGTCCGACGCCTCGACCTCGGCGAGCTGCGCCTCCGCCTCGCGGTCTTCGATTCTCCGCCCGAGCCGCGTCCCGAGGGTGGCGAGCAGCGGCGTCGCGATCATCAGCAGGACCGTCGCCGCGATGAAGGTCTGGCTGCCGGTGCCTTCGATCCCCGCCGGGAACAACCCCACGTCGCGCCCGGCGCGCTCCAGCACGAACGAGAACTCCCCTACCTGCGCCAGCAGGAGAGCGCTCGCCGCCGAGACCGGGAGCGAATAACCCAGCGCCCGCGCCGACAAGCCGGTGGCGACGACCTTGAGGACGAGCACCGCCACGACCGCCCCGAGCACGAGCGGCAGGTTGGTGAAGAGGAACCCCACGTCGAGCAGCATCCCGACGGACACGAAGAACGTCGCCGAGAACAGAATCTGGAGCGGCATGATCTCGCCGAAGGCGTGCTCGCTGAAGCGCGACTCGCTCACGACGAGGCCGGCGAGGAACGCGCCGAGCGCGACCGAGACGCCCGCCAGGCTCGTCAGCCACGCCGTGCCGAAGCACAGCGCGATGACCGCGAGCAGGAACAGCTCCTGCGAGCACGTCCGCGCGACGACCTCGAGCACGCGCGGCATCACCCGCCGCGCCACGAGCAGCACCGCCGCGATCACAAGCCCCGCCACCCCGAGGGCCCGTACGATCTCGAGCGCCCCGCCGCCCGTGCCGGCCAGCATCGGCACCAAGAGGACCATCACGATGATCGCCAGGTCCTGGAAGATCAGCAGCCCGAGGCCGACCTGTCCGTGCGGCTCGTCCATCTCGCCCCGGCTCCCGAGCAGCTTGAGCACGATCGCCGTCGACGAGAGCGCGACCAGAAAGCCGGTGAACAGCCCCGCCTGCCACGAGACCCCGAAGAGCATCAGCAGCCCCATGACGGCTGCGCTCGTCAGCCCGACCTGCAGCCCTCCGCCGCCGAAGATCAGCCGCTGGATCCGCGCCAGCTTCTCCAGCGAAAACTCGATCCCGATCGTGAAGAGCAGCAGGATCACTCCGACTTCGGCGAGCGCGTCGACCATCTCCTGGTCCTCGATCAGCCCCAACCCGTGCGGCCCGATGAGCACGCCCGTCAGCAGGAACCCGACGATGGGCACGAGCCCAAGCCGGTAGCCGAGGTACGCCACGACAGCCCCGGCGACGATCAGCACGGCGATCTCGACGAGGAACGGCGGCGCGGCGGCGGCGAGGGGCATGGTCGGAATGGAGGGAGAGGAGGGAATGGAGGGACCTAGGCTGGTGCGTCGTGCTCGAAGCCTGCGCCGTAAGGTTCTGCATCCTCGCGGACAAGCGTTGCGGGGCCACACCACTGCTCCGGCCGTCGCGCCATTTTCACCAAGCCCGCGATAATGCGGCGTGTCGTCGAGGCAAGTGCTTCATGCTCTGCACGGCCAAGATATCCGCACTCCGATGCTACGTCGAGCCAAACGCCTGTCTCTTCCGCTTCAGCGAGCGCGTCGGTGAGCTTGCTGACGAAGTGCTTTGGGTACCGACGCTTCGCCCATGCTTCAGCGAGGTTCGCCGAGACACTGCGCGAGGCGCGCCGCGCCTGATCGGTGAGCGCATACTGCTCCGCCTTCGGCCATGTCTTCGAGGCGGCAAAGACCTCCTTCCGCAACTCAACGGCCAGCCCATATACGCCAAGCTCCTTAAAATGCATCATCGTCTGTAATTAACTTACTCGGTTTTATTCCATTCCCTCCATTCCCTCCATTCCCTCCATTCCCTCCATTCCCTCCATTCCCTCCATTCCCTCCATTCCCTTCAAAGCGAAGCCAAATGCCGGTGCATAAAGTGGACGGCGACGGAGCCTTCGCCGACGGCGCTCGCGACGCGCTTGACGGACTCGTGCCGGACGTCGCCCGCGACGAAGATGCCGGGGACGTTGGTCTCTAAAAGGAACGGCTCGCGCTCGAGGGGCCAGCCGTCGAGGTGGTGCTCCTTTAGGTCGGGGCCGGTCGGGACGAAGCCGCGCTCGTCGCGGACGACGACGCCGTCGAGCCAGTCCGTGCGCGGGGCCGCGCCGATGAAGACGAAGAGGTAGCGCGTGTCGGCGGGGGTCTCGGCACCGGTCTCCCTGTTCTTCAGGATGAGCCGTTCGAGGTGGTCCCCACCGCAGACCTCGGCGACCTCGGTGTGCAGCAGCACGTCGATCACCGGGTGCTCCTCGATGCGCTCGACGAGGTAGTGGCTCATGCTCTTGCCCAGGTCGTCGCCTCGGATGAGCATGACGACGCGCGCGGCGTACTCGGCGAAGTACATCGCGGCCTGCCCGGCGGAGTTGCCCGCGCCGACGATGTAGACCTCCTCGCCGCGGCAGCCGATGGCCTCGGTCATCGCGGCTCCGTAGTAGACGCCGCGCCCGGCGAGGCGCTCGGCCCCCGGCGCGGAGAGCTTGCGCCACGAGACCCCGGTGGCGAGCATCAGGACGTGGCACGAGACCTCGCTGCCGTCGGCCAGCGTGAGCCGCTTGTACGGGCCGTCCACCGCGAGGGCTTCGACCTCCTGCGGGGCGAGGATTTCGACGCCGAAGCGCTCGGCCTGGGTGGTGGCGCGGCGCGCGAGGTCGGCCCCAGAGAGGCCCGAGGGGAAACCCAGATAGTTTTCGATGCGGCTGCTCGTCCCGGCCTGCCCGCCGGTGGCCTCGCGCTCGATGAGGACGGTGCGCAGCCCCTCGCTCGCGCCGTAGACCGCCGCCGCAAGGCCGGCCGGCCCGCCGCCGACGATGGCGAGGTCGTAGAAGGCGCTCTCCGCGCTCGTCCGCAGGCCGAGGCGCTCGGCGAGGGCGCTCGGCGTCGGCGCTTCGAGGCGCTCGCCGTCGGGAAGAATCGCGAGCGGGAGCGAGACGCCGTCACGCAACAGTTCGCGGCCCTCCTCGCTCTCGGCGTCGACGAAGGCGTAGGGCACGGCGTTGCGGGCGAGGAAGTCCTTGAGCGCGTGCGTCTCCGCCGACCACCGGCTGCCGACGAGCCGGACCCCGCCGTAGCCCGGCCGGTAGCCCGCCTGCCAGTCGCCGAGGAGGTCGTCGAGGACGGGGTAGAGCCGCTCCTCGGGCGGGTCCCACGGCTTGAGGAGGTAGTAGTCCACCTGCGACCGGTTGATGGCCGAGATCGCGGCCTCGGTGTCGGCGTAGGCGGTGAGCAGGGCGCGCTTGCTGCGCGGGAAGCGCTGCATCGCTTCCGAGAGGAACGCGACGCCGTCCATCTGCGGCATCCGCTGGTCCGAGAGCAGGAGGGCGACCGCGTCGCCGCGCTCCTTGAGCTCGTCGAGCGCGTCGAGGGCCTCGGGGCCGGAGGCGGCGCGGAGCACGCGGTAGTCCTGGCCGTAGCGGCGGCGCAGGTCGCGGGCGATCGCGCGGAGCACGTCGGGGTCGTCGTCGACGACGAGGAGGGCAGGGTTGGGCACGGCGGGCGGGGGGAAACGGGTGATCCTGCGGGCTCTACCTCCAAACGCAGGACGGCTTCAACACCCGACCTTCCGAATAGCTCCCTCTCCCCGGACCCGACCGGGCCGACGGTATCTTGACGCTTCCCCCCTCTTCGCGCCTATGGAAGCCGCCCCTGTGACCCCGGTGTCCGTCTCCCTCCGCGTCAACGGGCGCGCCGCCGCGGCCCTCCCCGGCGAGCCGCTCGTCGACCTGCTCGGCCGGCTCGGCCTCGGCGTGCCGCACGTCTGCTACCACCCGGCGCTCGGGCCGCTCCAGACGTGCTGTGCTGGCCCGTCGACGCCGACGGAACGGACACGCCCCTCCTCTACACCGAGGCGTTCCACCTCCCCGAGGGCAAGGCGCGGCTCTAACCCCCTCGCGTGGACCGAGCCCAGCGACCAGCCCGACGACGAGTACGACCTCAACAACGGGCGCGTGCTCGAGCACTACCACGAGGGCAACATGACCTACCGCGTCCCCGGCATCGCGGCCAAAGTGCCCGACGCCTGGGTCGAGGTCTCGACCGCCCTCGCCGCCGAGCGCGGGCTCGAGGACGGCGACTGGGTCCGGCTCGTCTCGCGGCGCGGCGCGGTCAAGCTCCGCGTGCTCGTCAGCGAGCAGGTCCGCGGCGGCGAGCTCTACGTCCCCGAGATCGACACCGCCGCCCCGATCAACATGCTCACCTCGAACGTCGTCGACCCCGACAGCTCGACGCCGGCCTACAAGGAGATCGCCGTCCGCCTAGAGAAGCTCGGTCACAACGGCGGGCGTCCACTTCCGAAGACGTACCACCGCTACGGGAGCCCGACGCCCCAGGCCGGGGTCGAGGTCGAGCGCAAGTGGGCCCGCGCCGACTACGTCTTCCCCACCCGCGACCGACCGCCCGGCGGACACGTTTAGGGCGGGGGTGGGCGTGATACGGAGTCTGCCTCGCCCCGAAGCCTCCCTCTCCCAGACTGTTCATCCGTAGGGTTCAGGGCTCATCCGTAGGGTTCAGGGCAGGAGCCGTTCGCAGCCCTCCCCTGTCGCGCCGGCATCGGCGATGCAGCGCGACGCCGAGTCCCCCTCGATTCGCTCCTCGCCCAAAACAACCAGGACGTACGCCCAGGTCGCTTTTCCGGTCGTCCTGAGTCGCCTCCTCCTGAGTCGTCTACGCCCTGTCCCTTCCCTTTCTCCTGTTCTCAAAAACCCCCTCCGGCCTCGGCGCGTACCACTCCGCTCTGGTGCCCGCCGCTTTTCCCGCTTCTCGACCCTCCTCCTGCATGGACGCAGCAACCGACCGACCCGTCGGCGGAGCGCCCCTCCGGCTCGGCCTCGCCCTCGGCGGCGGCGGCGCGCGCGGGTTCGCGCACCTCGGCGTGCTGAAGGTGCTCGCCCGCGAAGGCCTGCACGCCGACGTGGTCGCGGGCACCTCGATGGGCGGCCTCATCGGGGCGGGGTACGCGGCGGGGTTTCCCGTCGAGAAGATCGAGCAGGAGGTCGTCGGCCTCGCGCAGCGCACGACCCTCTTCCGCCTCGCCGACCGCATCCCGACGCTCCAGGCCCTGCTCTCGGGCAAGCGCTTCGAGAACTACCTCGCCGAGTCGATGGGGGCCGACCGCACCTTCGACGACCTCCGCCGACCGCTCGCGCTCGTCGCCGCCGACCTCGTCACCGGGCGCGAGGTCGTGCTCAAGAGCGGGCCGCTCGTCCCGGCGATGCGCGCGACGATGTCGCTGCCCGGCATCTTCGCCCCGGTCGAGATGGGCCGCTACCGGCTCGCCGACGGGGCCCTGCTCAACAACGTCCCCGCCGACCGCGCCCGCGAGCTCGGGGCCGAGGTGGTGCTGGCCGTGGACGTGCTGCCGTACTTCCCGGAGAACCGGCTCGGCGAGGCTCCGCGCGTCGAGGCGCTCGAGCTGCCGTTCGTGCCGCCGGGCGTGCGCGACGTGTGGCAGGCCGGCTTCGTGGCCGTGGCCGCGCTGACGGCGCGCAACCTGGAGCGCTCGAAGCCCGAGGTCGTCGTCCGCCCCGCCCTTCCCGCCGACGTGAACCTCCTGGTCGGCTTCACGCGGGCCGAGGAGCTGATCGCGGCGGGCGAGCGAGCGATGCGGGCCGCCCTCCCGAAGCTCCGCGCCGTGCTTCACCTCGACGACCTTCCTGCCCCGCGCGCCCTCTGAGAGCCTGTTTATGAAGAGAACGAGCGGACCACAACCGGCTGCGAACGACGCGCTCGGCAACGACGCGCTCGGCGATGCAGCGCAGCGCCAAGCCCACGGGCTCGCCCGGTGGGGTCGCTGCGCTCCCCGATCCTGCGGATTCGCGCGCCTTCGGCGCGCCCTGCTCGCTCGCTTTCGCCTTCGCTCTACCTCCTCAAACAGGCTCTGGCTTCCCTGACGGGGTGACCGCTTACGCCTCGCCTCTTTTCGCTCTCTCCCTCCCGGCTTTCCGTCCCCATGTCTTCTGCCCACCTGTCTTCTGCTGCCCCCATGCCTTCTGCTGCCTTGCGCTCGCTCCTCGCCCTCGTCGTCCTGCTGCTCCCCGGCTGCATCGGCTCCGCCGCCGACGGCCTGCCCGACCCCATCGACCGGGACCTCGACGCCATCGTCGCGCGCGACACGATCGTCGCGCTGACGACCTACAACTCGACCTCGTACTTCCTCTACCGGGGCGAGCCCCTGGGCTACGAGTACGAGCTGCTCAAGCGCTTCGCCGAGAGCCGCGACCTCGTCCTCAAGATGCGCGTCGTCTCGGACTCGGACAGCCTCTTCATCCTGCTCAACGAGGGGGCCGGGGACATCGTCGCCTCGCGCGTCGTCCCCACCGCGGCGGACAGCGCGAACGTCGCCTTCACGCACGCGCTCTACGAGACCGAACCGACGCTCGTGCAGCGCGACGACAGCGAGCTCGAGCTCCCGGACTCCGTGGACTCGGTGATCGTCGAAGGGGCCGAAGCGATGGACACCACGACGGACCTCGTCGAGGCCATCGGCGAGGCGGAGGATCAGCCGGAATCCATCGAGCTGAACGCCCGGCTCATCTCGAACCCGGCGCAGCTCGCGGGCGAGGCGGTCCACCTGCCGGGCAACTCGCCCTACGAGGAGACCCTGGTCGAGCTGTCGGACCAGGTGACGGGCGACATTTACATCGTCGAGCTCGGCGGCGACGTCTCGGCGGAGGACCTGATCCGGCAGGTCTCGTCGGGGGCCATCGACTTCACCGTCTCGCAGGAGAACGTGGCCGAGCTGCGGACCGAGTACTACACCAACATCGCGGTGCACCCCGTGATGGGGCCGTCGCACAAGGTGGCGTGGGCCGTCCGCGAGAACGCGCCGAAGCTCCAGGCCGCCCTCAGCCAGTGGATCGACGAGCACCGGGGTGGGGGCGTCATGAACACGCTCTACCGGAAGTACTTCGTCGACCGCAAGGGCTACCGCGAGCGCGTCCGGAGCACCTACCTCACCGGCGAGACCGGGGTACTCTCGGACTACGACGCCCTGCTCAAGGAGCACGCCGACGAGATCGGGTGGGACTGGCGGCTGCTGGCCTCGCAGACCTACCAGGAGTCGCGGTTCGACCCGCGCGCGCAGTCGTGGGCCGGGGCCACGGGCCTGCTCCAGCTCATGCCGCCGACGGCGCGGCAGTTCGGCGTCACCGACATCTACGACCCCGACGACAACGTCGCCGGGGCCGTCCGCTTCATCCGCTGGCTCGAGGACTACTGGGACGACAAGATCGAGGACGAGGCCGAGCGCCTGCGCTTCGTCCTCGCGTCCTACAACACCGGGCACGGCCACGTCGAGGACGCCCGACGCCTGACGGCCAAGCACGGCGGCGACGACACGCACTGGGAGGAGGTCGCCTTCTGGCTCCTTCAGAAGTCGAAGGCCGAGGTCTACACCGACCCCGTCGTGAAGTACGGGTTCGCGCGCGGGCTGGAACCCGTGACCTACGTCGCCCTGATCCTCGACCGGTTCGACCACTACCGGCAGTTCGTCACCGACGGCGCTGAGGACACCCGTGCCGAGGCCCCGCCCGCGCCGGCGCCGGAGATCCGCGCGCTCGAAGGCGTCACCGGCGGGCGCTGAGGCTTGGTACGGGGAGAGACCACCGTCGTAGCTTTATGCTTCCGAAATCGACCAGCCGAACCATGCGCCCGCTCCTGCTTGCTCTCGCCATCGTCCTTAGCGCTCTGCCGGTCGCCGCGCAGTATGAAGTAACTCTGGCCGCCGACGTTAACACGAACACAACCGGCTCAAACGGCAACGGGTTCGCCGTCTACGACGGCCGCCTGTTTTTCGCTGCCAACGACGGCGAAAGCGGCTCGGAGCTGTGGGCGCTCGACACCGCCACGGGCGAGCCCAGCCTTGTCGCGGACCTCTACCCCGGCGTCAGCAAATCCGGCTCGCCGAACAGTTCCGCCCCGTCGGACTTCGCAGTCTACGATGGGCACCTCTTCTTTGCGGCCCAGAGCGGCCTTGGTCCCGGGCGCGAGCTCTGGACGTACGATGCCGACACTGGCGAAGTCGCACTCGCCGACGACGGCGAGCCGGGCCCTTACGATCCTTCAGGCTTCACGGTCTACGACGGGCGCCTCTTCTTCGCCGCCGAGCGTGGCCCCATCAGGCGCGAGTTATGGGTGTACGACGCCGCGACTGGCACAACGTCGCTGGTCGCTGACATTGATCCGAGTGGCGACTCGGCTCCGTCCTATCTCACCGTCTACGACGATCGCCTGTTTTTCACTGCCACCACGCTCAGCGACGGCGGGCGACTGCGCGTCTACGATGCTGCCACCGACGAGGTGAGGCGCGTTACTGATGCGGTCCTGAACCCGACATACCTCACGATCTATGACGACAGGCTATTCTTCTCGGCCTTTAGCGGCCAAGTCGGCGTGGAGTTGTGGAGCTACGACGCTGCCACAGGGGGGGTCACGCTCGTCGAAGACATCTACCCCGGCGGCAGCCCTTTCGGTGGCTCAAATAGCTCCTCCCCCGCCGATCTCATCGTCTACGACGGTCTCCTTACGTTCGGCGCTACAGACGGGGAGCACCGAGGCGTCTGGACTTATGACGCCGCCACCGATAACGTCACTTTTGCCGCAGAGGCGGAGGTCGCTCTGATCGTCCCCCTCGGTTTCGGTCCCTCGTTCACGCGCTACGACGACCGCCTCTTCTTCCAGGCTTTCGACGACGAGACCGGCTCTGAACTGTGGGTCTACGATGCCGCTATAGGCGAGGCTACACTTGCTGCCGACATCTATCCGGGCCGCGGGGTGAATATTCCCAACAGCTCAAGACCTAGCTACTTCACGGTCTTCGACGGTCAGCTTTTCTTTCAGGCGGAGGATGGCGAGCATGGGCAGGAGGTGTGGCGCTTCGATGCGGCCACGGAGGACGCCGCGCTCGTCGCCGACATCGACACGCGCACGCTGAGCTCTTTCCCAAGCGGCCTCACGGTTTACGACGACCGCCTGTTCTTCGGTGCCTTCACTGAGCAGCTTGGGGGCGAGCTGCGGACTTACGACCCCGTCACGGGCGAGGCCACGCTCGCTGCGGACATCTATCCCGGATCGGGCGGTTTCTTCCCAAGAGAGCTCACGGTCTACGACGGGCGTCTCTTCTTCAACGCCGACGACGGCGAAAGCGGGAATGAGCTGTGGGCCTACGATGCGACCACCGGCGAGGCCGTGCTCGTTGCTGACATCCGGCCCGGCTCCTTTCCGCTCAGCTCTAACCCCTCCGACCTGACGGTCTACGACGACCGCCTGTTCTTCGGGGCAGACGGCGACGAGACCGGCTCAGAGCTGTGGGTTCACGACGCCGCGACCGGCGAGACGACTCCTGCCGCTGACCTCGTCCCTGGCTTACAAGGGTCCGGCCCTAGTTCTCTCACCGTCTACGACGGACGCCTGTTCTTCTCCGCCTTCAGCGGCGAGCGCTACGAGTTGTGGGCGTACGACGCGGCTACCGGCGAGACGACATCCATCTTCGGCATCGGTCCGAACAGTGGCAACTTCGAAGAGTTGACGGTTTACGATGGGCACCTGTTCTTCTCGGCCCGAAGCGCTAATCAGCGAGAGCTGTGGGTCTACGATGCAGCCACCGGCGAGGCGGTCCCAGCTATCACCCAAGGCCCGAACCCGTCCAGTCCCGCGAGCCTCACGGTCTACGACGACCGCCTCTTCTTCCGAGCGTTCATGAACGGGACCGAGTTGTGGGTGTACGACGCGGCCACAGGCGAAGCCAATCTCGCAGCCGCCATCGATCCAGGAGATTTAGTCCCAGATCATTTTGAGGTATTCAACGGTCGCCTCTTTTTTCAAGCCAACGACGCCGAGAACATGAGCCTGCGCAGGCTGTGGGTGTACGACGCCGGTACGGGTGAGGCGATGATCGTTACGGACGAGGTCCTCCTCAATGGGTCGTCGCTCTCCCCCTCGGAGAACTTCGTGGTCTACGACGGGCGCCTTTTCTTTCCAGCTAGCACGTCGCAGGTCGGAGGGGAACTGTGGGTGCTCACGTCCACGACCACCGCTGGTGAACCGGACCTGGCTCCACGGCCGATGCCGCTTCACGCGCCGTACCCTAACCCAGCGCGCCGCGATGTAACGCTCACGTTCGAGGTTGCGGATATCGGCCCCATTCACCTCGCGGTGTTCGATGTGCTCGGGCGGCGGGTGGGGGCGCTGGCGGACGGGCCGGTCGCGGCGGGCGAGCACACGGTGCGGTGGGACGCCGGGGCGCTGCCGAGCGGGGTCTACCTCGTCCGGCTGACGGCGGGCGACACGGTGCAGACGCAGCGGCTGACGCTGGCGCGCTGACCCCCCGCCGCGCTTGCGGTCACTCGCTACGCTCGCTCTCGGCTACGCACGGCTGTCCCCCTTAAACGAGGGGAACAGCTTCCGCTGCTCGGAGCGCAGCGATGGCAGCGGAAGCAGGGGGTCGTTCCTGTCACCAGCGAGCGCGTCCTCGGAGAGGCCCTCGCCGTCGTCGAGCGGAAATGTGCCACGCTCGAGGTTGCGCTGATCGAGCGCCCTATCCGTGTGGGCGAGCGCGACACTTCGGATCCTAATCCTACCGTACCGGCACGCGGGGGACGCGGGCGGTGAGGCCGGTCGTGAGGGTGTAGGCCATCCCGCCCATCGCCTCCGCCGCCTCGAACGCGGACGGGCCGCCGGGTCCGAAGAGCACAGCTTCGTCGCCGACCGACACCGAAGCGCCGGGGCCGTCGGGCGGTCCGAGGTCGAGCATCGTCATGTCCATGCAGACGCGCCCGGCGACGGGGTAGCGCCGTCCGCCGATGCCGATGAGGCCTCGGTTCGAGCGCGCGCGCGGGAGGCCGTCGCCGTAGCCGGCGGCGAGCGTGGCGATGCGCGCCGGCGCTGAGGCCGTCCACGTCCGGCCGTAGGAGACGGTCTCGCCCGCTGCGGCGGTTTTGAGGTGGACGACACGCGTGACGAGCCGCATCACCGGGCGGAGATCGGCGCGCTCGGCGATGAGCGGCGACGACGGCAAGCCGTAGAGATACCCGCCGCCCCGGACGAAGGCGCGGCGACGGACCGACTCGGGGAGCTGAAGCACCGCGCCTGTGTTGGCGAGATGGACCGGAGGAAGCGGCTCCCCGACCTCGGCAAGGACGGCCTCGAAGCGGCCCAGTTGGATGCGGGCAAACGCGGCGTCCGGCTCGTCGGCGGTGGCGAAGTGGGTCCACAGCCCGGCGATCTCGACGTGCGGCGCGGTGCGGAGCCGGCGCAGGACGCCCGCTACCTCCTTCGGCGCGAGGCCGATCCGCCCCATGCCGGTATCGACCTTGACGTGGACCCGCAGCGACGCGCCGAGCGCGACGGCAGCCTCCGCCACGGCGACCGACGGCACGGTGGCCTCCAGGCCGTGCGCCGCGTAGGCCGGGAGCGCACCGGGGAGCGGCGCGGCGAAGACGAGGACACGCTCGGTCACGCCGAGGCGGCGAAGCTCGATGCCCTCCGGCACCGTCGCCACGGCGAACAGGCTGACGCCCTCCTCCCGCAGCACCGGCACGACGAGCTCGACGCCGTGCCCGTAGGCGTCGGCCTTGACGATGCCGACGACCTCGGCCTCGCCGGCGAGCGACCGGAGCGAGCGCAGGTTGGCGCGGAGCGCCTCGCGGTCGATCTCGGCAACGGTGAGGGGAGCGGCAGGGTCGAAGGCCATGCCCGGAAGCTACACCGGCTTCGCGTCGCCGAGCCGGGCCGTGCCGAGCCGGGCCGTCTCCCACGGCTCGGCCTCGATTCCGGCGCGCGCGCCGTGCAGCGCGGCGGCGAGGAGCTCGGCGGAGCGGACCAGGCCGGGGCCGGGCCGGTTGAAGTAGGCGTCGCCGTCGAACGCGAACACGCGGCCGGCGCGCACCGCACGCAGCGAGGACCATCCCGGCCGCATCGTGAGGTAGTGAAAGTCGCGGCGGGCGGCCTCGACGGACAGCCCGCAGGCCATCACCGCGAGCACGTCCGGGTCGGCGTCGGCGATGCGCTGCCACTCGACGTACCGCGACGGCGCGCCCGCCTCGGCGCAGACGGCCCGGCCTCCGGCGAGGCGGGCGAGGTCCGGCGTCCAGTGCCCCGCCGTCATCAGCGGCTCGATCCACTCGACGCACGCGACCGCCGGGTAGGTGCTCTCCTCGTCCGCGCGAGCCACGCCGAGCCGGTCCCGCAGTCGCCGCAGCCGCGCCTCGCCCTCAGCGATGACCCGCATCGCCTCCGGCAGCCGCCCGACCCCTCTGCCGAGCCGCAGCGCCGCGCCGAGCACCTGCTTGTACGTCACCGGCTCCAGCGAGAAGAGCGCGGGCCGACTCGCCCACCCGGCGAGCGCCCGTTCGAGCGCCGGCAGGTCCACCGCACAAACCGCGCACTGCGCCTGCGTCACGATGAGGTCCGGCGCGAGATCGCGGAGCGCGCCGAGGTCCACGTCGTACAGACTCAGCCCGGGGAGCACGCCGCGAACCGCCGCGTCAATGGCCGCCGAGTCGCCGTCCGCCGAGAGGGTAGCCCGGGTGAGCACGGGCGCACCGGCCACCTCCGGCGCGTCGCACGCGTGGGACCGCCCGACGACCTCCTCGGCGACCCCGAACGCGACGAGCCAGTCGGTGGCGGCGGGCAGCAGCGAGACGACACGCATGGGAAGTGACGAGTTACGAGCGACGAGTTACGAGTGACACCGTTCGGCGTTCGTCACTCGTCGCTCGGCGTTCGTCAGATGCCCGAGGCGATCAGCAGGTCGATGTCGCGGTGGGGCATCCCGAAGATCAGCGCGAGGCTCTTCTTCGTGAGGTGGCGGCGGTAGACGTAGGTGCCGCTGCGGAGGCTCGTGCTCTGCCAGAGCGCCTCGTTCATCGAGGCCGCCTCGCCGATGTCGAGGAGGTAGGGCGTGAGGACGTTCGTGAGGGCGTAGGTCGCCGTCCGGGCCGCGTTCGAGGGCATGTTCGGGACGCAGTAGTGGACGACGCCCTCCTCGACGAACGTCGGTTCCGAGTGCGTTGTCGGGCGGCTGGTCTCGATGCAGCCGCCCTGGTCGGTGACGAGGTCCACCACGACCGAGCCGGGATGCATCGAGGCGACGGCTTCGCGGCTGACGAGCACCGGCGAGCGCTGCCCGCCCGCCATCATCGCGCCGATCACGACGTCGGCCCGCTGCACGGCTTGGCGGACGTACTGCGCGTTCGCCATCGCGGTCGTGATGCGGCGGTCGAGGTAGTGCTCGAGCGAGCGGAGCGCGGCGAGGTCCGAGTCGAGCACGATGACGTGCGCGCCGTAGCCCAGCGCCGTCCGCGCCGCCCACTCGCCGACGACGCCCGCGCCGAGAATCACGACCGTCGCCGGCGGCACGCCGGAGATCCCGCCGAGCATCACGCCGCGCCCGCCCTCCGAGCTCTCGAGCAGCCGGGCGGCGACCTGGATCGCCATCGAGCCGGAGATTTCGTGCATCATCCGCACGATCGGGAGCGTCCCGTCGGACTCGGTGATGAACTCGAAGCCGATGCCGGTGACGCGGAGGTCCATCAGGTGCTGCAGGAAGTCCGGCGTCATGTTGCCCAGGTGGAGCGCCGAGATGAGGACCTGCTTCTCCTGCATCAGGGCGAGCTCCTCGGTGTCCGGCGGGAACACCTTGACGACGAGCTCGGAGCGCCCGTAGACCTCGCCCGCTTCGTCGACGAGCTCGGCCCCAGCGTCGGCGTACTCGGCGTCGGTGAAGTGGGCGGTCTGGCCCGCGCCGCGCTCGACGCAGACCTCGTGCCCGGCGGCGACGAGGATCCCGGCCCCGTAGGGCGCGAGTGCGACGCGGCGCTCCTCGCCCGAGACCTCCTTCGGCACGCCGATGCGGAGCGTGCGCTTGCGCTCGGCGACCGTCGCGGGCCGCTCGAGCGGGAGCAGTTCGGTCCCGAAGCCTTGAACAGACGGTATCTCCATGGGCCCCCCGGCGCTGGCGTTGAGCTAGTCAGGGCAAAGTACGACGAGCGGGTTTAGGAGCGGAAGCGCGGACGAGCGAAGGCGGGGAAGATAGCAAGGCATCCAGGCCTGGAATCCGCCGCTCGTTCCCTCCTAAACGCCCAGCCACCGGTGGAGCAACACCCCGGCGGCGACGGAGACGTTGAGCGACTCGACGCCGCGCGGCCCCACCGGCGGCGGCGCTCCGATGCGGACCCGGGCGTCGAGCAGGGCGCGGACGCCCTCCGACAGCCCGTGCGCTTCGCTGCCGAGCACGAGCACCGCCTCGCGCGGCGGCGACCAGTCGCGCGCCGGCTTCCCGCCGAGGTCCGCCCCAGCGATGGGGCACCCCGCCGCCTTGAGCCGTCGCAGCTCGGCCTCGAGGTCGTCCGTCGCGGCGAGGGCTAGGTCCCACAGGCCGCCCATCGCGGCGCGGACCGCCTTCGGGCCGAACGGGTCGGCGGTGCCGGGGCCGGCGAGCACGGCGTCGGCCCCGAACCACGCCGCCGTGCGGACGACGGTGCCGACGTTGCCGGGGTCCTGCACCCCGTCGAGCGCGACGACGGCACCGCCCCCGACCCGTCCGGCGTGCGGCCCGGCGTGCGGCCCGGCGTGCGGCCCGGCGTGCGGCATCCGGGCGACGGCGACGAGGCCCTGCGTCGTGCTCGTGTCGGCGATCCGGTCGAGGTCGCGGGCGGCCCCCGTGCGGACGGGCACGCCGGAGCGCTCGAGGAGGGCCGCCACGCGGGGGTCGGCGCGCGCCTCCGCCGCCACGACGATCTCGACGAGCGGGGCCCCGGCCAGAACCGCGGACTCGACCGAGCGGACGCCCTCGACGAGGAACTGCCCGAGCCGGTCGCGGTGGCGCCGGTGCCGGAGCGAGGCGAGGTCCTTCAGGTGACGGCGCGAGAGGTCAGACACGGGGCGGGGGGGGCGGGCACGGTTTCTGATAACGGGGGCGTCCCTGCGGTTCCACACTCCGGGCCGGCCCGGTCCGTTCCGAATTGACCCGTTTTGCCTCGGTGCTTGGCTTCGTTCCGAGACCCGGCCCGGCCGGGCGCTTCTGCGCGACCACGGGCAGGGGCGGGGTGCCCGGAAGCGCTTCCGAAGATTCCGCATCGCTTCACGCTCTCGTTCTTCCCACCCGCAGCGCCCGGGCTATCTTTGCGCTGCCCATCTCGACCCCCTCATGCACCCTCGCGGCACGTACGTCAACGGCACCTTCACGGCCCGCCTCTCAGTCAAATCCCCTATGCCCTTCCAACGCGACGTCTACCGCCGGGCGGTCTACCAAGAGCCCGCTCCCCTCACCGAGCACGGCAACCCGTTCCAGGAGATGATGGAGCGCTTCGCCGAAGCCGCCGAGATCATTGAGCTCGACGCCGGGGTGTTCACCTACCTCTCGCGCCCGGCGCGCGTCCACATCACGAGCGTGCCGGTGGCGATGGACGACGGCAGCCTCCAGGTCTTCGAGGGCTACCGGGTGATCCACAACGAGGTCCTCGGCCCGTCGAAGGGCGGCATCCGGTTCGCGCCGGACGTGAACCTGGACGAGGTCAAGGCGCTCGCGGCGTGGATGACGTGGAAGTGCGCCGTCGTCGGCGTCCCGTTCGGCGGGGCGAAGGGCGGCATCCGCTGCAACCCCTCCGAGATGAGCCCCGGCGAGCTCGAGCGCCTCAGCCGCCGCTACACGGCCAACCTCCTCGACGTCTTCGGCCCGGACAAGGACATCCCGGCCCCGGACATGAACACCAACGAGCAGATCATGGCCTGGGTGCTCGACACCTACTCGATGCACGTCCGCCGGACCGAGACCGCCGTGGTGACCGGCAAGCCGCTGATGCTCGGCGGCTCGCTCGGGCGCAAGGAGGCCACGGGGCGCGGCGTGATGACGACGACGCTCGCGGCGATGGAGCGCTTGGGGATGCGCCCGGCCGACAGCACCGTCGCCGTGCAGGGCTTCGGCAACGTCGGCTCGATCGCGGCGCAGCTCCTCCACGAGCAGGGCTGCACGATCGTCGCCGTCTCGGACGTCTCCGGCGGCTACCACAACCCCGACGGCATCGACGTCAACGCGGCGATGGCCTACGCCGCCGAGCACGGCCGCTCGCTCGCCGGCTTCGACGGGGCCGAGGAGATCACGAACGAGGAGCTCCTCGAACTCGACGTCGACGTCCTCGCCCCGTGCGCCAAGGAGAACCAGATCACCGAGCACAACGCCGGGCGGGTCAAGGCCAAGATCATCGCCGAGGGGGCCAACGGCCCGACCACCACCGACGCCGACAAAATCCTCCAGGAGAACGGCGTCCTCGTCATCCCGGACATCCTCGCCAACGCCGGCGGCGTGACGGTCTCGTACTTCGAGTGGGTCCAGAACCGCCACGGCTACTTCTGGAGCCTCGAGCGCGTCAACCGCCGCCTCGACCGGATGATGCGCGAGGCCTTCGACGCGGTCTTCGACGCGGGCGAGAAGCACGAGGTCGCGCTCCGCATCGCGGCCTACATCCTCGCCATCGAGAAGGTCGCCGGGGCGCTCAAGCTGCGCGGCATCTACGCGTGAATCCAGTGGACGGAGGACCGAGGACCGAGGACCGAGCTCACGGCCTGACGCCGCGCCTGTCCCCCGCCCTCCGTCTTCTGTTCTCCGTCTTCTGTCTTCTGTTCTCCGTCTTCTGTCTTCTAGCCGCCGGCTGCGCCACGCCGGTTGCGCCGAGCGGCGGGCCGCCGGACCAGACCCCGCCCCGCCTCGAAGCGAGCGACCCCGCCCCCGACGCCGTCGACGTCCGCGCCGACCGGTTGACGCTGACGTTCTCCGAGGCGGTAGAGGAAGGCTCCGCCGTGCGGGCGTTCGGCATCGTGCCGGAGTGGGAGACGGCACCCGAGGTCGTGGTGCGGGGCCGCCGGGTCGAGGTGGTCTTCCCGGACTCGCTGCGGGCGAACACGACCTACGTCGTCACCTTCGACACGAACCTGAAGGACCTGCGCGGGGTCGCGCTCGGCCAGCCGATCACGCTCGCCTTCGCCACGGGCGCGGCGCTGGACCGGGGGCGGCTCACGGGCCGCGTGCTCGACCCGCTGAGCGGTGCGCCCGTCGCCGGGATCGACGTGTTCGCCTACGCTCTCGCCGACGCTCTCGCCGACGCGGCAGCGGACTCGCTCCCGCCTCTGTGGCTGGACGCGCGCGAGGCCGCGCCGAGCTACCGGACGCAGACGGACCCGAGCGGGGGCTTCACGCTGGAGTACCTCCGCGAGGCTCCGTTCTTCGTCGCCGCCGTAGCCGACGCGAACCGGAACCGCCGCGCCGACGCCGGCGAGGCCTTCGCCGTGCCCCATGACCCCGTGGTGACGGTCGGAGCGGACAGCCTCGCCGCAGTGCTCCGCCTCTTCCGCACGCAGCTCGACACGATCCCCCCCGCCCCGCTCCGCGTCCGCACCCGCAGCGCCCGCCGCTTCGCGGTCCGCTTCGACGAACCCGTCGTGCTGCGCGACCGCGATCCGGCGGCGTGGACCCTCGCCGACACGGCGAGCGGCCGGGCCTCCCCCGTGCAAACCGTCTACGCCGACGACGACCCGCAGCAGCTCGTCCTCGTGACGCCCCCGCTCCCCGCGACGCCCCACCGCCTCGGCCTCGCCCGCCCGTCGGCCGTCGCGGACTCCGCCGGCAACCCCGCCCGGCCCACCCCCCTCGCCTTCACCCCGAGCGCGGACCCCGACACCCTCACGGCGCGCTTCCTCGGGTTCCTGCCCCCGTCCGCCCTCGGCGCGCGCGACACCGCCGCCGTCCGCTTCAACGCCCCGCCCGACGCCGCTGCGCTCCGCCGCATCGCGGTGACCGACACGCTCGGCGCGGCGCTCCCCTTCGGACTCACCACCCGCGACGGCACCCGCTACCGCATCGTCCCCGAGGCCGACGGCCCGTTCCGCGTCGCCGTGCCTCAGCCGGACTCGACCCACACCCGGACGTTCGCGCCGCTTCCCGCCGATGCGCGCGGCGACCTGTCGGGCGTCGTCATCGCAGACTCGGGAGCCGTCGTCGTCGAGGCGTTCGGGGGCACCGGGCGCTTCACGGCTCGGGCGGACGCGGCCGGCGCGTTCACCCTGCCCGGCTTGCCCGAGGGCGAGGTCCGGCTCCGCGTCTTCGTCGACCGGAACGGGAACGGACGGTGGGACGGCGGCCGGCTCGCGCCCTACCTCCCTCCCGAGCCCCTGCGCTTCGTCGATGCCCCGCAGCGCGTCCGCCCGCGCTGGGAAACCGTCGTGGACACCCTGCGGATCGAGTGACACCCAATCCGGTATCGAGTGACACCCAATCCGGTTACGGTGTGGTGGTTTGGCGTGGCCCTAGCCCTCGAACGAGTGGGACAGCCGCTCGGTGACGGCGTCGAAATACGGCTGGTCCTCGGCGAGGTGCCGCAGGCGAAAGGTCCGGAGGCCGTCGCCCCGGCGGAAGGTGCGGCGGTAGAAAATGTAGGGGCCCTCGTAGCCCGAGACCACGAACCAATCGGGCCGGAGCACCTGGTAGGTGACGCGCTGTCCGGGCTGCGCCAGCTCGCTCTCGTACTGCTGCCGGAGGGCCTCCTCGCCGCCGGGCGAAGCGTAGGCCAGGAGGTCTGCGGTCCCGTCGTCGGTCGAGAACGCCTGTCCGTGCCGGGGGTCGAGGCCGGCGTCGCGGTGGAAGAGGTTGTCCGGGTAGTCGAGGACGAAGCCGTGGTGGTCGTTGAGGTAGCTCACGTAGACGAGGCTGCCGGGGTCGGGCCAGTTGCGCTCGGGGAGCGCGGCCTCGGACGGGTCGGGCACGCGGGCGAGCGCCGAGTCGGCGGCGACGGCACGCGCCGTGTCGAGCGCGGCGTCGGCCGCCCGGCGCTCGATCTCGGAGAGGTCGAACTCGACGGGCGCGGGGCCGTCCTCGGACTCGCACGCTGCAAGCGCGAGCGTCAGGGAGAGAGCAAGGGCAAAGCGAAGCATGGCGAGGAAGCGGAGCATGGCGAGGAGACGTAGCCGGAGGGAAGGGGGCAGCGCAGAGAGAACGCCTAGCCGGAGAGAAAGGGTCGCGCCGGCGCGCCGGGGCCGGTCCCCCGCTCGAGCGCGCGCACGACATACTTCCCGATCAGGTCGAACTCCAGGTTCACCGCGCGCCCCGGCCTCCAGTCCGCGGCCGTCGTGTGCGCCCACGTGTGCGGGATGAGGGCGACCGTGAGCACAGGCCGCTCGCCGTCGAGCCGGGCGACGGTCAGGGAGATGCCGTCGAGCGTGACCGAGCCGACCGGGATGAGGTACGGCGCGAAGCGCTCGGGGTAGCGGACCCGGACGAGGTGGGAGTCGGCGAGGGCCTCGACGCTCTCGACCTCGCCCGTGGCATCGACGTGGCCCTGCACGAAGTGCCCGTCGAGCCGGCCCCCGGCGGGCATCGCGCGCTCGAGGTTGACCCGGTCGCCCTCGCGCAGACCGCCGAAGGTGGTCTTGGCGAGCGTCTCCTCGACCGCGACGACGCTGAACCGGGCCTCGTCCTGTGCGACGACGGTCTGACACGCTCCGCTAACCGCCACGCTCTGGTCCACGCGCAGCTCGGCGGCGAACGACGCCTCCACCGTGAGCCGCCGCCCGCCCTCGAGCGGCTCGGCGGCGGCCACGCGCCCGACCTCTTCAATGATGCCTGTAAACATGAGACTTTATGCACACGGTGGATAACCCGGTGGGTACTAACGTGGGCGTAACACGCCGGTGATGCTGCGGTAACATCGGCTAGGCTCTGTCACGTAGGTCGGTCCGTCGGCGAGCGAGAGACCCTGGAGGGACCCGGCCCCCTGGAGGGACCCGGCCAGGCGTCCGACAAGCCAGATGCCGTAGCATCGGGCGAGGAGGACAACGCCGCAGGGCGCTTCAGGGGCCTCGCCGAGCCAGGACCCGGATTAACGTGACGGGGCCTAGACCGATCGCCGATAGCCCCGGTACAAGATATCACCGCCGACCTCCTCCCACCGGTGCTCGGCGAACGGAATCGCATCGGCCACCCGCCCGATCCCGAGGTCCCCCACCGAGCGCTGCCCGCCGACGAGCTTCGGGGCGATGAAGACCGCGAGCCGGTCCACCCGGTCGGCGCGCAGGAGGGCCGTCGCCAGCCCCGGGCCGGCCTCGACGAGGAGCGACTGCACCGGTCGGTGCCCGCCCGGCCCCGCCCCGAGCCGGTCGAGGAGGCGGCCGAGGTCGAGGTGCCCGCCTCGTGCGGGGACCGGGAGGACGAGGCCGCCGCGCGCGGCGAGGGCCTCGGCATAGCTCGGCGTGATGCCCTCGCCGGCGACGGCGACCGTCTTCGCCGCGTGCTCGTCCGTGAAGAGCTGGAGGCCGGGGGGCAGCGTGCCGGCTCGGTCGAGCACGACGCGCACCGGCTGCCGGCCTTCGGCGTGCCGCACCGTCAGCGCCGGGTCGTCGGCGCGGGCCGTGCCGCTGCCGACGAGGACGCCGTCGAGCGCAGCCCGCCAGCGGTGGACGAGCGTGCGCGCGGCCTCGCCCGAGACCCACCGGCTGTCGCCGCTCGCCGTCGCCACGGACCCGTCGAGCGCCTGCGCGATTTTGAGCGTGACGAGCGGGCGGCCCGTGGCGAGGTGGTGGGTGAAGGCTTCGTTCAGCCGCTTCGCGTCGTGCTCCAGCACGCCCACCGTCACCGCTACGCCGCCGGCCCGCAGCCGGTCGATGCCGCTGCCGTCCACCTGCGGAAACGGGTCGCGCATCCCGACGACCACGCGCGGGATGCCCTTCTCCAGAATCAGGTCGGCGCACGGCGGGGTCTTGCCCCAGTGGCTGCACGGTTCGAGGGTGACGACGAGGGTGCTCGCGCGCAGCGCCTCGGCTCCGTGCCGGTTCTCGGCGTCGCGGACGGCCCACACCTCGGCGTGCGGCCCGCCGTACGCGCCGTGCCAGCCCTCGCCGAGCACCTCGCCCTCCGGCCCGGCGACCACGCACCCGACGAGCGGGTTCGGGCTGACGGCTCCCGCCCCGCGCCGGGCGAGGCCCAGCGCCCGCTGCATCCAGCGCTCGTGCTCGCTCATCCGATCTCCTCCACCCACTCGGGGAGCGCGTCGAGGGTCCAGCGCTCGAAGTAGAACGTGTGCTCGGACCGGGCGCGGCGGTAGGGCAGCGCGAAGCGCCGCACGCCCTCGGCCGGGCGCGCGCAGAAGGCGGCGACGAGCCGGTCCTTGACGGGCCGGGCGCTGAACAGGCTCCAGTCCCAGCCGTCGTGCGCCGGCTCGGGGAAGAGCACGGTCGCGCGGGCGAGCAGCCGCCGGAGCGCCGGCACCGCGTAGCGCCGCTCGACCGTCGCCACGGCGTGCAGGTCGGCCTCGTCCACCGCGCGCTCTGCGCCGACGAGCACGGAGACCCCCGAGGGGTCGCGCAGCACGGCAGCGGGGGCGTCCGTTTCGCCGGTCTCCCCCGCCGCTCCGGCCTCCGCCGCCGCCACCGTCACCCAGTGCAGCCCACCGAGCGCGTCGAGGAGCGGGAGCGCGAACGCCTCGGGTCCGGGGATCGCGGTCAGCCCGGCGCGCGTGCCGTGGCTTCCGGCGAGGTAGCCCCGGTAGTAGTCGGTCGGGCGGAGCAGGGCGCCGAGCGAGCTCTCGGGCGCGGCGCGGCGGCGCGCGTCCGGGTCGGTCTCGGCCGAGAGCGCTTCGAGGTGGACCGGCTCCTCCCAGAGGTATTTGACGATGGCGGTCGGCACGCGCGTTCACCTCGGAAGTGGCGGGGGCGCAGCCGGCGCGTTGTCCACCGTCCTCTGTCCAGTGCCCTCCGTCTTCCGCCCGCCGCCCGCCGCCGGGTCGGCGTCGGGGGCGACGGCGGCGACGGTGTGGGCGGCCTCGTCGTCGGTGAGCCGCTCGGGGCGCTCGGGGCGCGGAAGCAGGAGCGCGCCGTGCTTGACGAGCGCGTGCGAGCGCGGCAGCACCATGTCGACGCGCTGCACGGTGCCGAGCCAGACCTCGGCCTCGCCGGGCGGGACCTCCGGTGGGAGCGTCACGTCGGCGGTGGAGCCCGAGGGGACGACGACCTCCAGCGCCCGCCGCCAGCCGCCGTGCGTGACCTCGCGGACGTAGACCATCGGCGCGCCCGCGTTCTGGATTTCGATGCGCTGCCCCGCCGCCCGGACCGAGACGCCGAGCACGACCTCCTCGCCCGGACGGACCCCACCGACCGGGATCGCCTCGCGGTCGTTCACGATGGCGTCGAGGAGTTCGACGAAGGCGGCGGAGTAGTCCTTGAGCCAGCCGCAGTAGTCGCGCCGCTGCCCGTCGCGGGTGACCTCGACCACGACGCGCTTCGAGAGGTGGCGCTCCAGGAGCGGGTCGAAGGCGTTGCCGGTGTAGCCGATGATCTCGCTCGAGAGCGAGCGCAGGCCGTCCTCCTGCCCGGCGAGGACCGCGGCCCCCGGCGCGCGCGACTTCGCCATCCCGATGACGAGCGTGAGCGCCTGCATCACGGCGTCGCGGACCATGCTGAGCCAGTTGCGGAGCGTCCGCCCGAGCCGCTGCCAGACCGACGGGTGGACGGTCCGGCGGAGGTCCTCGGCGCGGCGGGCGCGCTGCTCCGGCGGCAGCCCGAGCGGGTAGCGGTAGACCGCGTGGATGCTCGGGTACTGGTCCTTGTAGATCAGGAACGACCGTTCGAGGTGCCCCTGGTCCGTGTGGACGGGCGCGACGTAGCGAATCTCCAGCCCCGTCGCGTAGGCGTGGAGGTCGCCCCAGGTGAGCTCGCCGCCGGCCTCGCCGAGCGTGACCCGGTAGCCGTCGAAGTGCCGGAGGCATTTGTCCCGGCGTCGCGCCTGGAGCACCCCCACGACGGTCGCCACCGCGAGGACGAGCAGGATGGCGAGCAGCGTCGGGTCCATGGAGCAGGGGGCAGTGAGACGGTGGACTGCGGGGTAGAGGAAGCGGGGCCAGGGAGGAAACGAACGTCGGCGCGGAGCACCCCGCCTCGCTCCCTCGTCCGGTTTCCATTCCTCTCCTCGTAGCCCGGCACCTCAGCGGGGTTCCGGCGTAGCTTCCCCGCCCCGCTCCCCCCTGCGTGGCTCCGCTCCCCCTTGTGTGGCTCCGCTGCCCCTTGCGTGCATGAAAGCGATTCAGTCCGCGCTGATCTGGGCTGCCGAGGTCACGGTCATCGTCCTCTGGCTCCCCCTGCTCGCCGTCGTCCGGCTCTTCGACCGCGACCCGGCGCGCTACACGACGGGCCGCCTTTTCCGCCTGCTCGGGAACGCCATGACGCGCGTCAACCCCCTCTGGCGCGTCCACGTCGAGGGCCCTTTCCCGAGCGACCCGCGCAGGCCGTACGTCGTCGTATCGAACCACCAGTCGAACGCCGACATCCCGGTCGTCAGCCGGCTCCCGTGGGAGATGAAGTGGGTGGCGAAGGCCGAGCTGTTTCGGCTGCCCGTCGCCGGGTGGATGATGCGCCTCGCGGGCGACATCCCCGTGGACCGCACCGACGCGGCGAGCCGCGCCTCGGTGCTCCGCGCGGCGCGCGAGGTGCTCGGCCGCCGGTGCTCGGTGATGTTCATGCCCGAGGGCACGCGCTCGCGCGACGGGCGGGTGCGCCGCTTCCAGACCGGCGCGTTCCGCCTCGCAGTCGAGGCCGGGGTGCCGGTGCTGCCCCTCGCCGTGGACGGCACGCGGGACGCGCTGCCGAAGCACGGCTGGAGGTTCGGCAACGCCATCGACGCCCGCCTCAAAGTCCTCCCTCCCGTCCCCACCGGCGGCCTCAGCGCGGGCGACGTGGACGCCCTCGCCGAGGAGGTGCGGCAAGCCATCATCGCCCAGGTTGCCGCCTGGCGCGGGGCGAGCCCGGCGGAGGTAGACGCCCTCGCCGCGCGGCCCGACAGGGCGCGACCGTCGGCGGCCCTGCACGGCGTGGAAGAAACGGCAAAAACACCCCCGTGAGGTTGGGCGCACGGCGCGGGAGGCTGTACCTTTGCGCTCCCGATTGCCCGGTAGCTCAATTGGCAGAGCACCAGTCTCTGGATCTGGGGGTTGAAGGTTCGAGTCCTTCCCGGGCAGCCCAAGCCACTCGCTGGAGCAAGGCGCTTCCAGGTGGCTTTCTGCTCCGGAGCCCGTGGCTCTACGCCGGCTTCTCGAAGACCGGCGGCTACAGGGGATCGTCGGCCAGAAAGCAGCTCTCGTTGTTCTCGGTGCCGAGGCATTGGTTGCTCTCGCCCATCCCTACCTCGATCACGTTCCCGTCGACGTCGAACGTCACGTCACCGGAAAAAGGGGCTCCGAGCGTAGCCGTGACGTCGGCTACGCTGCCGTAGTCAGTGAGTTGGGGTACCGTATAGGTTTTCATAGGACTACCTCAGAGGGGAGTAGTGGAGGAGGAAGTCAAAATAGCCTCTTCTCGCTTCTGCCTTGGAGTCCGAGAACAAACGCTTTCGGCGCGGGACACACCCGGGGAGACCACGAAGAAGCGAGAGAGGCTGCGCCCCACGAGGTCTCTCAGGACGGCCCTTTCTTCTTCGGTGCCATATGAGTGCCTTCCCGGTGTGCCGTACCTCCCCTATGTTTTGAGGATAGACGCGTTGCGCGCCGGAGTTGGAGGGACGATATTGGCTGAGGCGCTTTTCTTGGCTCGTGTCGCTCTGCCTGCCTCTCCTCCGCACCGCCATGCTCGCAGGCGGGATTGCCTGCAACGGTGTCCCGCAGGGGCGAAGTTCGTGAGTTGGGCGAAGACCCTTACCTTCTAGTATGTTGCTCAGATTTACTGGGAGCTTGCCGAGGCCTGTGCTCTGCTTCGGTACAGTAGATATTCGTAGAAACCCCCTCAGCCCGTGATAGCGAGCCAGCTCATAGGGAAAGAAATCGACGGCTACCAGATTCTGGAGGTCATCGGGCGGGGCGGGATGGGCGTCGTGCTCAAGGCCGAAGACGTCTCGCTGGGCCGGGTCGTGGCGATCAAGCTCATCGACCCGGTCTACGCCGCCGACGAGACCTTCATGCGGCGCTTCCGCCGCGAGGCTCGGGCGCTGGCCCGGTTCAAGAACTCCCACATCGTCACGATCCACGCCCTGCGCCGCACGGACGCAGGCCTGCTCATCGTGATGGAGCACGTCGACGGGGGCACCCTGAGCCAGCACTTCGGCGAGGGTCCCGTCCCGTGGCAGCAGCTTCGCCCGGTCCTCGAGCAGGCGCTCAGCGCGCTCGACCACGCCCACGGCGTTGGCGTCGTGCACCGCGACATCAAGCCGGGCAACATCATGCTGACGCGCAGTGGTGAGGTCAAGGTAATGGACTTCGGGATCGCTAAAATCCTCTCGAACGAGCCCAGTGCGACGATGACGCAGGGGACCATCGGGACGCCCTACTACATGTCCCCCGAGCAGCTCGCCGGGTCGCGGGACGTCGACGGTCGGAGCGACCTCTACTCGCTTGCGATGACGGCCTACCGCCTGCTCGCCGGCCGGCTCCCGTTCAACGAGGACAGCAACCTCCTCCACATCTACCGGGCGATCGCCGAGGAAGCCCTGCCCTCGCCGCGCACCTTCAACCCCGGCATCCCCGAGGGCGTGGCGGCCCTTATCGGCAAGACGCTGAGCAAGGACCCCGCCGAGCGCTTCCAGACAGCGGAGGCGATGCTCGCGGCCCTGTCCGAGGCAGAGCCGGTGCGGGTCGTCGTGCCCCCACAGCCTCCCTCAGCCCCCTCCTCGGAGGACGACGAGACCCTCGTCGTCGCGCCGCCCCAAGCGAAGGGCAGTTCGTCCGGTGGGGCTATCGCGCCCCCGATCCCCGAGGCGACGGAGGACGCAGGAGCGCACCGCCCGCCCCGTCGCCAATGGTCGATCCTCGGGGCCGTCGCAGTCCTCATCGGACTCGGAGTGCTGGGCTGGGCAGTGCAGCGGTCAGGCGGCGACGAAGTAGCGACCGGGGCCGAGGTCAGCCTCTTGGCTTCTCCGGTGGAACCGAACGGCGGAGGCGTCGAGGGGATGGCCAGCGAGGGGACGGGCAATGAAACCCCACCGGACTCGCCCGCGGAATCTGTCCTCCTCCCCCCCGGCGAAGCCGACGATCAGCCGCCCGGTGCGGAATCAGAAGACGACTCGCAGGAGGCTGGTGCCGAAGGCCTGCTCGTCATCCGCTCCGACCCGTCTGGGGCTCGCGTCCGCATCGACGGGCGCGGCCGAGGCACGACGCCGGCCCGGCTCCCGCTGCCGCCCGGCTCGTACCGCGTCGAGGTCGAGCGCGACGGCTATGCCCCGAACGAGGTCACGCTGCGCGTCGCCGAGGGTCGGACGAACGACAAGACTCTGACCCTCGCGGCACTCGTCGGCACGCTCGGCGTGACCGTCCGGCCGTGGGGCCGAGTCTTCATCGACGGCACTCTCCGCCAGCAGCAGGTGAGCGCCCTCCACCGGTTCGAGCTTCCCGCCGGGGCGCACATGCTCCGGGTGGAGCACCCTGAGTTCGGGCGCTGGGAGCGGAGCGTCACCGTGCCGGCCGGCGGCACGGAGTCGGTGAGTGTAAACCTGCTCCGCGAGGTCTCGCTCACGGTGACAGCCTTCGACAGCGCCGCGCAGCCGCTCTTCGGGGACATCTACGTGGACGGCGTCCCGACCGGGAAGCAGACCCCGCGCGCGCTTTCCATCCGCGTCGGGCAGCGGCAGATCGAGGTCCGCGCCGAGGGCTACGTGCCGAGCAGGCGGAGGATCGACGCGGGTGCCCCGGGCCAGCCTAACCCGCTTCGGCTAACTCTGGAAAAAGTTGACAGGTAAGGCTAGGTTTTTTCCGGCGGGGTCGTTTTATTAGGGGCGGCTCCCCTCATTGATTTAGTTGATATATAGTATGGACTCCTCCAACTGCCGACGCGCCCGGCGCGTATTGGCCGTCTGTCGCCAAGGCGCGCAGACCCTGCTCCTCGTAGCCGTTTGGCTCGGCTTCCCCACAGCTCAGGCTCAGGACCCGGCCTCGTGTGACAGCGCTCTCACCCGCGCCGAGAACGACTACTTCGCGGGCCGGTTCGACGACGCCATTGCCCTGCTTACCGATTGCCTCTCACGCGGGGCCTTTTCCGAGAGCGAGGAGGAACGGGCATTCGCTCTGCTCGGCAAAGTCCACCTGGCAAATAACCTCGAAAGCCAGGCCCGAGAGGCGATCGGCGAGTTGCTCACCCGGGTCCCGAGCTACCAGCCCAACCCCGCCACTGAGCCGCCGGAGTTCGTCGATTTCGTCGAAGAGGTCCGGCAGACAATGCCCCCCGTGGAGGCACCCGAACCGGAGCCGGTCGTGACACCGGACGTGACTGAGCCAGAGCCAGTCGACTCGATGCTCGTGATGCGGGACCCGGTGCCAGCGGACTCGACCGAGACCGTGGAGGAGCCAGTCGTGGTAGCCCCGACCCCACCGGAGCCGAGCGCGGACCGCACGCCGCCGAAGAACCGGAGCGGCCTCACGAAGTGGCTGGCGATCGGCGGCGGAGCGCTCGCTGCGAGCGTCGCCGTCCTGGTGCTCACCGGCGGAGACGGAGGCGGCGATGGGGAGCCCCCGGGGTCTACCGGAAACCCGCTTCCAGCCCCACCGGCCTTCCCCTAGCCGCCAAAGATTCCACAACGATTTAGCCTACCAAGATTATGTCGATGCGAACCTTGCTCCCGCTTGGGTGCCTCCTCCTCGCCGCACCGCTCGCCGCCCAATCCGCCAACGAGCCAACCCTGGACCGCCTCCGCCTCCCCGCCGAGGAACTCACCTTCATCGAGAACCTCGGCCAGTGGCCCGTCGCCGTCCGTTTCCTCGCCCGCCTCGATGGTGCCGACCTCTGGGTGACGGACGAGGGCTTGGTCGTTGACTTTTACCAGTACGAAGCCGCGCCGCGCGAAGCCTTGCCTCCAGAGTTCGAAGCCTGGGACGAGAGCAGGGCGACGCGTCGACGAGGCCACGTCGTGGAAGCCCGGTTCGAGGGCGGGCGGGCGCAGCGCGTCGAGGGACGCGGGCGGCAGAGCGCCTACCACAACTACTTCCTCGGCAACGACCCGGCACGGTGGGCATCGCGCGTGGCACTCTACGACGAGGTCGTGCTGCACGACGTGTACGACGGCATATCGCTCCGCCTCTACGCCTCTGGTGGCAGGCTGCATCACGATTTTACGCTCGCGCCCGGTGCCGACCTCGCCGCCGTGCAGCTTCGGCTCGAAGGAACTGAAGGCCTCGACACCCGCCAAGCCCTAGACCGCGCTACTGTGCTCCGCCTGCCGGGACCGAAGACTTCAGGCCAGACAGCGCCCCCCCCTTTGGGAGGGAGTGATCTGCTCTACAGCACTCTCCTAGGCGGGACTAACACGGACTACGGAGAAGCCATAGCCGTGGGAACCGACAGCAGTATCTACATTGCTGGCGACACGTTCTCGTCCAACTTCCCTACGGAGGGTGGACTCTACGAGCAGCGAGGCTTAAGGGACGTCTTCGTCGCCCGGCTCCGTTCCGAAAACGGTGGCACCAGCGATCTCATCTATGGGACCTACCTCGGGGGAGAGGATGCCGATTTCGCCAGAGCCATCGCTCTGAGCGCCAACGGTAGTATCTACGTCACCGGCGAGACGTCGTCCGACGACTTTTCCCTCCGGCCTGCTGCCGCACTCGACGCGCAGCTAGACGGCGACACAGACGCTTTCGTCGTCCGGCTCAATGCAGCCGGCAGTATGCTTCTCTACGGGACGTACCTCGGCGGATCAGAGGACGATGTCGGGACAGGAATCGCTGTGGGGTCTGACGGCACAGCCTACGTCAGCGGTGAGACAACCTCGAGCAACTTTCCGACACCGGGGGGCTTCAGCAGTACACTAAGAGGGTCCCGAGACGCCTTCGTGGCACGGTTCAACGCAGACGGTCTCGGTCTCCAATATGGAACCTACCTCGGAGGAGACGCTCTGGATTCGGCCGAAGGGATCGCGCTAGGGGCTGACGGCAGCGCGTACGTCACGGGGAGAACACTCTCACCTAACTTTCCTACGACCCCGGGGGCGTACGACCGGACGTTCGCTGGGTCGTTCGATGCCTTCCTGGCGAGGATCGACCCGGCAGGAGCAAGTGTTCTGTACGGGTCCTTCCTCGGTGGAAACGATTTCGACATCGGTCTCGCGGTGGCCGTCGGTCCCAGCGGAGACGCTTACGTTACTGGCTACACGGCCTCCGTTGATCTTTTCCCCGCCGGCCCGGGGCCACCGGGCGACTTCGACGCGTTCGTCGTTCGGATCGGCCCGAACAACGCGGGAGCAGACGACCTGCGCTACGGAGTCTACCTCGGCGGGAGGCTCGCCGACATTGGCAGAAGCATCGCCGTGAGTCCCAACGGGGATGCCTACGTCACGGGAGACACCGAGTCGGAGGACTTTCCCCTCACGCCCCAGGCGAGAGACCGGTTCCTCGGAGGGGAGAAAGATGCCTTCGTAACCCGGCTCAGTGCCGATGGAGGAACACTGCGCTACAGCACGTATCTAGGCGGCGAAGCAGGGGACGAACAGGGGAATGCCATCGCCACTGACTCGGCGGGTCACGCCTACGTCACTGGCGAAACGTCGTCCGACGATTTTCCCAGAAGCGCCAATCCCTACGACCAGATACTGGACGGGCCTATCGATGCCTTCGTATCGAAGAGCAGGGTCAACCTGACTCCAGAATTGGGGGACCCTATTGGCCCTCAGGAATTGGTCCTCGGTGAACCCCCGCTCGTTGTAGACCTCGACAAGGTTTTCAGTGACCCTGACGGCGATGCTCTTACGTTCGAGTGCTCGTCAAGCGACGAGAATGTGGCAAGCGTAAACGACTGCACTATTGGCACGCTGAGGGTGACGCCGCAAAGCACCGGGGAAGCAGTGAGCACAGCCACGATCACCGTCACAGCCACTGATGGCGTCGGCTCTGTCTCCGATGGGTTCGTCGTTACGGTAGTGAATCCCCCGCCCGTGCTCGCTGGGTCGATCGGCCCGCGGACGCTCGCGCTCGAAGGCCCGCCGCGTGAGATCGATCTGACGGTGTTCTTCAGCGACCCCAACGGCGATGTGATGGACTTCGACGCCGAGAGTGCTGACCCCTCTGTTGTAGAGGTGGGAGTCGATGGAGACACGCTCACGTTGACACCGAAAGCGATCGGCATAGCCACCGTCCTGGTCACCGCCGACGACGGCCCTAACGAACCAGTCTCGGACGCCTTCACCGTCACTGTGGAAAGCGGTAACCTCCCGCCCACGATAGACACCCCTCTTCGCGACGATACGCTTGCGCTCGGAGGCTCCTTGCTCGAGACCGACCTACGCAAGGTGTTCAGCGATCCCAACCAAGACCCGCTCGCCTTCACCTGCTCGTCAAGCGACTCTGCGGTGGCTCCTGTCGAGGATGAGTGTGCTGACGGCACACTCACTGTCCTGCCGGTAGCGGCGGGCACCGCCACTATTACCGCGACGGCTAGCGACGGCGCTCTTAGCATTACTGACACGTTCGAAGTTTTGGTGGTAGATCCGCCTCCCCAACTTGAACGGCCCGTCTCCGACATCACCCTGCTCTTGGGGGACGACCCGTTCCGGGTCAGTCTCGACACCGTCTTCGCCGATCCCAATGGGGACGCCTTTGACTGCGACTTCGAGCCGAGCAACCCCGGTATCATCTTTTCCTCTCTCGATGGGTGCCTACTCAGCATCGCCCCGAAGCAGTCAGGCACCACGACGGTGACGCTGAACGCCAGCAATGAGGATGGGACTGCCGAAGACCTGTTCGACGTCTTTGTGACGAACAACCCTCCTCCGACGGTCGGAAACCCCATTGCCGACACTACGCTCTTCCTGAGCGCCATGGACTCGCTCCATGTCACCCTCGACACTGTGTTTACAGACCCCAACGGCGACCTCCTCTCCTTCAACTGTTTCTCGAGCAATCCTGATGTGGCAAGAATCCTCAGAGAGGACTGCGACGATGGCCTCCTCACCGTTATTCCATTAGCTGAGGACAGCACTACCGTCGAGGTAACCGCCACGGACGGGGCCAGTCCCGAGGTCGCTACGAGCTTCACGATCACCGTCATTGACGACACCAACGCTCCTCCCGTCGTAGAGAGCCCTATTACTGACACTACGCTCATGCTGGGCGCTCCCCCCATCACATTCGATCTCAGTTCGGTTTTTTCAGATCCCGATGGCGACGGTCTTACGTTCCGTTGCACATCAAGCGACGAAGGAACGGTCCGCCTTGAAGACGACTGCCACGACGCCACGCTCACCTTTGTCCCCGTAGCCGAAGGCGATGCCACCATCGTTGTGACAGCAGACGATGGGCCCACCACCGCTACCAACCCTTTCACGGTCACCGTACTGCCCGGATTGCCCCCGGCTGTTGGCTCCGTCACGGCGAACCCACGGACCCCGCAGGCCGGCGACGCCGTCACGGTCTCTGCCACTGCTGCGAGTGCAAACGCCGTAGCGCTGCGCTACCGGCAGGGCGGAGCACTGGACTTCGAGTTCGTCGCCATGTCCCCCACCGGTGGGGACGGCTACCAAGCCGAGATTCCTGCCTCCTCGGTCACGCCGAACGGCGTGGAGTTCTTCGTCGAGGCCACGAACGTCGGCGGCACCGCGGAGAGTCCGCTCCAGAGCCTCGCGGTGCAGGTCGGAGGAACCGGCCTGGCCTACACCGGCACTTTGCCAGCGGGCGAAGCGCAGACCGGCTACCGCATGGTCTCGGTCCCGCTCGACCTCGGCAGCAAGGACGCGGCGGCTGTGCTCGATGAGCTTGGCGAGGCGGACGACGAAGCGTGGCGCGTCTTCGAACTCCTCCCGCCGGATGTGCCGGGCGACCTCGAGGCCGCAGGCACCGATGGGCAGCAGTACCGCGAGGGGCCGGGCGGCATCCGTTTGGCGCGCGGCAAGGCAGTCTGGCTGATCGCACGCGACGGCGGCTCGTTCGGCACCGGACCGGGGACTACAACCCTCACCGACGCGCCGTTCTCGATGCCTCTGCACCAGGGTTGGAACCTCGTCGGCTTGCCGTTCACCTTTAGCGTTCCGCTCGACCAGGTGCGCCTGGCGTCCGGGGCCCCCGTGCAGCCTCAGACCTACACCGGCTCGTGGCGGAACGAGACCGCGGCGCTTGAGCCGTTCCTGGGGTACGCGATCCGAGTCGAGGCGGACACGCTGCTCATCGCCCCGTCGCCGGACGCAGCGCGACCGACCCTCGCGGTGACCGATGAGGCGGAGAAGGCAGACGTGCCTCTATGGGCTGTGCAGATCGCCGCCACCGTCGGGCACGCCCGCGACGACAACAACGTCGCCCTCGTCGCTCCCGCCGCCACCGATGAGCGCGACGCGCTCGACTGGTACGAGCCGCCGCCGATCGGCGAGTACGTCTCGGTCGCCTTCGCGCCTGCCGGAGGCGGGGCACCGCTCACCGTGGACGCTCGTCCGGTGCCGGAGGACGGAACCGCGTGGCCGCTCGTCGTCCGCAGCAACGTCCGGGGCGAGGTCGCGCTCGCCTTCAGCGGGCTGGCGGGCATCCCGGCGGGCTTCGTCGTGTGGCTCGTCGACGAGGCGGCGGGCACGGTCACGGACCTCCGCCGCGGGGCCACCTACGGCTTCGCGAGCCAGGGCGACCGCTCGCCGGTGCGGCTCCACCTCATCGTCGGGACCGAAGCCTTTGCCCAGGCGACGACCGGGTTCGACAGCGCGGTGCCGCCCGAGTTTTCGCTCGCCCAGAACTACCCCAACCCTTTCCAGAGCGTCACGTCGATCCAGTACGGGTTGCCCAGCGACGAGCACGTCACGCTCGACGTCTTCGACGTCGTGGGCCGGCGGGTGGCCGTGCTCGTGGACGAGGTGCAGGAGGCGGGCTACCACAAGGCGGTGTGGAGCAGGCGCGGCTCGCCCTCCGGCCTCGCCAGCGGCGTCTACGTCTATCGCCTCCGAGCCGGATCGTTCGTCGCCACCGAGCGCATGGTGGTCATGCGGTAGGCCCTACCTCAGCGGCCTTTAGAGGCTGACTATGAACGTGGGGCCAAGCGGTTGAGCAGGAGCCGCGTCAGCGCGAGGTAGATGAACGCCTCGACCGTCCGCGCGAGACGCTCGAAGTCGAGCACCAGCCGGCGGTACCGCTTCAGCCAGGCGAACGTCCGCTCGACGACCCACCGGCGCGGGATCGGCGCGAACGGCCCCTTCTGCTGGCTCACGACTTCGAAGTCGATCTCCTTCTCGGCGGCGTGGTCGGCGAGCGGGCCGCTCACATAGGCCCCGTCGGCCCACAGCTTCTTCAGCCGCGGGCTCCGCTCGGCCGCCGCGTCGATGAGGTCGTAGGCCGCTGCCTTGTCGTTGGCTGAGGCGACGGTGACCCTGACCGAGATCGGGAGCCCCTCGGTGTCGACGCACAGGTGCTGCTTGCGACCGACGACTTTCTTGTTCGGGTCCTTCCCCCGCTCGGCGGCCTCGGGCGCAGCCTGGACGCTCCGGCTGTCGACGGACCCGGCCGACGGGTCCTCGTCGCGCCCGTTCTCCCGACGCCACCGGCGGTGGAGCGCCTCGTAGACCGAGGCGAGGGTGCCGTCGTCGCGCCACCGCTCGAAATAGGCGTAGACCGTCTTGTGGTTGGGGAAGTCGCGCGGGAGGTCGCGCCATGTGCAGGCGTTCTTGGCTTGGTAGAAGATGGCGTCAAGGACGCGGCGGCGGTCGACGGTCGGTCGGCGACCGCGCGGGCGGGGCGGGGGCAGCAGCGGGGCGACGATGGCCCACTGGGCGTCGGTGAGGTCTGTCGAGTACGGCCTGTGTGCCATGCGTGCGATCGGTCGAGGGGGACGGGCTCAACGTCCCATCACACTCCATTCGTAGTCAGCCTCTTACAGCACGGCGACGGCCACCGAGAGCTCGACCCAGAACATCAGCACGAGGATCACGAGCCAGAGCGCGTGGCCGACCCCGATCCCCACCGCTACGCGGGCGGCGGCTCCCTCGCGGGGGAGCGCTGCCCACGCCGGGCGGACGAGCCCGAACTGCGCGCCGATCAGAACGAGGATCAGGAGGAGCGCCGTGTGGTACGGCCACCCGTAGGTTCCGCTGCCGCCTACCGCGATCCCGACCGAGAACGCGCTGAAGGCGAAGACGAGCGTCAGCACGCTGAAGAGGCCGAGCAGCTTCACGGTCCGGGCCCCCTCGTCGGCGAGGGCCGACGCCCCCGGTCCGCCTTCGGCGACGACGCGGGCACGCCGGGCAACCGGCAGCGCGAGGCCGAACCATGCCGCAGCGGTGATGATGTGCAGGAGGACGAGGACGTTCTTGAGGAGCAGCATAGGGTCGGGGCCGGTGAGTGGTGGAGGAGGGAACGTACTGCGTGAGCGGGGGCCCTGTCGGGAAAGAATCGTGAACGCGAAGCTCCCGTCCGCACGCCCCGGCCGACCGCCGCGATGGGGAACACGGCCTGGCCCACCGTCAGGCCTACCGTCGGGCCCACCGTCGCACCGGACGCGCGTCGCCTGGCCCTCTTCCTTCCGGCACCCCCTCCCCTCGTCACCCTCGCCGGCCGGCTCTCGTCACCGGCGCGACTCCGTTGCACCACGGCTTCCCGCTCGTCACCCGCAACGCGCGGGACTTCGCGCGGATCGAGGGGCTGGAACTCGTTGACCCGCCGACGCCCTAACGCCGGGCGAGGGCCTTGAGCTCGGCGAGGGCCATCAGCGCCTCGATGGGCGTCATCCGGTCGGGGTCGAGGCCGCTGAGCTTGTCCATGACCTCGATGGGCACGGGGTCGGCCTCGGCGGGCAGGGCGGGTGCCGGCGCGGCGATGGCGGCGGCGGCAGCGGGTTGGGCGTCGGGCATCGCGCCGTCGCCGGAGGTGCCCTCGGCGGAAATCTCCTGGGCGACGTTGTGGGCCTCGAGGTGGCGGAGCACCTCCTTGGCGCGGCGGATCACGGCCTCGGGCAGGCCCGCCATGCGGGCGACCTCGATGCCGTAGGAGTGGTCGGCTCCGCCCGGCGCGAGGGTGCGGAGGAAGATCACCTTGCCGTCGTGCTCCTGCACCTGCACGCGGGCGTTCATGACACGCGGCAGCCGCTCGGCGAGGGCGTTGAGCTCGTGGTAATGCGTCGCGAAGAGCGTCCGCGCCGCGACCTCCGGGCGCTCGTGGAGGTGCTCGACGACAGCCCACGCGATCGACAGCCCGTCGAAGGTGCTCGTCCCGCGCCCGACCTCGTCGAGCAGAATCAGCGAGCGCGGCGTGGCGTTGTTGAGGATGCTCGCCGTCTCGTTCATCTCGACGAGGAACGTGCTCTCCCCCGCCGCGAGGTTGTCCGAGGCCCCGACGCGGGTAAAGATTTTGTCGACGACCCCGACGCGCGCGCGTGCCGCCGGGACGAACGCCCCGACCTGGGCGAGGAGGACGATCAGGCCGACCTGCCGGAGCACGACGCTCTTGCCGGCCATGTTCGGCCCGGTGATGAGGAGGACCTGCGGGCCGGGCTCGCCCGCCGCGTCGAGCCGGACGGAGTTCGGGATGAACGCCTCGCCCGCCGGCAGCGCCTGCTCGACGACGGGGTGCCGCCCGTCGGCTAGGTCGAGCGCGCCCGAGTCGTCGACCTCGGGGCGGACGTAGCCGTTGGCCTCGGCGACCTCGGCGAGGGCGCAGAACACGTCGAGGAGGGCGAGGAACCGGGCGTTGCGCTGCACCGGCTCGACCGCCTCGGCTACCTCCATCCGGAGCTCGGCGAAGAGCTGGCTTTCGAGCTCGACGAGGCGCTCCTCGGCCGTCAGGATCTTCTCCTCGTGCTGCTTGAGCGCCGGGGTGATGTAGCGCTCGGCGTTGACGAGGGTCTGCTTGCGGATGTAGTCCTCGGGGACCTTGTCCTTGTGGGCGTTCGTGATTTCGAGGTAGTACCCGAAGACCTTGTTGTAGCCGACCTTGAGGCTCGGGATGCCGGTGCGCCGGCTCTCGTCGGCCTGGAGCCGGGCGAGGGTTTCTTTGCCGGAGGACGCGATCCCCCTCAGCTCGTCGAGCTCGTCGGAGTAGCCTTTCCGGATGTAGCCGCCCGCATCTTGCTTGGCCGGCGGCTCGTCCACGAGCGCCGCCCCGATCCGGTCCACCACGTCGGTGCACAGCGTCAGGCCGTCGCGGATTTTGGCGATCGTCTCGCAGGATTCGCCCTCGAGGGCCTGCTTGAGAAGCGGGATTTGCCGCAGCGTGAGCTTGAGGGTGACGAGGTCGCGCGGGGTGGCGCGCCCGGTGCAGACCTTCGCCGCGAGCCGCTCGAGGTCGCCGACGTGGCGGAGCTCGTCGCGGAGGCTCCGCCGGAGGCGGCTGCCGGAGAAGAGCGCCTCGACGGCGTCGAGGCGCTGGCGGATCTTGTCGACCGAGCGGAGCGGGCGCACCAACCACGCGCGGAGCATCCGCCCGCCCATCGGGGTGAGGGTCCGGTCGAGGATCTGGATGAGCGAGCCCTCGCGCCCGCCCTGCATCGACGAGACGAGCTCGAGGTTGCGCTTGGTCTGCGGGTCGAGCGCGATGTAGTCGTCCGAGGCGTAGCGCTGGATGCGGCGGACGTGCGGGACGCGGCCCTTCTGCGTCTCGCCGAGGTAGTAGAGCGCCGCCCCGGCGGCGACGAGCCCGAGCCGCAGATCCTCGACGCCGTAGCCCTTGAGCGAGTGGGTCTGGAAGTGGCGCAGGAGGGTCTCGTAGGCGAAGTCGTAGCCGAAGACCCAGTCCTCCTGCGGGGTGAGCGCGAAGTGCGCGCCGCGGATCCGCTGGGCCTCCTCCTTCTGCCTCTTGTCGACGAGCAGCTCCGCCGGAGCCACCGTCAGGATCAGCTCTGGGAAGCGCGCCTCGGGGACCTCGGTGACGAAGAACTCGCCGGTGGTGGCGTCGACGAAGGCGAAGCCGACCCAGCCCTTCTCCGTGCGCTCGCGGCCCCAGACGGCGGCGGCGAGGTAGTGGCTCTGCTTCGGCGCGAGGAGCACGTCGCGGAACGAGACCCCGGGCGTGACGACCTCGACCACGTCGCGCTTGACGACCTTGCGGGCGTGCTTGGGGTCTTCGAGCTGCTCGCAGACGGCGACGCGGTAGCCCGCCTGGACGAGCTTCGGGAGGTGCTGGTCGAGGGCGTGGTACGGGAACCCGGCGAGGGGCACGTCCTCCGCCGCCCCGTTCGAGCGCTTCGTCAGCGTGATGCCGAGCACGTCGGAGACGATGCGGGCGTCCTCCTCGAAGGTCTCGTAGAAGTCGCCCATGCGGAAGAGCAGGAGCGCGCCGGGGTGGCGGTCCTTGATCTTCCAGTACTGCCGCATCAGCGGCGTGGCGGCCTTCTTCCGGCGCTCCTTCTTCTGCTCCTTCGAGAGGGGAAACAGCGTCGGCGATTCCTTCGGCATGAGGCGAGGGCGGGCGGGTGCGGGGCTAAAATACACGCGCCCGCTGCCGAAGGTGTGGCAGCGGGCGCCGCTCGGACCCCCCGCTTGTCACACCATCGCTCCGGGACACGTCCCTTCGCTCAAGGCGCGAGAAGCTGTCCCCCTCGACGAGGGGGACAGCCGCGTGAAGTAGCCGAAGGCACGAACGCGGCAGGGGGGCCGGCCCGATCAGCGGGCCTCGATCACGCCGCAGCCGATGGGCGTGCCCGAGTTGCCGGACGGGTCCGTCTCGAGGTCGTCGCGGCCGGAGTGGACGACGATGGCGTGGCCGACGAGCCCCTCGGCCCCAGTGAGCGCGAGGCCCTCGACCTCGACCTCGGCGTCCACGGTGCCGTCGGCGTCGGCGGTGACGTTGCCCAGGTCGCCGGCGTGTTTCGCGCTCATGGCCTCGTCGGGGCCGCCGTGGTCGTTGGTAGCCATCGGGTCGAAGTGCTCACCGGGCGGGGAGCAGGTGCCGTTGGTGTGGACGTGGAGCCCGTGCTCTCCAGGGGCGAGGCCGCGGAGGCTGACCTCGACTTCGAGCTCGTCGTCTTCCATCTCGAAGGTGATGGTCCCCTGCGCCTCGCCCCCACCCACCGGACGGACGAGCGCGGCAGCGTCGATCTCGTCATCGTCGTCGAAGAGGTCAGCCACGGAGCGGTAGGCCGTGCCGGCAGCGTCGGTGACGAAGTCGCCGACCTCTTCGGCTGCGTCCACGGTGGCATCGGCGGCCCGCTCCGTCGTGGAGCAGGCCGGCAGCAGGAGGAGGCCGAGAGCGAGGCAGAGGCCGAGAGACAGAACGGGTTTGACGTGCGGGGTGGAGTGCATGGCGGTTGGGGGAGAGGTGAGAAAAGAGAGGCGGAACGCCCGGAAGCGGGACGCCCGGAAGCGAGAGGCTCGGAAGCGGAACGCCCGGAAGCGCCCGGTCCTCCGTCAACGGCGAAGACCGGTCGGGGGTTCATTGACGAAGTGGGATGTGGAGAGTATGTTGATGCCTCGTCCATCCGCCCGCACCGCCATGCGCCTCCGCCACGCCCTTCTCGCCCTTTGCTGCCTGCTCCTCGCCGGCACCGCTCGCGCCCAGACCTACGTCGAGTTCTTCGAACTCCCCGGCGACCCGTCGCTCCACGGGCTCGACTACCACGACGGCTCGCTGTGGGTGAGCGTCCGCTCGTCCTCGGAGCCGCGCATCCTGCAGCTCGACCCCGACGACGGGAGCGTCGTCAGCACGATCTCCCTTTCGGTGGTTCCGGTTGGGGTGACGTGGGACGGGGCCGCCTTCTGGGTGAGCGAGCGCTCCACCTCCACGCCCGAGCTGTTCCGCGTCGGCACCGACGGGACGGTGCTCGACCAGATCCCTGCGCCGAGCCAGCTCTCGAACGGGCTCGCGTGGCGCGACGACACGCTGTGGGTAGCCAACGCCTTCCCCGATGCCGGGGCATCGCTCGTCGGCGTCGATCCCGCCGACGGGAGCGCGCTCGGAGAGATTCCCTTCCCCTCGACCCAGCCGGCCGGGATCGCGTTCCTCGGCGACGGGACGCTGTGGACGACGAACGTCGGCGACGACTCGGGCAGCGACCTCGAGGTGCTCTGGAAACTCGACCGCGCCGGAAACGTGCTCGACACGCTCGAGGTCCCCACCGGCGCGGGCCGCCCGCGCGGCCTGGCCTACGACGGCTCGCGCTTCCTCTACGCCGTGATGGACGAGCCCGGCGGGTTCGACGACGTGGTCTACAAGATCGACCTCTCGACCGAAGGCACGCCGGTCTACGCCGACAATGCGGACGTGATCGACTTCGGCCTCGGTCGCATCGACCTCGTGAACATCCGCTTCCTCAACATCGAGAACGAGGGGGACGCTTCATTGACTATTTCTGACGTGGCCGTTACCGGGCCTGGTGCCGATGCTTTCATCGTGCCTTTGGAAGACACGACGCTCACCCCCGGTGCATCGCTGCAAGTGAGTGTCGGCTTCCAGGCTGACGGGTACGGCCCGCGCGAGGCTACGCTCTCCTTTGCCACGAACGACGTAGCCAACACGACCGTTGCCATCCCCCTGCGCGGGGTCGGCGTCTTCCCCGAGCCGCAGCTCGGCTTTGCCGAGGGCGGCCACGACTTCGGCGAGGTCCGCATCGAGGACCCCTACGGAGGGGGCCGGAGCGAGCGGCTCTGGACGCTCCAGATGATCAACCAGGGCGTGGGCGATCTCACCGCCGGCGGCTACGACCTTATGGGCGACAGCGCCTTCTTCGTCCTCAACGAGAACGACTTTCCCGTGGACATCGCCACCGCCGACACGGTCAAGGTCCTCGTCGGATTCCGCCCTCCGGCCGTCGGAGACTTCGCCGCCGACCTCATCGTGTTCAGCACGGCCGATCCGTTCATCGCCGCCCTCAGCGGCGAAGGCATCGACCCGGACATCGAGGGCGGCGACGCGCTCTGGACCTACGCCCTCCCGGACAACCCCGCGACCTCGTTCCAGGACAAGAAGATCTCGACGCTCAAGTCCCCCGGCGACGTGACGGGCGACGGCAAGGCCGACCTCGTGCTCGGGAGCGAGAACTACCTCGTGCTCGCGCTCAACGGCAACGGCTGGGGGACCGCCGACACGCTCTGGAGCTTCAACACGTGCTACAACAACTTCGACTGCGGCTCGGTCGCGGGCAACCTCGGCATCTTCGAGACCGGACTCGCCGCCGGGGCCGACTTCAACCAAGACGGCACCGGCGACGTGGTCTTCGCCGTCGACGGCGGCGGCGACCGCGTGACCGCCCTCAGCGGGCGCGACGGGCAGATCATCTGGAGCCTCGACACGCCGGACGATCCGTTCCTCGCGTCCTACAACGCCGTCGCCGTCCGCTTCGACGTGACGGGCGACGGCGTGCCGGACGTGGCGACGTGTACCGGCACGGCGAGCGACCAGAGCCCGAACCCGTTCAACGAGCGCCGGGTCTACCTCCTCGACGGCGCGACGGGCGACGAGCTGTGGCAGGCCACGCCGGGCCTCCCCAACTTCGTCGTCGAGCAGTTCGAGCGGGCGGACGGCCAGCCCCTCGTCGCGGCGGGTGGGCGGGGCGAAAACGATGTGGCGCACGTGACGGCCTACGACGCCGCCACCGGGAGCGTCGCGTGGCGCATCGCCCCGCAGATCGCCCCGTTCGTGATGGCTCCGTATCCGCGCTCCGGCGGCGGCGAGGACCTCGTCTACGCCGGCCTCGGCGACAGCTTCGGCGGCGGCGGGCTCGCCCGCGTGGACGGCGCGACGGGCGACGAGGTCTGGAGCAGCTACGCCTTCGGCACGTCGGTGTGGGACGTCGCCGTGCTCGGCGACGTCAACGCCGACGGCGCGCCCGACCTCGCCCTCGGCTCGGTCCTCGCCGACGCCTACGTGCTCGATGGGGCGACGGGCGCGGTGCTCTGGTCCGCCCCGCTCGGCGGGCAGGTGTTCGACGTGGCAGCGGTGGACGACGTGGACGGCGACGGCCTCTCGGAGGTCGCGGCGACGGGCGGCGACGGGCGGGCGGTCCTCCTCTCCGGGGCCGACGGCGCGGCGCTGTGGAGCTACCGGATCGGCAACGGCTCGCTCGGCCAGAGCGGCGAGGTCATCGTGGCCGTGCCCGACCTCGACGGCAACGGCTTCCCCGAGATCTCCGCCGCGACGCGCCACGGGCACGTCGCCCTCATCGCCTCCTCCGGCGACTTCGTCACCGGCACCGACGACGCGGCGGCACCCGCCGCCTTCGCCCTAGCCCAGAACTTCCCGAACCCGTTCCGCGCCGGCACCACGCTCCGCTACGCGCTCGCCGAGCCGGCCGACGTGCGCCTCACGGTCTACAACTTGCTCGGGCAGCGCGTGCGCACGCTCGTCGGGGAACGGCAGCCTGCCGGCGTCTACACGGTCCCGTGGGACGGGCACGGTGCCTCGGGGGCCCCGGCGGCCTCCGGGGTCTACCTCGCCCGGCTCGAAGCGGGGGCGTTCGCCCAGACGCGGCGGCTCGTCCTCGTGCGCTGAGCGGCGGAGAGCGGGGCGGCGGAGAGCGGGGCCGCGAGCTCAGGCCCCCTGCTTCGCCGCCGGGTTCGGCCGCTCGCTCTGCTTCCGGGGCTTCCTCGGGAACAGCGTGTACTCGATCGTGCGCTGGCGCTCGGCCATCGCCCCCCAGAGGGCGATCCCGAACATGACGAGCGCGGCTACGCTCACGACAACCGGGCCGGGTGCCCAGCCTTCGAAGCGGAGCACGAGCCCCATGGCCGCCAGGAAATACAGCGCCGCCGCCGTCCAGAGCAGGTAGCGGCTGCGGGTGCGGAGCTGCCGGCGCAGGCGCTGCACGAAGCCGAACCCAAGCCCCACCCCGAGGAGCGCCATCGCGGCGAGCACCTGGTTGGCCACCCTCCGGTAGTCCTCGGTCAAGGTCGCCGAGCGGAGGAAGAAGTACTCCCACAGGATCAACCCCAACGCCGCAGCGATGCAGGGCAGCAGGACGAGGGCGACTTTCCGAGGGGGGGACAACGCTTGCGACATGGGCTGGGGGGCTCGGCGGCGACCGGCGGCGGCACGCACGCTGGGCAGAAGATACGGCCTGCGGGAGAGGAGGAACCGGAGAGCAGATTACGAAACAGCGAGCCGCTCCCGGTCCGCCTCCCGGAGCCCGGCCACCACGAGGCGGTACGAGTCCTCGGTGAGGGATCGCACGAGCGCGCTCGGAACCTCGGCGCTCAGGCTGACCGTGTTCCAGTGCCGCTTGTTCATGTGGTAGCCGGGGGTGATGGCGGCGTAGCGCTCGCGCAGCCGGACGGCCCGCTCGGGCTCGCACTTCAGGTTCACGCGCGGCGGGACGTCGTCGAGGCCGAGGGTGGCGAACATCTTGCCGCAGACCTTGAACGCGAGCACGTCGGGGCCGAAGGGCTGGTCCTCGGTGGCACCGGGGAGGGCGAGGCAGAGCGAGCGGAACTCGTCGAGATACATCGGCTGTCGAGATACATCGGCTGTCGAGCGGCGCTGGATAAGCCGAAGGTGGGCTCCTGCGTGGGTACCCGCTCAGAAGAGCCGCGCCACGCCGAAGGAGACGAACAGGCCCGAGCCCGCCCCGGACCCCGACCCGGGGTCGAAGCGGTACGTCAGGTCGAGCCGGACCGGGAGGAAGAAGCCGCCGTGGAGCGAGACGCCGAGCTCGTGGATCCACCCGTCGATGAAGCGGAGCGGCGCGGGGGGGAGGCGCGTCTGCGGGTCGCCGTCGAGCCAGACCCGGCCGTGCGCGCCGTGGAGGCTCAGGCCGAGGTTCTGCACGGCGAGCGTTTCGAGGCCGAGCAGCTCGAAGGGGACGCTGCGGAAGTGGTGCTCCCACGCGGCGGCGGCGTAGCGGTCGCCCTCGACGGGCTGCCCCCGGAGCGAGCGGAACACGCCTGCCGGGGCCCAGCCGAGGAGCGCCCCGTCGATCCCGAAGAAGCGCTGCGGCGGGAGGTCGCCGCGGTGGAGGCCGCCGGCGAGGCGCAGGTCGAGCGTGTTCGGGATGAGGCGGCGGCGCAGGAACGTCGGGGCGCGGAGCGCCGCCACGGCCTCGGCGCGGACGAAGCCGAAGTCGCTGCCGACGGCGTCGCCGGCGGCCTCGACCCGCAGGCGGAGGCCGCGCTGCCCGACGAGCGCCGCCTCGAGCCCGCCGGAGAGCCCGTCGACGAGCCGCCCCACCGTGACCTCGGCCCCGAGCGAGCGGAGGTCGCCCTCGGGGACGGCCGGGTTCGGGCGCTGCGGAGCCTGCCCGAGCAGGTCGTAGCTCGTCGTCCGGCGCGCGGCGCGGTGCTGCTCGGCGAGACCGAAGAGCGTGAGGCGCGTCCGCAGCCGGCGGAGGGTGCCCCCGACCTCGGCGTAGCCGCCCTCGCGCCGGTAGTAGTCGAAGTAGTCCGGCTCGCCGACGAGCACGACGACCGAGTTCACGACCCGCTCGTACGTGGGCGAGCCGACGCGGGGCGCGAACTCGCGCCGGACGCCGACCTCGGCGAAGAGCCGGTCCCGCCCGAGGCGGAGCGACTGCCGGAGCGAGGCCGCGTAGGTGAGGGCCTCGGGCCCGGTGGCATAGCCCAGCGCGCCGCGCAACCGGGGGCCGCGCCGGACGCCGAGCTCGAGCGCACCGCCGAGGTGCGCCGCCTCGACCCGGTTGTACCAGAGCGCCAGGTCGAGGTCCGCCGAGAGCGGGCGCTGCTCGCCGCCCCCCCCGCCGCCGACGTTGACGGTCGTCCCGCCGCCCTCGTTCTCGTCCACGTCCACGAACCGGGCGAGGAAGCCGGTCGGCTGGAACGCCTTCGCAAACGTCTGGGTGCTGTCGATCTCGGCGTAGGCCGTGGCCTCGCGCGCGTCGAGCGGGACGACGGCCCCGGCGCGCGCAAACACGGTGTCCGCCGCGACCGAGGCCGAGTCCACAGCGGAGCGCTCGTCGGCGGCGAAGAGTGAGTCCGGGACGGCGACGTTGACCTCGTAGTCCGTCAGCCGGGCGACGAGGCGGAACGTCATCGCCGGGAACTGCAAGCCCGTCATGCCGACCTTGCCCTCGCCGTCGAGCCGGAAGTCCGCCGGGAGCCAGACGGCGTGCCCGCCGACGGTCTGCCCGAACGACGCGAACTGCTGGGCCAGCGTGAGGTCGAAGGCGGTGACGAGCGGGAAGCGGACGGAGCGGTTGGGCCGGAGCGCCACGTCGAGCAGGGCGTACTCGCCGCCGAGGACCGAGACGCGGCCCTCGAAGCCCGGCTGGAGCCGGTTCTTCGGCGCGATCCCGATGTCGTAGACGATCTGGTCGTCGCGGTAGCGGGTGCCCTCGAGCGTGAAGCGGTAGAAGCCGAGGGCGTCGGGCGAGGTCGGCCCGAGGAGGTCGTAGCCGGCGAACTCGATCTCGTCGTCGTAGAAGTTGAGGATGGCGTCGGCGGCGCTGACGAAGGCGGGGTCGAAGTCGCCGAAGTTCTCCGTCTGCCGGACCCCCTTGACGACCTCGCGCACGCCCTCGCCCCGCCGCCAGTAGGCCTCGGTCACGCCCTCGATGATCCCGACGATGCTCGTGTCGCGCCCGAGGGTCTGGCGGGCGTAGGCGTCGGCCCGCCACGAGGCCAGCCCGGCCTGCCACACCCGCTTGCGCTCGATCACCCGGCGCATGATGTTCTCCGCCGGGTCCTCCCCCGTCACCACCACCTCGCCCGCGACGATGCCGACCGGCGTGAGGGCGATGTCCACGGTCCCGGCCTCGCGCACCGCGCGGCGCGCCGTCTCGTAGCCGATGAACCGGACGACGAGCACGGCGGGCGTCTCGCGCAGCCGCAGCTCGTAGGCCCCGGCGCGGTTCGTGATGGTCCCGGCGGCGGTGCCCTCCACCTGCACCGTCGCCGCCGGCAGGGCCTCGCCGGTCTCGGCGTCGGTGACGCGCCCGGTGACGACGGACTGGGCCCGAACCGAGCCGAAGACGAGAAGCAGAAGCGGGAGGACGCGCAGCATGGCGAGCAGGTGAAGGTGAGCGGAGGGGCGGACCCGCAAGGTGGCGGCCCCTACGGAGCCGTCCGGCGGCGGTTACACCGGGAGCCGCCCAGACGGGGCACGGCGTAACGCCCTACTCCACTCTGGAAAGGCCTGCTCCGCTCTGGAGAGGCCTGCTCCGCCTCGTGCGAGCTTGACCTCGCCAGTGTCCACACGACCTCGTGCAGGATCAAGGGGTCTTTTGCGGTTCGGGACGGCGTGGGGGACGGGGAGGGGCCGTCTCCCTTCCTTCCACTCCCCCCATTCCCTCCACTCCTCCCATTCCCCCCATTCCGTCGCGCTCGCTCCGCACGAGGCGTCTCCGGTTCAGAAAGCAGCAGACCGCCTGCCGAGGCACTGGCCCCTTCGGCCGGTTTATTCCCACACTCCCGTCACTCCGCCGCTCGCATCCGCCGCACGCCGGCGATCACCATAATCGCCCCGTAGGCCCCCGTGAGCTGCGCCCCGAGGGCGATCCCCAGGAGCTCGAGCGTGAGCGGGCTCGGGCGGAGGAGCGCGCCGCCGTGCCACCCCAGCCCGAGATACCACAGCCCGACGCCCAGGAGCGCCGCGCCGCCCATCGCCGCCAGGTACCACCGCACCCGCAGCCACCGCGTCCGCCGGTAGAAGGTGAACGCCGCGAGCACGAGCAGCAGCGGCGCAGCCACGACCTCGTAGAGCCCGAGCGAGCCGGCCCACGCCTCGACCTCCGCGTCGGCGACCCAGAGCGGGAGCGCCACCAGCGGCGGCCCCGCCGTGAGGACGGCACTCCGTACGAAAAGCTGCCGGGCGTAGACTGCATCCATAGCGAGGCCGAAACCGTGGGGAGACGCAGGATACGAACCCCGCCGCCGCCCCGCGAGCGCGGGGTCCGAGGGCGTCAATCTGACCGGCGTTATTGAAGAGTTACCATTTCCTTCGTATCGTGTGTCCCCGCCTTCCGCAGGCGGAGCCCTTCCCTTTCCACTAACCGCCAAGAACCATGACTTCTTTTGCTACGGCAAGGCACCTGTCGGCTGCCTTATTCCTGTTCCTGCTGCCCGCGCTCGGGCACGCGCAAGCCATCCACGACACGGGCACGGCCCAACTCCGCGTCTTCGCCAACGGCTACATCGGCACCACGCCGCCGAACTTCGCCGAGACGGGCTTCTTCTTCGACGGAGACCCCGGCCTCTTCCACGCGGCCTTCGTCGTTGGGGTGGACTCGACCCAAGTCTCGGGCAACCTCTACGGCGGAGCCACCGGCCAGGGACCCAACGAGTGGGTCGCTCAGTCCGGGCCGACGGCCTTCACCCCGCTGATCGCAGACTTCGACCAGGGCTTCATCGCTACGTTCGGCGACAGCGCTACGCCGAACTCGATCGGCCTCGAGGTCACGCAGCGCTCGTACTCGGGCGAGGACGACGCCTTCGTCGTGCTCGAGTACACGATCCGGAACGTCTCCGGCGGCGACCTCGACAGCGTCTTCACCGGCGTCTTCGCCGACTGGGACGTCGGCGGGGGGGACGGCATCCCCCCGGACCCGTTCGAGCGCAACTTCGCCGGCTACGACGAGGACTCGCGCCTCCTCTACGCCTACGACAGCACCCAGACCTCGACGAACTACTTCGGCGTGACGGCGCTGACCGACAACGTCTCGGGGATCTCGTACATCGGTGAGGGCGGCCTCGACACGGACGCCGACATCTACTCGTACCTCACCATGATCGACGACGACGCCGTGATCGACACGACCACCGACGTCCGCACGACGATCGGCCTCGGCCCCTACGACATCGCCGACGGCGACTCGGTCGTGGTCCGCTTCGCCTTCGTCGGCGGGAGCGACCTCGACGACGCCATCGCCAGCGCCGAAGAGGCCCAGGCCATCGACTTCAGCGGCGCGGTCGACGAGGCCATCCACGACACAGGCCTGGTGCAGTTCGAGGTCTACGACGACGGCAACCTCGGCACCGAGGCCGCCGGTCCGCAGAACTTCCCCGGAACCGGGTTCGTCTTCGACGACGTCAACGCGGGGGGGAACGGCGGCCTCTTCTCCTCTACCTTCATCGTAGGCCAGAGCCCATCCCAGGTCTCGGGCATGGCCTACGCGACCGGCGAGTGGGTGACCGTCGATTCGCTCATGGTAGCGGCTCCACCGATGGACTTCGACCAGGCCTTCCTCGCGGGCTACGACGACAGCGGGGCCTCAAACCCCATCGGGCTCGAGGTCGAGCAGTACTCGTACTCCAGCTCGGACGATGACATGAACGGCTTCGTCGTCGTCGAGTTCGAGATCACGAACACGTCCGGCAGCGACCTGACGGGGCTCTACCCCGGCATCTTCGCCGACTGGGACGCCGGAGCAGCCGTCGAAAACCTCGGCGGCTACGACGAGGACACCCGGCTGCTCTACGTCTACGACGCCGCCTCCGGCACCGCTGACCCGAACTACTACGGCGTAGCGGCGCTCGACGACAATGTCTCGGGCTACATCCTCGACGCCGGGTTCGGCTTCAACCCCACCGAGGAGAACCTCTACGAAGCCCTGACGACGGTCTTCGCCATCCCCGATTCGCTCGATGACCGGCGGACGGTGCTCGGCGTCGGCCCCTACGACATCGCCGACGGCGGCAGCGTGACCGTCCGCTTCGCCTTCGTCGGCGGGGAGGACCTCGAGGACATCACCGAGAACGCCTGCACCGCGCAGGGCGACGAAGACTGCAAGGACGTCGCCACCGAGACCACGACGCCCGCCGGGACGTTCGCGCTGCACTCGGCCTACCCGAACCCGTTCGCGTCGCGGACCACGCTGGGCTTCACGCTGCCCGAAGCGCAGCACGTCCGGCTGACGGTCTACGACGTGCTCGGGCGCCGCGTCGCACAGCTCGCCGACGGGCCGCAGGCCGCGGGCTACAGCGAGGTGGTCTTCGACGCCTCGGACCTCCCGAGCGGGGTGTACGTCTACCGCCTGGAGACCGGCTCGGTGGAGCTCACCGAGCGCGTTTCGCTGGTTCGGTAGACCGGGCACGTTCGGTAAACCGGGCACGTTCGGTTGTACGGAAAGCCCCCGCTGGTTTACACCGGCGGGGGCTTTTTTCGGACGTGACCGCGCTCAGTCCGCGTCGTCCTGCTCTTCGTCTGCTGCGTCCTCCTCGGCGTAGGGGGCCGTGAGCGACGGCGGGTCGATCGAGCGACGGCGGGTCGATCGCGGTCGTGCCTTCGAGCGAAGCCGCCTACGGGGCCTCGTTTCTGAAGGCGAACCGGGCTCCGGGCGGGAGCGTCGCGGCCCACTCGCGGAGGGCCGGGCGCAGCGCCTCCGCCGCGGCGCGGTCTCGGGCGTAGACGAAGACCCGGTTCCTCGACTTCGTGAGGCGCGGCGCGCGGCGGTGCAGGGTGCCCACCAGGGTCCACACCTCCGGAAACCGCTCGGGGCTGAAGTACGTCAGCGCCACCTCGACGCCGTGCTCGTCGGCCAGCCGCGTGATCCAGTCGGAGTTGGGCTCGGTCATGGCGAGCTTGATCACCTCGTGGGAGCCCAGGCCCAGGATGTCCAGCACGTAGCGGTCGTTGCGGAAGGTCGTCCAGCCGAGGTCGTTGACGGCGACCGGGTGCGGGTAGTGCTCGGTGAGCAGGCGGTGCACCTGGAACTGCTGGTCGTAGATGCTCTGGGCGGACTCCGGGAGCATCGTCTGATCTTCCAGGTACGGGAGCCCCAGCGCGCCCAGGGCCACGGCGACGAGCAGCGCCGCCTTCCACACCGGCTCGCGGCTGGCGGCGGCCCGGAGCGAGGGTCCGAAGAGCAGGGCCAGCCCCGCGAGCACCGCCGCCCAGATGTACATCTCGTAGCGCGAGAGCCACCCGAAGCTCCCCCCGACGAGGTGCAACCCCACCGCCGCGACGAGCGTGAGGGCCACCCCGCGCTCTACCCACGCCCGGCGCGCCGACAGCGCAGCGGCGAGCAGGGGCAGCGTCGCTGCGATCAGCATCCGGCCCTGCACCCCCTGCGCGTTCGCGGCAGCGTTGCGCAGCAGGATGCTCGAGAGCGACCCCTCCCCGGTGCTCCCCGTGGACTTTGCGAGCACCGACGACGGCAACACCCCGAGGTCGTGCGTGTAGAGGAAGAGCGAGAACCCCCCGAGCGCCGCCCCGACCACGCCCCCGGCCCCGAGCGCAGTCTTCCGGTGGCCCCGGGCGAAGAGGTAGACCAGCGCCGGCCCCGTGACGGCGAGGTTCTCGTAGCGCACCAGCGGCCCGAGCACGAGGACCGCCGCCAGCCAGCGCGGCACCGCGCCCGTCTCGCGCTCCTGCCACAGCCCCCACACCGCGAGCGCCGTCAGCAGCAACTGCAGCGTGTGCTCCATCCCCGTAAACGCGAGCCCGACCACGTTCGTCCCCACGATCAGCCCGGCTCCGATCAGCCCGACCGCCAGGCTGCCCCGCAGCGTCCCCGCCGGCCCGAGCGACCGGCTCAGCACGCGCTGGTAGACCACGACGAGCCCCACGGCCGCTGCCAGGTTGTAGGCGAAGGGAACGAGAGGCGCGATGGGCAGGCGCGCCCACGGGGCCAGGAGGAAGGGCCACAGCACGCTCGACGACGGCGCGGCGGCCTCGCCGGGGTTGACCCCGTAATGCCCTCGTGCGATCTCCTCCGCCAACGCGAGGTGGATGTACGGGTCGTCGAGCGTGTAGGAAAACACGCCGCCGGTCCGCAGCAAGATCGCCCCGAGCATCGCGGCGCACGCAGCTCCCAGAAACGCAAGCGGCACCCCCAGCTCCCATATCTTTTCCGTGGTCCACCTACGGCGTTCAACAGGCGGCGTGACCGAGGGGGAAGAGGACCTCATTGGCGTCGGGAAGTCGAGGGAGTGGGGGAGCCGAAAGCTCGGAATATAGGTCCCCGGCCGAAGGGATACGCATTCCGGCGAGCGGGCTCCGGCTCTCCAACGAGCCCCCCTCCTGTTGTTGCCAGCGGCTCAGCGGTCTCTAACGGGAGCGCGGTCTCTCCCGTCACGAGAGGCCCGTCACGAGAGGCGGCGGGCGTTACCAGAGGCGGCGGGTGCGAGGGTCGCGCCGCATCGCGGGCTGGAGGACGTTCGGGCGGTCGCCGGGGAGGGCCCGGCGGAGCAGGAGGGCGAGCGCGACGCCGGCGAAGAAGCCGCCGATGTGCGCCCCGTAGGCGACCCCGCCGGTCTGCTCCGTCGCGGCAATCGCGCCGAAGCCGTTGACGAACTGGAACGCGATCCACAGCCCGATGGCGAGGACGGCCGGGACCGCCACGACGTGGAAGAAGAAGATGGCGTGGACGCGGTTGCGCGGGAACAGCACGAGGTACGCCCCGAGCACGCCCGAAATCGCCCCGCTCGCGCCCAGGTTTGGGATGACCGAGTCCGGGTCGAGCGCGATCTGCGCGGCGCTCGCGGCGAGGCCGCTCGCGAGGTAGAACGCCAGGAATGCGCCGTGCCCGAAGCGGTGCTCAACGTTGTCGCCGAAGATCCACAGGTAGAGCAAGTTGCCGCCGAGGTGCCCGAAGCCGCCGTGCATGAACATGCTCGAGAGCAGCGTCAGGTAGACCGGCGTCGGGCCCGGACGCTGCGGGAGCTCGTCCAGGCTCGCCGGGTTGAGCGTGGCCTGCGCGTCGTTGACGAGGTCCTGCCCGGTGGTGATCTCGAACGGGATCGTGCTCCAGCCGTAGAGCAGCTCCGGGTCGAGGAGCTGAAGCACGAATACGCCGACATTCGCCAGCAGCAGGGCCAGGGTCACGAACGCCGGGCCGTCGAGGTGGCGGTCGTCGTCGCCGATGGGGAACAGCATGAGTCGGTTTCGGGCTGGGGATTTTGGATTTCGGGCGCGGGACTCCCCCTGAACGCGAGCATGACCCGCGCTCCAAAATCAAAGCTCCACACTCGTCACTCGTCGTTCCCGACGATTACGTTGTCGTCGTCGATCTTGCGTTCGAGAGTGACCTGCATCCGCATGAAGTGCTCGGAGTTGCCGCCCGGCCCGGCCCCGCCGCCGGAGACCGGAATCTTCTGGATGACGCGCCAGCCCTCCCCGACCTGGGCGTTGATTTTCTTGATCTGAGCCTCCTCGTCGTCTTCCGTGTTGACGGAGACGAGGAGCGTCGTGCGTTCGGTCGGCATGGCTAGCGAGGTGAGAGAAGAAAGGGGAGAAGAGCCGTCGGTACGCTGCGCCGGGGCAATCGTTTCTGCCGGGGTGAGGAGGCGGGACGGCCGGCCCGACGGGACGGTCGGTGTCCTTCCCGACCCGGGCACCCAACTCGGGCGCGCCCGTAGGAGCTCCTACGGGCGCGGGGCACTCCACCTCGGCAGTTTCACACCCCGCCCGGTAGCTTTACGGCGTTTCAGTCGCTCGTCGCTCGCCCCGGCACCAGCCCGCGCTGCAGGGCCCAGAACACCGCCGCGACGTGCATCCCGTGCACGATCTCCCCGCGCTCGACCAACCCGACGAGGCCGTCAGCCTCCACGAGCCGCACCCGCAGGTCCTCCGTCGCGTCGAGCCTCGGCGCGCCGACGCGGCGGGCCCCCTGCGCGACGAACAGGTGCCCGTAGTTGGTCTGCCGCGCCGGCTCCACCGCGCAGCGGCCGAGCGCCGTCCAGGTCTCGGCGGCGTAGCCGGTCTCCTCGAGCAGCTCGCGGCGCGCCGCCTCGACGGGCACCTCGCCGTCGCCGATGATGCCGGCAGCGAACTCGAGCGCCGTCCGGTCCACCGGGTAGCGGTACTGCTCGACGAGCACGGCCTGCCCGCCGTCGGTCAGCGCGACGATGAGCGCCCAGTCGGGCACCTCGGCGACGTGGAACTCCTCGATCTCGGCCCCGGTCGGGAGCCGGACGCGGTCGGCGCGGAGGCGCAGCCACCAGCGGTCCACGACGGTCTCCGAGGCGAGCGTGGTCCAGCGGCGGGCGGGCCTCTCAGGTTCGGTAGGCATGAAATTGGTCGAAAAGGTAGAGAGGGAAGGTATCCACGCGGACGCCGCCCTGCCCACCGCCTACCCCGTGGTTTCGCCCTCCCACGGCCCCGATTCTCCCCACCCCCGACGCGCCATGACCCGTCTGTCGAGTGCCCTCGCTCTTTTCCTGGCCGCCGCCCCCCTCGGTGCCCAGTCCTTCTTCTTCGACGAAACGCTGCGCGGCGGCGGCTCAGACGACGACTCCGGCCAGGACGTCGCCCTCGCCGCCGACGGCAGCCGCTACGTCACCGGGGCCTTCGAGGGGGTCGCCGCCTTCGGCGACGCGTCGATCAGGAGCGTCGGCGAGCTCGACGCCTTCTTCGTCAAGTACGGCCCCGGCGGTGAGGCCCTGTGGGCGCGGCGCGGCGGCACAGGCGGGGCCGACGACTACGGCACCGCCGTGGCGGCGGCCCCGGACGGCGGGGTCTACGCCGCCGGCACCTTCACCGGCAACGCCACCTTCGACGGGGGCACCAACCCGGACGTGCTGCTCTTCTCGTTCGGCAGCTACGATACGTTCCTCGCCAGGTACAGCCCCGACGGCGACCTGCAGTGGATCCGCCAGGGCGGCGGCTCCGCCCTCGACACCAGCCGCGACCTCGCCCTCGACGCCGACGGCAACGTCTACCTCGCGGGCAGCTTCACCGACGCCGCCACCTTCGGCGGCGCAACACTCGACGGCGACGGCCGGAGCGACCTGCTCCTGGTCAAGTATGCGCCCGACGGCGCCGTGCTCTGGGCGCGGGGCGGCGGCTCCAGCCAGGCAGACCTCGCCCGCGGCGTGGCCGTCGGGCCCAACGGCCACCCCTACCTCGCCGGAGTGTTCGAGGGCACGGTGAGCCTCGGCGGCTCCGCCGTCCAGAGCCTCGGCGGCTCCGACGTGTTCGTCCTCCAGTGGACCCCCGACGGCGATCCGGTCTGGTTTTCCCGCCTCGGTGCCGAGGGCGACGACGGGATGCGGAACGGCGGCATCGGGCTGGGGGCCGACGGCACCGTCTACGTGCAGGGCAGCTTCTCGACCTCGATCACGATCGGCGGCGACCTGCTGACGAGCACCGGCCCGACGGACATTTTCCTGGCGAAGCTCGACCGCGATGGGAACGCCGTCTGGGGCCGCCGCGGCGGCAGCGATGGGGGGGACGCGCCGGCGGCCCTGAGCGTCTTCGGCAGCGGAATCCTGATCACGGGCTACACGGAAGGCACCGGCTCCTTCGCCGACACACCGATCACGACCCAGAGCCGCGACGGCTACTTCGCCGTGTTCGACGCCGAGGGCGAGCTGTTCCTCGTCAAGCTCTTCGGGGGGCCGGGGCGCGACGCCGGCACCGGCCTGGCCTCCGACCTCGCCAGCTCCCGGTTCGTGCTGGCCGGCCAGTTCCAGGACACGGCCTCGTTCGACGCCCTGACGCTGACGAGTGCCGGCAGGAACGACGCCTTCGTCGTCGGCGGGCGCTTCGGTGCCGTGGACCTAGAGCCCGGCGGCAGCGCCCCCCCGGAGCACGCGCTCGGCGTCCCCTTCCCGAACCCCTTCAGCCGGCGCACCGCGCTCGCGCTCGACGTGGCCGAGGCGCAGACGGTGACGGTCGAGGTGTTCGACGTGCTCGGGCAGCGCGTCGCCGTGCTGCACGACGGGCCGCTCACCGCCGGCTCGCACCGGCTCGTGCTCGAACCCGGCGGCCTGCCGACCGGGATGTACGTCGTCCGGGCCGTGGGCGAGGCCTTCCGCTTGACGCGCACCGCAACGCTCGTGCGCTGACCGCGAGGGCGGTGACGACAGCTAGCCCCGCACGCGACGTGGCACAGGGTTATTTTCGGCAGACTCTTCTCCTTCTGCCGACCCGATGCTTCGACTCTCGCTGCTTGCCCTCGTCCTGCTCGCCGTTCCTGCCGCTGCTCAACCCTTCTCCTTCGACGAAGCCTTCCGGGGCGGTGGGACGAGCAGCGACACCGGCGAAGGCATCGCCCTCGCCGCCGACGGCAGCCGCGCCGTCGCGGGCACCTTCGAGGGCACCGCCACCTTCGGCGACCTCTCGGTTACGAGCGCGGGCGACAGCGACTTCTTCCTCGTCAAGTACGACGCCTCGGGCGAGGCCGCGTGGGCGCGGCGCGGAGGGACCGACGTGTTCAACGACTTCGGCACCGCCACCGCGATCGCGCCCGACGGCAGCGTCTACGCCACCGGCTTCTTCACCGGCGTCGCGAGCTTCGACGGCGGCCAGAACCCCGACGCCTCGCTCACCACCTTCAGCGACTTCGACGCGTTCCTCGTCAAGTACGACGCCGAGGGCGACCTCGAGTGGGCCCGGCAGGCCGGCGGCGTCGAACAGGACACCGGGCGCGAACTCGCCCTCGACGCCGACGGCAACGTCTACCTCACGGGCGGCTTCGGGGGCACCGGCACCTTCGGCGGCGTGACCCTCACGAGCGCCGGCTCGACCGACGCGTTCCTCGCCAAGTACGACCCCGACGGCGAGGTCGTGTGGGCGCGGCGCGGCGGCTCCGACCAGGGCGACCTGGCCTACGGCGTCGCCGTCACCGCCGACGGCGCGGCCTACGTCTCCGGCTCGTTCCGGGGCGTCGCGCAGTTCGGCGGCCTCCCCATCCAGAGCGCCGGAAGCTCCGACGTGTTCGTCGTCCAGTACGACCCCGACGGCGAGCCGGTGTGGGTCGAGGGCATCGGGGCCGACGGGTCCGAGTTCACGCGCGGCGGCGGCATCGCCCTCGGCTCGGAAGGCGAGGTCTACGTGCAGGGCTCGTTCTCGAACACGATCCTCGTCGGCTCCGACGTGCTCGTGAGCACAGGCTTCACGGACATCTTCGTGGCGAAGCTCGACCCCGATGGCAACGAGCTCTGGGGACGACGCGGCGGCGGCGACGGGACCAACTTCTCCGCCGCCCTCGCGGTCGATGCCGGCGGCAACGCCCTCGCCGTCGGCTACGCGGACGGCACCGGCACCTTCGATGACACGCCGATCACGACCCAGGGCCGCGACGGCTACTTCGCCGTGTTCGACGCCGAGGGCGAGCTCGTCACCGTCGACCTCCTCGGCGGGACCAGCCAAGACGCCGCGACCGGCGTGGCCGTCAGCGACGCCCTCGGCCGCTTCGCCGTCGCCGGCCTGTTCCGCAGCACCGCGACCTTCGGCGACACCACGCTCACGAGCGCCGGCAGTAACGACGTGTTCGTCCTCGACGGACCGACCGGAGCGCCGCCCCTCCCCTCCGTCCTCTTCGTCGACGCCGACGCCACCGGTGCCGAGACCGGCCTCTCGTGGGCCGATGCCTTCACCGACCTCCAAGACGCCCTCGCCCTCGCCCTCGCCGACACGCTCGACGTGGACTCCCTCGCCATTTGGGTCGCCGAGGGCACCTACCTCCCCACCGACGACGGCGACCGCACGGTGAGCTTCGAGCTTCAGAGCGGCCTCGCGCTCTACGGCGGCTTCGACGGCACCGAGACCTCACTCGACCAGCGCGACCCCGCAGCCAACGAGACCATCCTGAGCGGTGACATAGGCAAGCTCAATGAGAGCAGCGACAACAGCTACCATGTTGTGATCGCTAATGAGGTGAGGGGAGGTGCGCGCCTTGATGGGTTCACCGTCACTGGGGGTGAGGCCAACGCAAGCGGGACGCGGTCTGAGGGAGCGGGGCTTCGCATTTCTCAGAGCGAAGCGGTTCTCGCCAACATGAGCTTCGTCGCCAACCGCGCCATAGGCGACGGCCTCAGCTTCAACTTCACCGCGAAAGGCGGCGGAATCTATGCGGAGAGCACGACCCTCGACCTCGACAATGTCCGTTTCGAACAAAACAGAGTGCTTTATCCGGCCGATGGAGGGGGCGGCCTCTACGTCGAGAGCGGGGACCTCAGTGCAACGGGCTTTCTTTTCAGCCTCAACTCAGCCGGTGGACCGGGCGGTGGCCTTTACGCATCATCCACCTCCCTCCAACTCAGCAACGGGCGGTTCGAGTCTAATTCGGCAAGTAGCCCTGAAGGAGAGCCCAGAGGCGGCGGCCTTTACACAGAGACTACGTCTTCAACGCTTGCTGAAGTAGACTTCGTGAGCAATGCGGCGGGATCAGGAGGAGGGATGAGTGCTACGACGGCCATCCTCACGGACTGCTCCTTCATCGAGAACAGCGCTAACGGATTTATGGCGGCTGCGGGCGGGGGTCTATCAGGCCGCGACGTTCTCCTACGGCGCGTCCTTTTCGAAGCAAACGTAGCGTCTCCCTCCGGTCTCCAGATCGTCGCCTCAGGAGGTGGCGCATCCATCGCAGGCCAGTCCACGCTCTTAGACGTGCTCTTCCGTCGTAACCGGACCCAGGCCAGCGACAAACCATCATCCACAAGTCGAGGCGGCGGCCTGCAACTCGTTGACGGAGAAACAGACCTCTTCAACGCTATTTTTGAGGGCAACGAGTCCGCAGGGCGTGACGAATCTAATCGCTATGGCGGTGGCGTCTATGTCGGAAGTGCGCAAGCCACATTCTCCAACTCGCTGTTCGTAGGGAACGTGACTGATTTTGGCGGAGGGCTTCACAATGCTCAGGGGGCGGTCCGAATCCTCAACAGCACATTCTCGGGGAACGCTGCCCGCGTGGGAGCGGCTCTGTACAGCACCACGAACGTGGCACCTGAGATGCTGAGGAATGTCATTATGTGGGGCGACGACGGACCCGAATTACAGACAGTTGCAAACGTTAGCTATTCCATTATAGAGGAGGGGTTCGGAGGAGTTGCCGTTCTCGACGCCGACCCGCTCTTCGTCCGAGATCCTAACCCTGGCCCCGACGGCGAGTGGGGCACCGAGGACGACGACTACGGCGACCTTCGACTCCAGGAGGGTTCCCCCGCCGTCGACTTCGGCCTCGCCGAGTTTCTCCCGCCCGACACGTTCGACCTCGACCAAGACGGCGACACCGAGGAGCTGCTGCCGGTGGACCTCGACGGCGAGGCTCGCGTGCAGGGCAACGCACCGGACCTCGGGGCCTACGAAAGCCCGTTCGCGGTGGCGCTTGAACCCGGCGCAGGTACGCCGATGGAGAATGCGCTCGGCGCAGCGTATCCCAACCCGTTCAGCCGGCGCACTACGCTCGCGCTCGACGTAGCCGAGGCGCAGGCGGTGACGGTCGAGGTGTTCGACGTGCTTGGGCGGCGCGTGGCGACGGTGCACGACGGGTTGCTCGCGGTCGGGCAGCACCGGATCGTGATCGAGGCGGCGGCGCTCCCGGCCGGGGTGTACGTCGTCCGCGCCGAGGGCGAGACGTTTCACTTCGCCCAGCGCGTGACGGCCGTGCGCTGACCCCCCGTTCGGTTTGCGGTCATTCGCTACGCTCATTCCCAGCAGCACCGAACTGTCCCCCTTGTGAAGGGGGACAGCTTTTTCCGTCCCTGAGCGCAGCGATGCACGAAAAAGCGGCGGGTCAGTCGCGGCGGAACTGCATCCGCTGGTGCAAGCGCACCCGGCCCGACGCCTCGCCGTCGATGCGGACGGAGCACCACCCGTGGAGGTCGGCTTCTCCATCGACCTGAACCTCCGTCTCGTCCGGCAGCAGGGCCGCGCGGCGGACGGCCTCCTCGGGGGTCCGCCCCCGGACGCGGACCGAGGCGGCCTCCGGCCCGACGGCGTCGAGTTCGTATTGCGGCATGGGTAGGGCGGTCCTTTGGGTTTCGGAGGAAGCGTGCGTAAGATAGGGGGCGAGGAACGCAGCGGGCCGTGCTCCCGTGCAAGCTGCGCGGCCGGAAGCGGTTCCGGTTCTCTCCCTTCGCCTTCGATCCCCGACAGCCAACCCTCCAAATTCCATGGCCGATTCCACCCATACTCTCTCTTCGGGCGACGGCTCCGCGCTCGACGCCGTGGCGACCGAGCCGAACGCCCAGCAGACCGACGCCAACACCGCCGAGAAAGCGGGCCTCAGCCTGAAGGACGCGCCCGACCACGTCGAGGACGACTTCCTCCCGATCAACGGCACCGACTACGTCGAGTTCTACGTCGGCAATGCCAAGCAGGCGGCCTACTATTACGCCGCCGCATTCGGTTTCCAGATCGCCGGCTACCGGGGGCCGGAGACGGGCCACCGCGAGGCGGCGAGCTACCTCGTGAAACAGGACAAAATCCGGTTCGTCTTTACGACCGCGCTCCACTCCAGACACCCGATTGCTGAGCACGTCCACCGGCACGGCGACGGCGTCCGCGACATCGCGCTCTGGGTGGACGACGCCCGCTCGGCCTTCGAGGAGGTCACGGGGCGGGGCGCTGTCGCGGTGCGAGAGCCCGAAGTCCTCGAAGACGAGCACGGGCAGATCGTCGTCTCGGCGATGGGGACCTACGGCGACACGATACACACGTTCGTCGAGCGCCAGAACTACAGCGGTCTGTTCATGCCGGGCTTCGAGCCGTGGGACACCCCGGACTGGCAGCCGGAAGGCGTCGGCCTCAAATATGTGGACCACTGCGTCGGCAACGTCCACCTCGGGGACATGAACAAGTACGTCGACTATTACTCCGAGACGATGGGCTTCCGCAACATCATCGCCTTCACCGACTCCGACATCCAGACCGAGTACTCGTCGCTGATGTCGAAGGTGATGTCGAACGGCAACGAACGCATCAAATTCCCGATCAACGAGCCCGCCAAGGGCAAGCGCAAGAGCCAGATCGACGAGTACCTCGAGTTCTACGACGGGGCCGGCGTCCAGCACATCGCGATGGCGACCGACGACATTCTCCAGACCGTCTCCGCCCTTCGCCGCCGCGGCGTCCAGTTCCTCACCGTCCCGACGACCTACTACGAGGAGCTCCAGGCCCGCGTCGGCACCATCGACGAGCCGGTCGACGAGCTCGCGAAGCTCGGCATCCTCGTCGACCGCGACCCGGACGGCTACCTGCTCCAGATCTTTACCAAGCCCGTCGAGGACCGCCCGACGGTGTTCTACGAGATCATCCAGCGCAAGGGCGCGCGCACGTTCGGCGAGGGCAACTTCAAGGCCCTCTTCGAGGCCATCGAGCGCGAGCAGGAACGCCGGGGCAACCTTTGAACGACGCACGACGAACCCACCATTCGTAGCTAGACCCTCGTAACTCGACCCTCGATATCATGCCGTACTACATCAGGATGGGCGACGTGCCCGCCAAGCGCCACGTCCAGTTTCCGCGCCCCGACGGCGCGCTCTACACCGAGGAGGTCATCGGGGCCGAGGGCTTCTCGGGCATCTCGTCGATCGCCTACCACATCCACCCGCCGACGCTCGTCGAGCGCGTGCTCGACCCCGAGCCCTACGCGGTCGAGTACGCCGACAAGGACTTTCTGCGCCACCGGCACTTCCTCGGCCCCCGCGTCGAGCCCGGCGGCGGCTGGCTGACGGGCCGCCGCTACATCATGGGCAACGCCGACGTGGACCTCGCACTCTGCGCCCCGACCGAGCCGATGGGCGACCACGAGTTCTACAAGAACGCCAAGTGCGACGAGCTGGTCTACGTCCACGACGGCGAAGGGCGGGTCGAGACCGTCCTCGGCACGGTCGAGTTCGTGCAGGGCGATTACGTGCACGTGCCGCGCACGCTGACCCACCGCTGGGTGTTCGACGGCGAGGTGCAGCCGCGCCTGCTCGTGATCGAGGCCCCGAGCGAGTTTCGCCCGCCGAAGCGCTACACGAACAACGTCGGCCAGCTGCTCGAGCACAGCCCGTACCACGAGCGCGACTACCGCGGCCCCGTCGAGTTGAACACCGTGGATGAGGAGGGCGAGTTCGTCGTGCGGATCAAGAAGCACGGCAGGCTCCACCCGTTCGTCTACCGCTACCACCCGTTCGACGTGGTCGGCTGGGACGGCTACATGTACCCCTACGCGATCTCGATCCACGACTTCGAGCCGATCACGGGGCGCATCCACCAGCCGCCGCCGGTGCACCAGATGTTCGAGGCGCACAACTTCGTCGTCTGCTCGTTCGTGCCGCGCCTCTTCGACTACCACCCCGCCTCCGTACCGGCCCCGTACAACCACTCGAACATCGACTCGGACGAGGTGCTCTACTACGCCGAGGGCGACTTCATGTCGCGCAAGGGCGTCGGCCGGGGCAGCTTCACGCTCCACCCCGGCGGCATCCCCCACGGCCCGCACCCCGGCACGACCGAGGCCTCGATCGGCGTCCGCGAGACGCAGGAGCTCGCGGTGATGGTCGACACGTTCCGCCCGCTCAACCTGACGAGGGACGCGCTCGGGATCGAGGACGAGGACTACCAACTCTCGTGGCAGCCGGAGAAGCACGGCCACCCGCTTCCCGACGCCGCCCCCGTCCCGCCCGGCGCGGCCATCGGCGGCGACGGCTACGTCGCCGACGGCCCGCCCATCGACGCGGCGCGGGGCTAGCACACAAAGCAGAAACAGGGCCTGTTGAGGTCGCTTATCTTCCCTGAAGGGACGGTGCTCAGGCACCGTCCCTTCGTTGCGTTTTCCCGATCCTCCTTCCGATGCGCTGGCTTCCCGAGAACCTCAACGACCTCGCCCTGATCGTCGTCTTCGCCGCGATCGTCTATTTCACGGTGATCTTCCTGCACCGGCTTATCGGCAAGCGGACGGCGTCGCAGATGAACAACTTCGACTGGATCGTGACGGTCGCGATGGGGGCGATCACCGGGGCGACGATCCTCAGCGAAGGGATTGCGCTCGCCGAAGGGTTGACGGCGGTAACGGCGCTACTCGCCCTCCAGTTTTGCGTGACGCGCGCGTCGGTGGAGTGGAAGTGGTTCGGCGAGACGGTCTCCGCCCAGGCCCGCCTGGTCTATTACCAAGGAACCTTTCTCGAAGACGCGATGCAGAGCGAGCGCGTCACCAAGCGCGAGATCCGAGCCGCCGCCCGCGGCGGTGGCAACCGCACCCTCGACGACGTGTCCGCCGTCGTGCTGGAAGCCGATGGGACCCTGAGCGTGATCTCGAAGTCCGAGGACGAAGAGTCGCCCAAGAGACCGCCGATCCTCAGCGATGTCCGCGACGAGCTGGGCGACGACTGAACCTCCTCTGAACCTCCTCTCAAAACGCGATCTGGACCTGAGCCTTGAAGCTCGTGAGCGTATCGCTGCCGTCCTCGGGCAGGAACAAGTCGAGGTTGAGGGCGAGACGAGTGTTCTGGGCGGCGTAGAGATTTAGACCGGGCGTAAGCAGCACCCCGTCGAAGGCGTCGAGAGGCCCTCCGGCGTCGCCCCACGAGGCGCGGAAAATCGGCTCGGCGGCGAGGAGTGTGTTGCCCGTCCGAGCGCCCAGCCCGCCGACGCGGTAGGCCAGCCACGCCTGCGCGCTTGCGAACCGCTCGCTGGTGAACGGATTGATCGTCCCGGTGACCACCTCGGCCAGCACGTAGGGACCCGGTTCGCCGTAGCTCCCCGCGGCGATGTCTACGGCGTACCCCCCTCCGCGCCGGGTCTCGCCGCTCGCGTCGGCCCCCGAGGCCGTGCCGTCTTGGCCCATGCCCGGTGGGTCGTCCCGGGCGAACGCCCGGCTCGTCGCCGCCAGGCCGATGGCGAGCCAACCCGTCGGAGCGAGCTGGAGGCGGGCCGCGAACTGGCGGATGTCAGCGTCGGTGCCCTCCTCGCCGGTGGAACCGGTGAAGTAGCCGGCCGCGTAGGTGAGCCCGACCGGAAGCGCGTCCGTCTCGCCGAGAATCTGCACGCCGACAGAGCGCCCGGCGTAGGCGAGCTCCTCCATGATCCGGTACTGCTCGACCGTCCGCGCACCCCGGAACCGCGCGCCTCGCTCCACCGGCACGAGCGTGGCCGCCGTCGTTGCGTCGACGACCCCAAACGGCCGACCGCCCTTGCCTACCAACACCTGAAACGGCGGTGCGAACGTGAAGAGCGCATAAGCCTCGTTCAACTCGGCCGAGCCTCCGGCGGCGGCGTTTGCTAGCTCGGCCTGGAGGCGGCCGCTCACGAAGTCGCTGAGCTCGGCGTTCGCGCTCAGACGCACGCGTCGCAGCACGAGGTCGGTCGCGTCGACGCCGCCGGCACTGGTCGTGTTGAACTGCGTCTGGATGAGGCCGCCGAATGAAAGCCCCTCGTCGGAGTCGATCTCGGGGGACTCGGCGGTTTCCTGAGCCGCCGCCGGGAGGCCAGACCAGCAGGCGAGGACGACGAGCCAGCACAGCGAGCGGAGGGACATAGCAGAGAAAAGGGAGGCAGAGAAAAAGGGAGCGGAGCCGGACGACTGATGCCGTCCCGGCTCCGCCGGGTGTTCATGGAAGGGTGTTCAGGAGAGCTACAGCGAACTACTTCTTGCCGGAGCCTCTCGAGGCCTTGGCTTTGACTTTTTCCGTCTTGGCCTCCAACTTCTCCATGCCCGATGCCGTCGAGCCCGGCGATGCCGGGGCAGACGTGGCGCTAGATTTTCCAGCGGTGGACGTCGAGGCCGTGGGGGCAGAACCGGCCTTCGAGATCTCCTTCTCGGCCGTCTTAGCTGCGGCTTTCGCCTCTTGCTTCGCGGTTTCGGCCACGTCCTTCGCCTTGCTCTTGGCCTCCTTCGCAGTCTCCTGCATGACCTGCTTGGCTTGGTCGATCTTCTCGTCGGCCATGCTCTTCGCCTGCTTGATGAGCCGGTCGCTCTGCTGTCCCATCAACTCGTCTTCCTGACGGGTCTCGGGCACGCTGAGTCCAACGAGTGCACCTGTAGCGAGCGCCACGGCTCCGACGATCATCGGGTTCTCGTCGAGCTGCTGTTCGAGCCAGTTCGAGGCTTGGCGGCGGTAATGCCTGGTGCTGCTGCCGCCCGGGATCATGTCGGTCGCCTGGTCGACGAGGTCGCCGGCTTTGTGCTTCGCCTCGGACAAGGCGTCGCCGGCTTTGTCGGCGAGCTTGCTGGCTTTGTCGCTAGCTTTGTCGGCGAGGGAGCGGTTCGACCCATTGTCGCCCGTGTCGTAGCCGCTCGAATCGTACTCCGTGTCGTACAGCTCGTAGCGGCGGCCCGTGCGGCGGGCGTAGCTAGCGTAGCCGGGAGCCGGATAGCGCCCGGTGCGGTGGTAGTAGTCGTCCTCGAAGCGGCGGTCCTGCTCGGACTCGCCGCTCTTGACCACGAGCCACCCGATCGAGAGCGCCGCGGCGAGCGCCGGGACAGGGTGCTGCTTGATGGTGTCGAGCATGGTGGTACCGATGTCGGCGGCCGGCCCGGCGAGGAAGTCCTTCGCCTGGTCCAGAGCCTGATCTTTGAGGTGATCCGGGTCAAAGCGGTCGCTGAGAGCGTCGAGCGTCTCGCTCATGTCCGAGCGGGTCTCGTCGATGTCGCGTTCGATCTGACTAGGGGATTTGCCTGTGTTCAAGATGTTTCGCTTTTGAGCCATTCTTTGTCCTCCTTGAGAGTTTTGATGGTACGGTCGGGCGTCGGGTCGATCTGCTTGAGATCGTGCAAGTCCTTTTTGAGCTTCTTCAGCCCGCTCTGGACGAGCGCGTATCCGACGCCAGCAACGATGAGGCCGACGAGCACGAGGCCGAGCCATTCGGCGTCGGCAAGTAGCTCGCCGAGGAGCCAGCCCAGGCCGATCACGACGGCGATCAGGCCTGTATAGGCAACGGCACCACCGGCGGCGATAGCACCGGCGTGTCCCGCGGCTGTCTTCGCCTCGTCCGTGGCCGCCCTCACTTCCTGGCGGATTTCAGACTTGGCGAGTGCCACCTCCTGCTTAACGAGCGTGGTCGTCTCTGAGGCTAGGTCGCCGAGGAGATCACCGATCGAACGGTCGTCAGGTGCGGTGGGGGGAGCCGGTCGGCCGCCGGTCGGCTCGACGAGCACGGCCTCGTTGGGGTCGAGTTTGCTAGGGGAATCTGCCATAGAGGTCTCCGTTTAGGCGTCCGAAGAGGCTGGACGGGGGCGACCGTAGGGCGAGCCGCTCCGGCTTGAGCGATGCATCGATGGGTTAGACGAAATGCTAGAGCGCGAGGCACCAGGGCGCGAATCATCGGAGCGCGAGGCTTCGCTGGCCGAAGCCTTGAGGAAGCGCGCGCCGAAGATGCCGAGCAGGAAGGCCCCGCCGACGAACAAGCCGGGGTCCTGCCGCGCAAAGCGCTCAGCCTCGTCGAACAGTTCGCCGACGCTGCGGTCACGGATGCCATTGACGAAATGGTCGAGCTGATCGGCGGCGTTGTCGGCGTACCGAGCAAAGGCATCCTGGTCGTTGTCACTCAGGGCGTCGCTGGTGTCGTGGAGGGCGTCGGCGACGTTTTCGAGCGCGCCGACCGCCTTCTTCTTGCCGGTAGCGGCGCGGTCTTTGACTTCGGCCTGCGCTTGGTCCACGAGGTCGGACGCTTTAGACTTGGCGTCGTCTTTAAGATCGGTAGCTTCAGCCTTGAGGTCGCCCTTGAGGTCGGACGCTTTGGCCTTTGCCTCGGCTTCGGCCTTGGAAGGCCCGCCGGAGCGGGTGGAGGGAGAGGGTGCCATAGTTGACGTGGGGAGAAGTGAAGAGGGACGCTAGAAGGGAACGGCATCGGCGGCCGTCATATGTGAGCGCACCCGCCAGTGCCGTTGTAGCATAGGGCCGAAGCGCAGTAGTGTTCCCCGAGCGCGCTATGTAGTTCTTGGGACAGCCTCCTCAGAAGTTCTTTGGATAGCTTCCTCTCGGCGTCTTTCAGTCCGGCCCCCTCTCGCTCGCGGGGGTTGATCGTCTTCGGTGCGCACCATGTCACCCCAGCCTGGCGTATGTCACCCCGGTCTAGTGCTGTGTCAAGGGGTCGCTGACGGGTAGAGTCGCGCGAGCTTCACCCGGGCGTCTCCTGTCGTCATCTGCCACGCGACGGTCCCGCCCTCGGCATTCCGCCGCGCCGCCCATGCTTCGGCCTCTGACCGCAGTCGCTGCAGGGTCCCGATTCGACGCCGACCCAAGCACTGCTTCACGAACACCGACAACTCGACCTCGACCGCATTGAGCCACGACCCATGCACCGGCGTGTGAACGAACTCCACCTTCGCTGCCAGCCGGCGGGCCTCGGTGGGCCCGAACGCTTTGTAGAATGAAGCGGCCGCGTGCGTGTTGAGTCGGTCGCAGACCAGGCGCACCGTCTCGGCCTCGGGGTAGACCTCATCGCAGAGTTGGCGAACCACCCCGGCGAAGTCCACGCGCCGACGCTGCGGAAGCACCCACACCTGCCGCCACGCCCGTAGTGGCTCGAAGGCGGCCAGCGCGCAACACGTCCCGCCGCGTGTATACTCGTGGTCCTGTCTCGCTTCTGCACCCGGTCGCGCAGGCAGCGGAGCGCGTACCTCGGAGCGGAGCACGCATGGGCGCTCGTCGAAGCAGACGACGGGCCGAGCGGGATCGTAGGGCTCGGCGTAGAGCGCGAGCACCGCCTCCATGTCGGCTACGAAGGCCGCGCTCTGTCCCGGCGGGATCACCCAACTCCTCTGACGGTGGGGCCGGAGCGCGTTTTTTTGAGCGTCTGCCGGACGGTCTGATAGCTCACCGGCTCCGAGACACCGAGGGCGACAAACTCATCTGCGAGTAGCCGGAGGCTCCACTCGGCCCGGCCCTCGGGAGGCTCGGAGCACGCCAGCGCGATCAGATGAGCCTCAGCGGCACCGTCGATCTTCGGAGGCCGTCCAGGCGTCTGGCGTCGGGGGCGGAGCGCCTCGTCGAGCCCCTCGGCGCAGAACTGCTTGCGAAGGCGGGCGACGGTGCGCGGGCTCACCCCGAGCGCGTCGGCGGCCTTCTCGTCGGACCAAGCCATACCGTCGTCGGCCTCATCGACGAGGAGAAGGGCGCGGGCGTAAGAGACCGTCCTAGCGTGCGCGGTGCCTATGCGGGTGAGGCGGTCGAGGTGGTGGCGCTGGTCGTCGGCGAGTCGAACGGAATGCTTGGTCGGCATAGCACGGAATGCTTGGTCGGCATAGCAGTGCAGGGTGGGTGGTCCCGAATCTACGCATCGGCCTGACAACTACAGCGTGACACAGCACTAGCGTATAATGACGGCATGTGCGTCTTCCCTCTCCGTACGGTTCTTCCTCCTCTCACCCATCCCCTCTTCTCATGGCTACCGAACACGAACACGTCGAGCAACACCACGTCCCCTCTCCTCCCGACCGCAGCATCACCGTCTACGACGAGTACGAGCACGGTCCGCACGACTACGGCCGCCTCTCGGCCGCCATCAAGCGCGTCTCGTGGGGCGCAATCTTCGCCGGGGCGGTCGTCGCCATCATCACGCAGTTCCTACTGAACCTCCTGGGTCTCGGCATCGGGTTGACGACCTTCGAGTTCGCCTCGCCGGACGACTCGGCGGCGGGCTTTGGGATAGCGCAGGGCATCTGGGCCGTCGTCAGTGCGCTCATCGCCCTCTTCGCCGGCGGCTGGGTCGCGGGTCGCCTCGCCGGGATGCCCCGCAAGACCGACGGGATGCTCCACGGCGTCGTGACGTGGGCGCTCACCACGCTGCTCGGACTGTACCTGCTCACGACCGGCGTCGGCCGCGTGGTCAGCGGCACCACGAGCATGATCGGGCAGGGCCTCGACTTGGCCGGGCAAGGCATCACCGCCGTCGCGACGAGTGTCGCGCCCGAGGCCGCCAACGCGATCGAGCAGAACGTGGACCTGAGCGACATCAAGGGCCAGGCCGAGCGCCTGCTTCGCGACGTCGCCGCCAGCCCCGGCGACGCCCGAGCCGACCTGGAGGACGCCATCGACCGCACCTTCGGTGGCAATGGCCCGGTGGACGGATCGAACCGCGAGGAGCTGATCGAGACGGTCGCCGCGCGGACCGGCGTGAGCGAAGCCGAGGCGACCCAGACCGTCGACCAGTGGGAGCGAGAGTACGACCGGGCTCGCCGCGGGATCTCGCAAACCGTCAACGACATCCAGGAGGACGCACCGGAGATCGCTGACACCACGGCCGACTACCTCGGCGGGGCCGCGTTGATCTCGTTCTTCGCACTGCTGCTCGGGATGATCGCCGCTGCCGTCGGCGGGTCGGTCGGCTCGCCGGAGGATCTGCCGGCGCGGGCTGCGCGGCGTGCCTAGCGTACCCACTTCGCCCTCGTCTCCCGGCGTGTGCGTAGCTTTGCAGGGGCGGCCTTCTCGGTCGCCCCTGCTTTTTTCTACCTCTGACGCGTAGTCGTGGCGCTCCTCTTTCCTCGCCTTCTCCTGCTCGCGGCGTGCTTTGCGCTCGCCCTCCCCGTCCACGCCCAGGACCGACCGACCGAAGACGACGGAGGCAGCAAGGCGGCCTGATGCTCGTCGCTCGCGCCCAAAATACGCTGCCGCACGGCGACGGCACCGCGCTCACCCTCGGCACGAACGTCTCCTACGACACGCCCGACTCCGGCGAGGCCGACGTGCCGGGCCGCCTACTCGTCGGGGCCGACGCCCGTCTTCGGGCAGGCCGCTTCCTCTTGGCCGCCGAGACCATCATAGAACAGGTCGAGGACGACCTCTTCCCCGACCGCAACGGGTTCTACGGCGCGGCCGGCTTCGACCTCGACGCCAACAACCGGCTGCTCGTCCGGCTCGACGAGTTCGACGGGACACAGGAGATCCTCCTCGGCTACAACCTGAGCGTCACGCGCGCTGCCGGCTTCCAGGCTAACGTCATCCTGCCGCTCGACGGCAACGCCGAGGCGGCGCAAGCCCTGTTCAACATCCAATTCGGATTCTGACCCCATGCCCGAAACGCCCGAACCCTACCCCTTCGGTCAGCCCATCGCGTGGCGGCCCGACCCGGACCAGCGCACCAACCTCCACCGCTTCATGGAGCGCGTCGGCGTGCCCGACTACGCTGCCCTGCTCTCGTGGGCGACCGACGACGTGGGCCGGTTCTGGGACGCCACCCTGGAGGACCTCGGCGTCGAGTTCTACCGACCGTACGACCGGATCTTGGATACGAGCGACGGGATCGAGTTTCCGGCGTGGTGCGTCGGCGGGCGGATGAACATCGTCCACAACCTGCTCGACAAGTGGCAGGGCACTGAGGTCGCAGCGCGCGACGCGGTGCGGTACGAGAGCGAGTCGGGCAAGGTGCAGGCGCTGACCTACCGCGAGCTGCACCGCGAGGTGAATCGCTGCGCCTCGGCGCTCCGCGCGCTCGGGCTGGGCAAGGGCGACGCGGTCGGGCTCTACATGCCGATGACGCCGGAGCTCGTCGTCGCCTTCCTCGCCGTGGCGAAGATCGGCGGGGTGATCCTGCCGCTGTTCTCGGGCTACGGCAGCGGGGCCGTCGCCACCCGCCTCAGCGACGGCGAGGCCAAGGCGCTCTTCGTCGCCAACGGCATGACGCGGCGCGGGCGCTCGATCCCGATGAAGCCGGTCGCCGACGACGCCCTCGCGGATGCGCCGAGCGTGCAGCACGTCGTCGTCTACCCCCACGTGCCCGACCTCGACGTGCCGATGACGCCCGGCCGGGACCGGACGTGGGACGAGCTGATGGAGCGCGCGAGCGGGTCCCCCGAGTCCGCCGAGACTGAGCGGACGGAGGCCGAGGACCCCGTGATGCTGATCTACACGAGCGGCACCACGGGCCGGCCGAAGGGGGCGGTCCACACGCACTGCGGCTTCCCGGTCAAGGCCGCGCAGGACATGGCCCACCCGATGGACCTCCGCCCCGGCGAGGTGATGTGGTGGATGAGCGACATGGGCTGGATGATGGGGCCGTGGCTCGTCTTCGGAACCCTCCTCAACGCCGCGACGATGGTGCTCTTCGACGGCGCGCCGGACTACCCCGGGCCGGACCGGACCTGGGCGATGTGCGCCCGCCACGGCGTGACGCACCTCGGCGTCTCCCCCACCCTCGTCCGCGCGCTGATGGCGCACGGCCCCGCGCCGGTCGAGCAGCACGACCTGTCGAGCCTCCGCGCGGTGGGTTCGACGGGCAGCCCGTGGGACCCCGAGAGCTGGCGGTGGCTCTTCGAGCACGCCCTCGAGAGCCGCAAGCCGATCCTCAACTACTCGGGCGGGACCGAGATTTCGGGCGGGATCGTCTGCGGCACGTTCCTCACGCCGCTCAAGCCGGGGGCGTTCTCCGGGCCGGTCGTCGGGATGGACGCGGATGTGGTGAACGACCGAGGCGAGCCCGTTCGGGGCGAAGTCGGCGAGCTCGTCATCCGGCAGCCATGGATCGGGATGACGCGCGGCTTCTGGGGGGACCGCGAGCGCTACCTCGACAGCTACTGGCGGCGGCACCCCGGCCTGTGGACCCACGGCGACTTCGCCGCGATCGACGCCGACGGGCTGTGGTACATCCTCGGGCGGAGCGACGACACGATCAAGGTCGCCGGCAAGCGCCTCGGCCCGGCCGAGGTCGAGGCCGTGCTCAACGCCCACCCGGCCGTCCTGGAGAGCGCGGCGATCGGCGTGCCGCACGACCTCAAGGGGCAGGAGGTCGTCGCCTTCTGCGTCCTCGCCGCCGGGCACGAACCGAGCGAGGAGCTGCGGGCCGACCTCGTGGCGCGGCTCGTGGACGCGCTCGGCAAGCCGCTCAAGCCGCGCGAGGTGCGCTTCGCCGCGGCGCTGCCGAAGACGCGCAACGCCAAGGTCATGCGCCGCCTCATCCGCGCGGCCTACCTCGGCGGCGACCTCGGCGACACGTCGAGCCTGGAGGCACCGGAGACGGTGGACGCCGTGCGGAACGCGACGTGAAAAATGGGGACGTAAAAAAGGGCAGGAGCGCGAGGCTCCTGCCCTGACGTGCGAGCGGTGCGCGGCGGCCTAGTAGTGGACGTTGCGCGCGCCGTAGGTCTTCCACTCGTCCGCGATGACGTTGCGGTCATCGTCGCGCGGGTGGGCTCCGACGACGATCCCGCCGCGGTCGAGCTCTTGCTTGTACGCCTTCGCGTGCTCCTCGGGAATCCCGGCACCGATCAGGGCCCCGACGAGGCTGCCGGCGGCACCGCCTGCGCCGGCCCCGGCGAGGGCCCCGGCGAGCGGCCCGGCGACCGCGAGCCCGAGCCCGGGGACGACGACGGACGTGCCGACGGCGGCGATGGCACCGAGGATGCCGCCGATCGTGCCGCCGGTGGCAGCGCCGGCACCGGCACCTTCCATGGCCTTGCTGCCCTCTTCGATTTCCGCGTCGTCGCGGGCGTAGTATTTCTTCCGGGTGTCGTCGGACATGACGACGTGGATGTCGTCCTCCGTGTAGCCGCGCTCGCGGAGTGAGCGGTAGGCCCGGTCGGCGCTGTCGCTGTCGTTAAAAACGCCGGTTACAATAGGTCGGTCTTTCATGAGGTCCTCGTGAGGTGACGTGAGAAAAGGGCACTAGGAATTGCACCGGCTTTCATGTGCGACGGCGGTTCTTGTTCCGTACCTGCCCGCTCATACGAACACTTCGCGCGGCTCGTTACCTTCCCGGCCCCGCCTATCCCCTCTCGAACCACGCGCCTGATGTACGCCCTCCGCCGCCTCGCTTTTTTCGCTTTTGCCGCCGTCCTTTCGGGTTGCTCGGCTAGCCGCCCCGCCGCCTCGCCCCCGGACGAGGTCCCCGCGCCCGTCGCCGAGGTGACGGGCGAGGTAGAACCCGGCGTCGAAGACGACGAACCGGTGGCCGAGACCGAGCGGCGGCCGGGCGAGGCCCCGCGCGAGTGGCTGATGCTCGACGAGGCCGACGACAACGTCCGGGGCATCAGCGCCGAGCGGGCCTACCGCGCGCTCGCCGGGCGCAGCCCCCGCCGCACCGTCGTCGTCGCGGTGATCGACTCGGGCGTCGACACCGAGCACGAGGACCTGCAGGGCCGCCTCTGGACGAACGACGACGAGATCGCCGGCAACGGCCTCGACGACGACGGCAACGGATACGTCGACGACACGCGCGGCTGGAGCTTCCTCGGCAACGCCGACGGCGAGAACGTCCAGTACGACACCTACGAGCTGACGCGCGAGGTCGTCCGCCTCCGCCCGCGCTACAAGAGCGCCGATCCCGACACGCTTTCCGACGCCGAGCGCGAGGAGTACACCTACTATCAGGGACTCGAAGACAAGCTCAAGGCTCAGCGCGAGGACTATTCCGGCACCCTCACCCAGATCAAAATGATCGAGCAGGCGACCCAGGCCGCCGTCGCCGTGCTCCGCCCGTCGCTCGGCGAGGGGCCGTATCCCCCCGAGAAGCTCGAACCCGGCATGCTCGACAGCCCCGAGGTGCAGCAGGCGAAGGCGCTGCTGAGCTACCTCGCCGCGAGCGGCCTCACGCCGGAGGACGTCGCGCAGCAGCGCCGGCAAATCGCCAACGTCCTCGCCTACGGCTACAACCCCGACTACGACCCGCGCCCCACGATCGGCGGCGACCCCGACGACCTCACCGAGCGCGGCTACGGCAATCCCGACGTGGCCGGGCCGTATCCGGGGCACGGCACCGCGGTCGCGGGCGTGATCGCGGCGGCGCGCGGCAACGGCGTCGGCACCGACGGCGTGGCCGACAGCAGCGTGCTGATCATGCCGGTCCGCGCGGTGCCCAACGGCGACGAGCGCGACAAGGACATCGCGAACGCGATCCGCTACGCCGTCGACAACGGCGCGCTCGTGGTCAACATGAGCTTCGGCAAGTCGTACTCGCCGGCCAAGCCCGCCGTGGACGAGGCCGTGCGCTACGCCGAGGCGCGCGGCGTCCTCCTCGTCCACGCCGCCGGCAACAGCTCACAGGACCTCGACGCGGCGGACAACTTCCCGACGGCTAGGCTCGACGACGGCACGCGGGCGAGCAACTGGCTCGAGGTCGGCGCGACGACGTGGAGCGCGGACCCCTTCGCCGCCGCGTTCACCAACTACGGGGCCGCGAGCGTGGACCTCTTCGCCCCCGGGGCCGAGGTCGACGTGCTCGCGCTCGGCGACGCCGTGGACCGCGCCGACGGCACGAGCGTGGCGGCCCCCGTCGTGAGCGGAATCGCGGCGCTGCTGCTGAGCTACTATCCCGACCTCACGCCGCTGGAGGTCCGCGACATCCTCCTCGACTCCGCCGTGTCGTACCGGGGCACGACCGCCCTCCGCCCCGGCTCCGCCGAGCGTGTCGACTTCGGCGCGCTCTCGTCCACCGGCGGCGTCGTCAATCTCTGGCGCGCCGTCGAGCTCGCCGACGCCCGCAGCGGAAGCTGAGTGGAGCGCCTTCGGCGTGGAAGTGGAACGCCTTCGGCGTGGAACGGAGAGAATGGGAGGAATGGGGGGACGAGCGTCGGCGCGGAGCACCACGGCCTCGCTAATCTGAGCCTCGCTAATCTGATCGGTTTTCCTTGCCTCCCTGCTCTTCCTCCTCTGGGTGCTCCTCTAGTTGCGGTTCATCATCAGCCGGAGGACGTACCAGAACATCAGCGCGACGGACGCGAAGAGCTCGAGCGACGCCGCGACGTGCTTGTCCTCGGGGTAGTGGTGGAGGATCTTCGACGTGTCGTAGAGGATCGCCGCCCCGGCCAGGCCGATCATCGCGACCGAGAACCACGTCCCGAGCTCGAAACCGAAGAGGACGCCCGCGACGATGGCGACGATCGCGACGATGAAGCCCCACTTGAGGAGGCCGCCGAGGAACGAGAAGTCCTTGCGCGTCAGCACCGCGACCGCCGTCAGCCCGGTGAAGCCGAGGAGCGTCACCCACGCCGCGCTGTTGATCACGCCCGGCCCGGCGTAGTACGCCGCGACGTAGAGCAGCGGCACGAAGATGATGGCCTCGGCGAGGACGAACCCGCCGAGCGCCGCGTACTGCGCCACCGGCGACGAGACCGTGTGCGCCGTCCGGCTCGCCAGGTGGAGGTAGGTCCAGCTCACGATCACGAAGCCGCCGAGCACGAAGAGCCAGTTGACACCGAGCAGCGCCTCGGCAATCACCGCCGCGAGGCCCGACTGAAAGAGCGCCACCTCGATCCCGGCAAACAGCAGGATTGCGCCGAAAAGGTGGAGGTAGGTCCGCGTGATGAACGCCGCGCGGGCATCGGTGCCGAGCGAGGCGACGGGGGCAGAGAGATTGTAGGTGTCCATTGAAAGGGTCGTCAGTGGGTTAGGGACGACGGGCGGATGCACCGTCGCGCCACCAAACCCGCCACGCAATGCTGCGTTCCCGTCCCACAGAGCGAGGGCCGCTTGAGCGAGGGCCGCTTGAGCGAGGGCCGCTTGAGCGAGGGCCGCTTGCTCGGAGCGCACCGCCGGACGGTCCGCGCGCGAGTAAGGGACCGTAACGCTGGCACCCTTCACCGGCCTGCTCGGGCGAACCACGGGACCGCCGTATACTTCGGCTCTCTACTCCTTCGGGCTCTCTGCGCCTTCGTTCTTCGCCCCCCCCAATGCCTCGACTCCCTCTCGCTCTCGCGCCGTGCCCGTCGGCGACGGGGGCGCTCTCGCTGCCGATTCCGGCGGACGCTCTGCCGAGCGGGGTCTGCCTCGTCCGCGTCGAGGCCGGCGGGGTGGCGAAGACGCAGGCGCTCGCTGCCGCCCGCTGATGCGGATCGACCTCCGCCCCGACGGCCTGCCGGAGCGGGCCGCGCTCGGCCTCGGCCTCGTCCCGACGCCGTTCCTCCACACGCATCCGACGCTGCTGCTGGCGCGGGGCCTGATGGTGGCGGTGGAGCACGAGGTCTTCGAGGCGCTCGCCGAGGGGCCGCGCTCGGCGGCGGAAGTGGCGGGCGCGTGCAGCACCCACTCGGGCGCGACGGCGGCGCTGCTCGACGCGCTCGCGGGGTCGGGCTACGTGCAGCGCAGCGGGGCCGGCTACAGCCTTCGCCCGGTCGCGCGGCGGTGGCTGCTGCGCGGCAGCCCGCACTCGCTCGTGGACAGCCTCCGGTTCCGGGCGGTCGAGTGGGACTGGATCGCGCGGCTCGGCGAGTTCGTCGTGACCGGCGAGCCGCTGGACTTTCACGCCGCGATGACGGGCGACGAGTGGGGGCTGTACCAGCGCGGGATGCGCGCCCTGGCCTGCCTCGCCGTGCCCGAGACGGTTCGCCGCACGCCCGTGCCCGAGGGTGCCCGCGACCTCCTCGACCTCGGCGGGTCACACGGGGCGTTTGCGGTCGCGTTCTGCGCGCGCTATCCTCGCCTCCGGGCCACCGTCCTCGACCTCCCCGCAGCGGTCCGCCACGCCGCTCCGCTCTTGGCCGAGGCCGCCGCCGAAGCCGGCGTCGGGGGGCGCGTCGCCCACCGCGCGGGCGATGCGCTCGCGGACGACCTCGGCACGGCGCAGTGGGACGTGGTCTTCGCCGGGCAGCTCGTGCACCACTTCGACGAGGCGACGGCCTGCGCCCTGACCCGGCGCATCGCCCGCGCGCTCCGGCCCGGCGGGGTCCTCGTCGTGCAGGAGGTGATGCGCTCGCCCAAAGCCGGCGACCAGCTCGGCGCGCTCGCCGGTCTCTACTTTGCCCTGACGAGTGCGGCGGGGACCCGAACCTTCGGGGAGATCGCAGCGTGGCAGCGCGAGGCCGGGCTCGCCCCGCGCCGCCCGGTTCGGTTTCGGACGCTGCCCGGCGTCGGCCAGCAGAGCGCGGCGAAGCCGAGGGGCCCAGGGGACGGTCAGACGGTGGGCAGAGGACGGTGAGACGGAAGCCGGGAGATGGTAGCACGGAGCGCGACGGTCTCGCTTAACTTCGCAGGTTTTCCTTGCCATTCCCCCCATTCCCCCCATTCCCCCCATTCCCCCCATTCCCCCCATTCCCCCCATTCCCCCCGCCCTCCATGCCCACCTCCTCTCCGCACCGCCGGCTCCTGCTCCTCAGCAACTCGCGCAACGCCGGGCAGGGCTACCTCGACCACGCGCTCGGCGTGCTCCGCGACTTCCTCGGCTCGGGGCGCAGCCGCGTCCTCTTCGTCCCCTACGCGGGCGTGAGCATCAGCTACGACGACTACGCGGCGAAGGTGCGCGAGCGGTTCGAGGCCGCGGGGCTCGGGCTCGACTCGGTCCACGACGCCGACGATCCGGGGCGAGCCGTGGACGAGGCCGAGGCGATTGCCGTCGGCGGGGGCAACACGTTCCACCTGCTCAAGACGATGGCCGAGCGCGGCCTGCTGCCGCGCATCCGCGCGCGCGTGAACGCCGGGGTGCCGTACGTCGGCTGGAGCGCCGGCTCGAACGTGGCCTGCCCGACGGTCTGCACGACGAACGACATGCCGATCGTCGAGCCGCCGAGCTTCGAGGCGCTCGGCCTCGTCCCGTTCCAGATCAACCCGCACTACACCGACGCCCACCCGCCGGGGCACCAGGGCGAGACCCGCGCCCAGCGCATCGCCGAGTTCTGCACGGCGAACCCGGTGGTGCCGGTGGTCGGGCTGCCGGAGGGGACGTGGCTCCGCGTCGAGGGCGACCGGCTGACCCTCGCCGGCGGCGCGCCCGCCCGGCTGTTCCGAGGCGGGGCCGAGCCCTCGGAGATCGCCCCCGGCGAGGGGCTGCAGGCGCTGATGGAAGGGTGAGAGAAAAGAGGAGGGGTGAGAGAAAAGAGAGGAAGCCGGCCCTCAGCGTGTGTCTAACCCAACGTGTGTCTTATACGGAATCCGGCTGAAGGGTTGTCCTTTCGACGAGCGCAGCGAGCAGCCCGACCGTACCCTTCAACAGCAACCTTTCAACAGCAACCTTCTCAAACGGGCCCTCAGCCGCCGGCCCTCCCCCACTCCTCGCCCCCTCACGAAACGACTTGCTCCTTCATGGCTGACCCGCTAGGCTACACCCGCTCCGCCCCCGCGCCCGGCGTCGACGCGTTCACACCCGAGGACGACCTCGCGCGGCTCCTCGCCACGCTCCACGAGTCAGGCACGCTCCGCGTCCTCAACGGGCTCCTCGACCGGTTCGCCGAGGTCAACGCCGTCGCCCTCAGGCACCTCGACACCGAGGAAGGCAGGAACGGGCTGGCGAACCTCCTCATCTTGCTGCGCGCCCTCGGCCACGTCGACGCCGGCGGCACCGAGCGCTTCGTCAAGGCTCTCACCGAAGGGCTGGGCGCGGCGGGCTCGCGGCTGCGCGACACCGGCCCTCCGCCGAACCTGCTGCAGCTCGCCGCCAAGCTCCGCTCGCCCGAGGTCCGGCGCGGGCTGAACGCCGCGCTCACCCTCGCCGGCAGCGTGGGCGAGCGGCTCGGCGAGGCCCGACCCTGACCTCGTGACTGCCCTCCTCGCCATCGCGCTCGCCGCCGTGCTCGTCCTGCTCGCCGCGCTGCACCTCTACTGGGCGCTCGGTGGGCGCTGGGGGTGGGACGCCGCCGTGCCCACGGAGCCGACCGAAGGTGGAGAGCCGACGTTCACGCCGGGGCCGCTCGCCACAGCCGCCGTGGCCGTCTTCCTCCTCACCGCTGCCCTCGTCGCGCTCGCGGCGGCGGGCCTGACCGCGCTGCCCGTGCCGCGAGGTCTGGTCCGCTTCGGCATCTGGGCGCTGGCCGCCGTGTTCCTCCTCCGGGCCGTCGGCGACTTCCGCTACGCCGGGTTCTTCAAGCGCGTGCACACGACTCGGTTCGCCGCCCTCGACACCCGGCTCTACGCTCCGCTGTGCCTCGTGCTTTCCGCCCTCGCCTTCGGCGTCGCTCTCGGCTCTGCCTGACCCCCGCGCGTACTCCCCGGCTATGACCCCCTCACCCGAGACCGATCCGCAGGTCGCCACCGTCCCCGTTCGCCGGGTGCGCGGTGGGACTGCGCAGCCCGACGCGGACCGGCTCGCGGTCGAGGAGCCGCTGGAAATCCGGTTGCAGTTCGAGGAGGGCGGCGCGCCGCGCCTCCGGCAGATCGCCGTCACGATGCAGACGCCGGGGCACGACGCAGAGCTCGCCGCGGGCTTCCTCGTGAGCGAGGGGATCGTGCGCCGCAGCGGGGAGGTCGAGGGCACGCAGCACTGTCCGGCGAGCGAAGCGCAGACGAGCCACAACGTCCTCACCGTCCGCCTCGCGCCGGGCGTCGGCTTCGACATGGGGCGGCTCGATCGCAACTTCTACACGACCTCCTCGTGCGGCGTCTGCGGCAAGACCTCGCTCGAAGCGCTCGACCTCGCGGGCTCCCCCGCCCTCCCGCCCGGGCTGCCTCGCCTCGACCCCGAGACGGTCCACCGGCTGCCCGAAACGTCAACGCCCCGTCCGACGCGCCGCCGTCCGACGCTTTCGCCGTCCGACGTGCCGCCGGCGAAAGCGTGAAGAGCGAGCAAGGCGCTTGAAGTGGCAGCGCAGCTTTGTATATTAGGCCTCCTCCGGGGCTATAGCTCAGTTGGTAGAGCGCTGCCCTCGCATGGCAGAGGTCAGGAGTTCGAATCTCCTTAGCTCCACCCACCGAAAGCGGCTCAGACGACGCGGAAACGCAGACTCTGAGCCGCTCTCATGTTGCCCCGTCACGACCGGTCTAGTCCACCAGGAGATACTCGGGAGAACCGCTAGCGTCTCCCCTCTCGCCGGAAGGTCAACCCAACTCAGCCGGAGAGACGAAGCAGGCGGCGAAGACGGCGAGGCAGCCTTTTCCTGCCTTCAGGTGCGACCGTGGCCCCGTGCATTTTAGCGGGACGGCCACGAGCCACACGGTCTCAGCCTGATTTGACGTCAACGGCTTCTCAACCCGCGACTGACGTTGAGCAAGCCCCACGCTGTTTGGCCGGAGCCGCCAGTCGCGCGTTCGGGACCCTGGGGGAGGCCACCCCAAATCGACCGAATAACATGGGTTAGTTGCAGGCCGAGGCCGGGAGGGCGCGCGCCGTTTGTATGTTCGGGCCACGCCGCCCCGCCACGGCAGGCCCTTTTCGTCCATCCCCACCACACATCTTCTACTCTCATGCGCTACCTCTTCGTGCTGCTCTGCTTCGCGCTCGCCGTCCCCGTGTCGGCGCAGTCGTCCGAAAACGCGTTTCCTAACCTGACCTTCTCCCGGCCGGTCGACATCCAGGCCCCGGACGACGGCTCGAACCGGCTCTTCGTCGTCGAGCAGACGGGGCGGATCAAGGTCTTCGAGAACGACCCGGCGGCGAGCACCACGCCGGTCTTCCTCAACATCGCCTCGCGCGTCAACTCGTCGGCCAACGAGCTCGGCCTGCTCGGTCTGGTCTTCGACCCGGGCTACGCGCAGAACGGCTACTTCTACGTCAACTACACCCGGACCCATCCCAACGGGGCCGACCCCGACCCGTTTCAGACGGTGATTGCCCGCTTCGAGGTGACCGGGGACCCGAACGTCGCCGACCCGAACAGCGAGGAGATTCTGATCACGATCGACCAGCCGTTCAGCAACCACAACGCGGGGCAGCTTCAGTTCGGGCCGGACGGCTACCTCTACGTCGCGCTCGGCGACGGCGGCTCGGCCGGCGACCCGCAGAACAACGGGCAGACGCTCAGCACGCTCCTCGGCAGCCTCCTCCGGCTCGACGTGCGCGGCTCCGGGCTGCCGCTCGACTGCGCGGCCGGCACCGGCTCGGCCACGGTCCCCGCCGACAACCCCTTCGCCGGTGGGCCGGGCGGTGCCTGCGACGAAGCCTACGCCTACGGCCTGCGCAACCCGTTCCGCTTCAGCTTCGGCCCCGACGGGCGGCTCTGGCTCGCCGATGTCGGGCAGGGCCGCCGCGAGGAGATCGACCTCGTCGTGGCCGGCGGCAACTACGGCTGGGACGACCTCGAAGGTACGCTCTGCTACCCCTCGGGCGCGCCGAACTGCCCGCTCAACGGGACCATCCCCCCGATCTACGAGCACCCGCACAACTTCTTCTCGAGCCAGGGCGCGTTCTCGGTCATCGGCGGCTACGTCTACACCGGCCCGTCGTGCGCCGCGCTCCGGGGTAAGTACGTCTACGGCGACTTCGTGACGCGCAACTTCTGGACGCTTACCTACGACGGCTCGACGGCCGACAACGACGAGCTGAGCGTCTCGGCTACGGTCTCGACCTTCGGCGAGGACGAGCAGGGCGACGTCTACTTCTCCGACCTCAACGCCGGACGGATTTTCCGCTTCGACTGCGCGACCGACGTGGCCGTGACCGCCGCGGCGACCGTCGGCGGGGACGTGACGATTCCCGCCGGCGGCGGGTCGTTCCAGCTCGACGTGACGCTCGCCAACACGACGGCGTCGGCGCAGACCGTCGACGTCTGGATTTCGGCGGACCTCTCGAACGGTGCCGAGCGCCGGGCCGTGCTCGGGCCGCAGACGGTGACGCTGCCCGCCGGGGCGAGCGGCAGCGGCCGGGTCACGCTGACGGTGCCGGGCCTCGCGCCCTCGGGCGTGAACACGGGCGTCGTCCAGGTCGGCAGCTTCCCCGACGGCCCGACCGACGCGGCGCGGTTCACGGTCACGAAGCAGGCCGGAGCGCTCGGGGCCGCCGCGGGCTCCGCCGAGTGGCAAGCCGCGAGCTTCGACTTCGCTGCCGGAAGCGGTGCGGCGGCAGGCGATGCGCCGGAGGCCCGCGCCGAGAGCACAGCCCAGGTCGCGCTGTCGGCCTTCCCGACGCCGTTCGCCGGGCAGACCTCGGTGCACTACCGCCTGGCCGAGGCCGGCGCGCTCCGCCTCGCGGTCTTCGACGTGCTCGGGCGCGAGGTCGCGCTCCTGGCCGAGGGCCGGGCCGAGGCCGGCGCGCACGCGGCGGTCTTCGACGCGCGCGGGCTGCCGAGCGGGGCGTACGTCGTGCGGCTCGAGGCCGGCGGCACGGTCGAGACCCGGACGGTGACGCGCCTGCGTTAGGAGCGGCCCGGACAGGGCGTGCGCCCCGGCTGCCCGCGTGGTGGCTGGGGCGCATTATTTATGCGCCGGAGGTGACTTGACAAAGACGGAGATCGGGCTTTTTTTGCGCGCCTCTCCGTCTTCGTCCCTTCTCCCCGTTTCTCCATGCGCCGTTCCTCCATGCGTTGCTTGCTTCCTCTCCTCGCGCTGCTCCTTGCCGGTTCTGCCTCGGCTCAGGAGTTTCAGAACGCCTTCCCGAACCTCACCTTCAGCGGCCCCATCGTCGACATCCAGGCCCCGGCCGACGGCTCGAACCGGCTCTTCGTCGCTGAGCAGCGCGGCACGGTCCGCGTCTTCATGAACGACGCGTCGAGTACGCAGACCGGCCTCTTCCTCGACCTCCGCCCGCTCGTCTCGACGGCCGGCAGCAGCGAGAAGGGGATGTCGGGGCTCGCCTTCGATCCGGGCTACGCGCAGAACGGCTACCTCTACGTCAGCTACACCGCCGACAACCCGCTCCGCCTCGACGTGGTGCGCTACCAGGTCTCGGCGGCGAACCCGAACCAGGCCGACGCGAGCAGCGCGGCCCCCGTCCTCTCGGTCCCCCTGCCCGACGACGAGCACCACGCGGGGCAGCTTCAGTTCGGGCCGGACGGCTACCTCTACCTCTCGCTCGGCGACGGCGTCTTCAGCTTCTTCGGCCAACCCGACCCGTTCGGCAACGGGCAGGACCCGACGACGCTCCTCAGCAGCCTCCTCCGGCTCGACGTGCGCGGCACCGGGCTGCCGCTCGACTGCGCGGCCGGCACCGGCCTCGCCACGGTCCCGGCCGGCAACCCGCTTTCGGACGGGCTCGGCGGCGTCTGCGACGAGGTCTGGGCGTACGGCTTCCGCAACCCCTGGCGCTTCAGCTTCGGCCCCGACGGGCGGCTCTGGCTCGGCGACGTCGGGCAGAACAGCCGGGAGGAGGTCAACCTCGTCGAGGCCGGCGGCAACTACGGCTGGAAGACCTACGAGGGCACGCAGTGCTTCGACGCTCCGTGCGACCCGAGCGGCATCACGTTCCCGATCCGGGAGTACCCTCACACGTTTTCCGCTAACGGCGGCTTTTCCGTGATCGGCGGCTACGTCTACCGAGGCAACACGTGCGCCGCCCTCCTCGGGCGCTACGTCTACGGCGACTTCATCACCACCAACCTCTGGTCGCTCACCTCCGACGGCACCACCGCCGACAACGACGTGCTCGACGACTTCTCGGGCCTCGCCGTGACCACCTTCGGCGAGGACGAGCAGGGCGAGCTCTTCCTCGGCGACAGCGACGGCAACACCCTCCAGCGGCTGGACTGCGCGCAGCCGGTGACGGTCAGCGCCGCGCCCGTCGGCTCGACGACCATCCCCGCCGGCGGCGGCCCGGTCACCTTCGACGTGACGCTCTCGAACACCACGGCCTCGGCGCAGACCTTCCAGGCCTGGGCCACCGCCAACCTCTCGAACGGGGCCGAGCGCACGGTCGTCGCGCCGGTCTCGGTCAGGCTCCCGGCCGGGTTCAGCGTCACGCGCCGGGTGAGCCTGGGCGTGCCGGGCTTCGCGCCGGGCGGCGTGAGCACGCTCGTGGTGAAGGTCGGGGCGTTCCCCGACGCGGCGAGCAGCGCCGACCTGTTCACCGCGACGAAGGCCGGGGCCGCCGCCCGAGGCGTGGCAGCACAGGCCGCGTCTGCCGAGTGGCAGGTCGAAGGGTTTGGTTTCGACGCGGGCGAGGCCCCCGGTGCTCGGGCTGCCGGTGAGCCCGCCGCCGCTTGGGCCGAGAGCACAGCCCAGGTCGCGCTGTCGGCCTTCCCGACGCCGTTCGCCGGGCAGACCTCGGTGCACTACCGCCTGGCCGAGGCCGGCGCGCTCCGCCTCGCGGTCTTCGACGTGCTCGGGCGCGAGGTCGCGCTCCTGGCCGAGGGCCGGGCCGAGGCCGGCGCGCACGCGGCGGTCTTCGACGCGCGCGGGCTGCCGAGCGGGGCGTACGTCGTGCGGCTCGAGGCCGGCGGCACGGTCGAGACCCGGACGGTGACGCGCCTGCGCTAGCCTCGCCGCGTCGGCTCTCTGCGTCTCCTCGACGCCCCGGCGGCCCTCCGCAGCAGCCGGGGCGTTTTCCATAGGGCGCGCGGGTATCGCATTCTGAGACAGACCGGGGCTCCGAGCGCTGGCGGCGGGAGCACCTCAGGGCGATGGAATCCTGCCGTTCCTCCTCCTCCCGAGCATTGGGGCCGCGAGAGGCCCCGCACGGGCGTTGCCTTCGTCGAGTGCACCCCCCCGACGCTTCGCCCGCTTGCGCCCACGTCGATGCTCCCCGTTCCCATGCGCTTCGCCGCTCTCCTCTCCGTCCTCGCCCTGACCGTCGCTGCGACCGCCGCCGTGCAGGCCCAGCCCGCCCGCACCGCCGACGCCGTGGCCCACCTTCGCCAGCACGCCTCGGCGCTCGGCCTGGAGGCGGCGGACACCGAGGACCTCGCCGTCACCGACGCCTACGTCAGCCGCCGCAGCGGGGTCTCGCACGTCTACCTCCGCCAGCGCCTCGACGGCCTCGACGTGATCGGCTCCGAGGTGACGGTGAACCTGGACCGCGACGGGCGCGCGCTCCACACCGCGGGCCGCCCGGTGGCGGCGCTCGCCAGGCGGGCGACGCTGCGCCGCGCCCTCCTCGATGCGAACGCTGCCGTGCGGCGGGCGGCGGACCTCGCCGGCCTGGCCCTACCCGACGGCATGGTGGTGGCGCGCCGGGAGGCCGGCCCCGCCCGGGCGACGACCTTCGCCGAAACGAGCCTTACCGCCGAGCCGGTCGAGGCGCGGCTGGTCTACCACCCCGACGCGCGCGGCGACCTCCGGCAGGCGTGGGAGGTCGGCCTCTACACCCGGGACCGGCAGCACTACTGGCTGAGCTACGTCGATGCCGGGACGGGAGCCGAGCTGGCGCGGCACGACCTCGTCGTCCACGACAGCTTCGGGCACGACAGCTTCGGGCACGACAGCTTCGGGCACGACAGCTTCGGGCACGGCGGCACTGAGAGTCACGGCGCGCAGGCCGATCACGCCGAGGGGCCGGGCGCTCCGGCCCAGGCCGGTTCGTACCAGGCCGGTTCGTACCAGGTTTACGCCTACCCTACCGAGTCGCCGAGCCACGGGGGCCGCTCGCTCGCGGTGAACCCCGCCGACGCGGTGGCGTCGCCCTTCGGCTGGCACGACACGGACGGCGCGCCCGGCGCGGAGTTCACCGTCACGCGCGGCAACAACGTCCACGCCTACCGCGACGCCGACGCCGACGGCACCCCCGAGGCGGGCGAGTCGCCGGACGGCGGGCGCGGCCTCGCCTTCGGCTTCCCCGCCGACCTCGCGCAGCCGCCCGCGGCCTACGCCGACGCTGCCGTGACGAACCTCTTCTACTGGACGAACCTCGTCCACGACGTGCTCTACCGCTACGGCTTCGACGAGGCCGCCGGCAACTTCCAGCTCAACAACTACGGCCGCGGCGGGGCCGGGGGCGACGCCGTCCGCGCCGAGGCGCAGGACGGCGGCGGCTCGAACAACGCCAACTTCTTCACCCCCGCCGACGGCAGCCGCCCGCGGATGCAGATGTACCTCTGGAACCACACCGCCCCCGGCCGCGACGGCGACCTCGACAACGGCCTCATCGTCCACGAGTACGCCCACGGCCTCTCGAACCGGCTCACCGGCGGGCCGGGCACCGTGTCCTGCCTCACCAACCAGGAGCAGATGGGCGAGGGCTGGAGCGACTACTACGCCCTCATGCTCACCCTCAAGCCGGGCAGCACCGGGGCCGACCGCCGGGGCATCGGGACCTACGCCAAAGGCCAGCCGACGACCGGCCCGGGCCTCCGCCCGACGCCCTACTCGACCAGCTTCGCCGTCAACGGCGCGACCTACGGCGACCTCGCGAGCCAGGCCATTCCGCACGGCGTCGGCTACGTCTGGGCGACCATCCTGTGGGAGGCGACGTGGGAGCTGATCGAGCGCTACGGCTTCAGCCCCGAGGTCCACGACGCCGGCGGCACCGCCGGCAACCAGGTCATGCTGAGCCTCGTCACCGAGGCGCTGAAGCTCCAGCCGTGCTCACCCGGCTTCGTCGACGGGCGCGACGCGATCCTCGCCGCCGACACCGCGCTCTACGGCGGGGCCTACAGCGCCGACCTGTGGCGCGCCTTCGCCCGCCGCGGCCTCGGCCTCGACGCCGACCAGGGGTCCTCGCTCGCGACGGGCGACGAGACGGAGGACTTCGCCGAGCCCGGCCCGCCGCCCGCCGCCGCCCTCAGCCCCGCGTCGGTATCGGCCCACGCCCCCTCGGGCGGACGCGCGACGGCGACGCTCACGCTCTCGAACACCGCCGCCGCCGGGTCGCGCTCGCTGAATTTCACGGCGGCCCCGATGGCCTCGGCCGCCCCAGCCCGCCCTGCCGACCGCCGCGGGGCACCCGTCGGCCCGCCGGTGGCCTTCAGCGGCTCGGACGCCTTCGGCTACACCTGGACCGAGAGCGGACAGCCGGGCGGCCCGGCCGTCGCCTTCCGCGACGTCTCGGGCTCGGGCTCCGCGCTGACCTTCGCCCCGGCCAGCGGCTCCCCCGGCGGCGACGAGGGGTATGCCGACGTGGCGCTCCCCTTCGCCTTCCCGTTCTACGGCACCGACCGCGCGAGCGTCCGCGTGCTCTCGAACGGGGTGCTCACCTTCTCCGCGTTCGCCGGCAACTCGTTCGACAACCGCGAGCTTCCCGATGCCGACGCGCCCAACGCCCTCATCGCCCCGCTCTGGGACGACCTCGACCAGAGCAGCGGCGGCGCGGTCTACGCCGGGGCGCTCCCCGACGGACGCTTCGTGGTTCAGTGGGACGACGTGCCGCGCTACAACCAGCCGGCCTCCGCGCTCACCTTCCAGGTCCTGCTCTCGCCCGACGGCGCGATCGAGTTCCAGTACGGCAGCCTCGCCGGGGGCCTCAGCGCCGACGCCGGCATCGAGGACGACGCCGGCGCGGTGGGCCTGAGCACGGTCGACGCCGTCGCGAGCCACAGCGCCGTGCGCATCACCGCGCCGCTCGCGTGGGCCTCGGTGGCCCCCGCCTCGGGCAGCGTGGCCGCCGGCAGCGCCGCCGAGCTCGTCCTCTCGCTCGACGGCTCCGGCCTCGCCGACGGGGTGTACGCCGCCGACCTCGTCGTCGGGACGAACGACCCGGCCAGGCCGGTGCTGAGGGTGCCGGTCACGTTCACGGTCGGCGACGCCGGGGGGACGGCGGCGGTGGCGGCGGTGCGGACGAGCGGCCCGACGGTGCCCGCCGGCGGGGGCGTCGTCACCTACGACGTCACGTTCACCAACGCGTCGGGCGCGGACTTCGAGGGGGTCTATTGGATCGCCGCCACCCTCCCCAACGGCCGGCCGTTCGGCCCGCCGGTCTTCGGCCCGGCGGCGCTCTCGCTCGCCGGCGGCGCGAGCGTGACCGAGTCGCTCACGGGCACCGTCCCGCCGCGCGCCCCGGCGGGCACGTACACCGTGACGGCCTACGTCGGCGCGGCCTTCCCGGACGCGCCCGACGGCAGCAGCCGCTTCACGTTCGAGAAGCTCGGCGGCCGCCTCGCCTTCTCCAAGACGGCCCCGGCTCCGACGGCCTCGGCGTGGACCACGAAAAACCTGACGCGCGGCACCACCGCGTCGGCCCCCCTTGACCCGGCGGAGGCGCAGGCCGGGGCCGCCCTCGTCGTGGGTGCGTACCCGAGCCCGTTCCGCGAGCGCACGACGGTGCGCTTCGCGCTCGCCGAGGCCGGCCCCGCGCAGATCGCCGTCTACGACGTGGTAGGCCGCCGCGTCGCCCTCCTCGCCGAGGGGCCGATGGCAGCGGGACCGCACGAGGTGACGTGGGAGGCCGACGCGCTGCCGAGCGGCGTCTACGTCGTCCGGCTCGGGGCCGGCGCGCAGGTGCAGACGCAGCGCGTCACGCTTCTGCGCTAGGCTCTGTCACGTAGGTCGGTCCGTCGGCGAGCGAGAGACCCCGGAGGGACCCGGCCAGGCGTCCGACGAGCCAGATGCCGTAGCATCGGGCGAGGAGGACAACGCCGCAGCGCCCTTCAGGAGCCTCGCCGAGCCAGGAGCCGGATTAACGTGACGGGGCCTAGCGCCTCGGCAGGCGGTCTGCTGCTTTCTGAACCGGAGACGCCTCGTGCGGAGCGAGCGACGGAATGGGAGGAATGGGAGGAATGGGAGGAATGGAGGGAATGGGAGGAATGGAGGGAAGGGAGACGACCCCTCTCCGTCCCTCCCTGCCCTCCACGTCGTCCCGAACCGCAGAAGACCCCTTGATCCTGCGCTAGGGCGTTGTCGCACGACCTCCGGGCGGTCCCCGGAGCCCAGCTCCGAGGGCCGCTCGGCGCGCGTAAACCTCCTGCGCCAAAAGCGATAGCGGCGCGCTCCGCTTCCCCACGGGCCGCCCTTTGCACGTCCCGGTTTTTTAGGTATAATGCACCGCCTGTTGGAACAGCCACTTGTTGGAACAGACGACCGGGCCCCCACCGCGCCGCGCCCTGTTCTCCCCCCTTCCCTCCCACTCCCCGCCTCCATGCCTGCTGCAACCCTCCTGTCTGCCGCGACCCCGGCCGGTTTCCGGCGCTTCGCCCTCTTGCTCCTGCCGCTCCTGCTCACCGTGAGTGCGCAGGCGCAGCGCTCCCCCTTCGCCGCCCCCATCGAGGCGCTCGCGGCGGACACGCAGTACCGCAACGCCGACGGCACCTCCACCGACGCCGTCCGCTGCGGGGCCCCCACCTTCACCGCCGCCCAGCTCGCGGCCGTCGAGGCCGAGACCGAGCAGACGCGCGCTGCGGCAGGCGGCACCTTCGGCGCGCGCGGCACGACGGTCATCCCGGTCGCCTTCCACGTCGTCCGCAGCGGCAACGGCGTGAGCCAGGGCAACGTGTCGCAGGCGATGATCGACGACCAGATCGACGTGCTCAACAGCGCCTACGCCGGCACCAATTTCCGGTTCAGCCTCGGCGTGGTCACGCGCACCACCAACAGCGCGTGGTTCAACGACTGCTCCAGCAATGAGAACGCCATGAAGGCCGCGCTGAACGTCAGCCCGGCCACGACGCTGAACTTCTACAGCTGCACGCCCGGCCCCTTCCTCGGCTTCGCCTACCTGCCGTTCTCGTTCCCCGAGAGCGACTTCCGCCACGGCGTCGTGGTCCTCCACTCGTCGCTGCCCGGCGGCAGCGCCTTCCCGTACAACCTCGGCGACACCGGGACGCACGAGGTCGGGCACTACCTCGGGCTCTACCACACCTTCCGCGAGGAGGGCACCTGCGGCGGCAGCGGCGACTTCGTCTCGGACACCCCCGCCGAGCGCGACCCGGCCTACGGCTGTCCCATCGGGCGGAACACCTGCTCCGGCGGCGGCCCGGACCCGATCCGCAACTTCATGGACTACACCGACGACTCGTGCATGTTCGAGTTCACCGGCGGACAGTCCGCGCGGATGGACGCCCAGGTCGCCACTTACAAGCCGACGCTGCTCCAGAACACCGGCGGCGGCAGCGGCGAGGGGTCGGTCACGGCCTCGATCGTCAACGGGAGCGTCGTCGGCGGCTCCGGCGGTACGGTGACCGGGGACTTCACCCTCTCGAACACCGGCACCGGCACCTTCACCGGCGAGTGGTGGGTGCAGGTCGAGCTCCCCAACGGGAGCGACGGCCCCCGCATCGGCCCCTTCGACCTCACCCTGAACAGCGGCCAGAGCACCACCGAGCGCATCTCGCGCGGGGTGCCCGGCGGCATCCGCTCGGGCATTTACGTCGTCCGCGCCTTCATCGGCCCCGCGTTCCCGAACGACGTCGACGACAGCGACTTCTTCTCGTTCATCAAGACCTCCAACCTCACCGACGGGGACGGCAGCCCGCCCGCGCGCGGGGGCCTGACGTGGACCGAGGAGGACGGGGCCGCGCCCGACGCCGCGGCGGCGCGGGCACCGGGGAGCCTCGCCATCTACCCGTCGCCGTTCTCCGACCGCACGACGGTGCGCTTCGCGCTCGGCGAGGCCGCCGAGGTCCGCGTGGCGGTCTACGACGTGCTCGGCCGCCGCGTCGCCCTCCTGGCCGAAGGCCTCGCCGAGGCCGGCGAGCACGAGGCCACGTTCGAGGCCGCCGACCTGCCGAGCGGGGTCTACCTCGTGCGCTTCGAGGCGGCGGGCCGGACGCACACGCAGCAGATCACGCTGATGCAGTAGCTCAGCCGTAGCTCAGCCGGATGGTGTAGTTTCGGGCGGCCCGCTGCGTAGGCGGCGGGCCGCCCCTTTTCGTTTCTTTCGGGAGCCCTCCCCTCAGCCCACTGCCATGCCTCGCTGCACGCTTCTCGTCGCCCTGCTCGTCCTCCTCCCGCTCGCCGCCTGCGACGACGCGGCCTCGCCGCCCGCTGCCGGTGCCGAGGCCGTCCCCGTGCCGGAGGCCGCCCTCGCCGCGATCGACAGCGCGGGCCTGCGCTGGCACATCGCCGTCCTCGCCTCGGACGCCTTCGAGGGGCGCGGGACGGGGACGCCGGGCGAGGAGAAAACGGTCGCCTACGTCCGCGAGCAGATGGAAGCCGCGGGCCTCGTCGGGGCCGCCGCCGACGGCAGCTTCTTCCAGGCGGTCCCGCTCCTCGGCTCGACGCCGACGGACGTGGGCGCGCTGAGGCTCACGCCCGAGGACGGCACCCCCGTCGCGCTCGACTTCGTGGACGACTACATCGCCTCGACCGACCTCGACGCCGACGCGGCCTCCGTCAGCGGGCCGCTCGTGTTCGTCGGCTACGGCATCGCGAACCCCGGCTACGACTGGGACGACTACAAGGACCTCGACGTGGCCGGCAAGGTCCTCGTCGCCTTCGTCAACGACCCGCCCGCGACGGAGGACGAGCCGGACCTCTTCCAGGCCGACACCCTGACCTACAACGGGCGCTGGACCTACAAGTACGAGGAGGCCCGGCGGCGTGGGGCCTCTGGCCTCTTCCTCGTCCACACCGAGCCCACGGCGGGCTACCCGTTCACGGTCCTCTCGGGCGACGCGCGCGGCGAGCAGATTCAGTCCGCCACCCCGCCCGAGCGCCCGCTCCAGCTCAAGGGCTGGATCACCGAGCCCGTCGCCGAGCAGCTCGCCGCGATGAGCGGGACGACGCTGGAGGCGTGGATGGGCGAGGCCGCCTCGCGGGACTTCCAGCCGCGCGAGCTGCCCGTCCGCGCCGACCTCGCGATGCGCTTCGAGACGCGCCGCTTCGAGGGCACCAACGTCCTCGGCAAGGTCGTCGGCGCGGCGCGCCCCGAGGAGGCGGTGGTCTACACGGCGCACCACGACCACCTCGGGATGGACGAGGCCCTCGTCGCCGCGGGCAAGGACGGGATCTACAACGGGGCCGTGGACAACGCCTCCGGCGTGGCGATGATGCTCGAGCTCGCCGAGGCGTTCGCCGCGCTCCCCGAGCCGCCCGCCCGGACCGTCCTCTTCGCGACGCTCTCCGCCGAGGAGAGCGGCCTGCTCGGCTCGGCGCACTACGCCCGCAACCCCGTCGTCCCGCTCGCCCGCACGGTCGCCAACCTGAACGTGGACTCCGGCAACCTCGACGGGCCGACCGACGACATCGTCGGCGTCGGGGCCGAGCGGAGCGAGCTGATCGGGCTGCTCCGCGCCGCGGCGGCGGCCGAGGGGCTGACGGTCACGCCGGACCCGCAGCCGAACCAGGGCAGCTTCTTCCGCAGCGACCAGCTCGCGTTCGCGCGCGGCGGCGTCCCGGCGGTCTTCATCCGCACCGGGCGGCAGTTCCGAGGCCGGCCTGCGGGCTACGCCGACGAGCGCGCGGCGGCCTACCGGGCGGAGCGCTACCACCAGCCCTCGGACGAGCTGCGCGACGACATGCCGTTCGAGGGCATCGTCCAGCAGACGCGCGTCGCCCTCCGGCTGGGCTACGCGCTCGCCCACTCGTCGGTCCGCCCCGCGTGGAACCCGAGCGAAGCCTTCGCCGAGACGCGGCGCGCCTCGGAGCACGACGCCGGGATGCCGTAGCCCCGGGCTCCGCACCCGGCTCCGCGCCCGGCTCCGCCCTCGGTCGCTGCCCTCAGCCCCCGGTCGCGGCCTCGATGAACATCGGCGCGCCGGGGCCGAGCGGCAGGCCGAAGACCAGCCAGACGATGAGCAGCACCATCCAGATGGCGAGGAAGACGAACGTGTACGGCAGCATCGTCGCCACGACGGTCCCGATGCCGGCGCGCTTGTCGTAGCGCTCGACGAAGGCGATGATGAGGGCGAAGTAGCTCATCATCGGCGAGATGATGTTGGTCGTCGAGTCGCCGATGCGGTAGGCCGTCTGGACCAGCTCCGGCGAGTAGCCGAGGAGCATGAACATCGGGATGAAGACCGGGGCCATGATCGCCCACTTGGCTGAGGCGCTGCCCATCGCGAGGTTGATGACCGCCGAGAGCAGGATGAAGAGCATCATCAGCGGGATCGGCCCGAGGTCGAGGGCCTGCAGCCCCGCCGCGCCGTTGATCGCGAAGATCAGCCCGAGGTTGGTCCACTTGAAGTAGGCCACGAACTGCGCCGCGAAGAACACGAGCACCATGTAGATGCCGAGCGTGGACATCGCCTCGCCCATCCCCTCCATCACGTCGGCGTCGCTCTTGAGGGTCTTCGCGCCGAGCCCGTAGGCAATGCCCGCGATGCTCGCCGAGATGAAGATGAACGCGACGATCCCCTGCATGAACGGCGAGCGGAGCACGCTGTCCGTCCCCGGCTCGCGCAGGAACCCGCCCTCGGGGACGAGCCCCCACAGCACGAGCGCCGTCAAGACGACCATCGACGCGAGGGCCCACCACAGCCCGCGCTTCTCGTCCGCCGTCAGGTCGTGGATTTCCTCGGCCTCGACGTCGCCCTTGAAGGTCCCAAGCCGGGGCTCGACGATCCGTTCGGTCACCCACGTCCCGGCGGCGGCGATGAAGAAGGTCGAGACGAACATGAAGTAGTAGTTCGCCGCCGGGTTGACGAGGTAGGTCGGGTCGATGATGCGGGCGGCCTCCTCCGAGAGCCCGGCAAGGAGGGGATCGATGGTGCCGAGGAGGAGGTTGGCCGAGTAGCCGCCCGAGACGCCTGCGAACGCCGCCGCGAGCCCGGCGATGGGGTGCCGCCCGACGGCGAGGAAGATGATGGCCGAGAGCGGGACGAGAAGCACGTAGCCGACCTCGCTCGCGGTGTTCGAGAGCACGCCCGCCATCACGATCACGAACGTCAGCAGGCGCGGCGGCGCGCTGAGCACGAGCAGCCGGATGCCGGTCCCGATGAGCCCGCTCCGCTCCGCCACCCCGATCCCGAGGAGCGCGACGAGGACGGTCCCGAGCGGCGCGAACCCGGTGAAGTTGTCGATCATCTCGGTCAGAATCCGGTGCAGCCCCTCGACCGAGACCAGGTTCACCGGGCGGATGACCTCGCCCGTGCGCGGCATCACGGCCTCGATGTCGAGCAGGCTGAACACCCACGAGAAGACGATCACGAGGCCGGCGAAGAGCGCGAAGAGCGTCGCCGGGTGCGGCAGCGCGTTCCCGACCCGCTCGATGACGGCGAGGAAGCGGGCGAAGCCGGTGGGCTTGGAGACGGCGGGCGGTTCCATCGAGCGAGAGTCTGAGCGAGGTCGAGGCGAAGCCCGAAAGGTAGCGCACACCCACCGAAGGTGCACAGTCTCGGGGATGGGGGAGTGCGCCTGCGGCGCGGAATGGGGAGAATGGGAGGAATGGGGGGACAGGCGTCTGCGCGGAGCGCGACGGCCTCGGTAGCTTTCCCGGTTTTCATTCCACTCCCTCCACTCCCTCCACTCCCTCCACTCCCTCCACTCCCTCCACTCCCTCCACTCCCTCCACTTCGAAGAGCATGCGTTCACTCCTCACCAGCCAGCCGCCGGTGAAGCCGCACCGCCGGAGCCCGCGCACGATTGGCGCGCACGAGCGCATCAGCCGCCACGGCAGCCCGCTCCGGTAGTTCTCGGTCATCAGCACCACCGGCCCCTGGTCGATCCCGTAGTAGTCCGGCGAGGCCCACGGTTCGCGGCCGTTCGGGAAGGTCGGGTTGAAGGAGGCGAGGAAGCCGTAGGCTCCCTCGCTGCACGGCACGGCGGCGTCGAGGTGCTGCAGCGTCGGGAGCACGATCTCCGGGGCGAACGGGAGCGACGCGGCGACGGCCCACGGCGCGAGCGTGCCGTCGTCCGGCCCCCACGGGACGCCGCGCGCGCGGTAGTGGTAGAACTCGACCGTCTTGCCGTCGACCGTGTGGCGAGCGGGCCCGGGGCCGTCCGAGGCGGTGATGCCCCAGCCGTGCTCGCCGTAGCCGGCGCGGCCTCGCGTGTTGCGGACGGCGTAGGCCTGCTGCACGTAGGTCGCCCGCCGCGAGTTCTCGAAATAGTCGATGCCCCGCTCGCGCAGGTAGGCGTCGCTGATCCCGCGGAAGTCGACGAAGGCGTGCGAGAGCTGGTGGATGAAGAGCGGCCCGGCCCACACGTGCTCGGTGCCGTAGAGCTTCTTCCAGCGGTACGACTCCAGCCAGAAGGCGTAGTGCTCGGGGCCGAGGGGGAACGTCGGCGAGCCCAGGGCGAGGACGTAGAGCAGGAGCGCCTCGTTGTAGCCGCGCCAGCGGGCCTTGAGGAAGCCCGTCTCCGGCTCCCACCCGTGCGAGACCCCGAGGGTGTTCCCGTCCGTCGCCCAGTGCCAGTCGGCACGGCGGTAGAGCGCCCCGGCGAGCGCGCGGAGGTCGGCCTCGGCCGGGTCGTCGGCGTCAAAGTACTGCCCAGCGAGGAGGGCCCCGGCGAGGAGAAACGTCGTGTCGATGGTGCTGAGCTCGCACGTCATCGCGCGCCGCCCCGTCTGCATGTCGAGGAAGTGGTAGTAGAACCCGCGGTACCCGGTGGCGTCGGGGGCGTCGCTCTGCTCGCTCTCCCAGAAGAAGCGCAGCGTGGCGCGGACGCGCGCCGCCGCCTCGGCGCGGGCGATGTAGCCGCGCTCGGCACCGACGGCGAGGGAGGCCAGCCCCAGCCCGACCGCCGCGATGCTCGCCGCCGCGCCGTCGCGCGTGCTGTCCGGCACGAGGCCGTTGGCGGGGTTCGCGGTCTCGGCGAAGAACCGGAAGGTGGCGCGCTGGAGCCGCCTCAGCAGCCCCTCGTCGGACCGGTCGCCGCCGGACGGATCGCTGAACGAGGGGGAGGACGAGAGCACAGGGGCGAGGGCTGAGGCGGAGGCGGCAGCAAAATACCGTAGGTAAGGAGCGGAAGCGGGGACGAGCGGAGGCGGGGAAGCTAGCGGCGCAGTCCTTCGCTCGTGAGCAGACCCCCTCAAACGCGGGGGACCGCTTTGGCTGCTCGGAGCGCAGCGGTGGCAGCCAAAGCGGGGGGTCGGCCTACGAGCAACCGCCCCTCACTCTAGGCTCGGCGGTAAACCCTGGAATTTTTGGTTCTTCCGCTCTTCCGCCTTGAAAGCCCGTCCGCTCCTATTCTGCCCAGCCCTTCGTCCGGTCCACGGCGCGGTGCCAGTCGTGGAGGAGGCGCTCGCGCTCGGCCTCGGGCATCTGCGGCTCGAACCGGGCCTCGGCGGTCCACGAGGCGTCGAGGTCGTACACCCCGGCGGCGAGGCCGGCGAGGAGCGCCGCGCCCCACGCCGTCGTCTCGACGTTGGCCGGGCGCTCGACCGGCACGCCGAGAAGGTCCGCCTGGAACTGCATGAGGAAGCCGTTCGCGGCGGCCCCGCCGTCGACGCGGAGCGCGGCGAGGGGCTGCCCGGCGTCGGCCTCCATCGCCGCGAGCACGTCGCGCGTCTGGAAGGCGAGGCTTTCGAGCGTGGCCCGGACGAGGTGTGCCCGCTGGGTCCCCCGCGTCAGCCCAAAGACGGCTCCGCGCGCGCGAGGGTCCCAGTGCGGCGCGCCCAGGCCGGTGAACGCGGGGACCACCACGACCCCGCCCGTGTCCGGCACGCTCGCCGCGAGCGCCTCCGAGTCCCCTGCGGTCTCGACGAGGCCGAGCTCGTCGCGGAGCCACTGCACCGCCGCCCCGGCGACGAAGACTGAGCCTTCGAGCGCGTACACCGGCCCGCCGCCCAGGTCCCACGCGAGCGTCGTCAGCAGGCCGTGCTCCGAGGCCACGGGCACCGCGCCGGTGTTCATCAGCATGAAGCAGCCGGTGCCGTAGGTGTTCTTCGCCATCCCCGGCTCCAGGCACGCCTGCCCGAAGAGCGCCGCGTGCTGGTCCCCCGCGATCCCGCAGATCGGGACCGACCCACCGAACAGTTCGGGCGCGGTCTCGCCCACGCGCCCGCTGCTCGGGACGACCTCCGGCAGCACGGCGCGGGGAATGCCCAGCGCGCCGAGGAGCCTGTCGTCCCACTCGAGCCGGTGGATGTCGAAGAGGAGCGTGCGCGAGGCGTTCGTGACGTCGGTGGCGTGGCGGTGCCCCTTGCCGCGCCCGCCGGTGAGGTTCCAGACGAGCCACGCATCGACGGTGCCGAAGGCGAGGTCGCCCCGCTCGGCGCGCGCCCTCGCCCCCTCGACGTGGTCGAGGAGCCAGGCGAGCTTGGTGGCGGAGAAGTAGGGGTCGGCGCGGAGGCCGGTCACCCTGCGGAGGTGCTCGCCGTGCGCAGCGTCGAGGCGTTCGCAGGTCTCGGTCGTGCGGCGGTCCTGCCAGACGATCGCGCGGTGGACCGGCTCGCCGGTGGCGCGGTCCCACAGCACCGTCGTCTCGCGCTGGTTCGTGATGCCGATGGCGGCGAGGTCGCCGGCACCGAGCCCGGCCTCGCGGAGGGCCGCGCGGGCCGTGGCGAGCTGGCTCTGCCAGAGGTCCCCGGCGTCGTGCTCGACCCAGCCGGGCCAGGGGAAATGCTGTGCGAACTCCTGCTGCGCGCGGGCGACGACGCGCCCGTCGGCGTCGAAGACGAGGGCGCGGGACGAGGTGGTCCCCTGATCGAGGGCGAGGATGTGGGGCACGGTGGGCGGTGAGATGGCGGACAGAGGACGGTGAGGCAGTGGCGCGGAGCGCGACGGACTCGCTAATTTAGGTGGTTTTCCTTGCCATTCCCCCCATTCCCCCCATTCCCCCCATTCCCCCCATTCCCCCCATTCCCCCCATTCCCCCTCATCCTCCCCGCCCTCTTCCCCAAGCTCCGGTGAACTCGCGGGGCGCGTGTTGACGGCACTCGCGTCGGGGCGGTATGTTGCGCCGCTCGTTTTGCTCCGCTTATGCGCCTCCTCCGGCAGTCCATCGTGCAGCGCGTCCTCAGCCTGAGCCTCCTCGCGGGGCTGGGGTTGTGGCTGGCCGCCCCCGCCACCGGCGCGGCGCGCCCGGCGGTGTCCGCCCCGCTCGACGCCCCCCCGACGGTCGAGGCCGCGTTGGTTCAGGCTCTGGCGTCGGCGCAGGAGGCGCGCACGCCCGAGGCCTTCGTCGCAGCCTTTGCGGCGGCGCTCGGCGCGGACCCCGACCTCGCCCGGTTTATCGAGCACCACAGCCTCGCCGGGCCGGGAGGCTCCGACGCTCTGCTCGCGGTGCTCTACGGGCACCTGCTGCGCGCCTTCGGGCACGAGCGCGGGATCGCCGCCGCTCCAGCGCCGCCGGTTGCTACCTCCTCCGGTGCCGCGCCCGGCTCTAGCGCTGAGCTGTGCCGCGACGAGGCCCCAGCCTCGGCCCGGTCGGTCTCGGCGGCCGTTGCGGCGCTGCCTCGCGTCGTCGTCCCGCTCGCCGCGCTCTCGGCGGCGCAGCCGCTCGGCCCCTAGCCGACGCCCTCGCCGTCTCGCCGGCCGTCTGCCGGTGCTCTGCGCTCGTGCGCCCGCGCGAGCCGGTCCCCCCTTCGGAAGCACCCCCGTGCCTCCAGCCTCCGTGGGTCCCGCTGACCCCGACTCCCGACCTCAGACCCCCGACCCGACATGCAAGAGAACGGATTCAAAATCTTCGTCACCCTCGCCTTCCTGGCGCTGTCGCTCTGGTACCTCTTCCCGACGCTCCAGAACCACTTCACGGAGAGCAGGATGGAGGCGATGCCGGACGGCGAGCGCACCGAGTACCTCAACGAGAACTACACCGAGATCCGCGACCGGCGCGAGCGCGCGCTCAAGCTCGGCCTCGACCTCCAGGGCGGGATGCACGTCACGCTCGAGGTGCGGATGGACGCCCTCGTCCGCGCCCTCGCCACCGACACCGACCCCGCCTTCGAGCAGGCCCTCGCCGCCGCGCGCGAGCGCACCGACGCCGGCGACGACGACTTCGTCGCGGCCTTCGTCGCGGCCTTCGAGGAGCAGGACCCGAACGTCCGGCTCTCGCGCTACTTCCGCAGCACCGGGGCCGACATCACGCGGCGCTCCGAGAACGCGGACGTGGCGACCTACCTCCGCGCCGAGGCCGACGAGGCCGTGCAGCGCGCCGTCTCGATCGTCCGCGAGCGCGTCGACCGCTACGGCGTCAGCGAGCCGTCGATCCAGCGGCAGGGCTCGCGCCGGATCGTGGTCGAGCTCCCCGGCGTCGACGACCCGCAGCGCGTGCGCGACCTCCTGCGCGGCACCGCCCGCCTCGAGTTCCGCCTCATGGCCGACCCGGCGGAGCTGACGAGCGCCCGCAACCGCATCATCGCCTACTACGACGCCCTCGGCACCGACGGCGAGGCACCCGACCCTGCCGCGCCCGACACCGCCGCGCTCGACGCCGACGACCTCGACGCCAGCGACCTCGACGCCGACGACCTCGACGCCGATGACCTCGGCGAGACCGACGAGACGACCGAGGCCGACGACCTCGGCGAGGACGACCTCGCCGCCGACGCCGACATCGGTGGGAGCGACGTGGACGACCTCCTCGGGCTCGACGAGCCGGCCGAAGCGATCGGCAACCCGCTGCTCCGCGTGCTCTCGCCGCTCGGGGGCGAGGACGTCATCTTCGGGGCCGTCGCCGAGCGCGACACGGCCGAGGCCGGGGCGCTGCTCCGCCGCCCCGAGGTGCAGGCCCTCCTCCCGCCGAACATCCGCCTCGTCTACGACGCCAAGTCCGAGGCGCAGAACGAGAACGGCGAGGATGTCTTCTACCTCGTCGGCGTGCGCGGCGGCGACCCCGAGCTGACCGGCGAGGTCATCACCGAGGCCGGCCCGAGCTTCGACCCCTACACGAACGAGCCCGAAATCTCGCTCACGATGAACCGCGAGGGCGCGCAGACGTGGAGCCGCCTCACCGGTGCCAACGTCGGCAAGCCCGTCGCCATCGTGCTCGACAACGTGGTCTACTCGCGCCCGAGGATCATCGACAAAATCCCCGGCGGGCGGACCTCGATCACCGGCGTCTCGCGGCTTGAGCAGGAGGACGTGATCACGGTCCTCAAGTCCGGCTCGCTGCCTGCGCCGGTGGACATCGTCGAGGAGCGCACGGTGGGGCCGAGCCTCGGCGCGGCCTCGATCCGCGCCGGGACCCTCTCGATCCTCGTCGGCCTCGCGCTCGTGGCGGTGTTCATGATCTTCTACTACCGGACCGCCGGCATGGTGGCCAACCTCGCGCTGCTGCTGAACATCCTGTTCATCTTCGGCATCCTCGCCGCCTTCCGGGCGACGCTCACCCTCCCCGGCATCGCCGGCATCGTGCTGACGATCGGCATGGCGGTCGACGCCAACGTGCTGATCTTCGAGCGCATCCGCGAGGAGATGGCGAGCGGCAAGACGCTCAAGGCCGCCATCGACGGCGGCTACGCGAAGGCCCTCTCGGCGATTGCCGACGCCAACATCACGACCTTCTTCGTCGGGGTCATCCTCTACTCGTTCGGCGTCGGCCCGATCCAGGGCTTCGCGGTGACGCTCATGGCGGGCATCCTGTCGTCGCTCTTCACGGCCATCGTCGTGACCCGCATCATCTTCGACTACTTCGTCGCCGAGCGCCGCAGCGTGGTTGCCTTCGGCTGACCTCGCCTTTCGTGGGGGCGGGTTTCAAACCCGCCCCTACACCTCCTTCCTCTTCGTGTACGGGCGGGTTTCAAACCCGCCCTACGTTGACCAACCGCTACCATGCGCATTTTTGAAAACGCCGACTACGCCTTCATCCCGAAGCGCCGGACGGCCTACCTCATCTCCGGCACCCTCCTCGTCCTCAGCCTGATCTCGCTCCTCACGCGCGGGCTCGAGACCGGGATCGACTTCCAGGGCGGCACCGAGTTCGTCATCGAGACCGGCGAGGCCCTCCCGATCCCCGGCGTCCGCGACGCCCTCACCGGCGCGCTCGGCGTGCAGCCCGAGGTCAAGACCTACGACAACGCCGAGACCCTCCTCATCCGCACCACCGTCGGCGGCGACGACGTAGACGCGATCCAGGCCAACGTCGAGAACGCCCTCCGGGCCGCCTACCCGCAGGCCGCGACGAACGTCGTCAAGATCGACTCCGTCGGGCCGCGCTTCGCCGACGACCTCAAGCGGGGGGCGCTGTGGGCGGTGCTCGCCAGCCTCTTCGTGATCTTCGTCTACATCATGCTCCGCTTCGAGTGGCGCTTCTCGGCCGGGGCCGTCGCCGCGCTCGCGCACGACGTGACGATCACCCTCGGCATCTTCTCGATGTTCCACCACCTGCTGCCGTTCTCGCTCCAGATCGACCAGGCCATCATCGCGGCCCTGCTGACGATCGTCGGGTACTCGCTCAACGACACGGTGGTCGTCTTCGACCGCATCCGCGAGTACACGAACCTGTTCAAGACCGAGGACTACGCCAAGGTCGTCGACCGCTCGATCAACTCGACGCTCTCGCGCACGCTCGTCACCTCGGGGACGACGCTGATCGTGGTGCTGACGCTCTTCATCTTCGGGGGCGAGGTGCTGCGCGGCTTCGCCTTCGCGCTGATCGTCGGCATCGCCATCGGGACGTACTCGTCGATCTTCGTCGCCTCCCCCGTGCTGGTCGAGCTGAAGCAGCGGGCGCTGGCCCGATGAGCGAAGGGGGGATTCACTGAGTGAAGGATTTCTTTCATACCTTGCCGAGGCCCCACCCGGCCGAGGCGCTGCCCACTCAGCCGCTCCCCCCACCGCTCCCTCACCCAACAGAACCGCCATGCGATTCAAAACCGAAGAGCGCTACAACGCCGTCGTCCTCCAGCTCAAAGGCGACGTGATGGGCGGCCCGGACGGCGCGAAGCTCCACGACCAGCTCCGCGAGCTCAAGGAGGCCGGCCAGCAGAACCTCGTCATCGACCTCTCGAAGGTCCGCTTCATGAACTCCAGCGGCCTCGGCATGCTCATCGGCGGCCTCGCCACGATGCGCAACGCCGGTGGCGACCTCCGCCTCGCCAACGCCACCGACCGCATCCAGTCCCTCCTGATGATCGCCAAGCTGCTGACGGTCTTCAAGCACTTCGACTCGGTCGACGAGGCCGTCGAGAGCTACAACGAGGAGCCGGCCGCCGAGGGATAGCGAGCAGAAAGCAGAAGGTAGCGAGCAGAGGGTCGTGGCCTGAAGAGAAGGAATATGGGTGAGCAGATCGGGCACTTCGAGCGGTTGAAGGTGTACCGAAAAGCATTCGCCTTGCAGCAGGAGGTGTTCGAACTCTCGGAAAGCCGGCCCAGAGAAGAGAAGGATGCCCTTACGGATCAAGCTCGACGCTCGTCGCGCTCGGTCGGAGCGAGCATAGCTGAAGCGTGACCATAGCTGAAGCGTGGCGGAAGCGTCGCTACGAAGCCCACTTCATCAGCAAACTCTCCGATGCCGATGCCGAACTTGCGGAGACGCAACACTGGCTTCGAACGGCTCAAGGCTGTAGCTACATACCTGACGCCGTGCAGGATCGGCTCCGCGACCTTACAGAGCATGTCGGGCGCATGCTCGGAGCGATGATGCGAAATCCCAAGCCCTGGCTCCGCTCTGCCGATGAAGCATAAGATTTCTGCCCGCTGCCCTCTGCCTCCTGCCCTCTGAAAAAATGCCAGTCACAATAGTTATCGGGAGCCAGTGGGGGGACGAGGGCAAGGGCAAGGTCGTGGACCTGCTCGCGCCCGAGATGGACGTCGTCGCCCGCTACCAGGGCGGCGCGAACGCGGGCCACACGATCGCGTGGGACGACGGGGCGAGCACGCACCAGTTCGTCCTCCACCTCGTCCCGAGCGGCATCTTCCACCCCGCGACGACCTGCGTGATCGGCAACGGCGTCGTGATCGACCCGGTGGCCCTCATCGAGGAGATCCGCACCATCAAAGAGCTCGGCGTCGAGGTCGAGGGCCGGCTGCTCATCAGCCACAACGCCCACCTCATCATGCCCTACCACAAGGCCGTAGAGCAGGCGCGCGAGCGCTACCGCGACGCCGGGGCCATCGGCACCACCGGGCGCGGCATCGGCCCGGCCTACGTCGACAAGTTCGCCCGCACCGGCATCCGCGTCGTCGACCTCCTCGACCGCGACGTGCTCCGCCGCAAGCTGAGGGACGCCATCGACGAGAAGAACGCCCTCCTCCGCGGGGTCTACGACGCCGAGACGCTCGACGTGGACGCCATCATCGACGAGTACGTCGCCTTCGACCGCGCGATCGACCCGTTCGTCAAGAACACGACCGAGTACCTCAACGCCGCGCTGAAAGACGGCAAGCGCGTCCTCGCCGAAGGCGCGCAGGGCTCCCTCCTCGACGTAGACTTCGGGACCTACCCGTTCGTGACCAGCAGCCACCCCACCGCCGGCGGCTGCTGCACCGGGCTGGGCGTCCCGCCGACCGCCGTGGACCGCGTCATCGGCATCGTCAAGGCCTACTCGACGCGCGTCGGCAACGGCCCCTTTCCGACCGAGCTCGACGGCGACCCGCAGCGGGACGCCGAAGGCGTCGGGCAACGGCTCCGCGACGTCGGCCACGAGTACGGCGCGACGACGGGCCGCCCGCGCCGCTGCGGCTGGCTCGACCTCGTCGCGCTCCGCTACACCGCCACGCTCAACGGCTTCACCGACCTCGCCGTCACCAAGCTCGATGTGCTCGCCGGGCTCGAGGAGCTGAAGGTCTGTACGCGCTACCGGATCGACGGCAAGCTGACCGACCGCTTCCCGAACGACCTTGCCACCCTCAGCCGCGCCGAGCCGGTCTACCAGAGCTTCCCTGGCTTCGGCGACGTGACCGGTGCCGAGACCGTCGACGCCCTCCCCGCCGACGCCCGCGACTACCTGGCCTTCGTCTCCGACTTCCTCGACGTGCCCATCACGACCGTCTCGACCGGGCCGAAGCGCGCCGAAACCTTGCGCGTCTGAGGGTGGGAAGAGCGGACGCGAGGCAGGACGGAAGAGGGCGGTGGCCGAAGAGATGTGCGTTGCCTGCTTCCTGGTGATGCTCATTCTCGGCGGGTGCATGGCAGAACGGCGAAGCCAAAGCGGGGACCCATCGGGCTTGCGAAACCTGTGGGTCCCCGCCTGCGCGGGGATGACTACTCAAGCGGATACAGTAATACCAGTTCTCCGAATTAATGGGTCATTCCCGACCTTGATCGGGAATCCAGAGCGGACAGGCAACCTTGCTGGATTCCCGCCTTCGCGGGAATGACGAAGTAGGGGGTGGCATACAAACTCAGCGACTTGGTAGAAGACCTAAAGACGTGGAGGCGTGCGTCTGCCCTGAGATGGGGCATCACGCCAGTATCTTCCGCTCCTCCATGCGTCCGTTCTTCCGCTCATGAAAGCCTACCGGACCTCGGTCAAGATCAAGCTCGGGCTGATCGTGGCGGCGGTGCTGATCGCGGTCGCGTCGCTGTGGTACACGAACGGGCTCGCCAACCGGCTGATGCGCCAGGAGCAGGAGGCGATCCAACTGTGGGCGCGCGCCATCGAGTACCAGACGCAGGTCAACTCGGAGAACCCGTACCAGACGGCGTTCACCCAGCTCGAACGGTTCCTCGACGACGGGGGTGAGCAGCGGCCGCGCCGCAGGGACTCGCTCCGGGCGGCCCTCCGGTGGGCGCGCTCGATGCCGGCCTCGGACGAGATCAACTTCGTCTTCAACGAGATCGTCCAGCCCGAGCGCTTCTACGTCCCGGCCATCATCACCGACACCACGCTGAGCACCGTCGTGACGAGCCGGAACGTGGAGGTCGACTCATCGCTCACCCAGGCCGAGATCGACGCGGCGCTCCTGCGCGAGGCCGCCGCCTTCGACGCGATCCACCCGCCGATCCGGCTCTACCTCGGCGAGGGCCACGGCGAGCAGCTCATCCACTACGGCGAGAGCGCCACCGTGCGCACGCTGCGGTGGTTCCCGTTCGTGCAGTTCCTCTTCGTCGGCCTCTTCATCCTCGTCGGCTACCTCGGGTTCAGCTACGTCCGCCGGAGCGAGCAGTCGAGCCTGTGGGTCGGGATGGCGAAGGAGGCCGCGCACCAGCTCGGCACCCCGATCTCGAGCATCATGGGCTGGACCGAGCTGCTCCGCACGGGCGGCGGCGTGCCGAACGAGGAGGTCGCCAGCGAGCTTGACAAAGACGTGGGCCGCCTGCACCGCGTCGCGGACCGGTTCCAGAAGATCGGCTCGGTGCCGGCGCTCGACGCGCAGCCGCTCGCGCCGATCACCGAGGCCATCGCCGACTACATCCGCCGCCGGATGCCGTCCGCCGGCCGCCGGGTGCGCCTCGAGGTGGACGTGCCGCCGGACCTGTGGGTGTGCGCCAACCGCGAGCTCTTCGAGTGGGTCGTCGAGAACCTCCTCAAGAACGCCCTCGACGCGCTCGAAGGCGAGGCCGGGACGATCACCGTGACGGGCCGCAGCGCGGGCGGCAAGGTGACGCTCGACGTGCGCGACACGGGCCGGGGCATCGAGCGGAGCGCCGCCCGCCACATCTTCCGCCCCGGCTTCTCGACCAAGCAGCGCGGGTGGGGCCTCGGCCTCAGCCTCGCCAAGCGCATCGTCGAGGACTACCACGGCGGCACGCTCACGCTCGCCGAGACGCGCCCCGGCCAGGGCACCACCTTCCGCATCGTGCTCGACGAAGCCGAACCGGTCGCCTCCGCCGTGCCGAGCGAGACCGCGTTCAGTCCTCGGCCCGTCGCGTGAGGGCGTCAGAGCTACAGGCCACGCGGCGGGGCAATCCCGGCGTTACGCCCCTGGAAACGAGTTGCAAATCGGGCGGCGATTTCGGGCCGGCGCGCCCGGAGCGGCGGAAGGCCGCCCGACTTCAGCATCCTACGCTGCCTAGCCGACGAGCCAACTACTGAGCCAACTACAACCAGAGAAACTATGCCGGTAGTCCGCGAGTGTGAGGCCCCCTCGGGCTCTCCACCCTTCGGGATGCCAACTCTGCTCGTCGTCGTCCACATCGCCGCAGCCACCGTCGCGCTCGTCGCGGGGCCGTGCGCTGTTCAGTATCCGAACGGAACGCCAATCCACCGGAGGATCGGCCGAGCGTACGTCGGCGGGTGGCTCGCGTTCGCTTCGACCGGAGCCTTTCTGGGTGCCCAACGCCCCGGCGTCTCTCCTTTCGAAGTGCTCAACGCGCTCGGCGCGACCTTCGTCGTGCTGGGCCTGCTACCGCTGTGGCGGAGAGAGCGGTTCGGGCGACGGTGGAGACAGTATCATTACCGGGCCATGCTCATCTCGGTCGCCTTCGTCGTCGTGGCGAGCGTGAACCAAGTCCTGATGCGCCTCGGGTTCGAGTACCCGTGGTGGGCTTTCGGTCTCCTAACGCTTTCGCCCTTTCTGGTCCTCCCCCTCCTCCGCAGGCGGCTTGACCGGAGGTACGGGTTCAGCACGTCGCCCTAAACGCTCGGTACGCCCCGATGGCCCGTCGTACCCCTCAGCACACGTCTCGTGGCGCAGCACCCCCGCTGCCGGGCGTTGCAGTGACGAAACATCGCCTCGACGCGCTGAGCGATGCCATCTATGCGATTGCGCTCACGCTGCTCGTGCTCAATCTGTCACTGCCGCGCGAGCCGCTCGCGACCGAGGCAGCACTCCGCGGAGTGCTGCTCGGCCTGGTCCCCAACGTCGGAACGTGGCTGCTAAGCTTCTGGGTGGTCGCCCTGTTCTGGATCGCGCACCAGCGGCTTTACCACCTTGTCGAAGCGCTCGATGCTCGGCTCGTGTTCATCGAGTTGTTTCAGCTCAGCCTCATCACGCTGTTCCCTTTCACGAGCGCGCTGATGGGCAGCTACGGCCACACGGCGACCGCAGCGGCAGTCTATGCAGGGCATCTGCTTGCGATCGCATTGGTACTCGCGCTGCGCACGGCGACCTTTCCTGCGCCACCACGAACTGCATACGGTGACCGTAACGCGCGCGCAGATGCGCGCGCCTGCGGACTCGGGCAGCGGTCCTTACCTCGTGCGCCGCCGTGACGTTCGCACTGGCCTTTTTTGTTCCGCCATTGAACACGCTCGCCATGCTCCCCGCTGCATTTCTCTTCCAGAAGGCTCGACCCGATCGACCGACAAAGGGTTGAGCAGCTGACTAGGGTCTAGAAGCCTCACAGGCGGGGCTGCGGATCGGTGAACCACGCCGAGCCGGGTGCGGGCGGAGCCTGAAGCTCGTCGGTGAGGATCGCGACGGGCGCGCCGACGACCTCTTTGCGGGCCGACAGCAGGACCTGCCCGCCCGGACCGCTGAGCGGCTGATACGCCGTCCACGTCGAGGAGCGAGGCGTCGTGTCGCCCTCCAGGATGAAGGTCCACCGCACGAGGCGTCCGGTCTCCCGGTCCACGAACAGCCAGTACCGGTCCCCCGGCGTCATCCCGACGCCGTCGAAGTCCAGGCGGACCGCCTCGGTCGCGGCGTCAGACGAGTCGGGGACGTGGGTGCGGGCGACGCCGTCGTCGAAGAGCTTGAAGGGGGCGGCGAGCCAGTAGGTGTCGTTGATGGTGCGGCTCTGCGCGGCGTCCATCGCCTCGGCGCCTGCCTCGCCGTCGAGGGCGGTACCGTTGAGGTAGACCCGCCCGCTGTCCGGCCACGCCGAGAAGAGCGCGACGTAGGTCGAGTCCTCGCCGCCGGGCCACTCGACGCGGTAGCGCCCTCGGGCCTTGTCCCACAGGTGCCGCGCTGCGATCTGCTGCTGCCCGCCGCGCTCGATCCCGAACGAGAAGCGCAGCGCCGGGAGCGCGCGCCACGCCTCGAACCCGCCGGACGCCTCGACGACCCGCATCGCTAGCGAGTCGGCTTTCGTGACGAGGGCGAAGGCTGGAGCCTCTGCCGGAGCTTCTGCCGGAGCTTCTGCCGGAGCCGGGTCGGGCGCGGGCGGCTCGGCGCAGCCGGCGAGGAGGAGCACGATGGCGAGAGCGCGGAGGAGCATCGAAGGGACCGGGCCGTGGGCAAAGCGAACCGGCCAAGTTAACGAGAGCCGCCGCCGCGCGCCCGTCTTCTCCCGGCTGCCCTCCGTCTCACCGCTCCATCAGCAGGCCCTCTTGGAGCACGGCCGGCGGGAGGTCGGTGACGGCGACGTAGATGTCGTCGCGGTCGCGCCAGAGCAGCACGCCGGTGCCGCCGACGCGGCGGACGACGGGCACGCCGACGTCGAGCTCGTCGTAGTCGGCGCGGGCGAGGGTGAGGCGGTCGGGGACCTGGTCGAGCAGGGCGTAGCTGTAGGCGAAGACGGCCACGTCGCGCCCGTCCCCGTCGGCGTAGAGGAAGACGGGGACCTCGACGGCCGGGGCCGTCCGGGCAATCGCAACGCCGCGCAGCGTAGCCGTGGCGAAGGTGGGCACCCCGACGCGCCACCCGAACTCGTCGCGCACGAACTGCTGCGCCTCGGCGGGCTGGTCCGTGCCCAGGATGTGGCGGAGGTCGCCCGCCGCCTCGACGGAGCGGGCGAGCACGTCGGGGCCGCCGGGGGCCTCGCCAGGCCGCGAGAGGATGTAGCCGATCAGCCCCGCTGCCGCGATCAGGAGCAGGGCGAGCACCACGCGCTGCACCGGCGCGCGCCGCTGCGGGGCCGGCGGCGGACGGTGCGCGCGAGGAGGGGCCAGGTCGTCCAGGCCCGGCGGCGGGATGTCGGGCTCGGCGGGAGAGCGTGGTGCCGGCCCAGAGCGGAGCCTGGTCTCTGGCCCAGGCCCCGGCTCCGCGCTCGGCTCCGGGGCCGCGGTCCCGTCGTCCGGCGCGCCGTCGGGGCGGTCGGGGCGGTCCGGGAGGTCGGCGGAGGCGAGGGCGAGCGGAACCATAGGAGCGAGAGACCCGAGAGGCTGCGGAGCGGAGGTAAAATAGCACGAACCCGGCTGCCGAAGCGCCGGGCGGGGTCAGTCCCGGTCCCCGAAGACGACGTTGACCGCGCTGCCTTTGTGGATACTCAGCAGCGCCGCGGCGCTGCCGTCGCGCACCCCGACCTCAAGCCACCCCGACGAGCCGACGAGCACCACCGGCTCGCCCTCCTCGACGTCGGCGTAGGTCTCGTGCAGGCCGCTCAGGATCGTCGAGCCGACGTAGCACTTGAGCGGGCGGCCCGCCCGGTGCGCCAGCAGGAGCGCCGCCGGGACGTTCGTCACCGCGTTCCCGAACCGGTCGATGTGGGCGACCCAGCCCTGGATGCCCTCCTCGTCGGCGCGGGCGCGGACCCAGTGGAGCCGCCGGAGCCCGTCGGTCCGCGAGCCCACCTCGTCGAGCGCGCGCCCCGAGGCGAGGTGCGCCGCGACGGGGGCGAAGATGTCGCGCCCGTGGAAGGTCCGGCTCGGCTCCGGCGTCCGCCAGAACGCCGGGCGGTCGAGCACGACGACGGCCTCCGGCTCCCCCGACCCCGACCCCGCCGCCGCGCCGGGGTCGAGCAGGAGGGAGAACAGCCCGTTGTCCGGCCCGACGAACACCTGCCCGCCGATCCGCGCGGCGATCGGTCGGCGCGCCGTCCCGACGCCCGGGTCGACGACGGCGAGGTGGACCGTCTCGGCCGGGAAGAAGGGGGCGGCCTCGCGGAGCACGAAGGCCGCGCCCATCACGTCCTGCGGCTCGACCCCGTGCGACACGTCGACCGTGCGGAGGCCGGGGTCCACCGAGAGGATGACGCCCTTCATCGCCGCCACGTAGGCGTCGCCGAGGCCGAAGTCGGTGGTGAGGGTGATGAGGGGCACGGGAATGAGAGTCGAGGGCCGAGGAACCTACGAAGCTATCGAGGCCACGGCCTCCCTGTCCACCGTCTTCTGTCTTCCGATCCCCGGATCGTCCTATCTTCCCCCATCCGACCTCGCGTCCTGCCCCCGCCCCCATGCCCGACGAGCGCCCCGTCCCCCCCGGCCCGCCCGCCCCCGCCGACGAAGCGCTGAGCGAGCGGCACCGGCAGGCGCTCCAGCAGTTCATCCTGCTCTGGGGCGAGATGGCGACCCACTGGGGCATCAACCGGACGATGGCGCAGCTCCACGCCCTGCTCTACGCAGCGGAGCGCCCGCTCGACACGGACGAGATCATGGAGCGCCTCCAGATCAGCCGCGGCAACGCCAACATGAACCTCCGCTCGCTCGTCGACTGGAGCCTCGTCCGCAAGGTCCACCAGCTCGGCAGCCGGAAGGACTTCTACGTCGCCGAGAAGGACATCTGGAGGATCACGACGACGATCATCCAGGAGCGCCAGCGCCGCGAGATCAAGCCCGTCGAGCAGGCCCTGACGGCGTGCATCGCCGAGCTCGAGGCCGGCGGCACGCTCTCGCCCAAAGAGGCGACTTTCCTCGGGCGGATGGAGAGTATGCAGGAGTTCATGCAGGTCTTCGACGAGTTCACCGAGGCGCTGCTGCCGTTCCTGCACGAGCGCAACGCGCGCAAGGTGCAGAAGCTCACCGGCTTCGCCACCCGCCTCGGCCAGAAGCGCACCGGAAACAGCAACGCCGGGGGCGGCAACGCCGGGGGCGATGGCTGAGCGCTCCACCAAAACCACCGGCGACCGCGGCGAGGCCCTGGCCGCGGACTTCCTCGAGGCAAAGGGCTACCGCATCATCGAGCGCAACTACCGATGGGGCCGCGAGGAGGTGGACCTGGTCTGCTTCCAGCCGTACCCCGACTACACGCAGGGCGGCGAGCTCGTCTTCGTCGAGGTGAAGGCGCGGCGCGGGCTGGGCTACGGGCGGCCCGAGGAGGCCGTGACGCGGGACAAGCAGGAGGCCATCATGCGCGTCGCCGAAGCCTACCTCCACGAGACGAAGCTCGAAGGCGCGCTCGTCCGGTTCGACGTGGTCGCCGTGCTCCTCACCTCGGGCGAGCCCCGGATCGAGCACTTCGAGAACGCCTTCGGGATGTTCGGATGACGAGTCCTCGTTCGGCAATGCCCTCGGCTTCGGTCGAAGCCCCACCGCCGGGCGGGCCGGCGCTGCTCGTCCACGGCGGCGCGTGGGACATCCCCCACGGCGAGACCGCAGCCCACGTCGAAGGGCTGACCGACGCCCTCGCGCGCGGGCGCAGCCTGCTCGAGGCCGGAGCCTCGGCGCTCGACACCGTCGCCGGGACGGTCGCCGTGCTCGAGGCGCACCCGGCCTTCGACGCCGGGCGCGGGGCCGTGCTCGACCGCTCCGGGCAGGCCCAACTCGACGCCGGGCTGATGGACGGCGCGACGCTGCGGTGGGGGGCCGTCGCCCACGTCCGCCGAATCGCCCACCCGGTCCGCGTGGCCCACCGGCTGCTTGAAGACGATGGGCAGGCCCGCCTCCTCGTCGGGGCCGGAGCCGAAGCGTTCGCCGAGGAGGTCGGCATCGAGCTCGTCGCCAACGGAACGCTCGTCGTCGAGCGCGAGCGCGAGCGCTTCGCGGCGCTGCGGGACACCGACGCTTTCCACACGAGCCGGGCGTTCTCGGGTGAGGCCTACCCGCGCGGCACCGTCGGCTGCGTCGCCCTCGACGCGGCGGGCGCGCTCGCCGCCGCCACCTCGACCGGCGGCGCGCCCTTCGTCCGACCGGGCCGCGTCGGCGACTCGCCGCTCGTCGGCTCGGGCTTCTACGCGGACGCCGAAGCCGCCGCGAGCGCGACGGGCTGGGGCGAGGCCATCGCCGCGGTCCTCCTCTCGGGCCGCGCCGTCGATGCCGTCGCCGCCGGGGCCTCGCCCGAGGCCGCCGCCGTCGCCGGGCTGAGCCGGATGCGGCGCGACGTGCGCGGCCCGGGCGAGCGCGGCACTGCCGGCCCCGCCACCGGCGGCCTCATCGTCCTCGACCGGCACGGGCGCGGCGGCTGGGCCTTTACGACGCCTCGGATGGCGCGCGGCGGCTGGCGCTCCGGCGGCGCGCCGTGGACCCTACTGTAGCCTCGACGCTACTGTAGCCCCAGCGCTATGGCGCATCACAAGGCTTTAGGCCCTGTCACGTTAATCCGGCTCCTGGCTCGGCGAGGCCCCTGAAGGGCCCTGCGGCGTTGTCCTCCTCGCCCGATGCTACGGCATCTGGCTCGTCGGACGCCTGGCCGGGTCCCTCCAGGGTCTCTCGCTCGCCGACGGACCGACTTACGTGACAGAGCCTAGCTCTTTCGGCCAATGGTAAGGCAGCGACTCGTACCATTCCGTCAACTGATTGCGTCAGTTCGTCCGGCAAGTCCGTGATCCGGTTCCAGCCTAGTTTGAGATCCTGCACCTTTTATAATTGCCCGATCTCCGGCGGAAGCTCTTCGAGTTCGTTCCAGTACAGGACTAATACCAAATCGCTGAGTTTGTGCGCCCTCCGCCACGTCAAGTCATCCCCGCGAAGGCGGGGAACCATGCGAGGGTTGAGCCACGCGCCCTCGCCGTATGGAGTCCCGCCTGCGCGGGAATGACTCAGTCATGCAGAGAAATGGTATAAATCTTTCAGACTACGCAGCCCGCCAAGCACGAGCCGAAAGGCTCCGTAGGCGCGAGCGAGACGAGACAGCATAGGCGGTGAGAAGCAAAGCGCGAGGAGTCTCCCTCTCTATCGGCTCCGCGCAGCCCATCCGAAAGACGCCCGTCGCTTAGAACTGAAAGTAGACGAACGCCTGCGCCCCGAACTCGCCGAACATCAGCGTCGCCGCGACGAGCGCGACGTAGAGGGGGAAGCGGACCCACGCCGGGCGACGCTTCAGCACCGCCCGGACGTTCTCCCTCGTCTCGACCAAGTCCACCACGAGAAGCACTCCCACCGCCAGCCACAGGAGCACGAACTCGTAGCGCTCTATCCCGACGATGATGTGAGTCCTCGGGAAACTGAAGGTGTGGGCGAACATCGTCCACGCATCCCCCATCGACTCGGCCCGGAAGAAGACCAGCCCGTAGACGATCAGGTGGAACCCGATGAGCGTGCTGATGAACCGACGGACCACCGCAAAGCCGCGCGCGCGAATGGCCGATGGAGGGCTCAACCCCTGGGCAGCGGGGCGCGGCTCTGCCCCTGCGACGACCGCCTCGGCGCGGTCCCAAAGCCGCGCGCGGAACCGCGCAGTCACGGCCCCGAAGACGATGTAGACGCCGTTGACGACGCCCCACGCGACGAACGTCCACGCCGCCCCGTGCCACAGCCCGCAGACCGCGAACACGAAAAAGGTGTTGACGACCCGTCGCCACAGCGGCATCCGGCGGCTCCCCATCGGATAGTAGACGTAGTCCCGAAACCAGGTCGTCAGGCTGATGTGCCACCGCCGCCAGAAGTCCACGATGTCCACGGCGAAGAGCGGCTGCCGGAAGTTCCTCATCAGCTCAACCCCCATCACGCGTGCCGCGCCGCGCGCGATGTTCGTGTAGCCGGCGAAGTCGCAGTACACCTGGAAGCCGAAGATCACGACGGCGAGGTACGTCGGCCACCCGTGATGCACCGATGGCTCGGCATAAACCGTGGTGACATACAGCGCCGCGCGGTCGGCGATGACGAGCTTCTGGAAGAACCCCCACGCCATTAGTTTCACCCCGTCCACCGCCAAGTCCCACCGCCACGGGTGGCGCTCCCGGAACTGCGGCAGCAGGGACTGACTCCGCTCAATCGGCCCGGCGACGAGCTGCGGCCAGAAGCTGACGTAGAGCGCGAAAAGTCCGAGGTGCTGCTCCGCCGTCTGCTTGCCGAGGTACACGTCGATCGTATACGCCAGCGTCTGGAAGGTGTAGAAGCTGATCCCGACCGGCAGCAGCACGTCGAAGACCGGCATGTCGACGAAGACGTCGAACGGCCGGAAGGCCGCCTCGACCGAGTCGCCGAAGAAGTCGGCGTACTTGAAGAAGAACAGGATGCCGAGGTTGGAGGCGAGGCTCGCCAGCAAAAAGGGCCGCCGCGCGCGCCGCGTCTCGCGCCGCCCCATCGCCCGAGCGGCGAGATAGTCGATCAGCGTCGAGGCGACGATGAGGGCGAGGTACTCGACCTTCCAGCAGGCGTAGAAGTAGTAGCTCGCCGCGAGCAGGAAGGCCCACCGCGCGCGGTGGGGCAGCGCGAAGTAGAGCGCGACGACGACCGGGAAGAAGACGACGAAGTCGATCGAGTTGAAAAGCATCGCGCGCCGTACGTCGGGTAAGCAGGCCGGGCCAGCGGGTAAAGGAAGACGGGGCTACGCCGCGCTGCGCCCTGGCCGCTTCTGCCGTACCTCCAAGAGACTGACTACGAAGGCAACGTGCAGGGCTGCTCCAGCCGCCGCATCCGGCGTCGCGCTCCATCGCCAATGCCAGGCATCGGCTGCGTTGCGCGCCTTGTCTGGCCGTCTGGCACTCGTTCTCGCCTTCTTCCTCCATCCATAGTCAGTCTATAATACTAAGTCCGGCTGAAGTGCATCAGGTTGAGCAGGCACTCCCAACACTTCTCCCCCACGCTCCGCCGTGGGGAGGGGGCCGGGGGGAGGGGCCGCCGAAGCAATCACGCGCGGAGCAAACGGATTGGGTTATAACTTCCGAGGGTCTTAGGAAGCAGAAGGTTCAGAGGGGACGCTCCCGAAGCATCTTCAGCAGCACCTTGTACAGATCATCGTGACGGTGGTTGAACCGGAACTCGCTCTCCTTCAGGTGCAGCAGGAAGGTACGGGCTGGCACCCCGTTGAACTGCGCCAGCCGACGCTTCGCATACGACCAGAAGCTCTCGATGCCGTTGATGTGGTTCGTCCCGAGTGCGTACTCCCGCTCATTGTGGCGAACCCGGTAGTGCTTCCCATAGCCGACATCAACAAGCCCATCGTAGGCCCGCCAGCCGTCGGTGTGAACGATGGAGCCGGGTTCCACCTTCCCTCGGATGATGGCCTGGAGCGTCTTCTTAGTGCAGTTCGGGACGACCTCGGTGTAGATGCTTCCGCCGCGCTTGAGGATGCCGAAGACGATGGTCTTACCCGAGGCTCCGCGTCCGGGCTTGCCTCGCACGCCACGCGGGCCGAAGAGCGACTCGTCGATCTCGAGCGTGCCATTGATGGGCGCGTCGAGTTCACAGGCTTCGAGCAGGCGGTGGCGCAGGCGGAGGTAGATCGCATTGACGGAGCGGACCGAGAGGCCGGTCAGACGTGCGGTATCGGATGCGGTGAGGTCGAGGGCGAAGTAGCGGAGGAGTTGGCGAAACGTGCGCTCGGAGAGCTTCGCGTGTCGGTAGTAGCGATTAACTTGCGCCATGGCAGGAAGCTACGCAGCCGATCCAACTGCTCTGCTTCCTAAGGCCCCTTCCGAAATGGCACGCGTCTAAAAAAGGGTTAGATTGTCCGAGACTCCGGCTCCGGGCGTGCCTCGCCGTGGCTCGGGCGCTCTGCAGGCGTGCCGCCCCCAGGCTCCGCCCTGGTTCCCCGGGTGAGGCTGAGACGCAGCCCCCAGCGCAGCGCCGCCGGAAGAGCATCCGAAGCGTATCCGCACCGCCCTTTGCTGAGACCTATGAAACGATCCCAGGATAGTGGGAAAAATCGCGCTCTAGCTCTATACCAGGCCGGCCTCGAGGTCGGGGAGATCGGGTGGGTCACCCTGGGCAGCCACCGGATTCTGCTCGTCAACGGGCTGGACCTGATCCGGGAGGTGCTCATCGCCCGGGCCGCGGCGTTCGAGAAGTCGGACTTTCAGAAGCACGTCATGGGGACGGGCCAGGGCATGGGCGAGGGGCTGGGCCTGGGCAACGGGATGCTCACGAGCTCGAACGCCGCGCACCGGGGGCAGCAGAAGCTCATCGGACGCCTGTTCGGAAAGGCCCAGACCCGGCGGCAGGTCGCGGCGATGGTCGCGTGCGCCGACGAGGCGCAGGCCCGGTGGGGCGACGGCCAGGAGATCGACCTGACGTGGGAGCTGAGCCGGTTCTCGATCCAGGTCATCGGCCGCACCCTCTTCTCGACCGACTTCGGCGGCGAGGCCGACGCCGTCACCGAGGCCATGATGCAGATCACCGGCTCGCTCGGCGGTCGGAAGCGGGTGCGCGCCACCGACGAGTGGGACGAAGGCGAGCAGGTGAAGTCCGCCTCGCTCTACCTGAGCGACCTGGTGAACCGGATGATCGACGAGCGCCTAGCCGAGCGAGCCGCAGCCGGCGCGCAGCGCGAGGAGGCCGACTTGCTGGACCTGCTCCTGGACGCCCAGGCCGAGGCTCCCCCGGACCGCCCGCAGGGGGCCTACCGCGTGGACCGGCAGCAGATCTACGACGAGATCGCCACGTTCCTCCTCGCCGGGGCCGAGAACCCGAAGAACGCCCTGTCGTGGGTGTGGTGGCTCCTCGCTCTCCACCCCGAGCCCCTCGCCCGGATGGAGGCCGAGCACCAGGCGGTCCTCGGTGCGGCTCCGCCCCGCTACCGGGACCTGGAGCGCTTGCCCTACACGCTCCAGGTTTTCAAGGAAGCCCTCCGGCTGTTTCCGCCGGGCTACGCCTTCGGGCGCAAAGCCGTGCGCAGCCTCTCGCTCGGCGGGGTCGAGGTGCCGGCCGGGACCGAACTGGTCATCAGCCCGCTGATCCTGCACCACCTCCCGGAGCACTTCCCCGACCCCGGAGCCTTCGAGCCGGAGCGCTTCGAGGCGGAGCGCGAGCAGAGCTTGCCGAGGCTGGCCTACCTGCCCTTCGGGGCCGGGCCGCGCGCGTGCATCGGGGCCCGGATGGCGCTGCTGGAAGGGCAGAGCTTCCTGGCGACCGTCAGCCCGAGAGTCTCGTTCGAGCTGCTGAACGAGGTGCACGCTATCGTCCCCCGGGCGCTGATGACGCTGCAACCCAGCCAGCGGCTCCGCGTCCGCGTCACGCGCCGGAGCTGAGCCGGGCCTGAACCCGTCAGCCGGGTGCCTGAACCCGTCAGTCGCGCGGAGCCGGGCCGACGTGGCCGGCGCTGCCCGTAAGCACGTCGCCGACCCACTCGTTCAGCGGGACACCGCCGACCGATAGGGCGTAGAAGTCGTCGCGGCGGATCGACATGTGCCCCGACCCTTCGACGAAATAGGTGACGGCGTTGGGGGTGGAGGCAAAAGAGGCCCGGATGCCGAGGAGCCCGTCCCGGAAGAGGGCGTCGGGGACGATGCACGCGCCGTTCGCGCTCGGGACGCAGTTCGGGTTGAGGTACCCGAAGTTGTACTGGGTGATCCAGTCGGAGGTGTACGAGATCAGGGCGAAGCGGCGGTCGGGATGGGCTTGGGCGTGGTAGGGAAGGGCGAGCTCGAACCCGTCGCCGCTCGGCTGGAAGCAGGGCGTTCCGCATCCGTCCGGTGCCGCCGCCCCGAGGCTCCACACCTCGCGCCAGAGGAGCTGGAGCGAGTCGGTGAGCACGGCGTCGCTCGGCGGGAGCTGCCCGGCGTCGTTGATGAGGTGGACCGGAGCCGGGGCGAGCCGCTCGGCGACCAAGCCGTAGAGCCCGATGGTCCCGAACCCGCCGCCGCTCGCGCCGACGAAGGCGACCTGCGTGGCCTGCCGAGCCTGACCCTGAATGAGGTCCAGCAGCCGCTCCATGTTGCGGTAGCCGACGAACTGCTGCGGGCCGAGGGCCTCGAGGCCGGGCACGACCACGTCCGTCGTGTCGCCGATGTACACGTCGCCCGTGCAGTAGGGGACGTAGACCGCGTTCCAGTCGTGGAAGGGGTTGTCCGGCCGGTCGGCGAAGATGCCGGACTGCCCGTACTCGGCGATGGTGGCGGCGAAGGCGTCGGCGTCGTACGCCGGGCTGCTGTTGCGGCACCGGCCGGGCGCGAAGCAGGCCCCGCCGCTGTCGAGGTAGAGCACGAGCTTGCGCCCGGCCTCGGGCGAGGCGTCGGCGGGCGCGCGCCGCAGCCCGAAGCCCGTGCCCGACCCGCTGCGGCACGTCATCCCGGCCACCGGTATCCACGCCCAGTCGGTGCCGGCCACCCGCGCGCCGGAGGTCACCTCGCCGAGCAGCACGGCCTCAGCGGAGGCAGACCCCGAAGTCACCTCGGCCGGGTCGCAGGCGGCGAGGAAGACCACGAGGAGGGCGCACGCAAGCGCCGTATGAGCTGCGTCGGCACGCATGGTTCAGAGAGCGCCTGCAGGAGGAAGAGGTCAGTTTCTCCGGAACATAGGACGAGGCCCTCCCCTTTCCAAACAGTCTCTGCCGCGAGGCGGCGGCAGGCGACGGCGGGAGGCGGCGGCGCGAGGCTATGGCGCGAGGCGCTGAAGCTCGTCGGACTCGTAGGCGTGGACCCCGAGCCGCCGCACCTGCGCCGCCGCGACGAGCGCCGCCGCGACCGCGTCGCCCTCGATGGGCCGGTACGCCCGCAGCGGGCCGACCATCAGCGGGCGGAGCGCGCCGAGGAGCACCTGCGAGGCCCGCTCGGCGGGGCGCGTCTCGTCGCGGCCCCCGAGGAGGAGGGCCGGGCGGACGATCTGCACGGCCTCGAACGGCAGCGCGGCGACGGCCTGCTCCATCTCGCCCTTGATGCGGTTGTAGAAAATCCGCGACCCGGCCTCAGCCCCGAGGGCGCTCACCACGAGGACCTGGCTCGCCCCGTGCGCGAGGGCCGCCCGCGCGAAGGCCACCGCGTAGTCTACGTCGACCCGCCGGAAGGCCGCCTCGGACCCGGCCTTTTTGATCGTCGTGCCGAGGCAGCAGAAGGCGTCGTCGGCGCGGGGGAAGCCGGGCACGTCGGGAAGCCGGGCGAAGTCCAGCGTGTGCTGCTCCAGCTTCGGATGGCTCAGCGGGAGCGGGCGGCGACCGACGGTGACGACGCGGCCCCACGCTTCGGCCCCGAGCAGGCGGCGGACGAGGTGGCCGCCGACGAGACCGCTGGCTCCGGCGACGAGGGCAATGCGAGAGGGCATGACGTACCAGGCGGGCGAAAGGGACGACGACGCCACAGACGCCCGAGCCCCGGCGAGGGTTCGGGCACCAGCCCGCATCGCCGAGCCTACGGGCTTGCCTGGTGGGGTCGCTGTGCTCCCCGATCCTGCGGATTCGCGCGCCTTGAGCGCGCCCTTCTCGCTCGTTGTTGCCTTCGCTCTAACTCCTCAAACAGGCTCTCGAAGACCGCTCCCTGCTCCCCCGGTGCCTGTGCCCTCGGCAATGGCCCGCACGGTGGCTGCGTCCACAGCTCCTTCGCGCAGCACGACGCACCGCCCTCGGTCGATCCGCACGACGGTGCTCGGCGTCCCGCCGAGCGCGTGTCCGGCGTCCAGCGCGAGGTCGGCAGCGCCCGCCACGGCAGGGTCGAGGTCGGCGAAGCGGGAGGCCGGGGGACGCCCCGCGCGGTTGGCGCTTGTCGAGAGGAGGGGCCGGTCGGCCACGGCGATGAGCGCGCGGCACAGCAGGTCGCTCGTCCGCCGCAGCCCCACCGTGCCGCCGGCCCGCGTGCCGCCGGTGCTGACGAGCGCGCGCGGCGCAGCGCCCGAGGCGTCGAAGACGAGCGTCACCGGCAGCGGCGGGTCGTGCTGCATCAGGCGGCGGTGCGCGTCGGTGAGGCCGGCGAGCCACGCTTCGACGCGGCCCCACGCGTCGGTGAGCGCCAGCATCGGACGGTCCGCGTCGCGGCCTTTGACGGCGCGGACGCGGGCCACGGCGTCGGCGTCGGTCGGGTCGCAGCCCAGGCCGTAGACGGTCTCCGTGGGGTAGACGATCACGCCGCCGGCGCAGACGACCTCGGCGGCGCGCTCGACTCCGCCCCCGTCCGTTCGCTCGCCCGTCTGCTCGTCCGCTCCTCGCCTCACCGCCGGAGCTGCTCCCGCCAGTTCGGCATACTGACCTCGCCGCTGACGGTCGAGTGGACGAGCTCGAAATCGCCGAAGCCCAGGCGGTCGACGAAGATGAAGACGGCGCGGCCCGCGCCGGGGATGTTGTCGTACTCCCAGGTCTCGTGCGGGACCGTGTCGCTGTCGTAGAGGTTCGGGTCGATCTGCGACGGCTGGCCATACTTGAGCACGACGCGCCCGCGGTCGGTGGTCCAGCCCTCGGCGAAGGAAGACGAGTAGCGGTCGTCGGCGTACTGGATGCGCTCGTAGAACCGGCGGCGGGTCTCGTTGATCGGCGTCAGCGGGCTGTCGTCGCGCTCGCTCCAGAAGCGGACGAGGAACTCGCGCTTGGCCTCCAGGTCGCCCAGGCTCCGCATCTGCGCCTCCTCGCGGTCGTTCGCGAGCACGCCGGCGTGGGCGAGGTTCTCGTCCACCTCGGCCTCGGGCATCACCGCGTAGAGGTTGGCTTCGTAGGACGCCCCGTCGGCCTCGGCCACGGGCTGGGCGACGGCGGGGTTGTAGACGAAGAACTTCCGCCCCTGCTCGGCGAGGGCCTCGTTGTTCTCGTCGAGCAGCACGAGCCGGAGGAAGTACGACCCGCTCGTGAGGCCGCTCAGGTCGAACTGCCCGGCGACGACGTCGGTCTCTTGCGCGGCGCGCTCGGTGCGCTGCTGGTAGCCCGGGAGCGGCTGCGCGAGGTTCGACGGGGCCAGGTATGCGAAGAGGGTGTAGGCCCCGCCCGCGAGCGTGCCGTCGAGGCCGTAGACCTCGGCGTAGTAGTAGAGCGTCGGGAGGCCTTTGCCGAAGAGGCCGTTCGGGTTGGGCAGCACCGCGAGGCCGTTCTTGTAGAACGGGGACGCGCGGTCGTCGGAGCGCTCGATGCTCGAGGCCAGGGTGAGGTCCGAGATCATCGCCCGCCCGGCCCCGGTGTCCTCGAAGTCCGGCACCGTCACGTCGCTCCGGGCCGAGAAGGGCAGGCGGCTCGTCGCCGTGTCGCCGAGCACGTCGACCTCGAGCACGTACTCGCCCGGCGGCACCGCCGCGCGGACCTGCTGCACGAAGTACTGCCCCTGCACCAGGCCGCTCGTGTCCGCCACGGCGAAGCGGTACGCCAGGGTGTCGGCGAAGGCGGCCTCGCTCGACGCCTGCGCGAGGTCGACGGTGGAGGAGCGCCGCAGCGACACCACCACCGGCAGCCCGACCTCGAACTGCTCCTCGCTCCGCACGTAGGGCAGCGACGACGCCTCGAAGGCGAGGTACGCCTCGACGAGCGAGGTCTCGCCGTCGTACCGAAACGCGGCGTGGTCCACGTCGAGTTGGAGCGGCAGGATGGCCGCCGGCTGCTGCGCCAGCACCGGAGCGGCAGCGCAGAGCGCGATCCAGAAAAGCAGGCGGAGGCGTCGGAGCGAGGGCATGGGCGGCAGGCGGCTAGGCAGGGGGATGCACGATGCAGGGCGCAATATAAAGAGCAGAACGCCGCGCGCCGGGGCACTCGTGCGTGCGCCAGAGGGCCGCGCGCGAGACGGTGAACAGGCCTGGAAACTATCTCGAATGCTCTCGCCGGCTGCGAACGGCTGCATCGGGCGGGGGCCGCGCCAAAGCGGCATCGCCGAGGCGTTCGCATCGCCTGCTGAGGTCGCTGCGCTCCCTGACCCTGCGCGAGAACCTAGTGCTGCGACACGAGCAGAATGACGGGTAGATCGGCGTGTTCGGGTGCTGCGAGTCAAGGCGACCGAGGAGCTAGATGCACCGCATCGGGCGACGAGGTCAATGCCGACGCGCGGCGCACGGGCTGCCGAGAGCCTGTCAGAATCGAGTTGTCGTAGCACTAGCAGCCCTGGAGCGCAGCAGGGGCGCAAGGCCGGGGTCCGCTGTCCTTTGCCGGGCTCCTCCGTTGCCAGAGTCCTCCGTGGAAACTTTGACACGATTTCGGAAACGCTTCCACCACGCCCCCCGTTGATGCTTCGTTTCTTGTACGTTTTGCCCGACTCCGACGGCAGCCTCCACCCTCCCGGACTTTTATGAACGCCCCCGACAACCTCCTCCAGCACCTCGCCGACCTCGGCATCGAGCGCACGGAAACGCTCTACTACAACCTCTCCCCGGCCCGGCTCTACGAAATCTCGCTCCGCCGGGGCGAGGGCCGCCTCGCCGCGGGCGGCCCCCTCGTCACGCGGACCGACCCGCACACGGGCCGCAGCCCGAAGGACCGCTTCGTGGTCAAGGAGTCGGCCACCGAGGACGCTGTCGGCTGGGGCAAGAGCAACGTGCCGGTCTCCGAGGAGACCTTCGACCGGCTCCTCCAGAAGATGGGGCAGTACGCCGGCGGGCGCGACCTCTTCGTCCGCGACTGCTTCGCCGGGGCCGACTCGCGCTACCGCCTCCCGGTCCGCGTCGTGACCGAGTTCGCGTGGCACTCGATGTTCGCCTACAACATGTTCCTTCGCCCGGGTGAGGGCGACCTCGAGGGCTTCGAACCGGGCTTCACCGTCATCGACCTCCCGAACTTCAAGGGGATCAACGAGCCCGAGCTGAACTCCTCGACGTTCATCATCGTCCACCTCACGCGGCGGCTCGTCATCATCGGCGGGACGCACTACGGCGGCGAAATCAAGAAGTCCATCTTCTCCGCCCTCAACTTCCTCCTCCCCGCCGAGGGCGTCCTCCCGATGCACTGCTCGGCGAACGTCAACCCCGAGGACGAGCGCGACGTGGCCGTCTTCTTCGGCCTCTCGGCCACCGGCAAGACGACGCTCTCCGCCGACCCCGAGCGCACCCTCATCGGCGACGACGAGCACGGCTGGAGCGACGACGGCGTGTTCAACTTCGAGGGCGGCTGCTACGCCAAGGCGATCCGCCTCAGCCCCGAGGGCGAGCCCGAGATCTACGCGACCACCCGGGAGTTCGGCACGATCGCCGAGAACGTCGTCCTCGACATGGAGCGCGCCATCGACTTCGACGACGCGACGATCACCGAGAACACGCGCCTCTCGTACCCGCTCCACTTCATCCCGAACGCGAGCGAGTCGGGCCAAGCGGGGCACCCGCGCACGATCCTCATGCTCACCGCCGACGCCTTCGGCGTGCTCCCGCCGATTGCGCGCCTCACGCCCGCGCAGGCGATGTACCACTTCCTCTCCGGCTACACCGCGAAGGTCGCCGGAACGGAGCGCGGCGTGACCGAGCCGCAGGCGACCTTCAGCGCGTGCTTCGGCGAGCCGTTCATGGTCCGACCGCCGAGCGTCTACGCCGAGATGCTCGGGCGCAAGATCCGCGAGCACGATGTGGCGGTCTTCCTCGTCAACACCGGCTGGACCGGCGGCCCCTACGGCACCGGCAGCCGGATGAAGCTCGCTCACACGCGGGCGATGGTCCGCGCCGCGCTCGCCGGGCAGCTCGCCGACGTCGAGACCGCAGAGGACCCGATCTTCGGCCTCCACATCCCGGCGAGCGTCCCGAACGTCCCGGACAGCGTCCTCCAGCCGCGCCAGACGTGGGACAGCGAGGCCGCCTACGACGAGAAGGCCCGCCAGCTCGCGCAGATGTTCGCCAAGAACTTCGAGCGCTACGCCGACGAGGCCGCCGACGAGATCGCCGCCGCCGGCCCCTCGGTCGCCGAGACGGCCTGACGGCTTCCCATCGCCGGATCGCTTCCGTGGGGGCGGGTTTGAAACCCGCCCCTACGAACCCGCCTACACCACCGCCGCGAGCGTGATCGCCAGCGCCAGGCCGGCGATCAGCACCAGCCCGTAGGCACCGCCGAGCAGCACGGCCTTCGCCCCGGTCTTGAGCCAGCCCTGCCCGTAGACCCGCTTCTGCGCCAGGAAGAAGTAGAGCGGGATCGACCAGGCCAGCACCCTCGCGAGCAGGCTCACGGCACCCGACCCGCCGCCAAAGCCGAGGAGCACGGCGATGAGCGCGAAGACGACGAACGCGAAGGCGTGAGTGTGCAGGCCGAAGACCAGGTGCTCGCTATAAAACCACCCACGCCGGACGTAGATCAGCTTGAGCAGGAGGGCGAAGACCGGCAGCAGGACAAACATCACCGTCGGGAGCTGGGCGAGCGCGCTGCGGGAGAAGTCGGCGAGGGCCGCCGCCCGCTCGGCCTTGGTGCGCGACGCGACGAGCCGCTCGACGGGCCGGCTGCGCGGTGCCCACTCGGGCATGTCAAGGTCGAGGCGGCCCTCAGGATAGAGCAGCCGCGATGCCTCGTCCCACGCCTCGGCGTCTATCACGCTGTCGGGCGGGAGCCCCGCGAGTTGATTGCGCTGCCACTCGATCTGGCGTAGCCGCCGGCTTATGCCGTCGCCCCGCAGGTCCTCCGGATTGTCTACCTCGCCGGCGAGGTCGTCTTCCGGGACTCCGAGCGCCTCGGCATCGCTGGCTTGCAGCTTGCCGGCGCGCGCGCGGAGCGAATCCACCTTCGCCTCGCGCCGGGCGATGGGAGACGCCGCGAGCGCTGAGTCGAGCGCCGCGACGCGCGCACCGGCCGGCACCGTCCCGACCTCCTCGGACTCGATGCCCCGCGAGATCAGCCCCTCGACCTGCTCGACGGGGTCGAGGACCGAGAGCAGGAAGAAGAACGCGAGCGTCGCCGAGAGGTAGAGCCGGAGCGGGCGGAGGTAGCGCACGCGGCGGCCGGCGAAGTAGGCCTCGGTGAGCGCGCCCGGCCGGAAGAGCAGCACCCCGAGCGAGGTCCACAGCTGCCCGTCGATCCCGAAGTACTCGACGATGGCCTCGGCGAGGAAGCGGTGGGCCGGCTGCCGGAGCGGGACGTTCTGCTGCCCGCACGCCGCGCAGTACGCCCCGACGGCGTCGTGCCCGCAGTTGTCGCAGGTCTCGCGCTCGGCGGGTGGTCGCAGCACCGGGGGCTGTGGAAGGTCAGGGGGCGGCACGGGGGCGGGCGTCGGGCGTGCCCCAAGCTACGCATCGGCGGCCGGCGAGTCCGAGAGTCGTGGGGCTCGCTCGAAGCGCGTCGTCCGCTCCGAGCCGAAGCGGCCCGCGTCGGGGTCGAAGCGGCGCTCCTCGACGGCGAAGCGCTCCGGCCAGACGCAGATGTGGTTGTAGAAGTTGACGTTGCGGTTGCTCCCCCGGCCCCGGCTGCTCGTCGCCGTGCCCGCGCTTGCGATCACGAGCCGGTGCTCGCGCTCGAGGTCGACCTCGACGTTTTCGACGTGGCTGACGTGGAGGTGGCCGCACAGGATCAGGTCCACGCTCGCCGCCCCGGCCTGCCGGAGCGCGTCCGTGGCGCCGCGCGCCACGTCGTGCGAGCCGAGCGCCCGCAGGCGGGTGAGGTGGTGGTGGAGGACGAGCACGCGGAAGGCACCGGGGGGCTGCGCGGCGAAGAACTGCTGCATCTCCTCGAGGTGGTGCTCGCGGATTTTCCCCCCCTTGATCGTCAGGCCGTGCGCCGAGTTCAGCCCGAAGGCCGCGAGGCCGGGTGTCTCGAACGACGGCGTCGTGTCGTCGCCGACGAACCGCTTGAAGCGCGAGGCCGAGCGGAAGATGCGCTCGATGGGGTCGTGCCACCACGCGGGCACGTCGTGGTTGCCGGGGACGACGAGCGTCGGGGCCTCGAAGGCGTCGATCATCCGCTTGGCCGCCTCGAACTCGCGCGCCCGGGCGCGCTGCGTGAGGTCGCCCGAGAGCACGACGAGGTCGAACGCCTCGGCGTTGACCTCGTTGACGAGGGCGGGCACGACGCGCTCGTCGGCGATCTTGCCGAAGTGGATGTCCGAGAGGTGCGCGAGGCGGAGCGGGGGCGCTTCTCGCTCCTCGCTTCTGGGGGCTGGGCTGCTCATGCCGGTGAGAACCTGACTAGAAACGAAAACGAGAAACGCTTAGAGCAGCAGGTTCATCGGCTCCTCGAGGAAGCGCGCCACGTCGGCGAGGAACTGCGCGCCGGTGGCCCCATCGACGACGCGGTGGTCGCACGAGAGCGTGAGGGTCATCCGCTTGCCGGGGACCACCGCCCCGCCCTCGACCACCGGCACGTCGCGGATCGCGCCGACCGCGAGGATGCAGGCGTTGGGCGGGTTGATGATGGCCGTGAACGCCTCGATGCCGAACATGCCGAGGTTGCTCGTCGTGAAGGTCGAGCCCTCCCACTCGGCGGGCTGGATCGTCTTGTCCCGGGCGCGGGCGGCGAGGGCTTTGGTCTCCTCGGCGATCTGCGCCAAGCCCTTGCGGTCGGCGTCGCGGACGACCGGCGTGAGCAGGCCTTCGTCGACCGCCACGGCGACGGCGACGTTGACGGCGCGGTGCCGCCGGATTTCGCCCTCGGCCTCGAGGTACGACGCGTTGACGGTGGGGTGCTGCCGGAGCGCGACCGCGCACGCCTTCGTGACGAGGTCGTTGAACGAGATTTTGCCCAGCCCCTGCGCCTCGGCGGTCGCGTTGAGCTGCCCCCGCACCTCGACCGCGCGGGCCATGTCGATCTCGCGCGTGAGGTAGAAGTGGGGCGCGGTGAACTTGCTCTCGGCGAGGCGGCGGGCAATGGTCTTCCGCATCTGGGTGATCGGCACGGCCTCGTAGCCCTCGCCTTCGGTCGCCGGGCGCGGCGCGGCGGGCGTCGGTGCCGGACGCGGGGCGCGGTCGGGAGCCCGGTTCGGGGAGCGCTCTGCCGGAGCGGCCGGAGCGGCGACCGGGGCCCTGCCTTCGAGCGCGGCTTCGACGTCGCGCTTGACGATGCGCCCGTCGGGGCCGCTGCCGCGGAGCGCGGCGAGGTCGAGGCCGCCCTCTTGGGCCATCCGCCGGGCCAGCGGCGAGGCTTTGACGCGGTCGCCTCCGTCTCCGCTCGAAGCGGGTGCAGCCACCGGCTCGGCCTCCGGCTGCTGCCCCTGGTGCCCGTAGCCCTCCGGGATGCTCTCCGCCGCGCCGTCACCGGACGGCACCGCCGCCTGTGCCTCGGTCTCTCCGCTCTCCGCCTGCTCGCTGTCCTCCGTCCTCCGTCCTCCGTCCTCTGTCTCCCGTCCTCCGTACTTCGCCAACAGCTCCGACACGTCCTCGCCCTCCTTCCCGAGGACTGCGATCAGCCCGCCGATGGGTACGCTCGCGCCGTCCTCGACGACCTTCTTCAGGAGCACGCCGTCGTCGTAGACCTCGAGGTCCATCGTCGCCTTGTCGGTCTCGACCTGCGCGACCACGTCGCCGGCGGAGACCGCGTCTCCCTCTTCGGCGAGCCACGCGACGAGGACGCCCTCCTCCATCGTGTCGCTCATCTTGGGCATTTCTACGGCTACGGCCATGTCGGGAGTGTCGAGTTACGAGTGGATACGAGCATCGCCGTGCCGTTGCATTCGGCATGCGGGGTCGAGAAGATTTTGGCGAACAGCACGAGTTACGCTGCCCCGGCGACGTCGAGATACGCCGACCGGGTGGACGGCTTCGGCACGGGATACCCTTCGAGCGCCAAGCCCTCGACGTGGAACGCCATTGCCTCCTGCATTTCCCGTTCCACCTCGGCCTCGGTCCGTCCCGTGGCGACGCAGCCCGGAAGGTCGGGGGAGTAAGCCGAGAACCCGGTCCCGGTAGGCTCAATCACGACGAGGTATTTCATCACTTCAGGCCGGCTTGCTTGAGAATGCTATGGTAGGTGCCGAATGCTATGGTAGGTGCCGGGGGCGAGGTCGTCACCCGGTTTGCCCGGAACGGTCACGAGGCCGGGCTTCTCGTCATGCTTGAACTGCCGGTGACTCCCTCGGGTCCGGGCGAGATACCACCCGTCCTTCCCGATCAGCTTGAGCACGTCGCGGACTTTCATCCGGTGAAGGTAAGAGAACAGGACGAGGCAAAGCCGTGGAGCATTTCATCGGCGTGCGCCGCTGGTTATGTGGCTGACGGTTTATGTGGCTGACGGTCGAGCGCGATTTTTCTTCCGGGCGAATTGCACCACCGGGTAAATCAACAGCTTCAGCGAGAGCAACCGCAGCCGCGGGCGATTCCTGATGAATGCGGTGATGGGAGGGCTAAAGGTGTAATAGACGCGAACGACAGTGCGACCGGAACTTCGGCGCAGCAGCACCTCGTCACGAAAATTGCGTAGCTCCACAACAAACGGGTGGTCGTGGTCGCCGAGGGTGGCAGTGGCAATGAAGCAGCCGCCGCCGTTTGCATTTGCTACAGGCTGAGACACAAAGCGGGAGTCCAGTTTCTTAGCTTTCTGGACCAACTCTTGGCGCTTCTGCAAAAGTCGGTGTTGCCTATGTCCAGCCTCAAGGTAGTTGACGTTCCGCTTCGAGTGCGCAAGTAGCTTATCGATCTCTGCAATCGTCTGTCGGTATCGCTTCGATGCCGGAGCCGACTCGCAGGCGAACTCCATCACCTCGATCGCTCTGAGCCAGCCGGGAGCCTGTTTGTTGCCGTGGTCCAACTGGTAAGACAGCCTGCCTGTTTTGTGGACGGCAAGCAGTACGCCTGGAGCTATTTCCTTCTTATCAAACTCCCGAACGCCCTCGTCAAATGAGGTCTCCGCCTTCTTAACATAGTTCCTGGCAGCAGCGAGGGCCTCGTCCACCACCCATTCTTTCTGCGAAGCACTGAGTCCGTTCTTAAACGCCTGCCGAACGTTAACTATTAGCTCGTCTAGTTTCTGATTATCTGGTGTAGAAGTCCATCCCGCCGACAGTCCCTTTACTGCCCAAGCCAGTTCGTCAGAGGGGTCGGCTTCGAGCAAGCGCGAGTAATACTGATAAGCCTGCTCATAATTTTTCGCTTCGTAGGCAGTATCGGCAAGGGTACTGAGGTTAGCGGCATTCTCCATTCGACGGTGCTTCGTTTGGGTATAAGGTGAGTGCGGAGGAGGAGATCACTGGCGGTCAGGCGGCGGCGCGAAGCCACATACCTAGGGTTTAATCCGCGTACATCACCTTTTTCGACGCCGCGATCACCTCGTCGACCGTCGGCATCCAGGCCTCGATGAGGTTCCCCGCGTAGGGGGCCGGGGTGTCTTTGGCCGTGACGCGGGCGATGGGCGCGTCGAGGTGGTCGAAGCACTGGCTCTGGATGCGGAAGGCGACCTCGCTGGCGATCCCGCCGAACGGACTGCACTCGTCGACGATGACGAGTCGGTTCGTCTGCCGGACCGACTCGGCGACGGCCTCGGTGTCGAACGGGCGGAGCGTCCGCGGGTCGATGACGGTCGCCTCGTAGCCCTGCTTCGCCAGCTCCTCGGCGGCCTCCAGCGCGAGCCAGTAGCTCTTCGAGTGGGCGACGAGCGTGAGGTCGTCCCCTTCGCGGGCGATGCGGGCCTTGCCGATGGGGAGGGTGTAGTCCGGCTCGTCCGAGACCTCGCCCTTGAGGCCGAACATGAGCTCGGACTCCATGAAGAGCACGGGGTCGTCGTCGCGGATGGCGGACTTGAGCAGGCCCTTCGCGTCGTCGGGGTTCGAGGGGGCGATGACCTTGAGGCCGGGGACGTTGGTGTAGAGCGCCTCGGTCGAGTTCGAGTGGGTCGCGCCGAGTTGCCCGGCGGCCCCGTTGCCGCCGCGGAAGACGATGGGCACCCCTAGCTGGCCGCCCGACATGTAGCGGATCTTGGCGGCGTTCGAGACGATCTGGTCGAAGGCGACGAACGAGAAGTTCCACGTCATGAACTCGACGATGGGCCGCAGCCCCATCATCGCCGCGCCGATGCCCAGGCCGGAGAAGCCGTTCTCCGAGATCGGCGTGTCGAGGACGCGCTTCGGCCCGAACTGGTCGAGCATCCCCTGGGAGACCTTGTAGGCCCCGTCGTACTCGGCGACCTCCTCGCCCATGAGGAAGACGCGCTCGTCGCGCTCCATCTCCTCGGTCATCGCGTCGCGGAGAGCTTCTCTAAACTGGAGTTCTGCCATGCTTGATTGGGAGCGTTCTAACTACGAGCTACGGACGACGAACGACGAGCGTGTAGCCTGAAAACTCGTCGCTCGTACTTCGTCGTTCGTCGCTCACACAATGAAAGGGTAGTCGTCCTGCGCGTACACGTCCTCGTACATCGTCTCGATGCCGGGCAGCGGCGACTGCTCGGCGAACTCGACCGAGGCGTTGACCTCGGCCTTGACCTCGTCGTCCACCGCGTCGAGGGCCTCGCTCTGGGCGAGGTCGTGGTCGACGAGGTAGGACTTCAGCTTGACGATGGGGTCCTCGTTCTTCTTCGACTCCATCTCCTCCTTGGTGCGGTACTTCTGCGGGTCCGACATCGAATGCCCCCGGTAGCGGTAGGTCCGGATTTCGACGAGCGCCGGGCGGTGCTCGTCGCGGGCCTGCTTCGCGAGCTCGCCCATCGCGTGGTAGACCTCGAAGACGTCCATGCCGTCGACGAGCGCGCCGGTCATGCCGTAGGCGTAGGCCTGCTTGTAGAGGTCGGGCTCGCCCGCGGCGCGGTCCACGGCGGTGCCCATCGCGTAGCCGTTGTTCTCGCAGACGAGGAGCACGGGGATCTCGTAGAGCGCGGCGAGGTTCGCGGCCTCGTGGAACGCGCCCTGGTTGATGGCCCCGTCGCCGAAGAACCCGACGGCGACGGCCCCGGTCTCCTTGTACTTCGAGGCGAAGCCCATCCCGACGGCGAGCGGAATCTGGCCGCCGACGATCCCGTGCCCGCCGTAGAAGTGGCGCTCGGCCGAGAAGAAGTGCATCGAGCCGCCCTTGCCGCGCGACGAGCCGTCGATCTTGCCGAAGAGCTCGGCCATGCACTCGTCGGCCGTCATGCCGCGCGCGAGGCCGAGGCCGTGGTCGCGGTACGCCGTGATGATCGGGTCCTCGGGCTGGAGCGCGTGGACGGTGCCGGTCGAGACGGCCTCCTGGCCGATGTAGAGGTGCAGGAAGCCCGAGATTTTCTGGCGGCCGTACATCTGGGCCGCGCGCTCCTCGAACCGGCGCTGGAGCATCATGCTCCGGTACATCGCGAGCAGCTCGTCTTGGCTGAGCCCGAGCGACTCGTGGGTGTGGCCGCCGCCGGTGTAGATCCGGAAGTCGGCCCCGTCGGGGGCGTCGGACGGGGGGGCGGGGGCCGGCTGCTCCGCCGCGCCGTTGGCCGGCTTGCCTTTCGTCGGGCGCTTCTTCGCCGGAACCTTTTGGGTCTCGTTCGCCATCGGGGGTGGGGCTGGAGGGAGAGAGGGGCGGGCAGAAGATACGCCGTCGGCGGTAGCTTGCTCCTCGGTCCCGCCCCGGTGTGCTTTTCACGCGCGCGGCCCGACGCCGCAGCCCGATGTCGCAGCCCGACGCCGCAGCCCCACGCCTTTCCCCGTCCCATGCCTTTGCCCGCCCCAACCGACGATCCCGCCCTCGACCCCGACCCGGGCGAGGTGCAGCCCCGCGACGCGGACGGGGTGCAGCCTGGGGCGGACGACCCGCCGCCGCTCGGCGACGTCTCGTTCCTCGAGCGCGTGGTCCGCAAGAAGCTCGGGCTGCGCTTCTGGGAGCGCCCGGCGCTCTACCGCGAGACCGCCGAGGCCGCCACCGACACCGACACCCCGTTCTGGGTGGTGCTCCTACTCTCCGGCGCGATCGCGACGGTCGGGCTGACGCTGGACTCGACGGCGGTCGTGATCGGGGCGATGCTGGTGGCCCCGCTCCTCGGGCCGCTCCTCGGGCTGTCGCTCTCGCTCGCCGTCGGCGACGGGCGGCTCTTCGTCCAGACCGGCGCGACGGTCCTGCTCGGGGCCGGCGGGATCGTCGCACTGGCGGCCCTCCTGACGGCGCTGCTGCCGGTCCACACCATCACCGACGAGATCGCCAGCCGGACGCGGCCGACGACGCTCGACCTGGCCGTGGCGGTCTTCTCGGGGATGGCCGGGGCGGTGGTCTCGGCCTCGCGCGAGACCCGGCTCTCGGCCTCGATCCCGGGCGTGGCCGTCGCCGTGGCGCTCGTCCCGCCCCTCGGCGTGGCCGGCTTCGGGATCGGTGCCGGGATGCAGTGGGGGCTGGTGCGCGGGAGCCTCCTACTGTTCGGGGCGAACCTCGCCGGGATCGTGCTGAGCGGGCTGCTGGTCTATCTCCTCGTCGGGATGCACCGCGCCGACGTGCTCAAGGCGGCGCGCGCGTGGCACCAGGAGGAGCACGCCACCGGCTTCGCCCGGAGCCTCCGCCACGTCCGCGCGGTCGACCGCCTGCGCGTGCTCGCTACGCCGGGCCGGCGCCTGCTCCTGGTGCTGGCCTTCATGGCCGCCGTGGCGGTGCCGCTGACGACCTCGTTCCGCCAGGTGATCCGCGAGCTCCGCGTCGAGCACGCCGTCGACCTCGCCACGCGCGCGCTCGAGGCCGACGACCGCGCCTTCGTGCTCGGCCGCGACATCGCCTACGACCGCGACGACGCCGTGGTCCGCCTCCGGGTCGCCACCGAGGCGTGGATCACCGAGGCCGAGAAGGACACGCTCCTGCGCGAGGTCGTCCGCGAGGCCGGCGAGTTCGTCACGCTCGAGATCGACCAGGTGCTCAGCTCCGGCGGCGACCTGGCCTCGCTGGCGGCGGCGCTCCCGGGCCGCCGCCCGCGCCAGGCCGAGCCCGAGCCGGCGCTCCCGGCGACGCTGGCAACGGCGCGGGCGCGCCTCGGCGGCGTCCTCGACGGGCTCGTGCTCCCGGACAGCGCGGTGCTCATCGGCGGCGCGCTCTGGGTCGGGGCTGGGACGCCGCGGCTGGAGCTGGCCTACGGCGCGCCCCGGCGCCTCGCCCCCGAGGCCGAGACGATGCTCGCGCGGCAGGCGACGCGCGCGCTCGGGCTGGAGGACGGGGCGGCGCGCGTCGCCGCCATCCCCCTCCGGCCGCAGGCGCTGCCCAACGCGGCGACGGCAGCGCGGTGGGCGGCCCTGCTCGACCGCTACGGCCGCCTCCGGCTCCAGCTCGCGGGCGACTCGCTGGCCCTCGCCCGCGCCGAGCGGCTGCTCCGCGCCGAGGGCGCGCCCGCCGTGCAGGTCACGGCCGAGGCGGGGCCTCCCGGTGCCCGCTTCCACCTGGCCGAGTAGGCCGCACGGCGGTGCACCGCCACCCCGTTGCCAGCCTGCTGGCAGCGCAGCAGCGCCGTGCGTAGCTTCCCGGCTCGCCTCTTCGCCACGCCGCCGTGCTGCCCTCCCTCGACCCCGGCCCCACGTCCGACCCCAGCGCCACCGCGCCCCCGCCGGGCGAGCGGACGCTCGTCGTGGTCCCGACCTACAACGAGGCGGCGAACGTGGTGCCCCTCGTCAAGCACGTCCTCGCGCTCCCCGGCGGCTACGACGTCCTGATCGTCGACGACGGCTCGCCCGATGGCACCGCCGACCTCGTGCGCGAGCTTCAGGCCGACGTGCCGGGCCGCGTCCACCTCATCGAGCGCCCCGGCAAGCAGGGGCTGGGCACGGCCTACCTCACCGGCTTCCGCTACGCCCGCGACGCCGGCTACACCTACGTCTGCGAGATGGACGCCGACTTCTCCCACAACCCGGCCGACCTGCCCCTGCTCGTCGAGGCCGTGCGCTCCGGCGCGGACGTGGCCCTCGGGAGCCGGTACATCGGCGGGGTGCGCGTGCTCAACTGGCCGCTCTCGCGCTTGGTGCTCTCCTACGGCGCGGGCATCTACACGAGGGCCATCACCGGGCTACCCGTGCAGGACGTCACCGCCGGCTTCAAGTGCTTCCACCCGCGCGTCTTCGAGGCGCTCGACTTCAGCCGCATCTCGTCGAACGGCTACATGTTCCAGATCGAGGTCACGTACCGCGCCTGGCGCAAGGGCTTCCGCATCGTCGAGGTCCCGATCACCTTCACCGAGCGGACCGAGGGCCAGAGCAAGATGAGCCGCGCCATCGTCCGCGAGGCCGCCCTCAAGGTCTGGGAGCTCCGCTTCCGCGACCTCTTCGGCAAGCTGTGACCCGGACTCTCCCCACTCCCTCACTCTCCCACTCCTCCGATGAAAAACCTCACCCCGCCCACCGACGGCTCCGCCATCACGATGGACAGCGGCGCGCTCCGCGTCCCCGACCGCCCGGTCATCCCGTTCATCGAGGGCGACGGCATCGGCCCCGACATCTGGGCCGCCGCGAGCCGCGTGCTCGACGCGGCCGTCGAAAAGGCCTACGGCGGCAAGCGGGAGATCGTCTGGTTCGAGGTCTACGCCGGCGAGAAGGCGCACGACCGCTTCGGCGAGTGGCTCCCCGACGACACGCTCGAGGCCATCGAGCAGTACCTCGTCGCCATCAAAGGCCCCCTCACGACGCCCGTCGGCGGCGGCTTCCGCAGCCTCAACGTCGCCCTCCGCCAGAAGCTCGACCTCTACGCCTGCGTCCGCCCCGTGCAGTACTTCGACGGCGTCCCCTCGCCCGTCAAGAACCCCGAGGACGTCGACATGGTGATCTTCCGCGAGAACACCGAGGACATCTACGCCGGGATCGAGTTCGAGGCCGGCAGCGACCAGGTCCAGAAGCTCCGTCGGTTTCTCGAAGACGAGCTGGGCGTCGACTCGATCCGCTTCCCCGACACCAGCGGGCTCGGCGTCAAGCCGGTCTCCGAGGAGGGGACCAAGCGTCTGGTGCGCGCCGCGATCCGCTACGCGATCGCCAACGGCTCGGACACGGTGACGCTCGTCCACAAGGGCAACATCATGAAGTTCACCGAGGGCGCGTTCCGCACCTGGGGCTATGAGGTCGCCCGCGACGAGTTCGGCGCGCAGCCGCTCGACGGCGGCCCGTGGCAGACGATCACCACCGACGACGGGCGGGAGATCACCGTCAACGACGTGATCGCCGACGCGATGCTCCAGCAGGTCCTCACCCGGCCGAAGAGCTACGACGTGATCGCGACGATGAACCTCAACGGCGACTACCTCTCGGACGCGCTCGCGGCGCAGGTCGGCGGCATCGGCATCGCGCCGGGGGCGAACATCAACTACACCACCGGTCAGGCCATCTTCGAGGCCACGCACGGCACCGCGCCGAAGTACGCCGGGCAGGACAAGGTCAACCCCTCGTCGGTGATCCTCTCGGGCGAGATGATGCTGCGCTACCTCGGCTGGGGAGAGGCCGCCGACCGCATCCTCAAGGCGATGGGCAAGACCATCGGCCAGAAGCGCGTGACCTACGACTTCGAGCGCCTGATGGACGGCGCGACCCTCCTCAAGACGAGCCAATTCGGCGACGCCCTCATCGAGAACATGGGGTAGCGCGCGCTGCTCAGGCCCTCGGCAAGATATCGTCCCCGTTATCTTCTTCGTCCCACCCGTCCGGCAGCGGGAGCGTGGGGTAGTGCGGCTCCGGCTCCTCGCCCGCCGCCATCTGCGCCCGCCGCCGGTCCATGAGGTCTCGCCATGCGCTCAGGGTCGCCTCCGACTCCGACAGGGGCCGCTCCCGGAGAACGCCTCCCGGGCTGAGGTCGAGGTCGAGCGCGGGCCAGTGGAGTCCGAGTGGGTGCGCGTCGATCTCGGCCCGCTCCTCCGGCGTCGCGTAGGCGAGTCGGGGGTGCCAGTCGGGCGGGACGATCACGACGCGACCGTCGGTGAACCCGACGGTCACGCCGGAACCGACGGCGTGAGCGAACGCGATTTCGGGCGCGGGTGCCGTCTCGGGCGGGGCCGGGGCCGGGGCCGGTGTTCCAGGCATGGAGGAGGGTCTCGTGGTGCTCGGTGACGAGGCGAGTGAAGGAGTCATCGGCCGCTCGGAGGTCCTCGCGCAGATCGTCCTCGTCGTAGTTCAGGTCGATCTCCCGGCTGGCGAGCAGGTGCTGGAAGCGGTAGCGGTCCATCTCAGCCAGCCGCGCCGCCTGGCCCATCGTGAGGCGGCGGCGCTCGTAGAGCAGCACGGCGATCTCGCACCGGAGCTCGTCCGTCGAAAGGCGGGCGGCGTCGAGCACGGCGCGAGGGATGACGAGGTCCGTCATGGGAGCGCAGCAGGAGGCGTGGAGGAGCAGGTTTACCGCACCCGCCCGGCCGAAGGTCCCGGCCGAAGGTCCCGGCCGAAGGTCCCGGCCGAAGGTCCCGGCCGAAGGTCCCGGCCGAAGGTCCCGGCCGAAGGTCCCGGCCGAAGGTCCCGGCCGAAGGTCCCGGCCGAAGGTCCCGGCCGAAGGTCCCGGCCGTGCCTCGCGGAACCTCCCGCTCCGGCGAGAGGAAAAACCTGTGCACCGACTCACAGCGCTATGCCCCTGGCCGTCCTAGACAAACACCTCGATGCCACGCCGGGCGTCTGCGGCGGGAAGCCCCGCATCGCCGGGCGGCGGATCACCGTCGAGCACGTCGCCGTCTGGCACGAGCGGATGGGACAGAGCGCCGAGGCCATCGCCTCGGAGTACGACCTCTCGCTTGGGTCCGTCCACGCGGCGCCAGCCTACTACTTCGATCACCAGGAGGAGGTAGACCGGCGGATCGAGGAAGGGGACGCCTTCGCCGAGGCGATGAAGGCGGGCACGGCCTCCCCGTTGGAAGAGGAGCTTGGGCCGGAGCGGCTGGCGGAGCTTCGAGACCAGGTGGACGAGGAGGTCCGGGCGTGGCAGTCCCGCCGAGGGACCCCGCGTGAGGGGAACCTGCCGGGGCAGGGAGACCGGAACGGGGGCCGCTCCCGGAGAATGCCTCCCGGGCTGAGCGACGCCGTAGACGCTGTGGCTGCCTCGGTGGCAGTGCTGCGTGCCGAGGAGCGTCAGGATCGAGCTGGCTCCGGCGAGTGCCTCGCGGCAGTCCAGCGCGTGGGTACCGGGCCGACGAAAAGACCCACCAAGCGGGGTCGCCTGGCGGGTCTCGGATGTGGAGCATGGCGGATTCGAACCGCCGACCTCTTGCATGCCATGCAAGCGCTCTACCAACTGAGCTAATGCCCCGTGGTCTGCCGTGAGCGTGGACTGCTGCTGAGCAGGGCCTGAATCTACCATGCGCCGCCGGGCCGTGTCAATGGAGACCAAGCGAAGACACAGTGTGTCGAAGCCTCGGTGGGACGTAGACGCGGTGGGACGTAGACCGGGCGCGGTATCTTCCGAGGCCCCTCCCCTCCGGCTCGCCCATGCCCGTCTCCGCTGACCTCCCGCTCCGCGTTGCCAAGTTCGGCGGGACCTCGGTGGCGACGCCGGAGCGGGTCCGCGAGGTGGTCCGGCTCGTGGCGGCGATGCCGGAGCGCCGGGCCGTGGTGACCTCGGCGTTCGGCGGGGTGACGGACCGGCTGCTCGAAGCCATCGATGCGGCGAAGGCGCGGACCGGCGACCACCGGGCGGTCCTCGACGCCCTCCGCGCGCGCCACGCTGAGGTGCTCGACGCGCTCGTCCCGGACGGTGAGCGCGAGGCGGTCCGCCGTCGCCTCGACGCCACCTTCGCCGCGACGGCGGAGCTGCTCCAGGGGGTCTACCTCCTGCGCGAGTGCACCCCGCGCTTCCGGGACGCCATCATCTCGGCCGGGGAGCGGCTGGCCGCCCCGCTCGTCGCGGCTGCCTTTCGGCAGGCCGGGTGCGCGGCCGTCGCGCTCGACGCGCGGGACTTCGTCCGCACCGACGACGCGTTCGGCGAGGCCGCCGTGGACTTCGAGGCTACCGGCCGGCTCACGCGGGAGCGCTTCGCCGACATCGCCCCCGACGTGATCCCCGTCGTCACCGGCTTCGTCGCCTCGACCGAGGAGGGCGTCACGACGACGCTCGGGCGGTCGGGCAGCGACTACACCGCGACGATCCTCGGCGGCGCGCTCGGTGCCTCCGAGGTCGTCATCTGGACCGACGTCGACGGCGTGCTCTCGGCCGACCCGCGGATCGTGCCGGAGGCCTTTACGCTGCCCCACCTCTCGTACCGCGAGGCGGCGGAGCTGGCGCACTTCGGCGCGAAGGTGCTGCACCCGCGCACGATGCGCCCGCTCGAACGCAAGGGCATCCCGCTCCGGATCAAGAACACGCTCCGCCCCGAAGCCCCGGGCACGCTCGTCACGGGGGAGCCGCCGCCGAGCGGGGCTACCCTGAAGGCCGTCACCTCGGTCCGCAACGCGGCGCTCGTCCTGCTCGAAGGGGCCGGCATCCTCGGCGTGCCCGACCTCACGGCCCGCGCCTTCGCGGCCCTCGCCGAGGCCGAGGTGCCGGTCCTCCTGATCGCCCAGGCGTCGAGCGAGGGCAGCCTGTGCTTCGCCGTCCGGGGGACCGACGCGGGGGAGGCGGTCCGCGTCCTCGAACGCACCTTCGAGCGCGAGCGCGAGGGGGGCGACCTTCGGGGCCTCGCGGCGCTCCCCGACCTCGCCCTGCTCGCCGGCGTCGGCGACCGGATGCGGCAGACGGCAGGGCTCGCCGGGCGGATGTTCGCCACGCTCGGGCGCGCCCGCGTCAACGTCCTCGCGATCGCCGAGGGCGCGAGCGAGCACAACCTCTCGGCGGTCGTCCGCGACGCCGAGGCACCGCAGGCCGTCGGGGCGCTGCACGAGGCGTTTGCGCTGCGGCGGACGCGGGCGCACCTCGTCGTCGTCGGGGCCGGGGCGATCGGGCGGCGGCTCCTCGGGCTGCTGGGCCGGCAGGCCCCGGACCTACTGGAGCGCCAGCGGCTGCACCTCCGGCTCGCCGGCCTCGCCGACTCGCGGCACCTGGTGTGGGACGATGCCGGGATCGGGTTCGGTGCCGCGCTCGACCGGCTGGCCGAAGCGCGAGCGACCGACGCCCTCCTCGACGCCCTCACCGAGCGGATCACCCAGGCCCGCCTCGAGCGCCTCGTCGTCGTCGACGCCACGGCGTCGGAGGCGGTGGCGCGGCGCTACCCCGAGTGGCTGCGGGCGGGCGCGGGCGTCGTCACGCCGAACAAGCAGGCCAACACGCTCGGGGCGGCGTTCTACGAGGAGCTCCGGGCGGCGGCCCGGGCCGGCGAAGCGCCCTACCTCTACGAGACCACCGTCGGGGCCGGGCTCTCCGTGCTCTCGACGCTGCGCGACCTCGTCCGCACCGGCGACACGGTGCACCGGATCGAGGGCGTGCTCTCGGGCACGCTCGCGTTCGTCTTCAACGCGATGCGCGGCGGGGCGGCGTTCTCCGAGGCCGTCCGCCGCGCCGCCGACGCGGGCTACACCGAGCCCGACCCGCGCGCCGACCTCTCGGGCGAGGACGTGGGGCGGAAGCTGACCATCCTCGCCCGCGAGCTAGGGCTGCGGCCCGAGGCCGCCGAGGTGGAATCGCTCGTGCCCGACGCGCTGCGCGATGTGCCGATTGCCGCGTTCTGGGAGCGGCTGCCCGAGGCCGACGCGGGGTGGCGCGACCGCCTCGCCGCCGCCGGCGCTCAGTTGCAGTACGTCTCCACCCTCACCCCGACCTCGATCCGGGCCGGGATCGCGGTGCTGCCGCCGGAGTCGCCGCTGGCGGATCTGCGCGGAGCCGCCAACGTCGTCGCCTTCCACACGGCGCGCTACGCCGACGACCCCCTCGTGGTGCAGGGGCCGGGCGCGAGCGCCGAGATCACCGCCTCCGTCCTCCTCGCCGACATCGCGCGAGCCGCCGAAGCCATGCGATGACCCCTGCTGGTTGGCCGGCACGCCGTCGAGGAAGATCGAGGCCTGGGTTCCAACCTCCGCCGCCGGCCCTGCCACGGCGACGTAGAGGTTGAGGTTGGTCCCGTCGTGGCCCAGCGTGCCGAGCCGGAAGGACTCGCTCCACGGCGTCGGGGCGGGACCCGGCTCGCCGGCGTCGGAGCCCGAGTCGCAGGCCGCGAAGAGAGACCAGCGCAGAGGACGATGACTGGGGCGAGGGCGTACCTTGTGCGACGGCGCATGAGTCGCGGGCTACAATGTGAGTCGCGGGCTACAATGAAGGAAGCGAATGAAGGAAGCGCTGGAAAACACCCTCCGCGTCCCTATGCCACAACCCCTACGTCTCGCGCTCGTCGGGACCGGCCGGATGGGCCGGGCGGTCGAGGCCGTCGTCGCCGACGGCCCCCACGAGATCGTCGCCCGGTTCGACGCGACGCACCCGCTCGCGGACGTGCGCGACCCCGAGGCCGAGCTCAGCGGAGCTGACCTCGCGATTGACTTTTCGACCCCGGACGTGGCGCTCGACCACCTCCACCAGTATTGCTTCTGGGGCCTCGACGCGGTCGTCGGGACGACGGGCTGGACGGGCGACCTGGCGAAGGTCGAGGGCTGGGTCGAGGAAGGGCAGAACGGGATTCTGTGGGCCCCGAACTTCTCGCTCGGCGTGGCCGTCCTCGTCCGGGCCGTCCGGGGCGCGCTGGGGCTGCTCGACCGCCTCGCGGCCTACGACCCATGGGTCCACGAGGTCCACCACGTGGGCAAGCTCGACAGCCCAAGCGGGACCGCCTTGCTCCTCGCCGACGAACTGCTCGGCGGCCTGGGCCGTAAGACCCGCGTCGAGACCGAGACGCAGCACGGACGGATCGACGCCGACGCGCTCCACGTCACCTCGGCCCGCGCCGGGGCCGTCTTCGGCGAGCACTCCGTCGGGTTCGACAGCCCGGTGGACCAGCTCACCTTCCGGCACGTCGCGAAGGGCCGCGAGGCGTTCGCCGCCGGGGCCGTCCGCGCCGCCGAGTGGGTCCACGGCCGCGCCGGCCTCTTCACCCTCGACGACATGCTTTCGGAGATGGAGGGCCTGGAGGACTGAGGATCGACCCTTCCGGCCCCCGTCTCGCCCTTCCCCTCCCCTCCAGTCCCCCGATCCCTCGCCTCTCCGATGACGCCTCTTCTCTTTCGCGGGACCGCCCCCGCCCTCGTCACCCCGTTCACGCCGGACGACCGGATCGACGAAGCCGCCTTCCGCCGGCTCATCGACTTTCAGATCGGCGGCGGGATGGAAGCCCTCGTCGTCCTCGGCACGACGGGCGAGAACCCGACCGTCACCCACAGCGAGCGCCGCCGCCTCGTGGACGTCGCGGTCGAGCACACGGCGGGGCGCGTGCCGGTCATCGTCGGGACCGGGACGAACGACACCGCCCAGAGCGCGACCTTTTCGAAAGAGGCCGCCCGTGCCGGGGCCGACGCCCTCCTCGTCGTCGGGCCGTACTACAACAAGCCGACGCCCGCCGGGCTCGTCCGCCACGTCTCGCTCATCGCGGAGGCGACCGACGCGCCGATCCTGCTCTACAACGTCCCCGGCCGGACCGGCTCCAACATCACCGCCGAGACCACGCTGCGCATCGCCGAGGCCGTGCCGTCGGTCTTCGGCACGAAGGAGGCGAGCGGCGACCTAGGCCAGATCGCCGACCTCATCGCCCACCGCCCGGACGGCTTCGGGGTCTATTCCGGCGACGACGACCTCACGCTTCCCCTCCTCGCGCTCGGCGCGGACGGCCTGGTGTCGGTCCTCGCCAACGCGGTCCCGGGCGCGGTCTCGGAGATGGTCCGGCTTGGACTGAGGGGCGACTTCGAGGCGGCGCGGCGGCAACACTTCGCGCTCCTCGACGCGATGCGGGCGTCGTTCTTCGAGGCCAACCCCGGCCCGGTGAAAGCCGTCCTCGCCGAGATGGGCTTGGTGGACGAGTCGGTCCGCCCGCCGCTCGCCACGGTCACGCCCGAGACCCGCCGCCGCGTCCTCGACGCCTACCGCCCGCACATCGAACCCGTCACCCCCGACGCCTAACATGTCCGACCTCCGCCAGCGCATCGAGCGCCACGTCGCCGCCGAGACCCTCGACCGCCGCGCCGCCCTCGCCGACTTCGACGCCCTGCTCGGCGCGCTCGAATCCGGCGAAGTCCGCTCCGCCGAGCCCGACGCCGAGGGGGTGTGGCACGCCAACGGCTGGGTGAAGGAGGGCATCCTGCTCGGCTTCCGGCTCGGCGACATCGTGGACTATTCGGACGGGCCGTTTGCGTTCTTCGACAAGGCCACCTACCCGACGCAGACGCTGAGCCTGGGGCGCGGCGTGCGCGTCGTCCCGGCGGCTCGGCCATCCGGCGCGGGAGCTACCTCGCCCCCGGCGTGGTGTGCATGCCGCCGATGTACGTCAACGTCGGGGCCTACGTGGACGAGGGGACGATGGTCGACAGCCACGCGCTCGTCGGGAGCTGCGCCCAAGTCGGCAAGCGGGTCCACCTCTCGGCGGCAGCGCAGGTCGGCGGCGTGCTCGAACCCGTCGGCGCGGTGCCGGTGGTGATCGAGGACGACGTGTTCGTCGGCGGCGGGTGCGGGGTCTACGAGGGGTGCGTGGTGCGCCGAGGCGCGGTCCTCGCCGCCGGCGTCATCCTGACCGGCTCGACGCGGGTCTACGACCTGGCTCGCGAAACGATGCGCCAGCGGTCGGGCGATGGGCCGCTGGAAATCCCCGCCGGGGCCGTCGTCGTCCCCGGCACGCGGGCGGTGGACTCGGCCTTCGGGCGCGCGCACGGCCTCGGCCTCAGCGCCCCGTGCATCGTCAAGTACCGCGACGCCTCGACCGACGCCGCGACGACCCTCGAAGAGGCGCTCCGCTAGCGAGATTCCGCTAGCGAGACTGAACGAGGGACCACACGACCGCCACCACCGTCGTGTAGACGGCTGCGCCGAGCCACAGCGCCCACACCAGCGTCGGCGTCCGCGTGCTGTGCGCGAGCGCGAGGAAGACGACGAACAGCCCGTTGTGGATCAGCGCCAGGCCGAGCGTCCCCACGGCCGTCTGGACCGGCCCGAGCCGCGGCCCCTCCATCCCCTCCGACTCGAACAGCCCGACGATGAACCCGAGGAGCGTCTTGACGAACATGTAGATGCCCCACGTCCCGTAGAGCATGTCCATCAGTAGCCCGGTGAGGAACCCCGTCGTGGTCCCGGCGACGCGCCCGAAGCGGAGCGCGACGTAGGCCACGTAGAGCAGCACCACGTCGGGGTACGCGCCCCATAGCTTGAGCCGTCCGAAGACGAGCCACTGGAGAGCGACGACGCCGAGGCCGATGAGCACCTGGCGGAGAACGACGGGCATGGAGGACGGGCGCGGGTGAGGGGTGAGCGACCGCCTAAAGTACGGCAGCGGCTCCAACGAGAACAGCCAGAACCTCGCTGGAGCCGCGCCGTTTCTCCCCCTCCTCTACCCCTTTCTACCGCTATGCCGACTCCGTCCACGACCTCCGCCTCCGGCTACGACCTCGCCCCGCTCCGCGGCGACGCCCGCGACCGCGCCGCCGACGCCGCCGGCCTCGACGCCGAGGAGCGCCGCATCCTGCTCGACCACGGCACCGAGCGCCCCGGCTGCGGCCTCCTGCTCGACAACAAGCAAGAGGGCCTCTACGCCTGCCGGCTGTGCGGCCTCCCGCTCTTCGAGAGCGGCTCCAAGTTCGAGTCCGGCACCGGATGGCCCAGCTTCTTCCAGCCCGTCGACCCCGAGCACGTCCGCGAGCTCAGGGACGTCTCCCACTTCATGGTCCGCACCGAGACGCGGTGCGCCCGCTGCGACGGCCACCTCGGCCACGTCTTCCCCGACGGCCCGCCGCCGACCGGCAACCGCTACTGCATGAACTCCGCCGCGCTCGCGTTCTACCCCGACGGCGAGCCCCCCGAGCAGCGCACCGCCGACGCCCCCACGGCTGCCCCGGCGGCGCGCTAGCGGCGCAGCGCAGGCCCTTGCTCGTGAGCGGACCCCCTGTCCGTCAGCCCCTCGCTCCGGGACGAGTCCCTGCGCTCAACGGTCCGACGGACGGTCCCCCTCAAACGAGGGGGAAAGCTTTGGCTGCTCGGAGCGCAGCGATGGTGGCGGAAGCGGGGGGTCGCGGCCTACGAGCAACCGTCCCTCACTCTAGCGGCGCAGCGCAGTCTCTTGCTCGTGAGCGGACCCCCGGCCCTCCCCCCACGATGTGGCCACGACGTGGGGAGAGGGAGAACGGGAGCGGAGAACGTACCGACCCTGCCCTCTAGCGGGCGCTGCCCAGGTCGAAGAAGCGGCGGATGCGCTGGAGGATCGAGACGGTGTTCATCGGCTGCACGGCGTCGACCTCGGCGCGGGCGAAGGCTTCGGTGCGCTGCGCGAGGCGCTCGCTCTCCTCGCGCGCGAGCGCCTCGGCGAGCTCGTTGTTGGCCTCGAGCACCTGCTTCATCTCCGCCCACCCGACCTCGATCAGCCCAACCTCGCCGATCGCCACGGCGTCCGCCGAGCGTGCCTCGCCGGTCAGCAGCGACATCTCGCCGATGACCTCGCCCGGCGCGATCTCGGCGACGCGGACCAGCCGCCCGCCTGGGGCCGGCACCCGGACCTCGACGCGCCCTCGGTAGACGACGAACATCGAGTCGCCCGGATCGCCCGCCCGCAGGACGGTCTCGCCCGGGCTGTAGAGCAGCGTCCGCGACTGCTCGGCGAGGAAGCGGCGCTCCTCGGGCATCAACGGGTCCAGGAGCGCCGCCTCGTCCAGCCACCGCGCCCGCTCCTCGACCGGGTCCTCCTCGGCGACGACCGGCGGCTCGTACGGGACCTCGACCTCGTGCGGGTAGGGAATCGAGATGCCGTTCCGGGCGTAGGCGTACCACACGCGCTCGCGGATGAGCGCGTCGATCTGCCCGACGCGCAGGTAGTCCTCGGCCCAGTAGAGGACCTCGTAGCCGACCGACGAGTCGTCGAACGCCGCGAGGCGGATCTGCGGGCGGGGCCGCTCGGCGACGCCGGGCACGTCGACGAGGGCGCGCTCGACGACGGCGACGATCCGCTGCGGCGGCACCTCGTAGGGGGCCGGGATGAGCACCCGGCGGCGGGTCGCCCGCGCCCGGGGGAAGACCTCGATCGGCGTCTGCGCCACGAGCGCGTTCGGCAGGACGATCCGCGACTCGTCCTCGGTGACGATCGTCGTCGCCCGCCAGTTGAACGCGGCGACGCGGCCCTTGAGGTCGTTCGAGCGGACGACGTCGCCGAGCCGGAACGGCTGCCCGATCTGGAGCGCGATCCCGGCGAAGAAGTTGCCCAGCGTCTCCTGCAGCGCCAGGCCGAGCACGACCGAGGCCACGGCGCTCGTCGCAATCGCCCCGGTCAGGCTCTGCCCGAACACGACGCCGGCAATCAGGAGCCCGAGCACGAAGTAGAGCGCGAGGGCGACGACCGCGTGGACCAGCGCCGGGGCGCGGTGCCCCTGCGTGCGGACGAACAGCACGTCGAGCACGAGGAACCGCACGGCCTGCACCCCGAGCACGCCCACGGCGGTCAGCAGCGCGGCCAGCAGCCACCGGAGCGCCCGGGCCGAGCCCGCGTCGGGCTCTGCGAGGACGTAGACCGCCGCGTAGGCAACGCCCAGCAGGACGGCCAGCAGGAACGGGAGACGAAGGCGGCGGAAGGGGCTGATGGCTACTCGTGCGGCGAGCCGTGGGTCGGGGGAAGCTATGCCATTTCCTACAGTGCGAGACCGTCGCCTGCAGGCGACCCCCGCTTCCGCTACCCTCGCTCCGCTCCGAGCAGCGAAAGCGGTCCCCCTCAACGAGGGTCGGGCTGCTACGTTCTTGCACGCTACGCTCTGTCACGTAGGTCGGTCCGTCGGCGAGCGAGAGACCCCGGAGGGACCCGGCCCCCTGGAGGGACCCGGCCAGGCGTCCGACAAGCCAGATGCCGTAGCATCGGGCGAGGAGGACAACGCCGCAGGGCGCTTCAGGGGCCTCGCCGAGCCAGGAACCGGATTCACGTGACGGGGCCTAGAAGTCGGGCATCTCCTCTAGCCCCACCTCGGCCAACGCCTCGTCGAGCGTTCCGACGACCTTCACCTCGCGCCCTCGCACCCGAAGCAGCAGCGTGCAGAGCTTCGCCATCTCCTTGTCGAGTGTGCGGACGGCAATCGTGACCTCCTTGCCGGCGGTGACCTCCGCCTTCGCCTCGACCATCTTGGCGAGGTCGTCCGGTTCCAGAATGAGCGACGTTACGCCGCGTCCGTCCCAGATGACGTCGAAGCTCGTCCGCCAGCGGGGATGGGTGAGCAGCGCGTGCGCTGCCTCGACGATGTCCTCGCCGTGCACCTCACCCGCCATCACGACGCGTCCAAAGCCTTTGTCCTCGTAGACGTGAACCGGCATTCGTGCCATAGCGCAAGGGCCAACCCTGAGAGAGGAGAATACATATCGTCATTTTGGGTTTCCAATCAACTTCAAAGTACCACCACATTGTTCCGAGAACCAAGTTTCGGTCTCGACGTTTCGGTCTCGACCGGCTACTCCCGCGATGCAGCGGTAGTTTGCCCAGATTTCGAGAGCGGGCGGGGGAGGGCGCGTTACCTTCTTGCTTCCGCCTCGCTTCCGCGCGCTCCCCGGACCCTTCGCCCGCTGCCCCCGATGAACTTCTGCGTCTGCATTAAACAGGTCCCCGACGTCTCGGCCCCCATCCAGGTCCGCGGCGGCGAGCTCGTGATGGACGCGGGCCGCGTCGTGCTCAACGCCTACGACGCGAGCGCCGTCGAGGAGGCCCTCGTGCTCAGCGAGCAGCACGGCGGCGAGGTCGACGTCCTCCTGATCGGGCCGGAGCGGGCGACGGAGACGGTCCGCAAGGCGCTCGCGATGGGCGCGGCGCGCGGCACCCACCTCGTCGTGCCCGAAGACGCCGAGCTCGACTCGGCCGCCGTCTCCGGCCTCCTCGCCCGCCACCTCGAAGGCAAGGACTACGACGTGATCGCCGCCGGCAAGCAGGCCCAGGACACGGACTCCGGCCTCGCCGGGTCGATGCTCGCCGAGCGCCTCGGGCTCCCCTACGCCACGAACGCCGTCGGGCTCGACATAGAGGGCGACACCCTCGTCGTGACCCGGCAAGGCGACGCCGGGCAGGAGATCATCGCACTCCCGACGCCGTGCCTCGTGACGTGCTCGAACGACATGAACGACCCGCGCATCCCGAAGCTCAAAGGCGTCATGGCGGCCAAGAAGAAGCCTATCGAGACCGTCGCGGTGGACGACAGGCCCGCGGCTTCGGTGCGCGTGCTGGCCTACGAACCGGTGCCGACGCGCGAGCCGGGGCAGACCGTCGAGGGCGAGCCGAGCGAACAGGCTGCCGAGGTCGTCCGCCGCCTCCACGAAGCGAGCGTGCTGTAAGAGCGGAAGCGCGGAGGGAAAGGAAGAGCGCAAGACGCAGCCCTTGCGGAAACCGCTCGCCCCTGTCGCTCCCTCTCCTCCTTCCTTTCCCTCCATTCCCTCTTCCATGCCTACTGTTCTCTCCTTCGTCGCGCTCTCGAACGGTCAGCCGACGCGGGCCTCGCTCGAAGTCCTGACGCGGTGCCGCACGCTCGCCGCACAGCACGGGCACGCCCTCGCCGCGGTCGTGCTCGCGCCCGACCCCTCGGCGGCCGCCGAGGCCGCGCAGCGCTACGGCGCGCAGACGGTCTACACCGTCGCCGACGCGTCGTTCGAGACTCCGCTCAACGCCCCGGTGCTCGGCGCACTCGCCGCCGTGATCGAGCAGGCGAAGCCGGCCCTCGTCGCGTTCCCCTCGACCGAGGGCGTGAAGGACGTCCTCGGCGCGCTCGCCGTGCGGACCGGCGGCGCGGTCGTCGCGGACGTGGCCGAGTTCGAGATCAAGGGCGGCGCGGTCGAGGCGCTGCGCCCGGTGATGGCGGCCAAGTTTCTGGCCCGGACGCGGGCCGAGGCCCCCGCCGGGAAGCCCATCCTCGTCTCGGTCCGCAGCGGCTCGTACGTCGCCGAGGAGTCGCCGGTCGAGGGCACGGTCGAGGCCGTCGCCTTCGGCGCACCTGGTGCCAAACAGACGCTCCGCGAGGTGGTGGCGAGCGTGGCGGGCGGCGTCGATCTGAGCGACGCCCGCGTGGTCGTCGCCGCCGGGCGCGGGGTCAAGGACGACGCGGCCAAGCGCCTCGTCGAGGAGCTCGCCGAGGTCACGGGGGCCGCCATCGGCGCGAGCCGGGCGGTGGTCGAGACCGGCATGTTTCCGGCGACGGCGCAGATCGGGCAGACCGGCAAGGTCGTCTCGCCCGAGGTCTACTTCGCCGTCGGCGTCTCGGGCGCGATCCAGCACGTCGCGGGGATGAGCAACAGCCGCATCATCATCGCCGTCAACAACAACGCCGACGCGCCGATCTTCGACGTGGCGACCTACGGCCTGGTCGGCGACCTGTACGACATCCTGCCGGCGCTCATCGCCGAGATCAAAAACGCCCAAGCCGCCTAGCCTATGGACGAGCGCTTCGACTGCATCATCGTCGGCGGCGGCCCGGCCGGGCTCGCGGCGGCGATGACCCTCGCGCGCGCCGACGCCCGCTTCCTCCTCGTCGAGCGCGGCGAGTGGAGCGGCGCGAAAAACGTCTCCGGCGGCGTCCTCTGGGGCCGCGACCTCGCCCGCCTCGTTCCGAACTACTGGCACGACCCCGACGCCGGGTGGGAGCGCTTCGTGAACCACCGCCGCCTCACCTTCATGGACGACGGCGCGGCGTTCTCGCTCGACTTCAAGAGCGACCACTTCGACACCCCGCCCTACTCCGGCGTCACCGTCCTCCGCGCCCGCTTCGACGCGTGGCTCGCCGGCAAAGTCCAGGAGGCCATCGACGCGAGCGCCGCCGCCGACGAGTCGCTCCTCGCCACCGACATCCTCGTCGAGGAAGTCATCAAAGAGGACGGCCAGGTCACCGGCATCCGGGCCGGCGGCGAGGCGTTCTACGCCGACTGCGTGATCCTCGCCGAGGGCGTCAACAACCTGCTCACCCGGCAGGTCGGGCTGCAAACGAAGTACGTCCCCGCCGAAGGCCTGGCCGTCGGCGTCAAAGAGGTGATCCGGTTCGAGCGGGGCGTGCTCGAAGACCGGTTCCAGCTCAGCGAGCACAGCGGCATGTCGAACGAGTTCGTCGGCTACGCCTCGGGCGGCGTCGAGGGCGGCGGGTTCCTCTACACCAACCGCGAGTCGGTGTCCATCGGCCTGGTCCTCGGGATGGCGGACCTGCGCCGCGCCGGGCTCAAGCCGTACGACCTGCTGAACCGGTTCAAGACCCACCCCGCCGTCGCCGACGCGCTCCGGGGCGGCGAGGTGCTGGAGTACTCGGCGAAGGTCGTCTCGACGGGCGACATGCGGGTGATGCCGCGCGAGGTCTACGCCGACGGCGTCCTCATCGCGGGCGAGGCCGCGAACCTCGTCCTCAACGCGGGCCGCGCGATCCAGGGGATGGACTACGCGATGCGCTCCGGCATCCTGGCCGCTGAGACCGTCCTCGAGGCGAAGGCTGCGCAGAACTTCAGCGGGGCCTTCCTCCAGCACTACCGCGCCGCGCTCGACAACTCGTACGTGATGCAGGACCTGCGCGGCTTCCAGCAGGCCGTCCAGGTGCTCCACAGTCCGGCCATGTTCGGAGCCGTCCCGCGCCTCGTCTGCGATTTTGGCCGGGAGTTCTTCACCGTCGACAACCGCCCGACGCGGAAGGCGTACCAGATCCTCCGCGACGTGCGCCGCGAGCACCTGGGCTACTGGGACCTCGTCAAGCTGGGCTCCCGCGCCGCCCGATCCCTGTAGGCCCCCGCCCCGTAGGCCCCCGCACCCTCTACCCTGCCATTCTCCGACCAGCAGAGCTTCCGTATGCCCGACGACGTCAAGACCCTGAGCATCGCCGAGCGCCTCGGCACCGTCGCCTACCGCAACCAGGGGCGGAGCGAGGCCCGGCCGCACATCCTGGTCGAGACCGACATCTGCAACACCGTCTGCCCGCACAAGTGCACGACCTACGTCTGCCCGGCCAACTGCTACACCATCGACGAGCGCGGCCTGGTGCACTTCCAGTTCGAGGACTGCATCGAGTGCGGGACGTGCATGTACGCCTGCGACCAGGGGGCCGTCACGTGGCGCTACCCCGACCCCGAGGAGGGGCGCGGCGTGAACTGGAACCTGGGCTAGCCCACCCTCTCGGCCAGTCCACGGCCTGGACTAGGCCCCGCGACGCCGACCGGGTGTCTCACGCGCATGGTGGAGGCTCTCACTTGGGAGGCTTGGGCAACCCTCGGCGTCATCGGGCTCGTGCTCGCGGCGCTCGTCCGGGGCGTGGGGCGGCCCGACCTGGTGCTGCTGAGCAGCCTCGCTCCGCTCCTCGTGCTGGGCATCCTGACGCCGGAGGAGGCCTTCGCCGGGCTGTCCAACAGCGCGGTCCTGACGGTCGGTGCCCTCTTCGTCGTCGCGGCCGGGGTGCAGCACACCGGGGCACTCGGGTTCGCCGACCGCCTGCTCTTCCCGCGCTCCTCGAACGTGCCCCGCGTCACGGCGCAGCTCATGGGCTCGGCGGCGGCGATGTCTGCCTTCCTCAACAACACGCCGGTCGTGGCGATGCTCATCCCGCGCGTCCAGGCGTGGTGCGAGGCCCACGGCGTGCCGACGTCGAAGCTGATGATTCCGCTCTCGTACGCGGCCATCGTGGGGGGCACGACGACGCTCATCGGCACGTCGACGAACCTCCTCGTCTCGGGGCTGATGGAGGCCTCCGGTGCCCAGGGCCTGGGGATGTTCGACCTGGCGTGGGCGGGGGTCCCGGCGGCGCTCGCGGTCCTGGCCTACTTCGCCCTCGTCGGGCACCGCTTCCTCCCGGACCGGAGCCGGCCCGGGGAGTCGGTCGAGAAGGAGCTGGCGGACTTCCTGTTCGAGGTGCGCGTCGCGGCGGGCTCCCCCCTGGCCGGGCAGACCGTCGAGGCCGCCGGGCTGAGGGCGCTCGGCGACGCCTACCTGGTCCACGTCCGGACGGGCGACGCGCTCGTGGCGGCCTCGCCCGAGGCGGTGCTGCGGGCGGGCGACGTGCTCACCTTCCGCGGCAGCCCGCGCCACCTCGACGCGGTGCTCGAGCGGCCGGGCCTCCGGCGGGTCGTCGAGCCGGTGGCGGCACCGGCGGGCGCGACGCTGCCGCTCTTCGAGGCCGTCGTCGCGCCGTCGTCGGAGCTCGTCGGGCGGAGCCTGCGCGAGGTCGGCTTCCGCGAGCGCTACCACGGCGTCGTGCTCGGGGTGCGCCGCCGGGACGCCGCCGTCTCGGGCGCGCTCGGGCGCGTCCCCCTCGAGGCCGGCGACCTCCTCCTGGTCGAGGCTGCCGACGGCTTCGACCGGCGGTGGAACCAGCGCCGGGACGAGTTCTACCTCGTGGCCCCGCGCCACGCCGGGCCGCCGCGCCCGCACAGGGGGAAGGGGCCGCTCGCCCTCGCGGTCCTGCTGGCCGTCGTGCTCGTAGCCGCGCTCGGCCTCGCCCCGATCGTCACGACCGCGTTCGTCGGTGCCCTCGCCATCGTCGCGACGGGGTGCCTGCCGGGGCGGGAGGCGCGGGCTGCCGTCGACGTCCCGGTCCTTCTGGTCATCGCCGCCGCGCTCGGGCTGGGCCGGGCCATCGAGGTGACGGGCCTCGCGGCGACCGTCGCCGGCGGCCTCGTCGCGCAGTCGGCAGGCTTCGGGACGATGGGAGTCCTGGTCGCCGTGTACGTTGCGACGAGCCTGCTGACGGAGATCATCACGAACAACGCCGCTGCGGCGCTCATGATCGGTGTCGGCTTGGCGGCGGCTCACAGCCTGGGTGCCCCGCCCGAGGCGTTCGGCGTGGCCGTCGCCGTGGCGGCGTCGGCGAGCTTCCTGACGCCCATCGGCTACCAGACCAACCTCATGGTGATGGCCGCCGGGGGGTACCGCTTCAGCGACTACCTCCGCACCGGCCTCGTCGTCAACGTCATCGTGAGCGTCGTGTCCCTCCTGATGATCCGGGCGGTGTGGCTCTGAGGGGAGAGGCGCGGGAGCAGGGGGGGCGGGAGACCGCCGCGCTCGCCGCGTGTACCTTTGAAGAAACCGCGACCCGGGACCGGGCGCGGCGCGAACTGAACCACCCGGCAGGCGTGGAAAACGCCGACGAGCCCCGCCGTACGCGGCCCCCGACCCCGGACCCTCGACCACGGACCCCTGACTGACTGGACGCCCCCATGCCGAAAAACCACTTCAACACCGACGACGCGTTCCTCTTCGAGCAGATGCTCTCCGAGGAGGACCGCCTCATCATGCAGTCCGCCCGCGACTACGCGCAGCAGCACCTCGAGCCGCGCGCCTTGGAGGGCAATCAGGATGAGATCTTCCACGACGAGATCCCCGGCGAGATGGCCGAGATGGGCTTGCTCGGCGCGACGATCCCCGAGGAGTACGGCGGCCTCGGCGCGAGCTACACCGCCTACGGCCTGATCGCCCGCGAGCTCGAGCGCGTCGACTCGGGCTACCGCTCGTTCGCGAGTGTGCAGTCGTCGCTGGTGATGTACCCGATCCACGCCTTCGGCACCGAAGAGCAGCGCCGGCGCTTCCTACCGAAGCTGGCCTCGGCCGAGATGATCGGCTGCTTCGGGCTGACCGAGCCGAACCACGGCTCCGACCCCGGCTCGATGGAGACGACGGCGCAGAAGGTCGACGGCGGGTTCGTCCTCAACGGCGCGAAGATGTGGATCACGAACTCGCCCGTCGCCGACGTCGGCGTGGTCTGGGCCAAGTCGAAGGGCGAAGGCGAGGACGGGGTGATCCGCGGTTTCCTCGTCGAGCAGGGCATGGACGGCTACACGGCCCCGGTGACGCACAACAAGATGAGCCTCCGGGCGAGCCACACCGGCGAGATGGTCTTCGACGACTGCTTCGTCCCGGACGAGAACGTCTTCCCCGAAATCCGCGGGCTGAAGGGCCCGTTTTCGTGCCTCAACAACGCGCGCTACGGCATCGCCTGGGGCGCGGTCGGCGCGGCCGAGGACTGCTACCGCCGCGCGCGGCAGTACGTCTCGGAGCGCAAGCAGTTCGGCTACCCGCTCGCGGCGAACCAGCTCGTCCAGACCAAGCTGGCGAACATGCTCACCGACATCACCCAGATGCAGCTCTTGGCGTGGCGGCTTGGCGTCCTCAAGGACGCCGGCAAGGTCGCCCCGCCGATGGTCTCGCTCGCCAAGCGCAACAACGTCGGGCGCGCGCTCGACGTCGCCCGCGTCGCGCGCGACATGCTCGGCGGCAACGGCATCACGGGCGAGTACCGCGTGATCCACCACATGGTCAACCTCGAGTCGGTAAACACCTACGAGGGGACCTACGACATCCACGGCCTGATCCTGGGCCGCGAGATCACCGGCCTCCAGGCGTTCATGCCGCGCGGCAACGACCTGCCGGCGAACGGCCAGGCGTCCTCGCCGCAGGTCGCGAAGGCGCTGGCCACGGCCAAGTAGCTCCGACGCCGGACCCCGCAGCCCACCGAGAGCCCGGGGGCGCAGCGATTCCTGCTGCGCCCCCGCTTTCGTGCCCCTCGCCCCGATTGCGGTTGCCGTCCCGCGAAGGCGGGAAGCTGGGCAGAACCGGGGGTGTCTCTGGCTCGCTCCCCAATCTGCATCGGGAGGATGGCTCCTCGCGGAGCCTGCACGGAGCGCGGTCGAACGAGTTGAGGTTGTAAGGAGAATCACCCACTTTCGGGTCGAGCAGTCTGCGGGCCGCCGCACGGTCGATATTTTGCGGCAGCTTACGTCGCTTGAGCTCGATCCGTCGAAGCTCGATTTCGTTTGGACCACCCTCGCCCCCCTGATGCCGGTTACAGACTCGCCCCCGCTTCCCGTTCAGAATCGCCTCGGCGCGCTCAACCGGGCGCTGCGGACGTACCAGTGGGTCAAGAACGTCCTCCTGTTCGTCCCGATGCTGATGGCGCACCGGGTCTCCGAGCCGGAGGTGTGGATGAGCGCCGCGCTGGGGTTCGTGGCGTTCAGCCTGTGCGCCTCGTCGGCCTACGTCGTCAACGACCTCGTGGACCGGGAGGCGGACCGGCAGCACCCGACGAAGCGGAACCGCCCGTTCGCCTCGGGCGCGCTCCCGTTCGGGTTTGGGGTGGTGCTGGCCCCGGCGCTCGTGGTGGCCGCTTTCGGGATCGCGTGGTTCGCGCTGCCCACGGCGTTCCGGCTGACGCTGGCGGTCTACCTCGCGGTGACGCTGGCCTACTCGTTCGTGCTGAAGCGGCAGCCGGTGCTCGACGTGCTGGTGCTGGCGGGGCTGTACGCGCTGCGCATCTTCGCCGGCGGTGCCGCCACCGGCGTCCCGGTGTCGGAGTGGCTGCTGGCGTTCTCGCTCTTCTTCTTTCTCTCGCTCGCCCTGCTCAAGCGCTTCGCCGAGCTGCGCCGGGCGGAGCTCGACCCGTCGGCCTCGCTGCACGGGCGCGGCTACCGGGGCGACGACGTGCCGATCCTCCGCACGGCGGGGCAGGCGGCGGGCTACCTCTCGGTCTTCGTCCTCGCCTTCCACATCCGCAGCCCCGAGGTCAGCGTGCTCTACGAGCAGCCGTTCCTGCTGTGGCTCGTCGCGGTGCTGCTGCTCTACTGGGTCACGCGGGCGTGGCTGCTGGCCGGGCGCGGCGACCTCGACGACGACCCGATCCTGTTCGCGGCGAAGGACCCGGCGAGCTACGTCACCTTCGGCCTGGTCGGTGCCGTGCTTCTGGTGGCGTCGCTATGAGCCGCTCCGCCGCCACCGAGCGCTTCGCCACCGAGCGCTTCGCCACCGAGCGCTTCGCCTCCTGGGGCCGGATTCCGCGCTCGGCCCCGGACCGCGTCGTGCACCTGGTGCCGGGCGGCGACGCGCTGCCGTCGGTGGACGGGTCGCTCCTGGCCTACGGGCAGGGCCGGTCCTACGGCGACGCGTGCCTGAACAACGGCCACACGCTGCTCGACACGTCAGCCCTCGACCGCGTCCTCGCCTTCGACGCCGACGCGGGCGTCGTGCGGTGCGAGGCGGGCGTGACGCTGGCCGAGCTCCTGGCCTTCGCCGTGCCGCAAGGGTGGTTCCTGCCGGTGACGCCGGGGACCAAGTTCGTCTCGGTCGGCGGCGCGGTCGCCAACGACGTCCACGGCAAGAACCACCACCGCGACGGCACCCTCGGGCGCTTCGTCCGCGCCTTCGAGCTGTGGCGCTCCGACGGCTCGAAGACCGTCTGCTCGCCGACGGCGAACCCCGAGCTCTTCCGCGCGACGGTCGCCGGGCTCGGGCTGACGGGGCTCGTCCGCTGGGCCGAGCTCCAGCTCATCCCGGTCCAGAGCGACCGGATCGAGATGCGGCGCGAGCGCTTCGGTTCGCTCGACGCCTTTTTCGAGATCAACGCCGAGGCGAACGCCCGCTCGCGCTACACCGTCGCGTGGATCGACACGACCGCGACGGGGCAGAGCCTCGGGCGCGGACTCTACATCGAGGGCGACCACGCGCCGGGCACGCTCCCGCCGCCGGGCGAGGCCGCGACGCCCCGCATCCGCCTCCCGCTCGACGCGCCGGGCGGCCTGCTGAACAAGGTGACGGTCCGCGCCTTCAACGCGCTCTACTACCGGCAGCAGCTCCAACCCGTCGTCCGCAAGCGGACCCACTACGAGCCGTTCTTCTACCCGCTCGACGCGCTCGGCGACTGGAACCGGCTCTACGGGCAGCGCGGGTTCTTCCAGTACCAGTGCGTCGTCCCCCACACCGACGGGCACGCGGCGATCCGCGAGATTCTGGGCCGCATTGCGCGGAGCGGCGAGGCCTCGTTCCTCGCCGTGCTCAAGACGTTCGGGGACGCCGAGTCGCCGGGCCTGCTCTCGTTCCCCCAGCCCGGCGTCACGCTCGCCCTCGACTTCCCGAACCGGGGCGAGCGGACGCGCCGCCTCTTCACCGACCTCGACGCGCTCGTCCGCGAAGCCGGCGGCCGCCTCTACCCCGCCAAAGACGCCTGCATGAGCGCCGATGACTTCCAGCGTTTTTACCCCGAGTGGGAGGCGTTCGCCGAGCACATCGACCCGGCGTTTTCGTCAAGCTTCTGGCGACGCGTGGTGGGCTAAGAGCGGAAGAGCGGAAGAGCGGAAGAGCGGAAGAGCGGAAGAGCGGAAGAGCGGAAGAGCGGAAGAAATTTAGCCCTGGTAGGCGGCGTGCTCTTCTCGGATGCATTGCGCGGGGCCGCACCACCGGTCGGGCCGGTTCATCATGTTGATGAGGCCGCCGATGACCTCGCGGTAGCGTTCGGCGAAGGCTTCCGGCTCGGCAGCGGTGTGACAACCGCACCTGACAGCGAAGCGGAGCCACGTCAGCGTTTCCTCTGCCTCGCCGTGGGCGTCGCTCAGCTTGCTGACGAAGTGCTTCGGGTAGCGACGCTTCGCCCATGCTTCGGAGAGGTTGGCGCAGACCGCTCGCGAAGAACGTCGTACCTGATCGGTCAACGCATAGCGCTCCTCCTTCGGCCAACGCTTCGACCACTCGAAGACCTCCATTGCCGTCTCAAAGGCCCGCTGGTAAATCCGTAACTGTTCCGCCCGATCAATGCTCATCGATTTGCACCCTGTTTGGTGAACAAGACCCTTCCGCTCTTCCTCGCCTTCGCTCTTCCGCTCTTACCCACCCATCAGCCCCCGCTCGGCCAGCGACGTGTAGCCGCGCCCGGCGATGATGAGGTGGTCGTGGACCGGAATCCCCATCAGCTTCCCGGCCTCGACGAGCTGTTTCGTGATCTGCACGTCCTCCCGCGACGGCTCGGGGTTGCCGGAGGGGTGGTTGTGGAGGCAGACGATGGCGGCGGCGTTCTCGACGACGGCGCGCTGGAAGACGGCGCGGGGCTCGACGATGCTGGCGGCGAGGCCGCCCTCGGAGACCGTGAAGTCGCCCGTGATGACGTTGGCCGTGTTGAGGAAGACGATGACGAACACCTCTCGTTTCAGGTCGCGGAGCCTCGGGCCGTAGGCGGAGGCCACGTCGGCGGGCGAGCACACCTGGACGCGCTCGCCGTCGCCCTGCGCCTCGACGCGCCGCCCGATCTCGAAGGCGGCCAGGAGCTGCACCGCCTTCGCCGGGCCGATCCCGACGACGCGCTGCAAAAGCTTCCGCTCCTTCCTCGACAGCTTCGCCAGCGAGCCGTAGGTCTGCAGGAGTGCTTGCCCGAGTTGGACCGCCGAGAGGCTCCCCTCCTTCGTCCGCGTCCCGTTGCCGAAGATGAGCGCGATCAGCTCGGCGTCGGAGAGGGCGGCGGGGCCGCGCGCCATCAGCTTTTCGCGGGGCCGCTCGGAGGCCTCCCACTGGTTGATCGGGAGGTGGTACTGGACGTCGGGCTCGGCGGCGGGGTTGACTACGTCGTGCATGGTCGGCTCGGTGTGTGAGAGGGTCTCGCCCCTTAGACCCCGCTGCCGCCGGGGCATAACCCTACGTCCGCAGCCGCCACCCCCTCGTGGGCGCCCCTTCGGGGGCGACGGAGCGCCCGGCGGCTACTGGAGCAGGGCACGCCCCTCGCCCCGCCACACGGCGAGGCCGAGGGTGCCGAGCCCGCCTACGGCGACCGCCGCCAGCACAGCGCCCCCGGAGTCGGTCGTGGCCTGCACGGCGGCGACGGCGAGGAGGAACGGTAGGGCGTAGGCCGCGGCGCGGACCACGTCCAGGGCCGCCTTCCGCAGCGGGGCTCCGGCGAGGCGCAGCATCCACGCGACGTGCAGCACCCGCATCCCGGCCCCGAGCGCGCCGAGCACGTAGGCGGCGAAGAGTGCGTCCCCGCGCAGAGTCGCCAGGGCGAAGCCGCCCACCTGCACGGCGAACAGGAGGACGCTGAACCCCAGGTCGGCGCGCTGCCGCTCGGTCACGTCGAAGACGCGCGTGAGCGGGACGGCGACGGAGAGGCACAGGATCCACGGCGCGAGCGCTCGGGCGTACGCGCCGGCCGTCGCCCACGCCTCGCCGAAGACGAAGGTGAAGAGCGCCGGCCCGGCGACGAGCACGGCGAGCGCCGGAAACGTCAGCAGCAGCAAGAGGCGGCGGTGAAACGCGAGGGCAGTCTCGCCGAGCGTCCCGCTGCGCTGCGCCTCGGAGGCGCGGACGAAGAACACCTGGCCGACGGCCCCGGCGACCAGGCCGAGCGGCAGCGCGAGCGTGCCGAAGGCCAGCCCGAACTGCCCGACGGCCTCGGCTGAAAAGAACGCGGCGAGGAGCAGCACCGGCGCGCGCCCGGCGAGCACGTTCAGCAGGGCCGCCGGCGCGGAGAAGAGCGGGAACCGAGCGTAGCGCCGAGCCAGCGAGCGCAGCGGCACGCCCCCCGCCCGCAGCAGCGCCCCGTCGCGCCGCATGAAAACGGCGAGCGCGACGCCGGCAGCGGCGACGAAGCCCGCCGCCGTCCCGCCCACCAGCCCCACCGCCCCCGCCGCCGCGACGCCGGCCCCGAGCTGTACGCCCACCGCCACGGCGCTCTGCACGGCGCGCCCGAGCGACACCGCCCGAAACCGGCTGTGGCGGGTGTGCCACGTCTCCAGCGTCGCGCTCCACCCGACGAGCGCGACGCCCGCCGGCAGCAGCAGCACGGCCGGGCGCATCGCCTCGCCACCGAGCAGAGCCGTCCACAGCGGGAGCCACCCCAGCGCGAGCGCCGCCGCCAGCGCCGTCGCCGCCGTGCCGAGCAAGCCGAGGGCAAGGACGCCGGCGGCCTCCGGCTCGCCCTTCGGCAGCATCAGCGCGTCGTCGTAGCGACCCGACGAGACCGTCGTGAGGACCGTAACGAGGGTGACGAAGACGGTCAGGACGCCGAACTCGTCGGGGGTGAAGAGCCGGGTCAGCGCCGGGCGGGTGGCGAAGACGAGGGCCTGGGCCGCCGCCGCGCCGGTGACGAGCGTCAGGACCGGCCGGAGGAAGCCCTCGGCCCCGCGCACGGTCCGCGCCGCCCGCGCGACGTGCCACCGGGCGCGGCGGTAGGCGCGCGGCGGCCTCACGGCGCGACGCCCCGCAGCCGGTACACCGCCCACACGCCGTCGGCGTGGGCAACCGGGAAAGGAAGCGCTCCCGCACTGCGGCCCACCAGGCTGCGGTCCACCAGCGCGTACTCTGCCCCGAAGCGCTGCGCGAGCCGGAGCCAGTCCCCGCGCGCATTCGCGGCGTAGGCCGCGTCGAGGGTGTCCACGAACGCCCAGCTTCCGCGTTCGGGCAGCGGCGTCGGTGCCACGGCCAGGAGCCGGTCCAGCCACACGTGGATGGCCTCGTCCTGGTACGGCGTCGGCTTGAAGTTCACGACGACGGAGCGGTGGGCGTTCGAGCGGAACGTGGTGTTCGACGGCGGAACGAGGAACAGGGCGTCCTCGGGCGTATGCGTCCGCACCCAGCGCTCCACCGCCGCGAGGTCGGACCGAGCATACGTGCGGGGGAACAGCTTGGCGGCAGGGCGTCCCACATCTGCAACTACGAGCGCAGCCGTGAAGAGCGCCGCGACCGCCACCGCGACGAGTCCCCACCGCCGCACCGCGAGCACCCGCGCCGCGAGGTCCTTCGCCCGCGCCGGAAGACTCTTCGCCACCCAGGCCCCCGCGAGGAAGGCGAGGACCGTCGTGGCGAGCACGGTCAGCTTGAAAAGCTGGAGCTTCGCCACGAACAGCACTGGAACGCCCTCCGTGAACACGAAGGCGAGGACACACAGCCCCGCTATCGCCGCGAGGAAGCGAACCGCGAAGGGGCCGTGCCGCAGGAGGCCTCGCCGCCGCAGCGCGACGAGAGCGGCCCCGCCCACTGCCGCCATCAGTCCGAACCGGACGTAGCTCCCCCATCCGAATGAGAGGAACAGGTAGTGGTGCGGGACGCGGATCTCGGCCAGCGCCCGGAACGTCGAGACCTGAGCGACGGCGGCAGCACTCGGGTCCGGTGGGGTGAGCAGGACGGGGACGAACACGGGGGCCGCCACAACGGCGAAGACGGCTCCGAACGCCACCGCCCGCCCCACCCGCCGCGGCGACCGCGCCGCGAGCGCCTCCCACAGCGCCACCAAGCCGAGCACCGCCATCGTCTGCACCCCTACGAGGGGCTGGAACCAACCGGCCAGGCCGAGGAGAAGGGCTGCCCACAGCCACCGCCGCTCGACGAACAGCCGGATCGCCGGAAGCGCCAGCGCCCACGCTACGGCCTCCGGCGCGATGAGGTTGTAGGAGAGCGCGTTGCCGCCGAGCGTCCAGTGCGGAACGAGCACGACCGCCGCGAAAGCCCCGAGCGCAGCCCCGAGCCGGTCCGGGACGAGGGCGTACCCGAGCCGGTACGCCCCGTGCGTCGTCGCCAGCAGCACGGCGAGGTGTACGGCGGCAACCGCGATGGGAAGCGGAAGAACGAAGCATAGCCCCCGCAGCATCCACACGAAGGCCGTCCGCACCGTCACCCCCTCAGCCTGCGACAGCACGAACCAGTCCCGTGCGAAGAGGTCGCCGTCGAGGAGGTGGAGGACCTGGGGGAGGACCTCGTCGTGGTCGCCGCTCGCGTAGCCGTACCCCCACCGCCAAAAGTGAGCGAGGGCGATGCCGAGGAGGGCCCAGAGCGGCAGCGCAGCCGAGCCGTCGGGGCGAGCAGTCGGGGGGGCGGGCACAGGGCGGGGCCGGCTCAGGGCGCAGACGGGACCTCGGCCGGCCGCGCCGGCGGCGTTGGCTCCGGCAGGGCGGGCTGGTTCCAGCCGCTCGTGGGGGTGGGCTCCAGCAGGCCTAGCTTGTAGCGGGCGAGGTCGCGCAGGATGCCGGCGACGACGGACGGGCGCGCTAGCGTCGAGGTCCCGCGCACGCGCGGCGTGTAGACCACCTCGAGCTCCGCCCTCGTGAACCCGGCTGCCTGGGCCCGCACCAGGATTTCGGCGTCGATGAACGAGCCGGTGCTGGCGAGGCGGATGCGCTCGATGACCTCGCGGCGGAGCATCTTGAGCGGGCAGTTGACGTCGCGGACCCGGAGCCCGAGCAGGCCGCTGACGAGGACGTTGTAGCCGCGCGTGTAGGCCCGGCGCAGCGGGCTGTCCTCTCCCCGCCCGGACCGGTAGCCCACGACGAGATCAACCCCTGCCTCCTGCATCAGGTCGTGCGCGCGGCGGACGGCGTGCATCTCGAAGGGGAGGTCGGAGTCGCAGTAGACGACGACCGCGCCGCGCGCCGCCGCGAACCCGGTACGGATGGCCCCGCCGAGGCCGAGGTTGTGCCGGTGGTGGACGGGGCGGACCCGGCCCTCGTGCGCCGCCGCCAGCCGCTCTGCCACCTCGGCCGTGCGGTCGGTCGAGGCATCGTTGACCACGACGATTTCCCATGCGCCCGAAACGGCGCGGAGGTGCGGGAGGGCCTCCACCACGGCCGCGTCCAGGTTCTCCTCCTCGTTATAAGCAGGGAGGACGAGGGAGATGTGGGGGCGGGGGGGGGCAGACACGAGCGCAGGTACGTAAGGCGTGGCGCAAGATACGGCGAACCGCGAGTGCATTTAACAGGAGGCGCACCCAGGCGGAGGCGAGCGGGTGGCCCGGGACGAGCGACGAGAACGAGGGCCTGCACCGCAGCGTCCGTCACAGGAACGGCCGAGCGAGCGCGAGCGCACGCAGCTCCGGCCGCCGGTAGCGCTCGACGCGGTAATACGTCGCGAGCGGTGCGCCGAAGCTGCGCTTGAACTCGGCCACGCTCGGAAGATTGGCCCCAACGAAATCGAGCCGACCGACGCCCTCCGCGTGCAGCATCTGGCCTAGGCGGTGGATGAGCACGGTCTGGGCGGCTCCGGGGCGGCTCCCACACATCAGCAGGGCAGCTTCCCTTCCCCGGGATAGCAGGGCCTGAACGGCGCTTGGGGACGCCTCGCCCTCGGACGTGAGCGTGAACAGCCGCGCCAGCCCACTACCGAGCAGCGGCCGGAGCACGCGCGCTCGCTGGTCCCGCGCAAGCGGCGGCTCCGCCTCCTGCCGGTCGAAAACAGCTTCGATCAGGCGTGATAGCTCGCCGAGCGCTCCGGGGTCTTCAGCAAAGATGAAGCGGTCGCCGTCGCGGCGTATCCGTTTGCGGACGCTCTTCGACGCGCGCCCCAAGAGCACGTCCGGTGCGTCGATCGCCTGCACGTAGGTGTAGCGTGGCTGGGCGAGGTAACCACTCCACGTAAACGGACGTACATCGGTGAACGATGGGTGGAGGTGGAACGCGAGCGCGTGGTAGCGCCGCTCCAGGAAGGGCAGCAACGCGTCCACGACCGAGCGGCGCGTGTTCACATCGGTCTCGGAGAGCGACTGCGCGAGCACGAACGGCGTATACGCGGCGAGCGGCGGCACCACGACCGTCCGGTACGGTCCGCGCTGCCGTTCGAACAACGTCACTCCGCCGGCGAGGCTACCGTCGGCAGCGAGCGCTACCGCCAGCCGGATACCCAGCCCGAACGTCGCTGCAATGGCTTCGCTGAAGTCGAGCGCTGCGAACGGCATCTCCTGCTCCGAGCCGTCGAGGAGCGCGTCCCACATCGCCCGCACCTCCCCTTCAGCCGGGTCCCAGAACGCAGCACGGTAGGGTGAGGGACGAAAAGAACCAGCCATCGCGGGCGTAGGATTAGATGCGGCCCTGGGATCCGGAACGAAGGCGGGAAAGGTGCAGCGCAGAGATCGACGGAGGAGTCGGATACCGAAACACCGAGCGACGGCTCCCACGCCGAGCGCAGCCGCCGGTCCTCGAGCCCGTGCAGCGACGTGCGAAACGGGGCCGAGTCAGCCATCGCGCAGCATCTCTATCCCCCGACCCCTCGGTCCCCCGATCACAAAATGTACTGGCTCAGGTCGCGGTTGTCGGCGACGGACTGAAGCCGGTCGCGGACGTAGGTTCCGTCGACCGTGACCGTGTCGTCTTGCTGCGTCTCGGGGACCTCGAAGAGGATGTCCTCCAAGAGCGTCGTCAGGATCGTGTGGAGCCGGCGGGCCCCGATGTTCTCGACCTCCTCGTTGACGTGGGCGGCGATCCGCGCGACCTCGCGGACGGCCTCGTCGGTGAACGTGATCGCGACGCCTTCGGAGGCGAGGAGCGCCTGGTACTGCTTGAGGAGGGCGTTCTGGGGGACGGTCAGGATTTGGTAGAAGTCGTCCTCGGTGAGGTTGTCGAGCTCGACGCGGATCGGGAAGCGGCCCTGGAGCTCGGGGATGAGGTCGCTGGGCTTCGAGACGTGGAACGCGCCGGAGGCGATGAACAGGACGTGGTCGGTCTTGACCATGCCGTACTTCGTCATCACCGTCGAGCCCTCGACGATGGGCAGGAGGTCGCGCTGCACGCCCTCGCGCGAGACGTCCGGCCCGCCGGCCTGCCGGGAGCCGCCGGCGACCTTGTCGATCTCGTCGATGAACACGATGCCGGACTGCTGGACGCGCTCGACGGCCTCCTTCTGCACGGCGTCCATGTCGATCAGCTTCTGCGCCTCCTCGGCCGTGAGCGCCTCGACGGCCTCGTCGACGGTCATCCGGCGCTTCTTCTTTTTCTTGCCGCCGAGGTTACCGAACATCTCCTGGAGGTTGATCCCCATCTCCTCCATCCCCATCGGCCCGAACATCTGGAGCGTCGGCGTGCCCTCGCTCGCCACGTCGATCTCGACCTCGCGCTCGGCGAGCTTGCCCTCGCGGAGCATCGTGCGGAAGCGGTCGCGCGTGCGCTCGCGGAGGTCCTCGTCGCTGGCGGGGTCGCGCGCGCCCTCGGCGTCCTCCTGCGGGCGGATGACGAAGCCGGGGCCGTTGAGGAGGCTGCTCGCCTTTTTCTCCTGGCGCGGCTCGGACGGCGGGATGAGCACGTCGAGCACGCGCTCCTCGGCCTGCTGCCGCGCGCGCTCCTGCACGCCCTCGGCCTGCTCGTCCTTGACGAGGCCGACGGCGTAGTCGGTGAGGTCGCGGATGATCGAGTCCACGTCGCGCCCGACGTAGCCGACCTCGGTGAACTTCGTCGCCTCGACCTTGATGAACGGGGCCCCGGCGAGGCGGGCGAGGCGGCGGGCGATCTCGGTCTTGCCGACGCCCGTCGGCCCGATCATGACGATGTTGTTCGGCATGATCTCGTCGCGCATCGGCTCGGGCGCGTTCATCCGGCGCCACCGGTTGCGCAGCGCGATGGCGACGCTCTTCTTGGCGTCGGTCTGCCCGATGATGTACCTGTCGAGTTCCGCGACGATCTGGCGCGGGGTCAGTTCCTGGGACAACGCTTCGGGCATGGCGGGGCGGCCTGGAGGCGGTTGGGCGGGGAGGTCGGGCGTTGTACGACGCGGGTCGGGCCGTGTTTTATGGAGATTCAGCGACGCCTACCCCCGTCCGACTCGCGGTCACGCGCAGCTTCGCGCCCGGCAACGCCGACCGGTCCCCCTCGGCGCGGAACGGTCCCCCTCGGCGCGGAACGGTCCCCCTCGGCGCGGGGGACCGCTTCGCGAAGGCGTCTGCGGGGGGACGGAGTCCCGGAGGAACAGAGTCCCGGAGGACACGAGGGAAGCAGAGAGTCCTATTCCTCCTCGGCGGCGAGGTCGTCCTCGAAGTCCGCCTCCGCGTCGAGCTCGGCCCCGTCGCCGCCGTCGAAGTCCGCGAAGTCGCCGGTGCCGCGCATCTCGTCCTGGACCTCGCGGACGGCCGGGTGCTCGGGGTTGACGATGAGCACGGTGTAGTCGTAGGGCATGCCCTTGCGGCGCTCGAGGCGGCAGGCCCCGCACTCCTCGAGGTCGCCGATGAGCGACTTCGGGTCGTGGTCCTCGATGTCGCCGAGCTCCTCGGAGAGCTTGCGGAGCAGCGGCGTGAGGTAGACCTCGTCGTACTGCCCGAAGTAGTCCTCGATGATGCGCAGCGCCTCGATGTCGACGTCGTAGGGGAGGTCGACGATCTCGGCGAACTCGGTCGTCATCTCGGGCTGGCCGTTGGCGTGGTGGTCCTCCTGGAGGAGCTCGCGGGCCTCCTCGGTCATCAGCGTCTCGGCGTCGAGGAAGCGGCCGGTCTCGATGTTGTCGAAGAGCCGGGCCGAGAGGTGCTCGCGGAACGAGACCATCACGACGTCGCGCCCGCGCCGGGCGAGGGCCTGGACGAGCGGGACGTAGTCGCGGTCGCCCGAGACGAGAACCACCGTGCGGATGTCGGGCCGGTCCTCGACGAAGTCGATGGCGTCGATGCAGAGCTGGAGGTCGGTCGTGTTGCGGTGCATCGTGGACGGCACGAACCGGGGGTCGATGCCGAGGAGGTAGAGCGCGCGCTGGACGTGGCGGGCGTGGTCGTCGAGGCCCGAGAAGTCGGCGTAGGCGCGCCCGACGGTGACCGGGACCTCGTCCTCCGAGAGCCGCTCGCGGAGCGTGTCGAGCATGTCGAGGATGTGCTCGCCCGGCATGTGGTGCCCCTCGAGGCGGTTCTTGAGGTAGTAGTAGAGGTTTTGATAATCGATCAGGACGGCCGCGCGGGCGGGGCCCTGCGGGGGGGCTTGAGAACGGTGCTGATTCATGAGGGTGGAGGTACGAGGTAGGGGAAAGGCCTCACGATTCGTCGGAGCCGTTGACCGTGGTGGCGGCCTTCGGCTCCTTCGCATCCAGTTCGAGGATGGTGAGGGTATGGTTGGTGTAGATGCAGATGTCGGCGGCGATGTGGAGGCCCTCCTCGACGATCTCGCGGGCCGAGAGCCCGCCGGCGTGCTTGAGGAGGGCGCGCGTCGCGGCGAGCGCGTACGGGGCCCCGCTGCCGATCGCGAGGATGTCGTCGTCCGGCTCGATCACGTCGCCGGTGCCGCTGATGAGGAGCAGCCGGTCCGGCGCGGCGACGGCGAGGAGCGCCTCCAAGCGGCGGAGGTAGCGGTCCGTCCGCCAGTCCTTGGCGAGCTCGACGGCTGCGCGGGTGGTGTTGCCGCCATACTTCTGGAGCTTCTCCTCGAAGCGCTCGAAGAGCGTGAACGCGTCGGCCGTGGCCCCGGCGAAGCCCGCGAGAATGGTCCCGTTGAAGAGCGGGCGGACCTTCTGCGCGCTGTGCTTGAGGACGGTGTCCTTCATCGTCGCCTGCCCGTCGGAGCCGAGGGCGACGGTGCCGCCCTTGCGGACGCCGAGGACGGTCGTGGCGTGGATAACCGGGTGGCGGGGGTCGGGCATGGAGAACGGGCGAGGCCTAGTGCGACCGGGGGCGGCAGGAGCAGTCATAATGGCCGCCTGAGCGTAAAGATACGATAACAGGCGGCAGATTGTCGTGGGAACGACTAGCGGCCCGACCAGCGCGTCTCCTTGGGCGCATCGGTCCTTGGACGCATCGGTCCTTGGGCGCATCCGATGTGCCGCGCCTCAGCGCAGCACCGCCAGGCGCTCCGCCTTCACCACCCCTGCCGCGCCAGCACCTCAACGAGGGCGTCCTGCGCGCGCACCACGCGCGACGAGGTCGTGCCGAAGTTGTTCGCTAGCAGCGCGAAGGCGAGCGGCGTCCCGCCGGCCGTCGTCACGACGCCGGCGAGGTTCTTCGCCCCGGTGACGGTCCCGGTCTTGGCGCGGACGTTCCGGCGCGCCGGCCCCTGCCGGAAGCGGCGCTCCAGCGTCCCGTCCTCCCCCCCCACGGCGAACGAGCCGAAGTACGCCTCGGTGACGGCGGGGTCGGGGTGGACCCACATCGTGCGGAGCAGCGCCGTCACGTCCTCGGGGGCGACGGCGTTGTAGGGCGACATCCCGGAGCCGTCGCGCAGCCGCATCGTCTCGAGGTCGAGGCCGGCGCGCTCGAAGAGCGGCCGCGCCGCGCGGAGCCCCGCCCACGCCGAGCCGCAGTCCATCGCCTCCGGGCGCTCGGCCGGGCACCGGACCGCGCCGAGGGTCTTGAGCAGGTGCTCGGCGTAGAGGTTCTGGCTCTCTTTGTTGGTGAGCGCGACGATCTCGCGCAGCGGGCGCGACGTGTGCGTAGCCACCGGGACGAGGCGGCGGTAGTTCGGCTTGTCGAGCCAGTCGTCGAGGTCCACGGGGTCGCCGTCGACGTAGACGCCCTCGGCGACGAGGGTCTCGCGGAGGACGTGGGCGAAGTAGCGCGTCGGGTTGTGGACCGAGACGGTGTGGCTGAGGCTCCGGCCCTGCGGCACCTCGGACTCGATCCAGAAGGTGTTGCCGCCGCGCTCGCGCCGGACCTCGCGGTTGGCCCCGGCGCGTCGCCCGACGGTCTCGGTGCGGTTGATGAAGTAGACGTAGTCGGTCCCCCCGTCGATGCGGAGGTTCGCTCTGCGCCCGACGCGCGTGCCGGTGGCGGTGACGGTGACGCGGCCCTCGTTGAAGCTCAGCCCGCTGATCTCGGCGGCGTAGGGCGAGGGCTCGTCGTCCCACGCCCAGCCGTTGCCCAGCTCGGTGTCGTCGAAGACGTCGTCGTCGCCGATGACGTGGTCGCTGACGAAGGTGACGCCGCGCGCCTTGAGCGAGTCGGCCCAGGCGCGGAAGAGCGCCGCCGCGTCGCCGTCGCGGGGGTAGTTCTTCTCGAAGCGGCGGTCGCTGATCGTCGGGTCGCCGGAGCCGCGCACGACGAGGTGGCCGGTGAGGGTGCCGTCGCGGACCTCGCCGTCGAGGTAGAGGGTCGTCGTGTAGCGGAAGTCCGGCCCCAGCCCGTCCAGCGCGGCGGCGGTCGAGAAGAGCTTCATCACCGAGGCCGGGATGAAGTTCTTCTGCGCGTTCCGGGCGTAGAGCGTCTCCCCCGTCGCCAGGTCGAGGACGTGGACGCCCCAGTGCGCGTCGGCGAAGTCCGGGTCGTCGAGGAGGGCGTCGAGCTGCGCCTGCCAGTCCTGCGCCTGCGCCGGGGCAGCAAGCAGAAGGAGGAGGAAGAGCGGACGAGCGAAGGCGCGGACGAGGGGAAGCGAGCGGAGAGAAAAGAGGGAGACAGGGGGGAGCATGGCCGCTCGGGGCGAGAAAGTGGAAACCGGAAACGAGAACCCCTTGACCCTACTGAACCGGCGTCTCTTCGAGCTCCCGGCGCTCCAGCGAAATCTCGTCGAGGAGGACGTAGACGTAGTCGACCGTGCTGACCGACGCCGCCGGCTCGAGGTAGATCACGAGGTCGTTCTGCCCCTTCGCGGCGTAGACCGAGTCCACCGTGCCGACGGGGATGCCCGCCGGGAAGGTCCCGCTGAAGCCGCTCGTCACGACGAGCTGGCTGCGCACGACCGGCTCGGTCTTGACGACGTACTCCATGAGCAGGCGGTCGTTGGCGGCCCCGTCCCAGCGCACGACGCCGTCGCGGCCCAGCAGGTCGATCTTGGCCGGGACGCGGAAGTTGGTGTTCTGGTGGGGCATCACGAGGCTGTAGCGCGGGCTCGCGAGGACGACCTTGCCGACGATCCCGCGCTCGTCGATCACCGCCATCCCGACGCGGACGCTGTCGCGCGCGCCGACGTTGAGCGTGAGCAGGTTCTCCTGCTTCGTGATGTCCTTGCCGACGACGCGGGCCGGGAGCAGGGTGTAGTCCACGGAGTCGCGGAAGGCGACGAGGGCGCGGAGGCGCTCGTTCTCGCTGCGGGCCTCGCGGAGCCGGGCCACCTCGGCGGCGAGCTCGATGTTGTCCGCCCGCAGCTCGTCGTTCTCGCCGAGCGCCTGCGTGTAGCGCTCGGTCTGCGAGAACGTGCCCTCGACCGGGGCCGTCGCCTCGAGCGCGAGCGCGCGCGCCGAGCGGAAGAGCGGCCCGTTCTGCGAGAGCAGCACGGCGAGCGAGACGATGAGGAGCGCTGCCAGCAGCACGAAGTCGCGGGCGCGCGCCCAGAGGTGGGAGAGCATCGGGTAGAGGTTCGGGGGAAAGAGGGTTGAGGAGTCCTACTACTCATCGGGAGAGTTGGGAAGGTTCCGGCGGCGCTACGAAACCCACAACCCCTACCCTCAAACTCCCCACCGCTAGTACGACAGCACGCGCTCGTAGTCTTCGAGCTCTTCGAGCACCTTGCCGGTCCCGCGCACGACCGCCGTCAACGGGTCCTCGACGACGAAGACCGGCAGCTCGGTCCGCTCGCGGAGCATCACGTCGAGGCCCTTGAGCATCGCCCCGCCGCCGGTCAGCATGATGCCGCGCTCGAGGATGTCGCCGCCGAGCTCGGGCGGGGTCTTTTCGAGGGCCCGCATGACGGCGGCACCGATCTGCGCGATCTGCGACCGGAGCGCCTCGCGCACGTCCTCGCTCGACACGGTCCGCGTCTTCGGCACGCCCGAGACCAGGTCGCGGCCCTTGATCGAGAGCTCGAGCTCGGGGTCGAGCGGGACCGCGCTGCCGACCTCGCACTTGATCTGCTCGGCGGTGCGCTGCCCGATCAGGAGGTTGTGGTGCTTCTTGAAGTACTGCACGATGGCCGCGTCGATCTCGTCGCCGCCGACCCGGATCGACTCGTCGACGACGATGCCGTTCATCGCGATCACCGCGATCTCGGTCGTCCCCCCGCCGATGTCGACGATCATGTTGCCGACCGGCTCGCGGACGTTGAGCCCGATGCCGACGGCGGCGGCCATCGGCTCGTCGATCAGGCGGACGTTCTTGGCCCCGGCGTACTCGGCGGAGTCGCGGACGGCGCGCTTCTCGACCTCGGTGATGCCCGACGGCACGCAGATCACCATGCGCCCGATGCGGCGGCTCCACCCCGGCGAGACCTTTTTGATGAGCCCCTTGATGAGGTGCTCGGCGACCTCGAAGTCGGCGATCACGCCGTCGCGCAGCGGGCGGATCGTCTCGATCGCCTTGTGGGTGCGCTCGTGCATGAGCTGCGCCTCCTGCCCGATGGCCTCGACCTTCCCCGTGCCCCTGTTGATCGCGACGATCGACGGCTCGTTGAGCACGATGCCTTTGTCGCGGATGTAGATGAGCGTGTTCGCCGTCCCGAGGTCGATGGCGATGTCGTTGGTGAGGAACAAGGTGGTGGGCGGGTGGGGATGGAATAGGCGGGTGGGCGTGCGCTGGAATATAGCCCTGATCGGGGAGACGCCGGGAGGTTTGGTCCGGGGAGAACGAGAGGAAGAGGGAGAACGAGCGCCGGCGGGAAGCATCCCGGCCTGGTTACCTTGTTGGGTTTTATTTCTCCCACTCCTCCCACTCCTCCCACTCCTCCCACTCCTCCCACTCCTCCCACTCCTCCCACTCCTCCCACTCCTCCCACTCCTCCCACTCCTCCCACTCCTCCCACTCCTCCCACTCCTCCCACTCCGCGCCGCAGGCGCTAGTGCCGGAAGTGCCGCGCGCCGGTGAAGACCATCGCGAGGCCGTGCGCGTCGGCGGCGGCGACCACCTCGTCGTCGCGGACCGAGCCGCCGGGCTGGATCACCGCGTGGGCCCCGGCTCCGGCGGCGGCGAGCAGGCCGTCGGCGAACGGGAAGAAGGCGTCGGAGGCCACGACCGACCCCTCGAGCCCTAGCTCCGACTTTCCGGCCTTCATCACGGCGATTTCGCTGGCGTCGATCCGGCTCATCTGCCCGGCCCCGATGCCCAGCGTCGCGCCGCCGGCAGCGTAGACGATGGCGTTGCTCTTGACGTGCTTGCAGACGCGCCACGCGAAGTCGAGGTCGGCCCACTCGCGCTCGGTCGGCGCGCGCCGGGTGGCGACGGTGCAGCGCGCGCGCAGCGCCTCGGCGGAGCCGAGCGGCGGGTTCGGGGACTGCACGAGCAGGCCGCCCACCGCCGTCCGCACGTCGAGCGCTACGCCGCCGGTGGCCCCGGGGGCCGCGTCCGGCAGAGCCCGGATGAGGCGGCGGTTCTTTTTCTGCTCCAGGAAGTCCAGCACGCCCTCGTCGTAGCCCGGCGCGATGACGATCTCGGTAAAGACCTCGTCGATGGCTTCTGCCGTCGCCCGGTCGAGCGGGCGGTTCACGACGACGACCCCGCCGAACGGGCTCTGGCGGTCCGTCGCGAACGCCTTCCGGTAGGCCGCTTCGAGCGACGCCGCCGTCCCGACGCCGCACGGGTTGGTGTGCTTGAGGATCGCTACCGTCGGCCCGGCGTCGTCGAACTCGCGGATGAGGTCCAGGGCCGCCGTCAGGTCGATCAGGTTGTTGAACGAGAGGGCTTTGCCGTGGAGCGTGTGGAAGACGCGCTCGGGCTCGCCGTAGAGCGCCGCGGCCTGGTGCGGGTTCTCGCCGTAGCGGAGCGTCTGCGCGCGGGGGAGCGACACGCCGAACGTGGCCGGTAGGGGCGACCCATGCGTCGCCCCTACGCCCTCCTCACGCTCGAAGTAATCCGCAATGGCTTCGTCGTATTTGGCCGTGTGGGCGAAGGCCGCGCCCGCAAGCCGCCGCCGCGTGGCGAGGCCGAGCTGCCCGTCGTGCTCTTCGAGCTCCTCGGCCACGGCGTCGTACTGACCGGGCGAGGTGACCACGCCGACGAAAAAGAAGTTCTTCGCCGCCGCGCGCACCATCGTCGGCCCGCCGATGTCCACGTTCTCGACCGCCGAGGCGTCGGTGACGCCCTCCTCGGCCACCGCCTGCGCGAACGGGTAGAGGTTGACCACGACGAGGTCGATCGACGCGATGCCGTGCTCCTCGAGCTCGGCGAGGTCGTCGGGGTCGGTGCGGCGGGCGAGGAGGCCGGCGTGGATGGCCGGGTGGAGCGTCTTGACGCGCCCGCCGAGGAGCTCGGGCGAGGCCGTGACCTCGGCCACGTCGCGGACCGTGAGGCCGGCCTCGCGGAGGGCGTGCGCCGTGCCGCCCGTCGAAACGAGCTCGACGCCGAGCGCGGCGAGGCGTTGGGCGAAACCCGTGAGGCCCGTCTTGTCCCACGCGGAGAGGAGCGCGCGGCGGACCGGGTAGCGGTCCGACGGCGGCGGGAGGTCTTTCGTCTGAATCATCGGGGGCGTGTCGAGTTGGTGGTGTCGAGCCGCGAGCGGGGTTTCCATTCGGCGCTCGTCACTCGTCATTCGTAATTCGGACGCGGCGGCCGTCGAGGCGGACGCGGCCGGCGGCGAAGAGGCGGAGGGCTTCGGGGTAGAGGCGGTGCTCGGCTTCGAGGACGCGGGCGGCGAGGGCGTCGGGCGTGTCGCCCGGGTGGACGCGCACCGGCTCTTGCAGCACGATGGGGCCGGTGTCGTAGTCCTCGTCGACGAGGTGGACCGTCGCGCCGCTCCACTTCACGCCGTGGGCGAGCGCGGCTTCGTGGACGCGCCGCCCGTAGAACCCCGGCCCGCCGAAGGCGGGTAGGAGCGACGGGTGGACGTTGAGGATGCGCCCCGGAAAGGCCCGGACGACGGCAGCGGGAATCCGCTTGAGGTAGCCCGCGAGCGCGACGAAGTCTACGCCGCGCTCGGCCATCGCTTCGAGCAGCGCCGCGCCGAAAGCGTCCTCGTCCGCGAAGTCGCGCGGGTGCAGCACCGCCGTCGGGATGCCCGCTCGCTCGGCCCGGTCGAGCGCGCCGGCACCGGGGCGGTCGGAGACGACGAGCCCCACCTCGGCGGCCAGCGTCCCCACGTCCACCGCGTCGAGGATGGCTTGCAGGTTCGAGCCGCCGCCAGAGGCGAAACCGGCGATGCGCATCGGAGCAACGGAGGACGGAAGGGTCGGGGGACCGGATGCCATGACCCGAGCCGTCGGCCTCCAGCCGAGTGTCGTTACAGGGTCCAGCACGGTGAGGGTCGCGGCCTCGCCGTCCACGTCGAGCCGGGCGCGGACGCCGACGGGCAGCGTGCTCTTCGGGCGGATGTGGCCGTAGACGAGGCCGCGCGCGACCGGACACGGAAGCCCAGACGTGTAGTGGCTCAGCACCTCGTCGAGCGAGAGCGACGGGCGGGCGGGCGGTGGCTCGGCCCCGGTGAACGCGCCGAGGACGAGGCCGCCGAGACGGCCCAGCACGCCCGCCAGCCTGAGCTGCGCGAAGAGCCGGTCGATGCGGTACGGCGGCTCGCCGACCTCCTCGACGAACAGGATCGCGCCGGCGAGGTCGGGCAGGTAGGGCGTGCCCAAGAGCGCCGTGACTAGGGTGAGATTCCCGCCGAGCAGGACGCCCTCCGCCTCGCCGGAGCGGACGCCTTCGAGCCGCTCGCCGCCGGGTCCGACGATCTCCCCGACCCCGCCCTCGGCGAAGTGCCAGAACTGCGCCTCGCTCGCCGCGTCCATCGCGGGCCAGTCCGGGGCGACCATCGGGCCGCTTAGGCCGGGCAGCCCGGCCTTCGCCCAGAGCGCGAGGTGGAGCGCCGTGATGTCGCTGTAGCCGACGACGAGCTTCGGGTGGGCGCGGGCCGCGCCGTAGTCGAGGCCCGGGAGCAGGCGGAGGGTGCCGTAGCCGCCGCGCGCGCAGAAGACGGCGTCGAGGTCGTCCCGGCGGAGCAGCGCGTTGAGCTCGCCGAGGCGCTCGGCGTCGGTCCCGGCGAGGAAGCCGTGCGGGGCGAGGGCGCGCGGCGTCTCGACGCGCAGCCCTCGGTCGCGGAGTGCGGCGAGGCCGTCGTGGAAGCGGGCGTCATCGAGCGGCGCGCTCGCGGGGGCGGCGACGGCGATGGTCCCGGAACGGCGGAGCGGCGGCGGCGTGGGCACAGGCAGCGGGAGTCAGCAGAAAACCACCTCGGCACCGGAGTCAGCCGCGCCGCGACAGTCGCCGGAAGATAGAATCCTGCCCCGTAAAGTCGGCGTGAAAGCCTCGCCGCCGCGCGTACCTTAGGGCCTGTCCGAAAGGCCCTCTCGGCGTCCTTTCGGCGAACGTAGTCAGGAGAAATCCCCTTCGGTACAGCCCGGCCTAGTCCCGAGGTGGGAGATTGGCTTCGCCGAGCCCTTCGGGGTTTCTCGCCGCGCCCGAAATGACAAGTACGAGGTCGAAGCGAGCTTTTCCGCCCATCCCCCTTCCCTTTCCCCCGCTATGCCGCGCCTCTTTCTCGCCTTCACCCTTCTTCTGCCCATCGCGGGCTGCAACTCGGCGGACCCTGGCAGCGAGGACGTTCCCGTCGTCTCTTTCGCCCAGGCGGAACAGAGTGCGGAGGAGGGCGCGGACGACGTCGCCGTGAGCGTCCGGCTCGCAGGGGCGGCGACGGACGTCGTCACGGTCGAAGTGGCACTCGACGAGGCGGCCGGCACCGCCGGCGCGGACGACCTGGGCGGCTTCAGCGCGGCGACGGTGACGTTCCCCGTAGGCTCGGCCAGCGGCGCGACGGAGACCGTCACCCTCACCGCCTCGGCCGACGGTCTCGCCGAGGACCCAGAGACCGCCGTGCTCGTCCTCCGCAACCCGACCGGGGCCGCGCTCGGGACGCCCGCCCGCCTCACGCTCACCCTCGGCGACGGCTTCGACCCCGACGCCGTCGACTACGACGCCATCGCCGACCCACAGTTCGCCGAAGACGTGCAGCCGCTCCTCGCGGCCCGGTGCGGCGCCTGCCACGGCGCGGGCGGCGCGGCAGGCCTCGACGTGGGCTCGTGGGAGAGCCTCATCGCCGGGTCCGACGCGGGCGAGGCGCTCATCGCCTACGACAGCGACAACAGCCTCCTCGTCGAGCTGATGACGAAGCTCCCCGCCGAGCACCCGGCCTACGACGCGCACCGGCTCCGCGAAGCCGAAGTGGACTTCCTCAAGCGGTGGATCGACCAGGGCGCGCAGAACGCCGACGGCGACGTGCCCTTCGCGGGCACCGACCGGGGCCGGGTCTACGTCTGCAACCAGATGGCCGGCCAGGTCTCGGTCATCGACACCGAGCGCCTCGTCGTCGCGCGCAACGTCTCGTTCTCCCAGTACGGGATGCCGATGGCGACGAACCCGCACGACGTGGACGTCGAGCCCGACGGCAGCGCGTGGTACGTCACCCTCATCAACGCGAACCGCGTGCTGAAGTACGACGCCGCGACGAATGCCGTCGCCGCCGAGGCTTTCCTCGGCGACACGTTCAAGCCGGGGATGCTCGCGCTCGACCCCGCCAGCGACCGGCTCTACGCGGGGCGCTCCTTCAGCGACCTCTCCGGCGGCCAGAGCCTCTTCGCCATCGACCGGAGCGCGATGACGCCGACCGAGGTCGAGGTTCCGTACACCCGCCCGCACCCGATCGCCGTCACGAACGACGGGGGCTACCTCCTCTCCGGCAGCCTCGCCGACAACGTCGTCGCCTCGTACGACACCGCCGACCCCGAGCTCGAGCTCGCCGACCTCATCACGGTCGAGGGCGAGCAGAAGTCGTTCGTCCACTACGCCGTCTCGCCCGACGGCAGCGTGGCGGCCCTCACGTCGCAGCTCTCGCGGGAGCTCTACTTCATCGACCTCTCGGACCCCGAGAACCTGGAGGTGATCAGCGTGGTCGAGGTCGGCGAGCAGCCGTGGCACCCGGCCTACAGCCCGGACGGCAGCCGCGTCTACGTCCCGAACCGGCTCTCGAACTCGGTCTCGGTCGTCGACGCGCGCGACCCCCAGCGCCCGACCGTCGCCGCGACGATCGAGGACCCGCGCCTCGCGATGCCGCACGGCAGCGGGATCTCGCGCGACGGGCGCTACCTCTTCGTCTCGAACCGCAACCAGGACTTCCCCGACGGCACGGCGCGCTACACGCCGCGCTACCCGTTCGGCGACAACGCCAACGTCGGCCACGTCGCCGTGATCGACACCCAGACCCTGAGCGTGATCAAGGTGCTGGAGGTCGAGGAGTTCGCCTCGGGCGTCGCGGTGTACCAGCCATAGGCCCCGTCACGTTAATCCGGCTCCTGACTCGGCGAGGCCCCGGAAGGGCCCTGCGGCGTTGTCCTCCTCGCCCGATGCTACGGCATCTGGCTTGTCGGACGCCTGGCCGGGTCCCTCCAGGGGGCCGGGTCCCTCCAGCGTCTCTCGCTCGCCGACGGACCGACTTACGCGACAGAGCCTAGCCTCTGCCCTAACCGATTCGCTCGTCGGGGCGACCGCGCGCCCGGTCGCCCCGGCGCTGTTTCGACTCACCCCACGTACCTCATGACTGTCACCACCACGAACGCCCCGCTCGCTGAGCTAGACCTCGACCTGCTCGCCCTCTTCGTCGCGCCCGGTGCCGACTTCGCCGAGGCCTTCCCGGGCATCGGGCAGGCCGCCGCCGATGCAGGGGAATCCGACAGTCCGGTGCTGTTCTACGCCGACGGCAAGCGGATCGCCCTCGTCGGGGCCAGCGACGCCGAGGCGGAGACGCTGCGGACGGCGGCGGCGAAGGCGGCGAGCGCGGCGCAGAAGCTCAAGGTCCCGTCGGTGGCGCTCGCCCTCCCCGGTGCCACCCCCGAGCAGGCCGCCGCGCTCGTCGAGGGCTTCCTCCTCGGCGGCTACCGGTTCCTCGACTACAAGACCGACCCCGATGCGCCTCCCGCGGTCCGGACGCTCACGGTTCAGGGCGAGGGGATCGGCGACGCCGTCGAGGCGGCCCGCCTCCGCGCCGAGTCGGCGTGCTTCGCGCGCGACCTCGTCAACCTCTCGCCGCACGACAAGACGCCGACGCTGCTGGCCGAGCGGGCGAAGAAGATGGCCGCCGAGGTCGGGCTCAGGGCCGAGGTGTGGAACAAGGCCCGCATCGAGAAGGAGCGCATGGGCGGGCTGCTCGCCGTCAACCGGGGCAGCCAGGACCCGCCGGCCTTCATCACGCTCGAGCACAGGCCCGAGGGCGCGCTCAACGACCGGCCGGTGGTGCTCGTCGGCAAGGCCGTCGTCTTCGACACCGGCGGGCTGTCGCTGAAGCCGACGAAGAACTCGATGGACAAGATGAAGGCCGACATGGGCGGCGGGGCGGCGGTGCTCGGCGCGATGCGGGCCGTCGCCGCGCTCGGCCTCCCGCTGTGGGTCGTCGCCCTCGTGCCGGCGACCGACAACCGCCCCGGCGAGAACGCCTACGTCCCCGGCGACGTGGTGACGATGCGCTCCGGGCTGACGGTCGAGGTCCTCAACACCGACGCCGAGGGCCGGATGATCCTCGCCGACGCCCTCGACGTGGCGAAGGAGCACCGCCCCGAGCTCGTAGTCAGCGTCGCGACGCTGACCGGGGCGCAGGTCGTCGCCTTCGGCACGCGCGTCGCCGCCGTGCTGACGAGCGAGGACCCCGGCAGCCGGCAGCGCCTCGACGCCTTCGCGGCGGCCGGCGAGCGGACCGGCGAGTGGGTCGCCCCGCTGCCGATGCGCCCGCACTACGCCGAGCAGCTCAAGAGCGACACGGCCGACCTCAAAAACGTCGGCGGGCGCGAGGCCGGGACCGTCACGGCTGCCAAGTTCCTGGAGCACTTCACGCGCGAGGGCCGAGGCCCGGGTGCCCAGGCGGCGTACCCGTGGGTCCACCTCGACATCGCCGGCCCCGCCTTCCTCCAGGGCACGACGCAGCCCTACCGCCCGTCCGGCGGCACCGGCTTCGGCGTCCGCCTCCTCACGGACCTGCTGGAAAACTGGAGGAGCCAGGATGGAGGATAGCGCGCCCTTCTCAATCCTCCCTCCTCCCTCTCGACGCTGCCGTAGCCACGACCGCACCCCTTCCGTCTGCACCCCGTGCTCGCCTCGAAGCCTCGCCTCGCCCTGACCCTCGGCGACCCGAACGGGATCGGCCCGGAGGTCGTGCTGAAAGCCGTCGCGGACCCCGGCCTGCGGGACCGCACCGAGCCGGTCGTGGTCGGGTCCGAGGCGGTGCTGCGGGTGCACGCCGAGCGGCTCGGGCTGCGCGTCCCGCCGGACCTCGCCGTGTGGGAGGTCGCGCCGGGCGAGGCCCCGGCGGTCGAGTGGGGCGAGACGACGGCCGACGCGGGACGCCTCGCGATGCGCGCGGTGGAGCGCGCCGTGGACGCCTGCCTCGCGGGCGAGGCCGACGCGGTGGTGACGGCTCCGATATCGAAGGAGGCCATCGCGCGCGCCGGCTACCGCGTCCCCGGCCACACCGAGTTCCTCGCCGAGCGCACGGGGGCCGAGGGCGTCGTGATGATGCTCGTCGATCCGCGCGTGCCCGGCCTCCGGGTCGCCCTCGTCACGACCCACCTCCCGGTCCGCGCCGTCGCCGCCGCCGTCACGCCCGAGGCCGTCCTCGGCACGCTCCGCCGCCTCGACCGCGCCCTCCGGCTCGACTTCGGGATCGACGCCCCACGGATTGCCGTCCTCGGCCTCAACCCGCACGCGGGCGACGGCGGGGTGATCGGGACCGAGGACCGGGACGTCGTCGAGCCCGCCCTCGACGCCGCGCGCGCCGGCGGGCTCGACGTGCCGGGGCCGTTCCCCGCCGACGCCTTCTTCGGGCGGCGCGGCTTCGAGCGGCACGACGCGGTCCTCGCGATGTACCACGACCAGGGCCTCGCCCCGTTCAAGGCCCTCGCGATGGGCGGCGGCGTCAACGTCAGCGCGGGCCTCCCGATCGTCCGCACCTCGCCGGACCACGGCACCGGCTTCGACATCGCCGGGCGGGGCCTCGCCGACGCGTCGAGCTTCCGCGCTGCCGCCGGGCTCGCCGCCGAGATCGCCCGGCGGCGGCGTGCGGGGCAGTAGCCCTATCTTCTCGCCTCGCCCGCCTCCCGCGCTCCATGCCCACCCCGCCGCCCCTCACCGATCCCTACGACGCGCTCGCGGCGGGCTACGACGTGGTGATGGCCCACGTCGACTACGGCGGCTGGGCGGCTTACGTCCTGGACCTCTTCGCCGCGCACGACCTCCGGCCCCGGTCCGTTTTCGAGCTCGGCTGCGGGACCGGGAGTCTCGCCTTCGAGCTGCAGGAGCGCAGCCAGGAGGCGGGTCCCGAGGGCGGCTTCCGCTACCTCGCCACCGACCGTTCGCCGACGATGGTCCGCGTGGCGCAGGCGAAAGCCCGGATGGCAGGACCGAGCGCGGGCGACCTTCGCTTCGCCGTCGCCGACTTCACCGCGTTCGAGCCGGACGAGCGCTTCGACGCGGGGCTGCTGCTCTACGACGGGCTGAACTACCTCCTCGACGAAGCCGACGTGGCCGCGCTCTTCGACCGGGCGGCGGCATCCCTCGCGCCGGGCGGCGTCTTCGTCGTGGACCAGAGCACCCCGGCCAACTCGGTCAACAACGAGGCCTACTTTGCCGACGAGGGCGAGGCCGACCGCTTCGCCTACACCCGCCGCAGCCGGTACGACGCCAACACCCACCTCCACACGACCGAGTTCGACCTGACGATCGACGGCGCGACTTACGCCGAGCAGCACGTTCAGCGGGCCTACACCCGCCAGGAGATCGAAGCTCTCGCCGCGGCCTCGCCTCTCGCCGTCGTCGCCGCCTACGACGGCTTCACCACCGACCCGGCGACCGACGCCTCCGAGCGCATCCACTGGGTCCTGCAAGCGACGAACGACGAGTGAGGAACGACGAGTGACGAACGGTACTCTCACATCGAAGCTGGTGACGGCCTACGCCGTGCTGCTGCTCGCCGGTGGCGGCCTGCTGCTGTTCGTGCCCGAGACGCTGACCGGGGGCGAGGCCGCGCCGCACGCCCTGCTCCTCGGTCAGCTCGTCGGGGCGGCGCTCTTCGGCTTCGGCGTGGTGGGCTGGACCGCGCGCGGCTCGGTCCTGGGCGGTATCTACGGGCGGGCCGTCGTGGCCGGGCTCCAGGCGTTCACGCTCGTCGGCACCCTCGTGCTCCTCGGCAGCCGACCGGCTGCGCCGCGGCTCGCCTACTGGCTCCTGCTCGGCCTGCTCGCGCCCGGGGCCGTGCTCTTCGGTATCCTCCTCTTCCGTCCCCAATGGCTTCTGCGAACGCCAAGCGCTGACTAACGGACGACGCCCTTCGCCCCTCACTCGCCGCTCGACATGATTGAGTTCCGCAAATGATTGAGTTCCGCGACGTCAGCCTCTCGTACCCGACGCCCGAGAAGCGGCGGCGGACGATCTTCGAGGACGTCTCCTTCGAGGTCGAGCGCGGCGAGCTGGTGT
>CBDCBW010000012.1:0-469130 GCA_965214485.1 Rhodothermales bacterium | reverse complement strand
CGCCGAGCTCTCGCGCGGCAGCGCCAGTGTCCTCCCGTTCCTCTACGTCGCGTGGGCCGACGGCCTCCTGGTGCCGTCCGAGGTCGATGCTCTCCGCGGACGGGTCGAGGCGCAGGCGTGGCTCTCCGACGCCGACCGCGAGCAGCTCGCGGCGTGGCTCGACCCGCAGAACCCGCCCGACGCGACGACCTACTTCGGGTGGGTCCGCGCCATCCGCCGCGCCGCCCGCCACATCCCCGACGCCGACCGGAAGTCGCTGGCCGAGCTGGGGGTCGAGCTCGCGGCCCTCGCCGGGGAGGAGGGAGGGGAGGAGGGAGCCGTGACGTTCCCGACCCCCGAGGCCCACCGCGCGCTCGAAGAGATGGAAGGGGCGCTCGGGATCGTCGGGCGCGAGGCGGTGCGCGACCTGGTGGAGCGGACGCTGCCGCCGTCGGGCGACGGCGCTGCGACCGAAGCGCCCGTTATTGCAGTTCCTTCTGCCTTCGACCTCGAGGGGATGCAGCGGATCGTCGACGGCTCGCGCGCCGACCTCCGCCGCCGCGTCCTCCGGCTCCTGCGCGACGACGCCTTCCGCCGCCCCGACCCGCACCTCAGCGACGCGGCTTACCGCGAGGTCGTCCTCGGGTGGACCCGCCACCTCGCCGCGCAGGGCATCGGCGCGCTCGCCTTCCCGGACTACGCCGGGGGCGAGGGCGACATCGGCGCGTTCATCGCGGCCTTCGAGACGATCGCGTTCCACGACCTCGACCTCGCCATCAAGTTCGGCGTGCAGTTCGGGCTCTTCGGCGGCAGCATCAACCAGCTCGGCAGTCCTGCGCAAAAGAAGGCGTACCTCCCCGCCGTCGGCACGCTCGAGCTGCCCGGCTGCTTCGCGATGACCGAGCGCCGCCACGGCTCGAACGTCCGCGAGCTCCGGACCACGGCCACGCTCGACCGCGACGCCGACGAGTGGGTGGTCACGACGCCGAGTGAGCACGACCACAAGGAGTGGATCGGCAACGCCGCCGAGCACGGCCGGATGGCGACGGTCTTCGCCCAGCTCGTGATCGACGGCGAGGGCTTCGGCGTCCACGCCTTCCTCGTCCCGATCCGCGACGCCGACGGCGAGCCCCTCCCCGGCGTCCGCATCGCCGACTCCGGCCACAAGATGGGCCTCAACGGCGTCGACAACGGGCGGCTGTGGTTCCGCGACGTCCGCATCCCCCGCGAGAACCTCCTCAGCCGGTTCGCGCAGGTGGACGAAAGCGGCACCTATACCAGCCCGATCCCGAGCGCCTCCCGGCGGTTCTTCGTGATGCTCGGCACGCTCGTCGGCGGGCGGATCGCGGTGGCGTCCGGCGCGAACTCGGCGGCCAAGTGCGGGCTCGACATCGCGGTGCGCTACGGCGACCGCCGGCGGCAGTTCGGCCCGGCGGGCGGGGAGGAGGTCCCGATCCTCGACTACCTCAGCCACCAGCGCCGGCTGCTCCCGCTCGTCGCCCAGTGCTACGGGCTGACGTTCGCGCTCCACGACCTCGCCGAGCGCTTCGCCGAACTCCCGCAGGGGGCCGACACGCGCGAGATCGAGGCCGAGGCGGCGGCGCTCAAGGCCATGGCCTCGTGGCACGGCACGCGTTCCCTTCAAGAAGCGCGTGAAGCCTGCGGCGGCGAAGGCTTCCGCTGGACGAGCCGCATCGCCTCGCGCAAGGCCGACTCCGACATCTTCACGACCTTCGAGGGCGACAACACGGTGCTCCAGCTCCAGGTCGCGAAGGGCCTGCTCGCGGGCTACCGCGAGGAGTTCGAGAGCCTCAACGCGTGGGGGATGCTCCGCTACGTGCGCGACCTCGCCGACGTCCGCTTCGGCGAGATCAACCCGCTCGCCCGCCGCCAGGCCGACCCCGGGCACCTGCACGACCCTGGCTGGCTCGCCGACCTCTTCGAGCGCCGCGAGCGCCAGCTCCTCGTCACCGCCGCCCGCCGCCTCCGGCACCGGATGGACAGCGGCATGGACTCGTTCGACGCCTTCGTCGAGGTCCAGGACCACCTCCTCACGCTGGCCGACGCCCACGCCGAGCGGCTGGTCTACGAGCGCTTCCGCGCCGCCGTCGAGCGGACCGAGGACGCACACCTGGGCTCGGTCCTCGGCCTCGTCTGCACGCTCTACGCGCTGTGGCGCGTCGAGCAGGGGCGCGGGTGGTTCCTCGAGCAGGGGCTCTTCGAGGGCAGTGTGGCGAAGGCGATCCGCACCGAGGTCAACGCTCTCCTCGGCCGGCTCCGCCCGCTCGCGGTCGATCTCGTCGCGGCGTGGGGCATCCCGGCCGAGGTCCTCGCCTCGGACCTCGTGGCTGACGCGCGCGTGTAGGCCGGCGTGAGAGCAACCGGCGCGGCCAGGGGCCGGTGCATAGCGAGGGTTTGTCGAGATAGGGGTTTGCAGAGGCCCAGGGACGACGATAACGACCCTGCCGCACCTCAGACTGCTCCCGTCTCTTCCGCTATGTACCTCTCTGAACCGACGCCTTCCCCGCGAGCGCCCAGAGCTGGAGGACCGAGCTCCGAGCACGCCTCCGAGGCCGACCGACTCGGGGCGCTCCACGCCTACGACATCCTCGACACCGAGTCCGAAGAGGGCTTCGACCGCATCACCACGCTGGCCTCGCGCCTGCTCGGCGTGCCGATCGCGCTGGTCTCGCTCGTCGACCGGGACCGGCAGTGGTTCAAGTCCTGCGTCGGGCTCGACGCCGAGAGCACGCCGCGCTCCGAGTCGTTCTGCACCCACGCGATTGCGCAGCCCGGCGTGATGGTGGTCGAGGACGCGCGCGCCGACGCGCGCTTCGCCGAGAACCCCCTCGTGACCGGGCCGCCGCACATCCGGTTCTACGCGGGGATGCCGCTGAGCGTCGCCGGGGGGCACCGCATCGGGACGCTCTGCGTGATCGACCGTGCGCCGCGCACGCTCGCGGCCTCGGAGCTCGAGACGCTGGAGAGCCTCGCGGCCTTCGTCGTGGACGAGCTCGCGCTGCGCCGCGAGGTCGCCGAGCGGCGGGCGGCCGAGGCGCGGTACCGCACCTTCTTCGAGTCGGCCAACGACGCCGTGCTGATCCTGCGCCCCGAGGACGAGGTGGTGCTCGAAGCCAACAAGCGGGCCGCCGAGCTCTACGGGGTGAGCCGGGAGGCCCTCATCGGCCAGAGCCTGCGGGCGTTCAGCCGCGACGACGCGGGGGGCCGGGCGCTCGTGCGCAGGGCCGAGCGCAACGGACGCCTCTCGTTCGAGTCGCCGCAGCAGCGCGCCGACGGGACGCCGCTCACGGTGCGCGTCAGCGCCTCGATGATCGAGTTCCGGGGCGAAACGGCGATCCTCAGCCACAACCGCGACGTGACCGCGCTGAAGCGTGCGCAGGAGGAGGTCGAGCGGCGTGAGGCCCACTTCCGCACGCTCATCCACAACTCCTCCGACGTCATCACGGTCCTCGACGGCGAGGGCGGCATCGTCTACCAGTCCCCGTCGGTCCGGGCGGTGCTCGGGTACGCCCCCGAGGAGCTCGTCGGCGAATCCGTTTTTCCCCACATCCACCCCGACGACGCGGAGGCGGTCGGGACGGCGTTCGCGGGGCTGATCGCCGTGCCGGAGCAGAGCGTGCCGGCCACGTTCCGGTGGCGGCACCGGGACGGCTCGTGGGTCTACCTCGAGGCCGTCGGGACCAACTGCCTCGGCGACCCGGCGGTGCAGGGCATCGTGGTCAACTCGCGCGACGTGACGCGGCGGCTCGCCGCCGAGGCGGAGCTGCGCGCCGCGACCTCGCGCGCCCGGCGCCTCGCGCTCGCCGTCGCCCACAGCGTCAACGGCGTCATGATCACCGACGCCGAGGGGCGCACCGAATGGTGCAACGAGGGCTTCACCCGCATCTCGGGCTACAGCCTCGACGAGATGCGCGGCCGCATCCCCGGCTCCGTCCTCCAGGGGCCGGGCACCGACGCCGAGGCCCGGCAGCGGATGCGCCGGGCCATCGAGCGCGTCGAGGGCTTCGACGTCGAGGTGACGAACTACCACAAGAACGGACAGCCCTACATCATCCGCATCGAGGCGCAGCCGCTCTTCGAGGAGGACGCCACCCACAGCGGGTTCATGGCCATCGAGACCGACGTGACCGACGCGCGCCGCGCCACCGCCGCGCTCCGCGCCAGCGAGGAGCGCTACCGCACCGTCGTCGAGAGCGTCCGCGACGCCGTGCTCCAGACCGACCTCGAGGGCCGGTGGACGTTCCTCAACCCGGCCTGGACCGAGATCACCGGGTTCACCGTCGAGGAGACGCTGGGCCGCCCAAGCTACGAGTTCGTCCACCCCGACGAGCGCCCCCGACACGACGAATTGTTTGCCCCTCTCGTCGAGGGCACCGCCCCGTTCGTCCGCTTCGAGACGCGCTACCTCACCAAGAGCGGCGGCTACCGGCACGTCGAGGTCCACGCGCAGCTCTCGCACAACGCGGCGGGCGAGGTCGTCGGCACCTCGGGGACGGTGACCGACCTGACCGACACGCGGCGCTTCGAGGCCGAGCGCGAGGCGCGCGAGAAGACCGAGGAGATGCTCCGGCTCAAGAGCGCCTTCCTCAACAACATGAGCCACGAAATCCGCACCCCGCTGACCGGCATCCTGGGCTTCGCCGAAGTCCTGGCCGAGGAGGTCGGCGACGAGCACCGCGAGCCGGTCGAGGTCATCCACCGGAGCGCGACGCGCCTGCGCGACACGCTCAACTCGGTGCTCGACCTGGCGCAGCTCGAGAGCGGCGAGGTCAAGATGGCCCCCGTCGCGCTCGACCTGAGGGAAGAGGTCCGCGAGGCGATGCAGCTCCTGGAGCCGCTGGCCGAAGGCAAAGGGCTCGGCCTGCACCTCGCCGCCGGGCCCACGCCGGCCGCCGTGGACCGGACGGCGCTGCACCGGATCGTGAACAACCTGGTCGGCAACGCCATCAAGTTCACCGACGAGGGGCACGTCTTCGTCGAGGTTGAGGCGGCCGGCGCGGACGTGCGCCTCCGGGTGAGCGACACCGGCCCCGGCATCGACGCGGCGTTCCACGGGCGCGTCTTCGAGGAGTTCAAGCAGGCCTCCGAAGGGCTCGACCGCTCGCACGAGGGGACCGGCCTCGGCCTGGCCATCACCCGGCACCTCGTCGAGGTGATGGGCGGCACGGTCGCCCTCGAGAGCACGGTGGGCGAGGGCGCGGTCTTCACCGTCACCCTGCCGCGCAGCAGCGAGCCGCGCAGCAGCGAGGCAGCCGGCGCAGACCCCGGCCCGGCGGACCCTAACCCGACCGGCGCGCGATGAGCAGCACGCTGCCGACGATCAGCACGGCCCCGCCGAGGCTCCACAGGTCCGGCACGCTCCCGAAGACGAGCAGCCCCCACACGAAGGCGAAGACCACCTGCAGGTAGCCCACCGACAGCGCCCGGCCCGCCTGCTCGCGGTGCAGCCCGTGCGTCAGAAAAAGCTGCCCGAAGAGCGTCGTCACGCCCGCGCCGAGGAGCCACCCCCACTCGGCCCCGCGCGGGACGAGCCAGCTACCCGCGAACGGGAGCGCCCCGACGAGCCCGACGGCGGAGAGGTAGAAGATGATGACGTTCGGCGCGTCGGTCGCGCGGAGCTTCCGGACGAACGTGTAGACCAGCCCGGAGAGCATCGACGCCGCCACCGTCGCCGCCACCGCGAGCGGGTCGAGCCCGGCGAGGCCGCCGCCGAACAGGAACGACGGCTTGGCGATGAGGGCGACGCCGGCGAGGCTGACTACCATCCCACCGATGACGAGTCCGGCGGTCCGCTCGCGCAGCACGAAGGCTGCCGCCACGGCGGTCCAGACCGGGGTGAGGTAGAAAAGCGCGGTCGCGTCGCCGAGCGGGATGCGCGGCAGCGCGAAGTAGAACAGGCTGAGCGCCGCGACGCCAACCACGCCGCGCGCGAGGAGCAGCGGGCGGTTGTTCCCGAGCAGCGAGCGCCCCTCGCGCCGGACCAGCGCCGCCGTCGCCCCGACCATGAAGACGGAGCGGGCGAAGACGATCTCCATCGTCGGGATGCGCTGCCCGGCCAGCTTGACGAAGAGCGTCATCAGGCTGAAGAAGAGCGCGGACCCGGCCATGTACCGCAGCCCGAGCGGGATGCGGCGGAGCCCTCTCGGCGGCGGCTTCAGAGCCGGAGACTCCAGAGTCGGAGACGCAGGAGGCGTGGGGACGGGCACGGCGGGCGGGTCGGGTGAGCAGCGCCAACCCAGGCGGCCCCGCGCGGTTCGTCCGGGCGGGGCATTTCCGGGCCTCTTCATACCGCGATGCGCGCGTGGCGGGATGCGCGCGTAGCGGGACACCAAGCGCCACCGTCGAGAGGAAACGCACGCCTCACGCGGCCCTCACCGCGCTACCCCACGTCTGACTGAATGCCAAGCCCGGCTGAAGTGAAGAGCGCCTGCTCCGGCACAGCGATTCCCGGCGTGGGCCGCGTCGCCCGGCCCCATCCCTACGGGTCGCCCGGCCCCATCCCTACGGGACGTGGCCCTCAGCCGCCTGGCCGCGCAGCTCCCGAGCGCCCCGAGCCGTCGTGTTCCTTCTGTTCTTCCTGCCTCCCCGTCACACGTCCTCGTACTCCACGTCCACGACGGCCTCGCCGGGCGGAGGCGTCGGCGGCCACGCGCCGACGCTGACCGAGCCGCCGAGGAGGCTGCGGCGCAGGCGCTTCGAGACGGCGCGCTTGATCACCGCCCGCGTCGGCGGCAGCAGGCCGAGGAAGCCCACGGCGTCGGTGAGCACGCCGGGGGTGAGGAGGAACGCGCCGGAAACGAGGATGAGGATGCCGTCGGTCAGCTCGTCGCCCGGCATCTCGCCCTGCGCCATCCGCGCGCGGAACCGGGCCAGCGCCGAGAGCCCCTCGCGGTGCGCGAGCCACGACCCGAGGAGCGCCGTCCCCGCGATGATCCCGACCGTCGGCCAGAACCCGATCCGGCCGCCGAGCCAGACGAGCAGGGCCAGCTCGAGGACCGGGACGACGGTGAACAGCAGCAGCAGGCGACCGAAGAGCGAGGACTTCCGGGGAGCGGACATGGGGTCGGGGGAGCGTGGGGTTCGCGCTGCATACGTCCGACGCCGAACGGGGCTTCCCCGGGGAGAAAAAGATTGGCAGAACACCTCGGCGCGTTCGTAGCCTTCGGGCGACGCCTTTGCCCACCCGCCCCGCCCCGCCATGTCCGCCTCTACCGTTTCTCGCCGCGACTTCCTGCTCCGCTGCGCTGCCCTCGGCGCGCTCAGCCCCCTCGTGGGCTGCGGCGGCGGCGACGGCGAGGCCGCTGGCGAGGCCGCCGGCGAGGCCGCCACAGCCGGGGGCAAGTGCTCCGACACGAGCGCGCTCGACCCCGGCCAGCTCCAGCAGCGCCGGACGATGGCGAGCACGCTGAACTACGTCGAGGAGACGCCGGTCCCCGGGAAGCGCTGCGACAACTGCAAGTTCTGGCAGCCCGCCGAGGGCGCGGCCGCCGAGGGCGCGGCCGCCTGCGGAGGCTGCCAGCTCATCCCCGGCCCCATCGCCCCCGGCGGGTACTGCACCTCGTGGGTCGCCGCTGCCGCGTAGCCGATGGCCGAGACCAAGTCCCTCACCCTCTACGCCATCGACGCCGAGCTGCAGGCACTCGAAGACGCGCTCCTCGCGTCCGGCGGCGAGATCACGGACGAAGTCGAGGCCCGGCACGGCGGGCTGCTCGACCTGCGCGAGGGCAAGGTCGAAGGCTACCTCCGGGTGATCCGCCGGCTCGAGGCGACCGCCGAGGCCGTCAAGGCCGAGCGCCAGCGCCTGCAGGAGTCCGAGCGCCGGTTCACAAACGCCGCGCAGTCGCTCCGCAGTCGCCTCGCCGCCTCGATGCAGCACCGCGGCGAGACCGAGTGCCTCACCGCACTCGGGCGCGTCAAGCTCCAGCAGAGCGGCACCCCGCCGGTCGAGCTGAGCGTCGAGGTGGAGCACCTCCCGGAGGCCTTCGTCCGCCTCAAGCGCTCCGCCGACCTGACGGCGCTCCGCGAGGCGCTCCGCTCCGACGACCCCGCCCTCCGCGCCGAGGCCGAGTGCGTAGCCCGTCTCGGCGAGGCGAGCTACTACGTCCGGGTCTACTGAGGCACGTCCGGGTCTACCGAGGCGCTCGCGGAGACGGGGCCCGCCCCCACGTCACGGCCTCGTTCGAGAGCGCGGCCCCGCCGTAGACGGCGACGTGGGCGGCCTGGCTCCTCGGAGACTTCCGCCCCTCGGCGCGCACCTCGAGATGGTGCGCCGCTCGGTCCAAGCCCTCGACGACGAGCGTCTGCTCCCCCCGCCGGTGCATGTCGAACGTGCCGACCTCGACGCCGTCGACGAGGAACGTGGCGAACCCATCGTTGTGATCGCCCGCCGTCATGAAAGCGACGGCTTCGCTCGGCGCGGTGAGGGCGGTGAACGCCCGCCTGGGGGCGTCGTAGAGCCAGAGCTGGCTGGGGCCGTTGCCGCCGTCCCGCCCCTCGCCCGCGAGCGCCCACTCCAGCCCGCCCTCGCCGGCATTGCGGTACTCGACGACGGTGTACCCTGCGACGGTGGTGAGCCGGTCGCCGCTGCCATCGACCCACCGGACCTGAAGCGAGGGCTCGACCTGAAGCGAGGGCTTGGGGGAGACCGGAGCGACCAGCAGCGAAGCGAGCACGAGGAGGTACGGCATGGCGGTGGAGAGCTGGACCGTTGAGGGACCGTTAGCTTGAGGCTGGAGGCGGGGTTCGTCTCTACGCGGTGGCCCGAGCGCGCCGCTCGGTTTCGGCGGCCTCGGCGGCAGCGAAGACCGCGGGTTCTAGCCGGTCGAAGTGCGGCCAGTCGTCCGGGGCGAAGGCGTGGAGCGTGCGGCCCACCGGCACGTCCAGGCCGTAGGCCGTCCGCCGGGGCGAGAACACGGGGCGGAGGGGGAGGGGGCGCTTCCGGCCCGCCGCGTCCCACACCGAGCGCACCCCCCCCGCGCGGCCCGTCGATCACGAGTTCGGCGGGCGTGCAGCGGAGGTCGTAGACCGTGTAGGCGGTCGAGAGCGCGTAGACGAGGGGCACGACCCACACCACCCACGGCAGCGGGTCCTGCCCTTCGAGCATCGCCACGCTCGCGGCGATCATCACGCCCGTCATGCTCCACGCGAGCGGCCCGGTGAGGGCGCGGGCGTAGACGAGCGCGGCGGGCGCGTCGCCCGGGTGGTGGCGGCTGTGGAGGACGGTCAATCGATTTTGGAGGGCAGATTTCTGATTCTGGATTCCAGCGGTATCCGTAGGGGCGAACCCACGTGTCCGCCCTGCGACGGTGCGGCGACTTCAAGGCTCACGCCTCGGCGCGCTCCTCCTCACGCTGCCCATTCGTCGCCGTGTCCGGCGCGTGGAAGGGGTAGGCGAAGTGCGTCGCCGGGACGAACGTCTCTTTGATCGCGCGGAGACTCGTCCACCGGAGGAGATTGACGTGCGAGCCGGCCTTGTCGTTCGTGCCCGAGCCGCGCGCCCCGCCGAAGGGCTGCTGCCCGACGACCGCCCCGGTCGGCTTGTCGTTGATGTAGAAGTTGCCCGCCGCCTCGGCGAGCGCGTCGCGCGCCTGGATGACGGCGCGCCGGTCGCGCGCGAAAACCGCCCCGGTGAGGGCGTACGGACTCGTCCGGTCGACGAGCTGCAACAGCTCCGAGAAGCTCGTCGATTTCGGGGCGACCCAGAGCGAGGCCACCGGCCCGAAGAGCTCGTCGCACATCGTCTCGTAGTCCGGCTCCTCCGTCACGAGGACGGTCGGCTCGATGAAGAAGCCCTCGCTGTCGTCGTAGCCGCCGCCGTGCGCGACGCGGACCCCGTCGGCGCGCTGGGCCCGGTCGATGTAGCCGGTGATGGTGTCGAACGAGCGCTGGTCGATCACCGCGTTGATGAAGTTGGTGAAGTCCTCGACCGGCCCCATCTTGAGCTCGCCGAGCTGGCTCATCAAGGATTCCTCGACGGCGGGCCAGAGCGCCTCGGGGATGTAGACGCGCGAGGCCGCCGAGCACTTCTGGCCCTGGTACTCGAACGCGCCCCGGACAATCGCCGTCGCCACCGCCTCGGGGTCGGCGGATTCGTGCGCGACGATGAAGTCCTTGCCGCCCGTCTCGCCGACGATCCGGGGGTAGGTCCGGTACCGGTCAAGGTTGTTCCCGATCTCGCGCCAGAGGTGGTTGAACGTCCCAGTCGAGCCGGTGAAGTGGAGGCCGGTGAAGTGCTCCGAGGCAATCGCCGGGTCGCCCACGTCGGCCCCGCTGCCGGGGACTAGGTTGACGACGCCCGGGGGTAGGCCCGCCTCTTCGAGCAGCGCCATGATGTAGTGCGCCGACAGGAGCGCCGTCGTCGCGGGCTTCCAGACGACCGTGTTGCCCATCAGGGCGGGCGCGGTCGGGAGGTTGCCCGCGATGCTCGTGAAGTTGAACGGCGTGACGGCGAAGACGAACCCCTCGAGCGGGCGGTACTCGACCTGGTTCCACTGGCCCGGCGGCGAGAACGGCTGCTCTCGATAAATCTGCCGCATGAAGTGGACGTTGTAGCGGAAAAAATCAATCAGCTCGGCGGCGCTGTCGATCTCGGCCTGGTAGGCGTTCTTGCTCTGGCCGAGCATGGTGGCGGCGTTGACCGTGTCGCGCCAAGGCCCGGCCAGGAGGTCGGCGGCGCGGAGGAAGACCGAGGCGCGGTCGTTCCACGGCATCCGCATCCAGTCGTGCCGCGCCTCGACGGCGGCCTCCACCGCGCGCTTCACCTCGGCCTCGGCGCACTTGTGCTCGACGGCGAGCACCCGGCGGTGCTCGTGCGGCGCGACGACCTCGGCCGTCCGACCGGTCTCGACGCGCTCCCCGCCGATCACCGCCGGGATGTTGACGGTCTCGTCGCGCATCTGGGATAGCCGTTTTTGCAAGCTCCGGCGCTCCGAGCTGCCCGGCGCGTACGAGCGGACAGGTTCGTTGACGGGGGCGGGGGGGGAGAGGATGGCGTTGGTCATGGCGGCGTCAGAGGGTGAAGAGGGGAAGGGAAGCGTAATCCGTTCGGGCAGGACACGCGCGGCGCGGCGGTTGGGTTCACGGAGAGGGCGAGGCGAGTCGCATTTCGTAGGTGGAACATGTTTTCGTGGGCGGAACCTGTTCCGCTTGGCAGGGTGTGACAGGTGTCTTTCTCCCTGCCGACACCTGTCGCAACCCCCCGGTCCTCATGAACGCTCTGGCCCTCGACTTGCATTCGACAGACGACCTCATCGAGCAGGTCAAGCGCGGCCTCCCGCCGAGCGTGTTCGACCAGCTCCGCACCGAGCTGGGCCTTGCCGCCGAAACCCTCGCTGCGCTTGCCGGGGTCTCGACGCGCACCCTCGCCCGGCGCAAGAAAAAAGACCAACTCCTCGCCCCGGACACGAGCGAGCGGCTCGTCCGCTTTGCTCGCCTCTACGAAATCGCGGCCGACGCGCTTGGAGGGGAGGACGAGGCGCGGCGCTGGCTCAAGACGCCGAAAGTCGCGCTCGCCGGGCACACCCCGCTCGACTACGCCGACACCGAGCTCGGTGCCCGTGAGGTCGAGAACCTGCTCGGGCGGCTCGCCTACGGCGTCTTCGCCTAGAGGGCGTTATGAACCGTCTTGCCGTTCTTCGCCGCCGAACCCGAGCCACCCCGGCCCTGAGCCGGGATCCAGAGGCGGTGCCAGCCCGGTGGGCCCCCGCCTGCGCGGGGGTGAATCGGACAGTGAAGGAGCAAGAGGGCTTCCGGGCGTGCGTTCAGCTTTCGAGTTCATAACACGCTCTAGATGCCCGACGACCGGATTACGGCGTGGCGGATCGTGCAGGCCCGCTACCTCGACGGTGCGGAGGCTGGGCGCGGCGCGTTCAGCGGGGAGGGGGCGCGGCTGTACGGAGGGCGCTGGAACGGCCGGGGCGTGCCGGTGGCGTACACCGCCGGGTCGCGGTCGCTGGCCCTCCTCGAAGTCCTGGTCCACCTGGGCGAGCCGCTGCTGCTGAAGCCGTACCTCTTGATCGCCGCCACGTTCGGCAGCGGGGCCGTCGAAACGGTGGACGACGTGCCGGAGGACTGGCGGTCGTATCCGGCACCGCGCTCGACGCAGAGGCTGGGCGACGTCTGGGTGCGCGAGGCGCGCTCACCCGTGCTGCGCGTGCCGAGCGTGGTCGTCCCGGCCGAGTGGAACTACATCATCAACCCGCGCCATCCGTCGTTTTCAGATTTGGAGATCGGGGTGCCGGAAATGCTAGACGTGGACGAGCGGCTGTCGGGGTGATACCCAATCCGGTTGCATACTCCCCGGTGTACCTTTAGTTTGCTGCTGCAGGACCCCCCGCTGCGCTTGCAGTCGCTCCGTCTCTGCGAGCCTTCGCTCCCGGCTGCGCGCAGCTGTCCCCCTCGACGAGGGGGACAGCTTGCCTCGCCCTGAGCCGTGCGATGGCGAGGCAAGCGGGGGGTCGGTCGATCTCACGCGCACCGTTGCGGTGCTGCGATGAACTGGAGGCTGGTGTGTGCGTAGCCTCGAGAGCCGTACACGGAGGAGACCATGAGCATCCAGGAAATCGAAGCCGCCATTGCCGCGCTGCCCGAGAACGAACAGGAGGCGCTCATCGTCCGGGTCTACAGACGCATCCGAGGCACCGAGCAGACCGACGCGTCGCGCGCCGAGCAGATGCGGGCGCTCATCGGTGCGATGGACCGGATGGCGGAGACGGCACGAGCACGAGGCTTGACCGAGAACAAGCTGAACGAGCTGCTGGCCGATGACGACTGAGCCGCGTTTCGTCTTCGATACGAATGTGCTCATCAGCGCGGCGCTTAACCCACACGGCACCCCTCGCGCCGCACTCGTGGCGGCAGGTGAAGCCGGGATACTGCTCGCCTCTGTCGAGACCCTCGCCGAGCTCGAAAGTCGGCTTCACCGTCCCAAGTTCGACCACTACCTCGATACCGCCGATCGTGCGGTCTTCCTGAAGGAGGTCAGATGCACGGTGCGACTTGTCCGCATCGCCGAGCGGACCACGGCCTGTCGCGACCCGAAGGACGACAAGTTCCTCGACGTGGCCGTCGCGGGCGAGGCCGACGCACTCATCACCGGCGACGCGGACCTGCTCGTGCTGCACCCGTTCCGAGGCATCCCGATTCTGAGGCCTGCCGACTTTCTCGTGAGGCCGTAGTCGGTACCTTTGGCGTGACCTTCTCCCGCCGCTCGCCCATGTCCTCGTCCTCGTTCCAGCGTTTCGTGGCGCTCCGCTATCTGCGGGGCGCGCAGGGTCGGGACGAGGGGCGGAAGTTTCTGCGCTTCGTGACGTATGTCGCCGTCGGCGGGGTGGCGATTGGCGTAGCGGCGCTGCTGCTCTCGCTGATGATCGTGCGCGGGGGTCTACGTCGTCCGGGCACAGGGTGCGTCGGTCACTCTCACACGCACCGTTGTGGTGCTGCGATGAACTGGAGGCCGGCGTGTGCGTAACCTCGGGAGCCGTACACGGAGGAGACCATGAGCATCCAGGAAATCGAAGCCGCCATCGCCGCGCTGCCGAAGGACGAGCAGCAGGAGCTGTTCACACGTCTGAGCGAGCGCCTGACACACGACGACGCAGCGTCAGCGTTTCGCCGCCTGAGTGCTCGACTGTCGGCGCAGGCCCGGGCCAACGGTCTGACCGAGGAGAAACTCGATGCCCTGCTAAGCGAGGATGAGTAGCAGTAGCTCGCCGCGCTGTGTCGTCGATACGAACGTCATCATCAGCGCCGCGCTGTTCGAGAGGAGCACGCCGTACCGGGTGGTCGAGCTTTTGTTGAGCGAGGGCCATTTTCTCGTTTCAGCGGAAACGATAGCGGAGCTGGAACGGCAACTTCGTCGTCCGAAGTTCGACCGTTACACGTCATGGGACGACCGGGAGGCGCTGATCGAGGTGATTCAGGCGAAGACCGTCGAGGTGCGCGTCACGGAGCGGATCACGGCCTGTCGCGACCCGAAGGACGACAAGTTCCTCGACGTGGCCGTCGCGGGCGAGGCCGACGCACTCATCACCGGCGACGCGGACCTGCTCGTGCTGCACCCGTTCCGAGGCATCCCGATTCTGAGGCCTGCCGACTTTCTCGTGAGGCCGTAGTCGGTACCTTTGGCGTGACCTTCTCCCGCCGCTCGCCCATGTCCTCGTCCTCGTTCCAGCGTTTCGTGGCGCTCCGCTATCTGCGGGGCGCGCAGGGTCGGGACGAGGGGCGGAAGTTTCTGCGCTTCGTGACGTATGTCGCCGTCGGCGGGGTGGCGATTGGCGTAGCGGCGCTGCTGCTCTCGCTGATGATCGTGCGCGGGTTCAGCCGCGAGATCGAGGAGAAAATCGTCGGCTTCGGGTCGCACGTCCGGGTCGAGAGCTACCTCGACGGGCCGCTGGCGCAGGCGGGCGCGCTGGCCGAGCGCCTCGCCGCGCTGCCCGGCGTCGAGGCCGTGACGCCGGTAATCGATGACTTCGCGCTGCTCCGCTCGAAGGCCGGGATCGACGGGGCGGTGGTGTCCGGCTCGCCGGAGGGGAGCCACGGGTTTCTGGCCGAGCAGATAAGGGCCGGCGCGTTCTCGTTCGCGCCGGACTCCGCCGGTCGGCCCGGCGTCGTCGTCGGGCGGGGGCTGGCGGACCTGCTCGCGGTCGAGGTCGGGAGCCAGCTCACGGCGTTCTCGATGCGCGAGGCCGGGGCGGGTGGGTTCGCGCGGCCCCGCGTCCGCGCCTTCCACGTCGCCGGCATTTACGAAACCGGCCTCGCCGACTTCGACGAGGTCTTCGCCTACACCGACCTCGGCGCGGCGCGGGGCCTCTTCGAGTACGGCGAGGACGAGGTCACGCGCTTCGAGCTCCGGCTGGGCCGCATCGACGACGCCGACACGACGGCGGAGGCCATCACGGAGACGTTCGGGCTGCCGGTCTTCGCGCGCTCAATCTACCAGGTGCAGCAGAACCTCTTCGCGTGGATCAACCTCCAGCAGAGCATCGTCCCGCTCGTGATCGGGGTGATCGTGCTGGTCGCGGCGTTCAACATCATCGGGACGCTCTTGATGGTGACGATCGAGAAGACGCGCGAGATCGGGATCATCCTCTCGATGGGCTGCCCGGCGGACGGGGTGCGGCGGCTCTTCGTGTGGCTCGGGTTCATGATCGGGGCGGTCGGCACCGCCCTCGGGAGCGCGCTCGCGCTTGGGCTGGCCCTGGTGCAGCTCCGGTTCGGGATCATCCCGCTGCCGCAGGAGGCGTACTACATCGACAAGGCTCCGGTGGAACTCAGCGCGTTCGACTTCGTGCTGGTCGCCACCGTGGCGCTCGTGCTCTGCACCCTCTCGGCGTACATTCCGGCGCGCGTCGCCGCCAACATTGACCCCATCCGCTCGATCCGTTTTGCGCAGTAGGAGGTTCGAGGTTTTAGCGTCCGTCTATGAAGATGCTGATCTGTCTGTGAAGATGCTGATCTGTCTGTGAAGATGCTGAAGGGCTGCGAGCGGCTGCAAAGGCGTGTTCCGCGTCGCGCTCCCTTCGGCTGCGCTCAGGGCAGGCTCTGCCCGATGCAGCGCCGGCCCCCGCGAAGGCGGGGGGCCTCTGGCTTCTCGCGTGCCTCGACCACCCCGAACTTCATAGACTAGGCTCCTCTTGCTCCGAACCTCTTCCCGCGCCTCGAACCTCTCACATCCACTCTCCGACCCGAACATGGCTATTCAGACCGGACAGCAGGCCCCCGACTTCACCCTCCACACCGACCAGAACGAGGCCTACACCCTCTCCGACGACAACGACGGCAAGAGCACCGTCCTCCTGTTTTTCCCCGGTGCGTTCACTAGCGTCTGCACTGAGGAGATGTGCTCGGTCAACGACGACCTGGCGCGCTACCGCGACCTCGACGCCCACGTCCTCGGCGTCTCGACCGACTCGCCGTTCGTGCTTGCCGAGTTCAAGAAGCGGAACAACCTCGACTTTCCGCTGCTCAGCGACCACAACGCGCAGGTCAGCCAGCAGTACGGCGCGAAGTACGACCACAACTTTACCGGCATGAAGCTCGACCGGATCGCCAAGCGCGCCGCCTTCGTCATCGACGCTGACGGCACCGTGCGCTACGCCGAGGTGCTCGAGAACGCCGGCGAGCAACCGGACTTCGAGGCCGTCCAGCGCGCGCTCGAAGAAATCAAGCGCTGATGCCGGACCTACCGACCGGCATCGTGGCGCTTCCGCTCGACCCGCCGCGCGACGACCCACCGGCGGGCACCCCGGCCGAGGTCGGCGTGCGGGTGCTGCTCTTCAGCGTGCTCCGCGACCTCGTCGGGACGGGCGAGATCGACCTCGTGCTCCCGGCCCCGGCGCGGGGCGAGGACGTGCTCGACTGGCTCGCGGTGGAGTACCCCGCGATCCGCCGTTATGCCTCGGTCACGCGCCTCGCGGTCAACCACGTCTACGCGCCCCCGTTCACCGAGCTCCGCGACGGCGACGAGGTGGCGCTTATCACCCCCGTCAGCGGTGGCTAGCGCCGACTCCGAGTGCCGGAACGAGACGACGTGGTGTGGCCTGCGCCACGGCCCGCTCCCGGTCGCGGAGGTCGCCGTGTTTCTGAGTGCGCCTGCGGTGGGGGGGATCAGCCTGTTCCTCGGGACGACGCGGCGGTGGACGAGGCCGGCCGGCGGCGCGCCCCGCGCCGAGGCCAGAGAGACCGAACGGCTGCGGTACGAGGCCTACGAGCCGATGGCGCTGGAGGAGCTGGAGCGGCTCGCCGAGGCCGCCGGGCGGCGGTGGGAGGTCGAGCGGTGCTGCCTGCTGCACCGGCTCGGGGAGGTGCCCGCCGGGGACGCGAGCGTGGCCGTGGGCGTCGGGACGGCGCACCGGGCGGCGGCGTTCGAGGCGTCGCGCTGGCTGATCGACGCGCTCAAGGCGCAGGTGCCGATCTGGAAGCGCGAGGTGTTCGCCGACGGGACCGAGGCGTGGGTGGCCCCGTCGGGGGTGGCCCCGTCGGGGGAGGGGCCGAGGGTCTGAGCGCCGCTGTGTTCCATCCCTTTATTCCGTTTATTCCGTTATTGCAATGACCGATTTACTCTCCCGTGCCCGCGCGCTCGACAAGCGCATCGTTCTCCCCGAGGGCGTAGACCCCCGCACCGTGCGCGCGGCCTACACGCTCGTCGAGCACAACATAGCCCGCCCCGTGCTCCTCGGCAACGAGGCCACGGTCCGCGCCGTCGCAGCCGCCGAGGGCGTCACGCTCCCGCACACCGTCCCGGTCATCGACCCGGCGCGGGCGGAGCGGGCGACGGAGTTCGCGCAGGAGCTCTTCCGGCTCCGCAAGCACCGGGGGATGACCTACGAGCAGGCGCGCGAAACGGTCAAAGACGTGCTCTACTTCGGCGCGCTGATGGTCCGCCGGGGCGAGGTCGATGGCAGCGTCGCCGGAGCCGCGCACCCGACGCCCGACGTGCTCCGCGCCGCGATCCACTGCATCGGCGTGGACGACGGCTCGGCGCTCGTGTCGAGCTTCTTCCTGATGATCCTGCCCGACGGCCGCCCGGTGACCTTCGCCGACTGCGGCGTCGTGCCGACGCCCGACGCGGAGCAGCTCGCCTCGATCGGGATCGACGCGGCGCGCTCGCACCGCCTCCTCACGGGCGAGGAGCCGCAGGTCGCGTTCCTGTCGTTCTCGACGAAGGGCAGCGCCGACGACCCGGCCGTAGACCTGGTGCGAAGCGCGACGGCGAAAGCCCAGGCACAGCGCCCCGACCTCGCGGTGGACGGCGAGTTTCAGTTCGACGCGGCCTTCGTCCCGTCGGTGGCCGAGCGCAAGGCCCCGGGCTCGGCTGTGGCCGGGCGCGCCAACGTGTTCGTCTTCCCAAACCTCGACGCGGGCAACATCGGCTACAAAATCGCCCAGCGGATCGGCGGTGCCGAGGCGTTCGGCCCGATCCTGCAAGGGCTCCGGCGGCCCGCCAACGACCTCTCGCGCGGCTCCGACGCCGACGACATCGTCAACGTCGCCGCCATCACGGCCATCCTCGCCGGAGAGGCAGACGGCGGAACGGTGGACGGAAAACGCTAGGTAGCAGACGCTAGACAGGAGGCTGCGAATGCAGGAAGTTGAGATCGTCCGCGGGGACCTCACGGCGTCGAAGGCGGACGCAGTCGTCAACGCGGCCAACGAGGCGCTCCTCGGCGGGGGTGGGGTGGACGGGGCGATCCACCGCGCCGCCGGCCCCGAGCTGCTCGGCGCGTGCCGGGCGATTCCCGAGGTCCGCCCCGGCGTGCGCTGCCCGACCGGCGAGGCGCGGATCACCCCGGGCTTCCGGCTCCCGGCGGAGTTCGTGATCCACACCGTCGGCCCGGTGTGGCGCGGGGGCGAGCAGGGCGAGGCCGAGCTGCTGGCGTCGTGCTACCGCGAGAGCCTCCGCCTCGCCGACGGGCACGGGCTCGCCTCGGTCGCCTTCCCGGCTATTTCCTGCGGGGTCTACGGCTACCCGATCCCTGAAGCCGCGCGGATCGCGGTGCGCGAGACGTCGGCCTTCGAGGGCGAAACTCTTCGGCGGGTGACGCTGGTGTGTTTCGGCGACGAGGTCTACGACGCCTACCGGCAAGCCCGCGATGGGTAGGCCGGAGCGTGAGCCACAGCGCCGGCGGCCAAGGCTAGGCGACGCTGCGGCGTTCGCGCTCGTCGCTGCGGCGACCGTGCTCACGCGGGTACCGTTCCTGAGCGCGTCGAGCCTGGGAGGGGACTCGGACGCGTCGCGCGTCGGGCTCGCGGCCCGCCACATCGCGGAGACGGGGGAGTACGTCGCCTCGCGCTTTCCCGGCTATCCGGTGCACGAAATCGGCAGTGCGCTCGGGTGGGCCGGAGGGCTGCTCGCGCTGAACGCCCTGACGGCGCTGTTCTCCGGCATCGCAGCCGGGTTCGTGGGGCTCGTACTGCGGCGGCTCGGGGTGCGGGCGTGGGGGCTGGGCGCGCTCGCGTTTGCGTGCGTGCCGGTGGTCTACCTCAGCAGCGTCGTGGCGATGGACTACGTCTGGAGTGTGGCAGGGATTGCGGGGGCGGTGTACTTCGGGCTCCGCATGGAATCCGTTATTGCAGGCATGCTTTTAGGATTGGCTGTGGGGGCTCGGCTGACGGCAGGCGCGATGCTGCTCCCGCTGGGCTGGCTCCTCGGGCACGACGGGCCTCGCCCGGTGCGCCGCTTCTCGGTGGCCGCGTTCGGCACCGCCGCGCTGTGCTACCTCCCGTCGCTGTGGACCTACGGCCTTGGCTTCCTCCGCTTCTCCGACGGCGCGCAGTCGCTGCGCATCGTGCTGCATCAGGGCACGCTGGAGGTGTGGGGGGTGGCCGGGTTCTTCTCCCTGGCGGGGGCAGTCGTCTTCGTCCTCCTGAATCGGCGCTCGCTCTCGGCGTGGGAGCGCCGGGTGGAGCAGGCCCTACTGGGAGGGACCGCGCTGTTCGCCGCGTCGTACTTCCGTCTGCCACTCGAAGCCGGGTACCTCGTCCCCACCGTGCCCCTCGTCCTTGTCTGGCTCGGGTTGCACCTTCCGCACCGGAGCTTCGTCGCGCTCTGCCTCGCGCTCGTCGCCTCCCCGTTTGTGCTCGACCTCGAAGCCGACAGTTCGCTGCCGCCCCGCGCCCTGGAGCCTGCGCTCCCGATCCGCGTCGGCGGGGCCGAGATGCGGCTTTTGCCTCTCGGCCCTCTGTTCACCGAGCGCGCCCGCGCCGAGGCTGAGGCCGACCGCCTGCGCGCGCTGGCCGAGGCCGCGCAGCGAGTGTCCTGCCCGGCGGTCGTGCTCGCCGGCGGCGTGTGGTCCAGGCTCGCGGTTGCGCTCGGCGAAGCGGGGAGGGGCCTCGTGCTGGTCGACTCGCTCGGCGTGCTGGAAGCAGGACGCTCCGCGGAGCCGCTCTCTCAAACGTGGCCGTTGCCCGACAGCCTCCGGCACCTGCCGGTCTACGTGCTCCCCGGCGTCGCTCCACCGCCGCCGGACGATCCGAGTCTCTACGGGCGCACCCTGCACGCTATGCCCTGACGGCCCTCAGGCGAGGCGCTCAGGCGAGGTGCTCAGGTTCAGGCGAGGCGCTCAGGCGAGCGCCGCGAGGGTTTTGCGAATCCGCTCCTCCGGCTCGGGGTGGGCGTCCGGCTCGAAGGGCTCGCCCGTCACGGTCTCGAACAGCTCGACGTAGCGCTTGGCCGCGAGGACCCGAAACTCGTCCGGCAAGTCCGGCATGGCCTGGCCGCTCTGCCCCTGAAAGCCCTGGTCCATCAGCCACTCGCGCACGAACTCTTTGGAGAGCTGGCGCTGCGGTTCGTCCGCCCGCAGCCGGTCGGCGTAGCCCTCGGCGTAGAAGTATCGCGACGAATCCGGGGTGTGGACCTCGTCGATCAGCACGAGGTCGCCCTGCCGGTCCCGCCCAAACTCGTATTTCGTATCGACCAGGATCAGTCCCCGCGCGGCGGCGAGTTCGGTGCCGCGTGCGAAGAGGCGCTGCGCGAAGCCGGCGATCCGGTCGAAGGTCTCGGCGTCGAGGAGGCCGCGCTCGATGATCTCGGCGCGGGAGATGTCCTCGTCGTGGCCCTCGTCGGCCTTCGTCGCCGGGGTGAGGAGGGGCGTGGGGAAGCGGCTGTTCTGGCGCAGCCCCTCGGGGAGCGGCACCCCGCAGAGCACACGCCCGCCGCCGCGGTAGACGCGCCACGCGTGGCCGGCGAGGTACCCACGCACGACGAACTCCACTGGGACCGGCTCGCAGGCGAGGGCGACCGTCACGTTCGGATCGGGCACCGAGAGGACGTGGTTCGGGACGATGTCGCGGGTCTTGCGAAAGAAGTGCGCCGCGAGCTGGTTCAGCACCTGGCCCTTGAACGGGATCGGGCGCGGCAGGACGTGGTCGAAGGCCGAGATGCGGTCCGTCGTGACGAGGATCAGCCGCCCGTCGCCGGTGCGGTACGTGTCGCGCACCTTGCCCCGGTAGCGCTCGCCGAACGCGTCGAGGTGGGTCTCGGTAAGGCAGCGGTCGAGGTGCTGCCTCAGGCGGTCGTCGAGTAAGTCGGAAGCCATGGACGGGGCAGAAACCATGAACGGGGCAGAGGATCGGCGAAGTCGGAAAGATACGGCTCCCGTCCTCCCACGCCTCGTCCTCCCACGCCTCGTCCTCCCACGTCCCGTCCTCACACCGTCCTGCCGTCACCCCGCTTCGCTGAGGCTACTCACCCGCGCGATCAGGTTCGGCTGCAGGACCTCGGAGACGCGCTCCTGGGCCGGTGCTCTCATGCGGTCGAGGAGCAGCCCGGTGGCGCGGCACCCAATCCGGTGCATCCGCTGGTCTAGCGACGAGAGCCCCAGGTAGTGGCTCAGCTTGAGGTTGTCGTAGCCGACGAGCGCCACGTCCTCCGGGACCCGCAGTCCAGCCTCCCGCAGCGCCGACCACGCGCCGAAGGCCTGCACGTCGGAGGAAGCGCAGATGGCCGTCACCGGCTTGCCCAGCGCAAGCAGCTTTCGGGTGGCCTCCAGGCCAGCCTCCTCGCTGTATCCGGCGTGCTTCGTCGTCTCGCCCGTGACCACGACCTCGGGGTCGAACGGGAGGCCGGCGGCCTCGAGGCCTCGCCGGTATCCGGCGAGGCGCCGCTCGGCGTCGTAGCTCCGCGGGTGGGCCGCGACGAAAGCTATCCGCTGGTGGCCCTGTTCGGCTAGGTGCAGCACGGCCCGCTCGGCCCCGGCTTCATCGTTCCAGTAGAACGAATCGAAGGCTTCGCACCGCGTGCCGACCAGTACGACCGGGGCGTGGAGCTTCCTCAACTCCCGTTCGAGGCCGGCATCGACGGGGAGCGACGTGAGCATGAGCGCGTCCACAGCACCGCGCTTCAGAAAGCGCTCCAGGGTCTGGTAAGGATCGACCGAGCCGAGGTTGCACAGCAGCAGGTCGATGTCGTGCTCGCGCAGCTCGTCCTTTACTCCTTTGAGCAACTCGACAAAGAAGAGGGAAGTGAACGACGGCATCGCCACGGCGAGCGAATGCGTCTGCTGCTGCGCGAGCGTGCGGGCCGTACGCTGCGGCCTGAACCGAAGCTTCTCGATGGCCTCCTGCACCCGTTCCCGTGTGGAGTCGGCAACCTCGCTGGAGCCGTTGAGCACCCGGGAGACGGTGGAGATGGCGACGCCCGCCTCGGTGGCTACGTCGTAGATCGTGTGCTTCATGGAGCCTGGGCTTCGAACCTATGCTTCACTCAAGGGGCTGAAGAAAGATGCGGCGACAGTTTAGCCGTTATTGCAAGAACCTAACACCATTCGACCACAGCATAGACACGACACAGAACACCGTCAAAACGCCTGTCCAAAGTACCGGAGTCCGCCGCCATCGCGCGCGCTCCCACGCAGGACGTCACTGACGAAGCGCTTCGCTTCGCGGAGAGCCTCCTCGTGGGGCCGGCCCTCGGCAAGCGCGCGCAGCGCGGCAAGCGCGAAGGCGCTCGACGCTCCGTCGAGCGCCAAGCCCGAAAAGTGCGGCGCTTCGAAAAGAGCAAACTCTTGCCCGTCGAAGTACAAATCCGCGTTGAAGACCGCGTCGTCGGACTGTTCGATGTCGGACTGTTCGATGCCCTCCTCGAAATGACGTCCAGGCAGGACCCCGCACTTGATCACCAGAGCCCGAGCTCCTCGGTGAGCAAGACGCTGCGCTGCCACCTGCGCGTCGTCCAGCGAGTTGATCTCACCGCCACTGAGCGGCTCTGCGTCGAGACGATCGACCACGACCAAGTCAGGAGCTCCCAGGTGCTCCATGACGTGCTTGATACCCTGCGACGTGAGCACCGTTTCTCCGCTGGGGCCGCTGAGCTGAAGATCGAGAAGGACGGGTCCGGAGAACTCTGCCGCAAACCGAAGCACCACACGAGCGGCGGCAAGCGAACTCAGAACGCCTATCTTCAGAGCCGTCGGCCTGACCGTAGCCGAGAGGTGCTCGAGCTGCGCAGCCACCGTGTCCTCAGGTACGTCCGTGGCGTCCGTCACCACGCCGTGCCCGGCCATCACCAGCGACGTGCAAACCGGAAAAGCCAGGCCGCCCAAGCTGCGGGCAGCGATAACGTCTGCTGCAAGCCCGCGCTCAACACCCGGGTACAGCGCTCCGACGACAACGGGACGAAAGGCGCTCATCTCATTCGGCGGATGCGGGGTGGGCGGCGGCGAGCGGAACCGCCGACTCGGCGGCGGGACGTGGCGGTGGAATCGTACCTGCGATAATAAGGCTTATCATTGCTTTCCGTATCTTCTGCCGGCCTGAGCCGCTCCACACCTCCTTAACCCTCTCGACCCTCATGGACACGAATCTTCCAGTGCAGGTTTCCGCCGACATCGCCCAGCGGCACGGCAAGATACCCCGCAGCGCGCCAGCGGCGAGCGACTACGATACCGACTTGCTGCCCGTCTACCTTCTGCGATTCGACAGAGTCCAGACCAAGCGAGCCTACAAGAACGACCTATGCCAGTTGTTCGAGAGTGAGTTTATTACACTTCAAATGGCTAAAACTTTAGACTTTGTCTACCTCAACACCTATATTGAGAAGCTGCAGCAGGCTGGCCTGAAGGCTTCTAGTATCCAGAGAAAGATATCAGCCATTCGAGGATTTTATAGTTGGCTCATGGCCTTGGGATTTTTGGACAGAAACCCCGCAGATCGTCAGGTTATTCGTCGTGTAGACCGGAATAGTAAATCTCAGCATGCAATAACAGTTCTAAGTAAAGAGCAAGCGAAGGCTCTGGTGGAGGCCACACAGTTCAGCGGGAAAGCGGCCGTGCGGGACCGCGCTCTGCTCCAGGTGACCCTGCACTGCACACTCCGCCGCTCCGAGGTTGCGGCTATGGACGCGGAGCACATTCGCAGTCTCCCACCGTACTGGATACTCGACCTACCCCAGACTAAAGGTGGGACCGGCGAATACGTTAAGGTTCCAGCACACGTCGTGGAAGAGTTGAATACCATGAAAGAGCACTATGGAATCGGGAAAGGGCCGATATGGCGGTCTCTGAGCAGAAATGATAGCCGTGGAAACAGACTCTCGCCGGCCGCCATCTACGAAGTTGTAAGGCGTACGGCGAGACGCGCCGGTCTCGGCGTAACGATAGGAGCCCACACCCTCCGTCATACGGGATGCACGCTCGCCATCGAATCTGGGGCTACCCTTCAGCAAGTCCAGACACACGCCAGACACAAGCGTCTCGAAACCACCATGACGTATGTGCACCAGCGTGACAAGCTGAAGGACAGCGCGGCGGACTACATCAAGCTGTAAATGTTTTAGTTTGCAATAACAGGTATCCAGAATCATGACGTACGACTACGACCTCATCGTCATCGGTGCGGGCCACAACAGCCTCATCGCTGCGGCTTATCTCGCTCAAGCGGGGTATCGGGTAGCAATCTTCGAGCGCCGGGACCAGGTAGGAGGTGCAGTTTCTACCCAGGAGATTATCCCTGGATACCAGTTCGACCTGGGTGGAAGTGCGCACATTCTGATCAGGCTGACTCCCATCGTCGAAGAGCTGAACCTCAACCGATACGGACTCGACTACATCGATCTAGATCCACTGCTCTTTGCCCCATTTCCCGACGGAGACCACCTCTTCTTCTACCGCAGCTCAGATCGAACGGCTGACCACATCGAAAGCAAGTTTCCCGGCGAGGGCGAAGCATATGACCGCTTCGTCCAAGACTGGCTTCCCTTCGCACGAACGGTTAGGGACGCATTTCTGTCCAGTCCCAGCCCCCTCGAACTGGGTAAGAAGCTGGTATTCGGTTCGTCTGCTAAGATGGACTGGCAGAAGGCGCTAGGCTTAATCACGAAGCCGTATGGTGAAGTCGTAGACCACTACTTTTCTGAAGAGAAAGTCAAGGCTCCCCTCGTGTGGATGGCAGCCCAGTCCGGGCCGCCCCCTACGGAGCCCCTCACGGCTCCGTTTCTTCTCTGGCACCCCCTCTATCACGAAGGGGGCGTTGCTCGTCCGCGTGGTGGATCAGGGATGCTGACGCAGGCGCTGAAGACTCACATCCAATCCCACGGGGGCGACGTTTTTGTCTCTGCTCCCGTAGAGTCTATTTTGGTTGAAACAGATAGAGCCATCGGAGTCAGAGTAGACAGCGACGTGTACACGTCGCGGGCTGTCTTATCAGGTACGCACTTTCTCGAAACCGTAGAGCGCTTGTTACCCCAGGCCCACCGTCTTACCTCGGTTTCCAAACCCCGTGTTGGGAACGGGTTCGGTGCCATACTTCGCCTTGCACTGTCGGAGCCGGTCCGCTACGCTTCTCATCCCGGTGACGAGGCCCGTGTGGGTCTCCAACTCGTCTGCCGAGACCGCCAGCAGATTCTCGACGCCTACGCGGACTTTCTACGTGGGCAGCCAGCTCAGGACCCGCCTCTCGTCGCGATGACCTTCAGCGCCGTAGACGATTCGCTGGCCCCTCCCGGCGGGGAAGTGCTCTGGCTATGGGCGCAGTACTATCCGTACGAGCTGGCGAACGGCCAGTCGTGGGACGCCATAGGAGAGCAGGTGGCCGACCAAATCCTGGACACGTTCGAGCGGTACGCGCCGGGGACGCGCAACCACATCGTCGGGCAGCTTTTTCAGCATCCTCTGTGGCTAGAGCGCGAGCTAGGGCTATACCGAGGGAACGTGATGCACATCGAGATGAGCCTCGACCAGATGTTTTCGCTACGCCCTACGCCGAGCATGAGTGGCTACCGAAGCCACGTCGATGGGCTCTATCTGACCGGGGCCAGCACGCACCCCGGGGGTGGGATCATGGGCGCTTCGGGCCGCAACGCGGCCCGGGTGATCCTGAAAGACCTGGACCGGAAAATCTATTGACCTACCTCGAGTTCCACGCCGTCTTCATCGTGCCGGCAATTGCCGCGTTGGCTCTCTTGCAGCCCAAACCAATGGGCGGCATCGGGGCGCGGCGTGCCTGGGGGTGGATAGCCGTCCTCGCCTTGATCGCGTTCGTGTACACGACGGCCTGGGACAATTACCTGGTTTACCGCGGGGTCTGGAGCTACGGACCGGACCGAGTCGTAGGGACCTTGCTGTACGTACCGATAGAAGAGTATTTGTTTTTTATACTACAGCCTGTATTGACAGGATTGTGGTTCATGATTGTGCGATCCAGGAACAGAGTATCGCAGAAGACCTCGACTGCGTTCGCGCGCATTGGAACGGCGCTGGCGTGGGGCACTTTGGCACTGATCGGGGCGGGATTGCTGATGGGCACTTCGACGTTATATCTGGGTCTCATTCTTGTGTGGGCGAGCCCCGTTCTGGCTGGGATGGCGTGGCTCTCCGGGTCGACGTTCTGGCACCGTCGGCAAGAGTGGATGCTCAGCGTGCTACCCCCGACCCTCTACCTGTGGATCGCCGACCGCGTAGCCATCGGGCTGGGCATCTGGGACATTTCGGACACGTACAGCCTCGAGCTCGATCCGTTCGGCCTCCCGATTGAGGAAGCCGTTTTTTTCCTCGTCACCAACGTGATGGTCGTGCAGGGGCTTATGATGTTCCTCCCCGACGCCGAGGTCGCCAAAGGGAGATCTTAGTTGCAATAACGGATTAACACGGTATGCTTTCCCCGGACGAACGCCAGCGCTACAGCCGCCACCTGCTGCTCCCCGACGTGGGGCTAGCGGGCCAGGAGCGGCTCCGGTCCGCCTCGGTCCTCCTCGTCGGGGTTGGCGGGCTGGGGTCTCCGCTCGCGCTCTACCTCGCCGCTGCGGGCGTTGGACGGATCGGGATCGCCGAGTTCGACCGGGTGGACGAGACGAACCTCCAGCGCCAGGTGCTCTATGGAACGGCCGACACCGGGCGACTGAAGCTGGACGCGGCGGCCGAGAGACTGCGCGGCCTGAACCCCCACGTCGAGGTCGTCCCCCACCCCGTTCGGCTGACGAGCGAGAACGCCCTCGGGATCGTCGAGGGCTACGAGGTGGTGGCCGACGGGAGCGACAATTTCCCCACGCGCTACCTCGTCAACGACGCCTGCGTGCTCACGGGCACCCCAAACGTCTACGGCTCCATCTTCCGATTCGAAGGCCAGGTCTCCGTATTTTGCACCCAACGCGGGCCGTGCTACCGGTGCCTCTACGACCGGCCGCCGCCGCCGGGCTTGGTGCCGGACTGCGCGGAAGGCGGAGTCCTCGGCGTGCTGCCGGGGCTCGTCGGGACGGTGCAGGCGACGGAGGTGCTGAAGCTGATCCTCGGAATCGGTGACTCGCTTGCCGGTCGGCTGCTCTTGGTCGATGCGCTGAGGATGCAGTTCCGATCCCTCTCGATTCCGAAGAACCCCGACTGCCCCGCCTGCGGGTCCGCCCCCACGATCACCGAGCTCATCGACTACGAGGCCTTCTGCGCTTCTCCAACCGCCGATTCTATGTCCACCCCTGGGGTACCCGAACTCACCGTCCGCGAACTGAAAGACCGGCTCGACCGGGGCGAGCGCCCCTTCATCCTGGACGTGCGGAAGCCCGACGAGTATGCGATTGCCCACCTCGACGGGACCCTGATTCCTCTCGACGAGCTGCCCGACCGGTTGGACGAGCTCGAAGAGCACTGGGGCGACGAGGTCGTGGTGCACTGCCGCTCGGGGGGCCGCTCGGCGAAGGCGGTGCAGCTTCTCCGCCAAGCCGGGTTCGACCGTGCGGTGAACCTCAAGGGCGGTGTGCTCGCGTGGAGCGACGAAATCGACCCTTCGATGCCGAAGTATTAGACGGTGCCGGTGCCCCCCCCCGACCGACCGATCCTCGCGCTCGTCGGCCCGACGGCGGTGGGCAAGACGGCGCTCAGCCTCGAGCTCGCCGAGCGCCTCGGCGGCGAGATCATCTCGGCGGACAGCCGGCAGGTCTACCGCCCGCTCACGATCGGCACGGCGAAGCCCTCGCCGGAAGAGCTGGCCCGGGTCCGGCACCACTTCGTCGACGAGCTCGAGCTGGACGAGCCGTTCTCGGCAGGCCGCTTCGCCGAGGCCGCCGAGGCGCGGATCGAGGCCATCCTCGGGCGGGGCCGCGTCCCGATCGTGGTCGGCGGCTCGACGCTGTACCTCGAAGCCCTCCTGCACGGGCTGGCTGAGATTCCCGGGACCACCCGGGCGACGCGCGACCGGCTGACGGCCCGGCTCCGCACCGAGGGCGGCGAGGCGCTCTACCGCGAGCTGCAGCGCCTCGACCCGGTGAGCGCGAGGGCGATGGACGCGACCAAGACGCAGCGCGTGGTCCGCGCGCTCGAAGTGCTTTGCGACACGGGCCGGCCGCTCTCGGCCTACCACGCGAGCCGGCCGGTACCCCGCTTCGCGTTCGCGCCCGTCGTGCTCACGCGCCCACGCGCGGCGCTCTACGACCGCATCGACCGGCGCGTGGACCTGATGCTGGAGGCGGGCTTGCTGGAGGAAAATCGCCGACTCCTCGACGCCGGGGTCGAGCCGGGTCTGAACCCGCTCCGCACGATCGGCTACCGCGAGCCGATGGCTTACCTCCGGGGCGAGACGGGGTACGACGAGATGGTACGGCGGCTCAAGCAGAGCACCCGGCGCTACGCCAAGCGGCAGCTTACGTGGTTCCGACGCCGCGAGGCGTACCGCTGGCTCGACCTGAGCCGCGCCGGCAGCGGGAGTGCCGGCAGCGAGAGCGCCGCCGCAGAGGCCGTGCGCGCGCTGGGCTGAGGCCAAACGGGGCTGAGGCCAAACGGGGCTGAGGCAGAACCGGACTGAGGCAGAACGCGAGCGCGCAACGCCGAGGGCCCACCGAAGCGGGCAGCCTGCTCGGCGTCGGCCGGCGGGCAGGGCGACCGCGAAGCGACGTCCGCGAGGAACGGAGATGAGACGGAAATGAGAAGGTGCCCCCTGCGTCCCCATTCGCCGTATTGCCTCGTCAACGGTTCGTTGCAAACCGCCTGGCTGATGGTGTCCTTCGCTGTGTGGTGTAGCGCGTGACAAGGCTCACAACGAGATGGGGTGAGCTGCGCAGCACGAGAGCTCCCCACCCTGGGGTTCCCCACGCCCGCAGCGCCACACCCCGTCCCTTGCCTCTAACCGTACCCGATAGTGCCGCCGTTCGCTCGGAGGCGCTGGCTCACTCCTCCTACCATCTGACCAAACTCATGAACGTATTTACGCCTTTCAAGCACCTTCTGATGCTTGCCGTGTTCCTGCTACCGGTCCTAGCCCCGTCGGCGCTTGCCGCGAGTGAGGGCAGCACCTGCCGCACGCTGAACCGCGCCGAGATCGACGCCGTCACGACGATTTCTCCCACCGGTGACCGCGCCGAAGTGGCCCTGCCGGCCGACGCCTGCGACGTCCAGATCAGCTTCTCGTCCTACACGCTCCCCTCCGGTGCCGTCCGGCCCTTCGAGGCGCAGCAGCTCTTCGACAACCAGACCCAGACGGCGAGCGGCGGCCAGACGGAGGTCTTCCACGTCGACCTCCCGAGCTGCGCGTGGCAGACCGACGTCTACCTCGGCGCGGTCTTCCCGAACCTCATCCCCGACGTCGGCCACCCCAGTGACATCCTCCTCGACTGGGCGGTGAACGAGGGCACGCCGTGCTCGACGGGCACGGAGGACTGTGCCGATCTCGACTTCGAGACGAACGCCCTCGGGGCCGACCTCCCCGCCGGCACCATCGTCGACAACGAGTTCGACGCTTACGGCATCACCGTCACCACGCTCGACCCGGCGAACCACCCGGCGATGATCTTCGACACGGCCAACCCGACCGGCGGCGACTCCGACCTCGCCACGCCGGGCAACGGCCCCGGCAACGACACCGCGCTCGGCAAGGTCCTCATCCTCTCCGAGGACGGGGACGCCTCCGACCCCGACGACGACGCGCGCGGCGGCACCTTCGTCTTCACCTTCGCCGACGACACCGAGGTCCTCTCCGTCGGCCTGCTCGACATCGACGCCGACGAGACCGTCACCGTGACGGCGTTTGACGGCAGCGGCGGCGTGATCGCCTCGACGACCGAGAACGGGGTCGGCAACGCGGGCTTCCAGCGCGCTATGCTGGCTGCCGACGGCGTGCGCCGCCTGGAGGTGGCGCTGTCCTCGAGCGGCGCGCTCGCCGACCTCGACCTCGCCTGCGAGGACGACATTTGCGAGGCCATCGACGTAGACCTCCTGCCGATCGGGAGCACGACGATCCCGGCCCAGGGCGGCCGCCTGACCTTCAAGGTCACGGTCACCAACAACACCGACGACGTGTGCCCCATCCAGGGGTGGCTCATCGAGAACATGCCCGACGGCTCCGTCGCCAACCCCGCGAAGGGTCCCGTGCGCATCACCCTCCAACCGGGGCAGATGTTCATGCGCACGCTCCGCTTCCGCGTCGGCTCGAACGCGCAGACGGGTGACTACTTCTGCGAGGGAGCCATCGGTACGTTCCCCGACGCCCTCGCCACCGACGGGTTTGCCTGGACGAAGCTCGGCGGTAGCGGACAGCGGCCTGGAGCCGCCTCGCGCACGGCCGGCTTCGACGGGGACGTCGTGCTCCTCGACGCCGCTACCGGCGAGCCGGTGGACGACGTGAACTGGCTCGCCCCCGCCGCCCGCAGCGAGACGGCAGCCGAGGGCACCACGTTCGGCAGCTACCCGAACCCGTTCAGCAGCAGCACCACGGTGGAGTACGCCGTGCGCGAGGCCAGCCCCGTGACGCTTCGGGTCTACGACCTCACCGGGCGCACGGTGGCGACGCTCGTCGAGGGCGTGCAGGAGGCGGGCACCCACCAGGTCTCGTTCGACGGGCGCGACCTCGCCGCCGGCACCTACCTCTACCGCCTGCAGGTGGGCGACGAAACGCGCACGCACCGCGTCGTCTTGACCAGGTAGCGCCGCACCCGGGTCCCCGGCCCGAAGCCGCAGCGCCCCGACCGGACTCTCCGGTCGGGGCGCTGTCTTTTCGTGCTCTCGTGCCCTCGGCAGGATTCGAACCTGCGACCTGCGGTTTAGGAAACCGACGCTCTTTCCCCTGAGCTACGAGGGCGGAGCGGGAAATATACCTCTCAAGTCAGAACCACCCGTCAGAGGGCGGAGAGCACTCGGTGACGTCAGAGCTCGCGCGCGACGAGGGCTTCGGGCGACTCGTGCCGCGACTCGTGCGACGACTCGTGCAGGGGCGTGTGGAAGCGAGGATCGGGCCGGGGGATGGGGTCGCCCGGCGCGAAGTGGTGCTCGGCGTGCAGGTAGAAGTTGAAGGTGAAGAAGTTGATGACGCGCCAGACGCCGTCGTTGAAGCTCCGGGTGTCGTGCCCCCGCCCGTACGGCATCTCGGCGTGGGTGATGAAGTTAAAATGCGCGACGAGCAAGTGCCCGATGATCATCGGGAAGAGCCAGTACACGCTCACCCACCGAACCCCGCGCCCCACGTCACCAAGCGCCGCCTGCCAGCCGATGACGGCGGCGGCAAGCAGGACCGGCGGCAGCACGGCGAGCGCGTAGAGCCGAGGCTCCCACACGGACTTCGACACGCGCACGTAGTGGGTGGCGAGGTACGGAAGCAGGTGGCGGTCGACGAGGTGAGGGTCGCGCTCGGTGTTGGTGTATTTGTGGTGCATCATGTGAGCAATGCGCCACCCCTCGAAATGCGTCAACTGAACCGAGCACAGCACGTAGCCGACGATTTTATTCCACCGCTTCTGCTTGAAGAGCGTGTAATGAACACAGTTGTGAATGGCAATTTGTCCGAGGTAGTATACGTAGCCAAGAAACAGTACGATGAGCAGGTCACGGAGCCAGGGCATGAGGGTCAGGAGTGGGTGGAGAGCCAGAGTGCACCTCAGGAATCGGCGGAGCCTTTGCCGGATTAAACCTCACCCACCCTGTCTCCACCAGCGCCCTGCCTGGCCCTCCACCAGCTAAACCGGGTCGCCCGGGACTGCAATCCGGTCGGGCTGCGGAAAGAGAAGCGACACGCTGAAGAAGCTGGGCTTAGTTTGACGGTCTTCCCCCGATCCCCCTCCCATGCCGACCGACCGCTCCGAGACGCGACGCTCCGAGACTCGTCGCTCCGAGACGCGTCTCCTCGACCGCCGCACCGTCTGGGCGTGGTCGCTCTACGACTTCGCCAACTCGTCGTTCACGACGCTCGTCGTGACGTTCATCTACGGGACGTACTTCACGGGCTACATGGCGCTCGCGCCGGACGTGACGGGGGCGCGCGTCCCGGACCCCGAGCTGGGCACGGTGTTGTGGTCACGTGGTGTTGCAATAACGGCGCTCTGCGTTGCCCTCCTCTCCCCCTTCCTCGGGGCCCTCGCCGACCGGAGCGGGTCCCGCAAGCGCTTCCTCCTCGCCACCACCGCCGTCTGCGTCGCCGGGACGGCGATGCTGTTCTTCGCCGAGCCGGGCGAGGTGGCCCGCGCGCTCTTCTGGTTCATCACCGCCAACATCGCCTTCGAGATGGGGGCCGTCTTTTACAACGCCTACCTCCCCGAGATCGCCCCGCCGGAGGCGATTGGCCGCGTCTCGGGCTACGGGTGGGCGCTGGGCTACGTCGGCGGGCTGCTCTGCATGGCGGTTGCCCTCGTCGTGTTCGTCAACCCCGAGGTCGCGCCGTTCGGGCTGGACAAGGCGACGGGTGGGCACGTCCGGGCGACCAACCTCCTCGTCGCGGGGTGGTTCGCGCTCTTCAGCATCCCCACGTTTCTGATTCTGCGCGAAGTGCCGGCCGAGGACAAGCCTCGCGCCGGGGCCCTCCTCCGGGCGAGTTGGGGCGAGCTCGTGGAGACGGCGCGCGAGCTGCGGCGCTACCGCGAGATCGTCCGCCTGCTCGTCGCCCGGCTTTTCTACAACGACGGCCTGGTGACGCTGATCGCCTTCGGCGGCATCTACGCCCAGGGCACGCTGGGCTTCACGATCGAGGAAGTCCTGCTCTTCGGGATCGTGCTCAACGTGATGGCCGGGTTGGGGGCGTTCGGGTTCGGGTTCCTCGACGACCGGCTCGGCGGGCGGACCGTCATCTTCATCTCGCTCGCCCTCCTCACTGTCGCCTCGTTCCTCGCCGTCCTCACCACGAGCAAGGCCGTCTTCTGGGCCTCGGGCATCTTGGTCGGCATCGCCATCGGGCCGAACCAGGCGTCGAGCCGGTCGCTCCTCGGGCGGTTCGTGCCGGACGACAAAGAGACCGAGTTCTTCGGCTTCTTCGCGTTCTCGGGCAAGGCCACGGCGTTCCTCGGGCCGCTGATGCTGGGCATCCTGACGAGCGTGTTCGGCTCGCAGCGCGCCGGGGTCTCGATTGTCATCGTGCTCTTCGCGATTGGAGCCCTCGTCCTGACGCGGGTGGACGAAGCCGAGGGCATCCGGCTCTCGGGAAGGTCGAGGGTCGAGTGACGAGGGCCGAATGGTAGCTTGCATCCCTCACTCGACGTTCGTCACTCCCCACTCCTCGCTCGACATGACCGTTCGCGATATCGCCGCCGCACTCGAACGCTGGGCACCACCCGGCTCGAAGCTCTCCTACGACCACGTCGGCCTCCAGGTCGGCAATCCGGCGCGGGAGGTCGCGTCGGTCCTCGTCGCGCTCGACCTGACGCCCGCCGTCGTGGACGAGGCCGAAGCCCTCGGGGCCGACCTCATCGTGACGCACCACCCGCTCCTCTTCCGTCCGCTGAAACGGCTCGTCCCGACAGACTTCGTGAGCGGTCTCGCCTACCGGCTGGCGCAGTCGGGCATCGCCTACTACGCGATTCACACGAACCTCGACGCGGCTCCCGGCGGGGTTTCGTTTGCCCTCGCCGAGCACCTCGGGCTGCAAGACGTGCGCTTCCTCGACGGCCTCGCCGAGTCGCTCGTCAAGCTCGTCACGTTCGTGCCCCCGGACCATGCCGAGGCCGTCCGCACGGCCCTGGCCGACGCCGGGGCAGGACGGATCGGCGACTACACGGAGTGTGGTTTTGCAATAACGGTCACCGGCCACTTCCGGCCCGGCGACGGCTCGGACCCCCACACCGGCACGCCGGGCGAACTGGAGTCAATCGAGGAAGTGCGGATCGAGACGGAGGTGGCGCGGTGGGACGTGGGGCGGGTGGTCTCAGCACTCAAACAGGCGCACCCGTACGAGGAGGTCGCCTACGACCTCTACCCCGTCGAGCAACCATCGACGCGGGCCGGGCTTGGAGCTATCGGCACCCTCGATGAGCAGGTGCCACTTAAAGTATTTCTCGAACGAGTCGCGGAGAAGTTGGAGGCCGCGTCGCTGCGCTACGTCGGCGACCCCGAGGCGACTGTCGAGACCGTCGCGGTGTGCGGCGGAGCGGGGAGCTCGCTCGTGTCGAACGCCCTCGCTGCTGGGGCCGACGCTTTCGTCACCGCCGACATCACCTACCACACGTTCTTCCAGCCGCTCGCCCCGGACGGCGCGCCGCGCCTGTCGCTCATCGACGCGGGCCATTACGAGACGGAATGGATTACCGAGCGCCTGCTTGTCGGCTGGCTCGCGGAGCGCTTCCCCGGCCTCGACGTGCGTGCCACCGAGCACCGCACGAGTCCGATGCAGACGTTCGTGCGCTAGGCCGAGCAGCTCCCCCTAGTGCCTCGGCAGGAGGGCTGCTGCTTTCTGAACCGGAGACGCCTCGTGCGGAGCAAGCGCGACGGAGTGGAAGGAATGGGAGGCGTGGAGGGAAGGGAGACGGCCCCGCCCCTCTCTGCCCTCCACGCCGTCCGAACCGCAGAAGACCCCTTGACCCTGCACTAGACGACCCCGTGCCGCTTGCCGACGGCGGTGAACGCGGCGACGCAGCGGTCGAGGTGCTCGCGCGTGTGGGCGGCGGAGACCTGGACGCGGATGCGCGCCTCGCCCTTCGGGACGACCGGGAAAGAGAAGCCGATGACGTAGATGCCTTCGTCAAGGAGGTCGGCGGCGACGGCCTGCGCGAGCCTCGCGTCGTAGAGCATGATCGGGACGATGGGGTGGTCGCCGGGGCGGATGTCGAACCCGGCCTCCGTCATCTCGTCGCGGAAGTACCGGGTGTTCTCTTCGAGGGTCTGCCGGAGATCGGCGGTTTCTTCGAGTCGGTCGAGGACGCGGATCGAGGTGTAGACGATGCAGGGGGCGACGGAGTTGGAGAAGAGGTAGGGCCGCGAGCGCTGCCGGAGCAGGTCCACCACCTCTTGCGAGGCCACGGTAAACCCGCCGCTCGCCCCGCCGAGCGCCTTGCCGAGCGTGCTCGTGATGATGTCCACCTTGCCCAGCACGCCCCGGTACTCCGCCGCGCCCCGGCCCGTAGGCCCGAAGAAGCCGGTCGAGTGGCACTCGTCGACGTGGACGAGCGCGTCGTACTGCTCGGCGAGGGCGCAGATTTCGTCCAGCTTCGCCACGTCGCCGTCCATCGAGAAGACGCCGTCGGTGGTGACGAGGCGGACCTTGGCGTCCTGGCTGTCCTTGAGGGCGTCCTCGAGCTCAGTCATGTCGGCGTGGGCGAAGCGGTAGCGCCGGGCCTTGCACAGGCGGACGCCGTCGATGATCGAGGCGTGGTTGAGCGCGTCCGAGACCACGGCGCAGTCGGCGTCGAGGAGCGTTTCGAAGAGGCCGGCGTTGGCGTCGAAGCAGGCGGCGTAGAGGATCGCGTCGTCCTTGCCGTGGAAGGCGGCGAGCCGGGCCTCGAGCTCTTTGTGGATGTCCTGCGTCCCGCAGATGAACCGGACGGACGACAGCCCGAACCCGTATTTCTCGATGCCCTCCTGCGCGGCCCGCATCAGGCCGGGGTCGTTGGCGAGGCCGAGGTAGTTGTTGGCGCAGAAGTTCAGCACCTCGGACTCGCGCCCGTCCTCGCGGACCTCGATGCCGGCGTCCTGCTGAGAGGTGATGACGCGCTCCTCTTTGTAGAGGCCGGCGGCGCGGATGTCGTCGAGGAGGTCGCGGTAGAGGGCGGTGGCGGTGGTGGGCATGGGCGGCGGTGAGAGCGAGTGGGGTCTTATCCGAAAAGGCCTACTTCGTCATTCCGAGTGTGTCACTATTTCGAGTGTGTCTCTTCGAGCGCAGCGAGAGGTCTCCCACTCCGAGGTAGTGCCGGACGATCGGGGGAGACTCCTCCTCGCATCGTTCGTCGAAATGACCCCAGTTGCGTTCTCAGACAGGTTGGTACGGGTGGACAGGTTCTTTACGAGCCCTCGGCGACTTTGAGCTTCGCGGCGAGGTGCTCGACCATGTCGTCCACCATCCGGCCGAGGTCGTAGGCGGGCTGCCAGCCCCAGTCGGCGCGGGCCTGGCCGTCGTCGATTGAGGCGGGCCACGAGTCGGCGATGGCTTGGCGGAAGTCGGGGTCGTAGGTGACGGCGAAGTCGGGGAAGCGCCGCTGGAGGGCGGTGGCTAGCTCTTCGGCGGAGAAGCTGAGGGCGGTGATGTTGTACGAAGTGCGGACCGAGAGGGCCTCGGCGTCGGCGTCCATCAGGCTCAGGGTGGCGCGGACGGCGTCGGGCATGTACATCATCGGGAGCCGCGTCTCCGGGCGGAGGAAGCACGTGTAGGAAGTGCCCTCGAGTGCGGCGTAGAAAATCTCGACGGCGTAGTCGGTGGTGCCGCCGCCGGGCTTGGCGGCGTGGCTGATGAGGCCGGGGTAGCGGAGGCTCCGCACGTCGAGGCCGTCGTGCAGAAACGCGTAGCGGCAGAGGAGCTCGCCGGTGACCTTCGTCGCGCCGTACATCGTCACCGGGTCGAGCGGTCCCGCCTGCGGGGTGTTCTCGCGCGGCGTCGCCGGGCCGAAGGCCGCGATCGACGACGGCCAGAAGAGGCGGAGGCCGTGGGTGCGCGCCACGTCGAGGACGTTGCGCAGGCCCTCGACGTTGACCGCCCACGCCAGGTCGGGGCGCTGCTCGCCCGTCGCCGAGAGGAGGCTCGCGAGGTGGTACACGGTGTCGACCTCGTGCGCGCGGACGAGCGCGTCGAGCCGGCTGTGGTCCTGCACGTCGAGCGGTTCGTAGAGCGCGTCGCCGCCGTTGGGGAGCGGGTGCAGGTCGGTTTCGAGGACGGCGGCGCGGCCGTGGCGGCGGCGGAGCTCCGCCACGAGGTCGCTGCCGATCTGCCCTCGGGCTCCCGTAACGAGGATCGTACCCACGGAGTCGAAAGGTTGGTGAGCGAAGTGCGGAGGAGTAGCCGAGCGTGCGGAGGAGTGGCCGAGCATCGGGCCTACGCGCGCCGAAGGCAACGGGTCCGCCAAACGATACCGCCGCGAGATCGGCCCGGGCAATCGGCCCGGGCAAGCCGCACAACCGGTGGTTGTCGTAGCTTCAAGCGCCCCACCTCGCCGAAAGCGGCCCCACCTCGCTGAAGCGGCCCGTGACGGATTGCCGTCTCCGACGGCCCGCCGACTCCGGCAGCGAAAGCCTCCTCCGTCTCCCGTCCTCCTGAACTTTATGTCCCGCATCCAGTCCGTCACCGCCCGCCAGATCCTCGACAGCCGGGGCAACCCCACCGTCGAGGTCGACGTCATCACGACCCAGGGCCTGCTCGGGCGGGCCGCCGTGCCGAGCGGGGCCTCGACCGGCGAGCACGAGGCCGTCGAGCTCCGCGACGGCGACGACGAGGTCTACCTCGGCAAGAGCGTGCTCAACGCCGTGGACAACGTGATCGAGGAGATCGGCTCCGCCGTCGAGGGGATGAGCGTCTTCGAGCAGGCCCGCCTCGACCGGCGGATGATCGAGCTCGACGGGACGCCGAACAAGAGCAGCCTCGGTGCCAACGCCATCCTCGGCGTCTCGCTCGCGGTGGCGAAGGCGGCGGCGGCGACCGCCGGGCTGCCGCTCTACGCCTACCTCGGCGGGCCCACCGCGCGGACGCTCCCGGTCCCGCTGATGAACATCCTCAACGGCGGTCGCCACGCCGACAACAACGTCGACATGCAGGAGTTCATGATCGCCCCGGTCGGCGCGGCGACGTTCTCCGACGCCCTCCGGATGGGGGCCGAGACGTTCCACCACCTTAGGCAGGTGCTCCACGCGAAGGGCTACAACACCGCCGTCGGCGACGAGGGCGGCTTCGCGCCGAACCTCCGCTCGAACGAGGAGGCCATCGAGGTCATCCTCGAGGCCGTCGAGCGCGCGGGCTACGCCGCCGGCGACGATCTCTTCATCGCCCTCGACCCCGCCGCGGCGGAGATGTACGAGCCCGCCGAGGGCGGGGGCGAGGGGCACTACGTCTTCTACAAGAGCGACCCCGCGCGCAGGCTGACCTCCGAGGAGATGGTCGAGTTCTGGGCGGGCTGGGTGGACGAGTACCCGATCATCTCGGTCGAGGACGCCCTCGACGAGAACGACTGGGACGGCTGGGCGAGCCTCACCGAGGCCGTCGGCGAGCGCGTCCAGCTCGTCGGCGACGACCTCTTCGTGACCAACACCGAGCGGCTCCAGCGCGGCATCGACGAGGGCGCGGCGAACTCGATCCTCATCAAGCTCAACCAGATCGGCACGCTCACCGAGACGCTCGACGCCATCGAGCTCGCCCACCGGCACGGCTACACCGCCGTGGTGAGCCACCGCTCGGGCGAGACCGAGGACACGACGATCGCCGACCTCGCGGTCGCCACCGGGGCCGGCCAGATCAAGACCGGCTCGGCCAGCCGCTCGGACCGGACGGCGAAGTACAACCAGCTCCTCCGCATCGAGGAGGCGCTCGACGAGGCCGCCGTCTATCCCGGCCCGGCAGCGTTCTTATTTTAGCGTCGAGGGCTCCCACGCCTTACCTTGCGAGGTCGTCCCCGCCTGTGCGGGGACCCGGAGCCTCGACGGCCCGGTGACAGCCCGGTGGAGGCCCGCCGGCGCGAGCAGGGCCTACAGTCTGGGTTGTTCCATCCTTTCCGGGTTGTTCCATCCTTTCAACGTCTCGATGCCGAAGCGCACCCAGTCCCGCGCCCGTCCGCGCCTCCGGCGGTGGCTGCTGCTAGGCGGCCTCGCGGTGGCCGCCGGGTGGTTCGCGTTCTTCGACAGCCACAGCCTCGTCCAGCGCCTCGAGTACCGCGCCGAGGCCGAGGCGCTCGCGGCCCAGCGGGACCGGCTCCAGACGGAGATCGAGGGCCTCCAGTATAGCCTCGACGCGGGGCTGTCGGACGAGGTCATCGAGCGCGTGGCGCGCGAGCAGTACGGGATGCGCCGCCCCGGCGAGACGGTTTATCCGGTCGAGGAAGTCCATCCGGCTAAGGACCTAGAGGACAGAGACTAGAGAATGACAAGGGCTTCCCGGCCTCCCTCCTCTACCTCCTACCCCCCACCTTCTGCCCTCCCCTCCTCATGCCACAGCAGGTCGCCGTCGGCATAGACCTCGGCGGGACGAACATCAAGGCGGGCCTCGTCGGGGCCGACGGGACGATCCTGTGCGACGCGCGCGTCCGCACCCAGGCGGGCCGGGGGCCGGAGCACGTCATCGGGCGCATCGGGAGCGCGCTGGAGCAGGTCCTCCGCGACCGCCCCGACGGGGCCGAGGTGTGCGGCGTCGGGATCGGCGCGCCGGGCAAGGTGTCGCTCGACCAGACGACGGTCGCCAAACCGCCCAACTTCGCGGCGTGGGACGAGGTCAACCTCGCCGAGGCCCTCGCTGGGGACGCCGCCGGGGACGCCGCCGGCCCGGTCATCGTCGAGAACGACGCGAACTGCGCCGGGCTCGGCTCGGCCTTCTGGGGCGCGGGGCGGGACTTCGACTCGTTCGTTATGGTCACGCTCGGCACGGGGGTCGGCGGGGCCATCATCCACGAGAAGAAGCTGTTCCGCGGCGTGAGCGGCGGCGCGGGCGAGCTCGGCCACCTGTCGATCGACTACGAAGGGCCGTACGCCCGCAGCGGCGTCGCCGGGGCCGCCGAGGCGTACCTGGGGCTGCACTACCTCTCGCACCACGCCCGCTACCAGCTCCACGCCCGCCCGAGCGTCCTCCACGAGTGGGCCGGGCGCGACCTCGCACGCCTGTCGCCGAAGATGCTCCACCAGGCCGCCGAGCAGGGCGACGAGCCGGCGCGCGAGGTCCTCGCGTGGGCCGGGCACAAGCTCGGCGTCGCGCTCGCCTCGGTCGTCAACCTGCTCGACATCCGCAAGCTCGTCGTCGGCGGTGGGGTCTCGGCGGCGGGAGACTATCTCCTCGGGCCGGCGCGGGTGGCGCTGCGCGGGGCCGTCATGCCCAGCCTCTCGGACGGCCTCGAGCTCGTGCGCGAGACGCGCGGCAACGAGGTCGGCGTGCTCGGCGCGGCACGGCTCGCCTTCGAGAAGGCCGAAGCCGAGATCAGCGCGTGAGCGCCCGGCACGAAGTAGAACGGTTTCGGCGTTGAGATGAGAAACGAGGGTGAGACGCCAACCAACCTCTTTGCACGTCATTCCCGCGTAGGCGGGGACCCACAGGGACTGCTAGCCGGTGGGTCCCGGATCGGGGTCCGGGATGACTACTTCGGGAGTAGAAACAGACCGAGACGTTCGTGAGCACGCAGGGCCTTCTTGCCGTAGCCATTCTTGCAGCGCTGTTCAGCGCAGGCTCGGCGTCCGCGCAGGGAGCCGACACGCTCGGGGTGCCCCCCACCCTCCCGCCGGACTCGCTCGGGATCGACTCGCTCGGGGCCGATTCGCTCGGGGGCAGGCCCGGCAGCGATGCCGCGCCGCGCCGCGCCGGCTCCGACGGGCTGGAGCGACCCGTGACCTTCTCCGCGTCGGACTCCCTCGTCATCGTCTTCGCGGACGCGGCCGACGGGTCGGGCACCGGGGACCTCGGCACGCTCTTCGGCACCGCGGAGGTGGGCTACGACGAGGCCACGCTCACCGCCGCCGAGATCGACCTTTTGTTCGGGCGCGAGGAGCTGCGCGCGCGCGGGCCGTCGCCGGACGAGGCCGTGACGGACTCGCTCGGCGAGCCGGTGGGCACGCCGCAGTTCGAACGCGGGGCCGAGGGCTTCTCGGGCCGCGAACTGGCCTACAACCTCTCGACGCAGCGCGGGCGCGTCGTCGGCGCGCGGACGGCGATCGAGGACGGCTACCTCCTCGGCGGCGTCGTCAAGCAGGCCGGGCCGAACGTGGTCTACGCCCAGGACGCGACCTACACGACGTGCGACCTGCCGGAGCACCCGCACTACGGCCTGCGCGCGGGCAAGATGAAAATCGTCGACGGCGAGTGGGTCTACACCGGCCCGGCCCGGCTCTACCTCCTCGGCATCCCGACGCCGCTGTGGCTCCCGTTCGGGTTCTTCCCCGCTGCCGAGGGCCGGCGGAGCGGGCCGCTCCCGCCGACCTACGGCGAGGACCCGCAGCTCGGGTTCTACCTCCGCGGGCTGGGCTGGTACTGGGCGGTCTCGGACTACATGGACGCCACCGTGCGCGGGGCGCTTTGGACCAAGGGCAGCTTCGAGGTCAACCCGAGCTACCGCTACGCCAAGCGCTACGCCTTCAACGGCACCCTCAACGTCGCCTACTCCAGGCTCCGCCGGGGCGAGCGCCAGGACCCGGACGGCGGCGTCCAGACCAACACCCGCATCGGGTGGCAGCACCAGCAGCAGCTCTGGAGCAACACCGGCAGCCTCAACGGCAGCGTCAACCTCGCCTCGACCGGCTACCTCCGCGCCGTCTCCGACGACTTCGACGACCGCGTGACCCAGACCACCCAGTCGTCCGTCCGCTTCACCAAGTCCTGGCGGCGCGCTGGGCGCTCGCTCTCCGTCGACCTCCGCCAGAGCCAGAACCTCACCACCGGGCAGGCCGACCTCACCTTCCCCAACCTGTCGTTCAACCAGAGCCAGCGCTTCCCGCTCCGCCGCGCCGGGACGAGCGCCCAGAGCCAGCGGTGGTACGAGCGGGTCGGCTACTCGTACTCCAGCACGCTCCGCAACACCTACCGCTTCGCCCCCGACACCGCGCGCGCCGGCAGCGCCGGGGTAGGGTGGCTCGACGGGCTGGTCGACTACGACGCCTTCGTCGCCGCCACCGGCGAGACCGAGCGCTTCGACGCCGTAGCCTCCCACTCGGTCCCGGTCAACGCCACCTTTACGCTCGCGCGCGTCAACCTCAACCTCACGCCCAACGTGCAGTACGAGGAGGACTGGTACCCGCGCTCCGAGCGCGTCGTCACGGACGCGGGGGGCGTGGCCGTGCTCGACAGCCTCGGGCGGGTTCAGCGGATCCAGGAGGACGGCTTCACCGCCGTCCGCCAGATCAGCGGCGGGCTGACAGCGCGGAGCGAGTTCTTCGGGACGTTCCCCGTGAGGGTCGGCGCGCTCGACGGCCTCCGGCACATCGTCCGCCCGACGCTGGGCTACACCTACTCGCCGGACTACTCGAAGTCGCCCTTCGACTACTTCCGCAGCTACGCCGACTCGGCGGGGCAGGTGACCGAGTACCCCATCGTGAGCGGCATCAGCGCCCGCGAGACGCAGGCGCTCTCGTTCCGCGTGAGCAACGTCTTCCAGACCCGCATCGCCCGGACCGACTCCACGGGCGAGGTCCAGCGCCGGGCCCTCCAGCTCCTCTCGCTCGACCTCAACTCGAACTACAACATCGCGGCGGACTCGCTGCGCCTCGCGCCGGTCAACGTCTCGGCGCGGTCCCAGATCGGGCGGCTGCTCTCGCTCAACCTCACGGCGCGGTACTCGCCCTACGCGCTGGGCGCGCAGGGCCGCCAGACGAACCGGCTGCAGCTCGAGGAGACCGGCGGGCTGCTCCGGTTCCTCTCGCTCACCTTCGCCGCGCGCACCACGCTGCGCGCCCCGACTCGGCGCGGTGCGACGCCGCGCCCGCCGCGCCGGGTGCCGGTCTACCCCGACCTCCTCCCCGACCCCGCCGCCGCCTACGGCCTCTTGCCCTACGACTACCGCCGGCGCGACCTCGCCTACGTCGACTTCGCCGTGCCGTGGTCGCTCTCGCTCGACTTCAACTACAGCGACACCGCCGTGCCGGGGCGGGAGAACCAGGTCCGCCGGACCCTCGGCACGCAGTTCGACCTCAGCCTGACGCCGACGTGGAAGATCGCCGGGCGCAGCGGCTACGACTTCGAGGAGAAGGAGATCACCACCACCCAGCTCTCGATCCTCCGCGACCTGCACTGCTGGGAGATGAGCTTCAACTGGATTCCCTTCGGCGACTTCAAGTCGTTCGGCTTCTCGGTCTACGTCAAGAGCGGCCAGCTCGCCGACCTGCTCCGCTTCGACGCGCCGAAGCGGGACGTGCGCGGGCGCTTCGACCTCGCCGGCGGCCTGTGAGGAGCGGGGTTGAAGCGGCGTGGCGGGAAGGGGGGGAAGGGGGTTTGAAGGCGTGGGGGGAATGGAGCGAATGAGCGTCGGCGCGGAGCGCTCGGTATCGTTCCGGGTTCTATTCCACTCTCCCCACTCCCTTTGCTCCGGCGGGGTGGTTCGGTAACGCGACAGAGTAGAGATGTAAACCCTCGGGCGGCGGCGATTCGGGGTGGGTGCGCGTTTTTTCTCTCCCCGTCGCGCTCTCGCCGCGCGTAGCTATCTTCCGCGCCCGCCGGGCCGCCCCCCACCACCGCCCGGCACATCCTTTGTCCGTCCCCCACCATGCCCTTCCCCGCCCCCATCCGTTCGACCGTTGCTCGCGTGGCCGACGCCCAGGCCGTCCTCGCCACGCTGCGGACGCGCCAGAAGCAGACGGAGCACGACCGGCGCATCGCCAGCCACGTCTTCGTCGCCTTCGAGCGGCTGCGGCGCGCGGACGTGGACGGCCTCCACTTCTACGTCTTCGAGGGCACGGTCTCGGTCTACGGCACCGTGCTGACGCACGAGCAGCACGCCGCCGTCCTCGCAGACCTCGGCGCGCTCCCCGGCGTCCGCCACGTCTCGGACCACCTCCGGGTGAAGGACCGCCGCCCGAAGCAGCCGTTCACCATCCGCCCCGTCGCCTTCGAGGCAAGCTGAGGCGAACCCCGCAGCATGCCCCGAGCCCCGCAGCCTGCTCACGCGCAGGCACCGGGCCGCCGATCAGGACGGCCTCATCACCCGAGGAGTGCCCAGACTGCGATGATGAGGCCGACGGCGGCGACGACGAGGCCGGCCTGCGGCGCGCCCTTCCAGCGGCGGGCGCTCCCCATCAGGTAGAGCAGCGCCCCGAGCGCGGCGAGCAGGAAGGCAAACGCGAACGCGCCCTCGCCGACGAGCAGGAACAGCAGGGCGGCGGCGGCCAGCACGCCGGGCGCGAGGAACGGGTGCTGCCAGACGGGACGGGTGAGAGGCGGAGGGTTCGTAGCCATCGCTCGAGTGGGTTCTGGTAGTACGGGTACGCCTGCAGCGCCTACGACTGTAGCGCCTTGAGCTCGGAGATGACCTCGGAGACGGAGTCCTTCGCGTCGCCGAAGAGCATCTGCGTGTTGTCGCCGTAGAAGAGCGCGTTCTCAACCCCGGCGTAGCCCGGGCGCATCGAGCGCTTGAGGACGATCACGTTCTGCGCGCGGTCCACGTTCAGGATCGGCATCCCGTAGATCGGCGAGCCGGGGTCGCTGCGCGCCGCCGGGTTGACGACGTCGTTGGCCCCGACGACGAGCGCCACGTCGGTGGTCTCGAAGTCGGCGTTGACGTCGTCCATGTCGAAGAGCTGGTCGTAGGGCACGTTGGCCTCGGCGAGGAGGACGTTCATGTGGCCCGGCATCCGCCCGGCGACGGGGTGGATGGCGTACTTCACCTCGACGCCCTCACGCTGCAGGAGGTCGGCCATCTCGCGGACCTGGTGCTGCGCCTGCGCCACCGCCAAGCCGTAGCCCGGGACGACGATCACCTTCTGCGCGTAGCTCATCAGGATCGCCGCGTCGTCGGGCGTCGTCTCCCTCACCGTCATCCCTTCGGTGGACATCGCCGGGCCGGACCCCGCCGCGCCGTCGCCCCCGCCGAAGCCGCCGAGGAGGACGTTCGCGAGCGAGCGGTTCATCGCGTCGCACATGATCCGCGTCAGGATCAGCCCGCTCGCCCCGACGAGCGCCCCGCTGACGATCAGCGCGTAGTTGTCGAGGACGAACCCGGCGGCGCTCGCCGCGAGGCCCGAGTACGAGTTGAGCAGCGCGACCACCACCGGCATGTCGGCCCCGCCGATCGGGACGACGAGCAGGATCCCGAGCACGAGCGCGAGCGCCGTGAGCCCGGCGAGCCCCCACACCACCGGGTCCTCGACGACCGGGAAGTCCGCCGCCCCGAGCACCACCCACGCCGTCGATGCGACGACGCCGAGGCCGACTGCGACGGACAGCAGCCGGAGGCCGGGGAACGAGACCGGGTTGCCGCTCAGCTTGCCGCTCAGCTTGCCGAAGGCGACGAAGCTGCCCGAGAACGTCACCGCCCCGATCAGCACCGAGAGCGCGACCGTGAAGGCGGTCACCCCCGTGAACGGATCGAGCACGGCGGCCACGTCGGTCGGGAGCGGCTGCCCCGAGGCCAGCGGCTGGAGCGAGGCCAGCGACTGCCCCGAGGCCAGCGGCTGCCCCGAGGCCAGCGGCTGGAGCAGCGGCTGCGCCGAAGCGGCGGGGTCGATGTTCCACTCGGCGTAGCGCGCCACCTCGGCCCCCGCCACGAGCGCGCTCGCCCCGCCGCCGAAGCCGTTGAACGCCGCGACGAGCTCCGGCATCTTGGTCATCTCGACGCTCCTTGCTAGCCACGCCCCCACCGCACCGCCGAGCGCCAGGCCCGCCACCATCTCGACCGGGCTCAGAATCTGCTGGAGGAACAGCGTCGCCACCACCGCCAGCAGCATCCCCCCGGCGGCGAGCTGGTTGCCGCCGCGCGCCGTCATCGGCGACGAGAGGCGCTTCAGCCCGATGATGAAGAGCGAAGCCGCGGCGAGGTAGGCAAGCGTGATGAGAGTCTCTTTCATCGGAGGCCTGAGGGATCGGAGGACTGAGGGGTCGGAGGATTGAGGGGTCGGAGGATTGAGGGATCGGGCGGTCTGCCTCACGGTCACGTCCGCCCTCACGCGGCACGAGTCACGCGCTTCACACCTTCGCCGGTTCGCGGGCGGCACCGTCGGTCGCCACGGTCCCGGGTTTCGCTGCGGGCAGTTTGCGGTCCTTCTTCTTGAACATCTGCAGCATCCGGTCGGTGACGAGGAAGCCGCCGACGACGTTGACCGTCGCCAGGACGAGCGCGGCGAAGCCGAGCCACTTCGCCCACGGCGTCCCGACCATCCCGGCCACCACGAGCGCGCCGACGATGGTGATGCCGCTGATGGCGTTCGAGCCGGACATGAGCGGGGTATGCAGCGTCGCCGGCACCTTCGCGATGACTTCCATCCCGACGAAGGCGGCGAGCACGAAGACGACGATCAGGGCGATGTCCATAGGATTGGGAGTTGGGGCTAGGAGCCGGCGGGGCGGCATCAGTCAGACAGAGGGAGCTAGCAGCCCGCGCACGCGCTCGTGGACCACCGCGCCGCCGTGGGCGACGCACGCGCCCTGGACGATCTCGTCGGCGAAGTCGGGCGCGAACGCGCCCTCGGCGGTGAACTCGGCGACGAGCGCGGCGAGCGTGCGGGCGTACATCTGGCTCGCGTGCAGCGGCATCGAGGCCGGGAGATTCGTCGGGCCGAGCACCTGGACGCCGGCGTGGACCACGCGCTCGTCGGCGCGGGTGAGGGCGCAGTTGCCGCCGTTGGCGGCGGCGAGGTCGATGACGACCGAGCCCGAGGCCATCGCCTCGACCCCGCTCTCGGTGAGGAGCACCGGGGCCGCGCGGCCGGGGATCAGCGCCGTCGAGATCACCGCGTCGGCCTTCGCTACGTGGCGGGCGAGGAGCTCGACCTGCCGGGCCTGCTGGTCTTCGGCGAGGGCCTTCGCGTAGCCGCCCCGGTCCTCGGCGTCGCTCGTGTCGAGCTCGAGCTCGACGAACTTCGCGCCGACGCTCTCGACCTGCTCGCGCGCGGCGGGCCGCACGTCGTAGGCGCTCGTCACGGCCCCGAGCCGGCGCGCCGTGGCGAGGGCCTGCAGCCCGGCGACGCCCGCGCCGAGGACGAGGACCTGCGCCGGGCGGATCGTCCCGGCGGCGGTGGTGAGGAGGGGGTAGAACTTCGGCAGCGTGTCGGCGGCGAGCAAGACCGCTTTGTAGCCGGCGACGGTGCTCATCGCCGAGAGGGCGTCCATCTTCTGCGCCCGCGTGATGCGCGGCACGAGCTCCATCGAAAACGCCGTCACCCCCTGCGCCGCGAGGCTCGCGCTCAGCCCGGGCCGGTCGAGCGGCTGCAGGAACCCGACGAGCGTCGCCCCCGACCGGAGCTTTCCGAGCTCCTCCTCCGGCGGCTGCACGGTGGCGACGAGGTCCGCCCCGAGCGCCTCGTCGCGGCCCGCGAGCCGGACGCCGGCGGCTTCGTAGTCGGCGTCGGGGAAGTAGGCCGACGCCCCGGCCCCGCGCTCGACGACGACGGTGTAGCCGATCTTCGCCAGCCGGTCCGCCACGTCGGGCGTGAGGGCCACGCGGTGCTCGCCCGGCGCGGTCTCGCGAGGGACGCCAATCGTAACAGCCATAGCTCAGCGGGTTTAGGACACTACATAGATACGATGCAGCCGCGACTCGTGCAACGAAAAACGCGGCGGCCTCCGACGGAAGGGACGGCGGCAGCTCCCCTGCGCTGACGCGAAGCGGCTTCGCGGCGCGACGGAGCGGCACAGGGTGCCGGATACGTCCGGAGGCAGGAGCCTTCGTACTCGTCGAAGGTGCAGCGGTGGGACGGTTCTCCGCTGCCGCGCCGCTGCCGGGCGGGCGCGTCCTGGTGACGGGTGGGTACGGCGAGGGCCGGGGAGCACAGGCTGGTGCCTGGCTCTACCGTCCATGAGGCGATGCAGCGGGCCATGAGGCGATGCAGCGAAACGCCGCTGGCGGCGGCCTCGGCCATGCACAGGCCAGAAGCCGTTTCCAGGCTAGGCTGTGTCTGGATATTCAGTCTGGTGCCGAGCACGAGCAGAGGTCTTCGCTTCACAAGGCGCGCGAAGCAGCCGTAGCACCGCTACGGCGATGCAGCACCACGCTGTGAGCGAAGGCAGATGCCGTGTGCAGGCCGGAAGTGGATTTTCCAAACACAGCCTAGAAGCGGATCTCCAGACGGAGCCCAGCCCGCGCCCTCCCGCCTCGCCTACATGTCCTCCCAGAACTCGTCGGGCATGTCCTGGGCGAGCGCGAGCGCGCCCTCGGCCCCGGCGAAGAGCGGGTCGTCGACGGTGCGGACGCGGCAGGGGCCGTACTCCTTGAGCGCGTCCTCGATGGCCTCGGCGATGCCCTTGATCTGGCTGCCGCCGCCGGCGAGGAAGATGTTCTTCTTGACCGTCTCCTGGAAGTCCGGCTCGTAGCGGGCGACGAGCTCGATGGCGGTCTCGGCGATGGCCGGGATGATGGCCTCGCACGCCTCCCGGAGCTCCTTCGACACGTCCACGTCGGTGACCTTGCCGCCGACTGCGGCGGGCATCGAAAGCTTGCCGTTGGCGGAGCCGACGTAGCCGTGCTGCTCCTTGAAGTGGCGGACGGCGGTTTCGGAAAACTTCGCCTCGGGGTGGCGCTCCTCGAGCAGGCCCCTGAGCTGGCGGTCCACGAAGTCGCCCGCCATCGTGAGCGTGCGCTGGTCCTCCTCGGTCGGCATCGTGCCGTGCATCACGCAGAAGTCCACCGTGCCCGCGCCGATGTCGATCACCATCGCATTCGTGAGCGCGTCGAGGCCGTAGGCGACGGCGAACGGCTCGGAGACGACCATGAGCGCGTCGGCGTACTCCTGCACGGCGTCGCGGATGGCGAGCTTGTTGACCTTGAGCGCCTCGGCCGGGACGCCGACGGCGGCCTGGATGCGCTGCCCGTCGGCGGGCTCGACCTGCTCGATGAGGTGGTGGATGAGCTCGCGCACGGCCTCCTCGTCGCGCTCGGTGCCGTCGCGGATGACGCCGTTTTCGAGCGGGCGCACGAGTTCGACCGACAGCCGGTTCTCGACCGCCGCCTCGCCGAAGAGGATGTCCTCGCCGAGCATCTTGCGCGAGACGAAGTCCTTCGGCCACGCGACGTAGCTCTCGACCCAGGTGCGCTTGCCGTTCGAGGCGACGACCGCGCTGCGGGACGTGCCGAGGTCGATGCCGATGTGGAGCGGGGCGGTGGACTTCGCGGTGGACTTAGTGGTCGTTTTCTTCGCCATCGTGGGGGGTAGTCAGAGGGGGGGCGGGCGGGGGCGGTCGGTCCTGAAGGTACGCCGCGATGCCCTCTTCGAGCGAACGGGCGAGGCGCTCGCGGTGGGCGTCGGTGTCGAGGCGGGCCTCCTCGTCGGGGTTGCTGATCGCCGCCACCTCGGCCAGGATCGCCGGGGCCTCGACGCCGAGCAGCACGACGAACGGCCCGGCCTTGACGCCCCAGTCGCTCGCCGCCGCGTTCGTCCGCCGGACGGTCTCGACGAGCGACTGCTGCACGGCCACGGCGAGCTCTTTCGACTCCTGGAACTTAACCGTATTCCCGGCCCGCTGCAGCAGGGCGTTGAACTCGGCGACGGAATAATCCGCGGCGGCGTTCTCGCCGTGGGCGAGGCGGAGCGTCGTGTCGTCGGCCTGCAGGCCGAAGTAGTACGTCTCGAGCGGCGCGACCGCGGCGTCGGGGATCGAGTTGACGTGGACCGAGACGAAGAGGTCGGCGCCGTGCTCGTTGGCGAAGGCGACGCGCTCGCCGAGCGGCACCTCGGTGTCGGTCTCGCGCGTCAGCAGGACGCGGGCCCCGTGCCGCCGGACGAGCCGGTCGCGGAGCCGGAGCGCCACGTCGAGCGTGACGTCTTTCTCCCGCCCGCCCGCCGGGCCGAGCGCCCCAGGGTCGCGCCCCCCGTGGCCGGGGTCGATGACGATCGTGTTGACCTGGAGGTTGAACAGCTCGGCGATCGGTAGCACGCCGGGGTCGGGCACGTCGAAGCGGGGGCCGGGCGCGGCGACCGGCGCGAGCAGCGGCGAGCCGTCGAGCCGCACCGAGGGTTGGCGAGGCGGGGCCGGCGGGGCCGAGGCAAAGCGCTGCGCCACCAAGCCGGCGAGGAGCACACCAATCAGCCCGAGCACCACGACCGGAGCCGTCCGATGAGCCGCCCGAGGAGACGCCGGAGACGCCTGCGGCCTCTGCCGAGCCGGGCGGTGCGGACGCCGAGGCCGGGGCGCGCGGACCGTTCCGTGCAGGTTGTCCTCGTAGACAGCCTGCAGGATGTCGCGTTTGTTGGGCCGGGGGTCGGAGACGGGGGGCACGCGGCAGGCGGAGGCGAACGGGCGACGGGTGGGGTATCGGCTACCGGACGCCCGGAGTATACATCATCCGAGCGGCAGCGAGCACCGGCTCCTCGCGCGCCCTGAGCCTCTCCGCGCCCCTCCGCGCCCCTCCGCGCTCAGAGGGCATCGAGGGTTGGGTATCAGTATCGCAGGAGGGCCGCCACGCCGCCGACCTCGGCGAGCGCGGCGAACGGGTCCACGAAATCCGCCTCGGCCCCGGTGCGGGCGAGCGTCTCGACGAGCTCGTTGACGAAGTCGATCTCGAACACGTCGGCGCTGCCGCAGCGCTGGCAGGTGGCGGGCGTCCCGAAGACGGCGTGCTCGCAGGCGCGGCACTTCCGCCCCTCCGTCTCGGCCTCGCGGTCGACGAGGGCGACCTCGACGCGGGCGGCCTGCGCCGCCTCGAGCGTCCGCTGCGGCCCGACGACGGCGAGCCCGCCGGTGAGGTAGCCCTCGCGGATGCGGTCCCAGAGGTTCTGCTCGCTCGCGCGCTCGCCCTCGAAGTAGAGCGCGAACGCCGCGCGCATCACCTGCCCCTCGTCGGCCACGTCCACCGAGCGCTCGCCGACGAGCCGCTCCCTGAGCGGCGCGGCGAGGTGCCCCTCGACGGCCTGCATCGCCTCCTGCGAGCCGAGCAGGACGAGCCGCGCGAAGCCCTCGTCGTCGTAGAGCTCGCGGACCGACTGCGCGACCTCGGCGGCGTACTGCTCGAGCGCCTTCTCGCGCCGGCGGGCGTAGCGCTTCTGCGACCACCCGCCCTTCTTGACCGCGTTCTTCACGTCGCCCCGCACCCGGGTGGCGTTCTCGACCTCGGCGGCGTGGACGGAATAAATCTGCGCCGTCTTGTTGTCCACCACCACCACGGCGAAGTCCTCGTACTCGTCCTGCAGCTCGGCGATCGGGCGGATGTAGGGCGAGTCCCCCATCCACACCTTGTCCGGCACCGCGACGCTCAGCGGCAGCGTCTCGGCCACGTCGAGCGCCCAGCAGACGAAGACGGCGACGGACGGCGTCTCGAAGCTCAGCCCGTCGAGCAGCGGGCCGAGGAGCTTAAGGTTCTGCTCGAAGTGCTCGAGCTCAACTTCGTTGTCCTGAAGGAGGGCGCGGACCGAGCGGAACCTCCCGTCGAGCGCGCCGACGCTGTGGGGGCCGGACAGGTAGAGCGTGAGGAAGGCCCGCTCCGGGCCCTCGAGGTCGGCGAGGTGCTTGAGGTCGAGGTCGGCAAAGGTCAGGGCCATGGTCGGGAGTGAGGAGCGAACGAGAGAGAGCGGTGGTACCTAGCCCCGGGCACCCGGTTCGGGGCGAGCCCAAAAAGGGCGGCGACCCGCGCTGGATCGCCGCCCGCAGCGTGCGGAGCTAGGGCCTCGGCAGGAGGTCTGCTGCTTTCTGAACCGGAGACGCCCTCGTCCCGAGCGAGCGGCGGCATCGAGGGAGCGGGAGGCGTGGAGGGAAGGGAGACGGCCTCGCCCCCCTCCGTCCCTCGGTGCCCTCCACGCCGTCCCGAACTGCAGAAGACCCCTTGATCCTGCACCAGGAGAGGTGAGACGGGAGAGACGCGGCGGTCAGCGGACCACGGTCACGCGGAGCGCCGCGCGCTCGGCCCCGGCGGCGACGCGCACGATGTAGACACCCGGCGCAACCGCGCGCCCCGAGCCGTCGCGCCCGTCCCACGCGAGCCCGTGCTCGCCCGCCCCGAAGACGCCCTCGCCGAGGTGGGCGACGCGGCGGCCCCGCACGTCGAAGACCTCAGCTTTGACTTCAGCCGTCTCGGGCAGCGTGAAGGAGAGCCGCGTGCCTCCATCACCGAGCGGGTTCGGTGCCGCCGTGACGGCGAAAGCCTCGGCCTCGGCACTCGGCTCGGCAGAGACGGGCTCAGCAGGCTTGAGGAGGAAGCCGAAGTTTTCGGGCCGACCCTCGCTGTCGACGAAGCCCTGGCGCTGGCCGACGCCGACGATCCACCCGAGGTTGTTGATCCCCGAGGCGCGCTGAAGCGTCCACCCCTCGGCGGAGTCGTCGACGAGGTCGCGCAAGAAGTAGAGCGTCTCGTCGATCCAGACCGAGGCCTGAAGCCGGTTGGCGCCGGCACCCAGGTCGCTGCACTGCCCGACGACGGTGGCATCCTCGTTGAAGTCCGCGGCCGTGCAGTCGAGAACGCCCTCGGGGACGGGGTAGCGGCGGCCGGTGCCGTCGGGCTCCCAGATCGCCGGGGAGAGCGTGTTGCCCGGGCCGAACGCCTCGCCCATGATCTGGCCTTTCTCGTTGACCGCTTTCGCCTCGGAGAAGGTGTCGCCGGGCGAGACCACGCCGAGGTCTTCGATCTCGTACTCGTCGTCGTCGTTCAGCGTCCAACGGACGGCGCGGATGATGTCGTCGCTCTTGTCCGGGTCGGGGACGGCGGCCCCCGCGATGACGCCCGCATTGTTGATGTCGACGGCGCGGCTGTACCCGCCGCCGATCGTGCCGAGGTCGGTGATCGCGTAGCTCCCGGCTCCGTCGGGCGTCCACACGACGGCGTGGTAGGCATTGAAGGAGCCGTTCACCCAGGTGGGGTCATCGGTGCGCGCGTGGCCGACGAGGAGGCCCGCGTCGTTGATGCCGCTGCCGATCGAGACGAGGTCGTAGCCCGGCTGGAGCGGGAGCGTGGGCAGCCCGACGGGGTCGCCCTTCCCGGCCCGAGAGAAGGCGCGGAACTCGCCGTTGAACCCGTCGCCGCTCTCGGCCGCTACGCCGATGAGGTCGCCGGCGGCGTTGACGTCGGCGGTGCCGGCGCTGTTGGGTCCGAGCGAGCCTTGCCAGAAGATTGCGCCGTCCCGCCAGAGGTAGGCCTCCGACGGATCGAGGATGCCTTGCGCATCAAATAGGGCGACGGAGCCGCCGACGATGCCCTCGTCGGTGACGACGTTGGCGTTGCCGCCGCCCTCGTTGTCGGTGATGAGGGTGAGCGAGTACGTGGGGACGTCCTGCGCCGCGGCGGGCAGCGCTGAAAGCGCGAGGAGAAGCGTAGCGAAACGTAGCATGGCTGACCGAGGGTTGAGCGGGGGAGGTTGAGAGAGGGATGGAGCAGCCCCAACCTCCGCATTCGACCTCTGCGAGAACCTGATGGACGACTAAGGTTGACCTGAGAGATGACTCAGACCACCTGCACTCAAGATAAGGCGAGACTATGGACGCCGCACCGCCGGAAGCTCGGCGATGGCGAGATCCACCTCGCGCTGTCCGATGCGCGAGACGACCGCAAACGTCTCGTCCGGGGACCACGCCAGGGAATACACGACGCCGCCCCGAGGGAAGACCGCGAGGGGGGTCGGCGTGGACGTAGACCTCAGCTCCTCGCGCCCCGTGTCTTCGTTGAGCGCGACGTAGACGACACCGTCTGCCGCCGGTGCCCAATTGTTGGTGATGTGGCGCGCGGCGAGGTCTGGCAAAAAGGCCGCGTCTTCGCCCTCGTCGCCCGTGCGTTTCCACAGCCCCGGCGTACCCGGCCGGGTCGTGTAGAGCGAGCCCCCGCCGGGTGAGGGCTGCGCCGTCACCCCGCCACCGACGGTGAGCTGCGTCCCGTCGCCGCCACCGACCGGGACGCGCCAGACTTCCATCTCCCCGGAGCGGTCCGAGCCGACGTAGAGCCAGCGCCCGTCGGCGGACCACGCCGGCTGCACTTCGTTCGAGCCGGGTGCCGCAAGCCGGCGTGGCGTCGCCCCCAGGCGGTCGAGCACGAACACGTCGCTCCCGTCGTCGCCGAGGACGGTGAAGACCAGGCGCTCGCCGTCCGGCGACCAGCGGGGGGCGCTGTAGGCGACGCCGTCGAGGTCGGTAACGGCGCGGGGGCGCGACCCGTCGCGCTCGCTGACCCAGACCTGCGGGGTGCCCGAGCGCTCGGATACGAACGCCACGCGCTGCCCGTCAGGCGAGATCTGCGGGTGTGCGTCGAAGGCCGTCGAAGCGGCGAACGGGAGGAGCGTATCCGGCTGCGCGAGGTCGAGCGCGAAGAGGTTGCCCTCGACGCGCCACTGCTCGAAGACGAGCTTTCCCCCGGCCACGTCCGGCCGGACGCCCGGCTCGGCGAGCGCGATCCGCTCCGGGACCGCGGCCCCGTCGGCGTCCGCCAAGCGCCACAGCTCGCCGCGGTTAGCCTGGGCTCGCGTGTAGATCACGCCGCCGTCCGGGAGCCAGTCCAGCCCGGCGACCATCGGGCGCCCCGTGGCGAGCGCCGTGACGCGGCCGCTCGCGACGTCGAGGACGGACACGACGGGGACCTCGCCACCGACCAAGCGGAGGAAGAGCACGCGCTGCCCGTCGGGCGAGACGCGTGGGGCGTCGTCGACAGCGCCTTGGCTATGGTCGTAGTCGAGCGCGAGGTCGGCCCCAGTCGTCACGTCAACGCGCGACAGCGTAGGCATGCCCGCCTCGTGCCCGCCGACGACCAGGCTCCGCCCGTCGGGCCACCAGTCGATCGCCCGAGCCTGCCCGCCCGGGCACGGCGCGACCGCCCGTTCCGGTCCACCCAGCGCCGGAACCACAGCGATCACGCACGGCTCGTCGTCGGCGTAGGCGTCCGCCAGGTCGATGTAGGCGATCCGCTCGCCGTCCGGGCTCCAGCGCGGCGACAGCACGAGGTCTCCTCCGGTTGCCAGGCGCAGCGGCTCGCCGCCGTCAACGGGCCGCACCAGGAGGTCCGTCGGGCGCTCCGGGCCGCCGGCATAGGCCACGCGCGAGCCGTCCGGCGCCAGCGCCGGCCACATCTCGAACCCCGGCGTCGTCGTAAGCGGGCGCGCCGTGAGGCGGGCCGGTGCCGGCTCGTCGCTGCTGCGCGTCAGCCCAGCGCCCAAGGCGAGCAGGACCGCCGCCCCGAGGCTGGCGGCCAGCGCCACCGGCCAGCGCCGCTTCGCCGAACGGCGGACCGGCGCGCCCACCGGGACCGCAGGGGCGTCCGGCGGCCCGCCGCGCTCGTCCGGCGGCCCGCCGCGCTCGTCCGGCGGCCCGCCGCCGGGCGGGGCCGCGACCTCCGCGGCCTCCCACTCGACCGGGGCGAGCAAGCGGTACCCGATGCGCGGCACCGTCCCGATTACGGTGGGCGCGCGCGCGTCGTCGCCGAAGGCTTTGCGCAGCTCCGAGACGCACCGCGTGAGCACCTCGTCCCCGACGACGGTCTCGGCCCACCCGACATCGAGCAGCTCGCTGCGGGAGACGGCCTCGCCGGCGCGCTGCACGAGGTGGCAGAGCACCCCCATGACCTTCGGCTCCAGCGTACGGACTGCGCCGGCGGTCTCGACCTCGAGCAGCGACGGCCGCACCTCGTGCCCTGCGAGGCGGAACGGGGGCGTGGTCAGAAGGCGGTCGTCGAGGGACGGCATAGTGGGCGGCGGGTCGCGTCGGGGCGGAAGATAGCGAGCGGCGCAGGGCAGGGACGACCGGCGCACAGCTAATCTCGAAGGCCGCGAGGTACTCGGCTGCCCATGCGGGTACCTCGTGCGACCACCCTCCCCCCTCGCCGCCCTACGCCCTCGCCGCCGCCCTCCGGCTTCGGCGGACGCGTTTCCAGCGCGGAGCGGCCTGCCGTGATACATTCCTTAGAGAACCATCACTTTTCGCTCATGGTGTAGGCCCGCGCTTCGGGTAGCCTTATCCTCGTCGAGGAACCCGAAGGTTCGGCGCAGCCTATCTCTTCGGGCGCAGAGTCAGCAACCTATCGCGGGTTTCCCCGGAAGGTCCCTCGGCTACGGCCCCTCAGCTACGGCCCTTCGGGTCTCCGCTCGGGAGGACCGGAAAAGCGACCTGTGCGTACGTCCTGATCCTTTTGTTTTCGTCCTCCGTCCCTCCACCCGTGCTGCTTCCATGCGTCTGCTTGTGCTCGTCCTCCTCCTGTCCTTTGCCGGCTTCGCCCAGGCCCAGCTCGCCCCACGCTTCGTCTTCGCCTCGCCGGACGAGACCCAGGAGAGCCTGTTCGGGACCAGCATCGCGCCCATCGGGGACCTCGACGGCGACGGCGTGACCGACCTTGCGGTCTCGGCCCCGGACGAGGTGGCCGGGCCGGACAGCGATCCCGTCGACGACGCCGGGCAGGTCCACGTCTTCAGCGGCGCGACGGGCGCGCTCGTCCGCACCTTCCGTTCGCCCAACCGCGAGTTCGATGCGTTCTTCGGCGAGGGCCTGCTTGCCGCCTCCGACCGCGACGGCGACGGCACGCCGGACTTCTACGCCAGCGCCTCGCGCGAGGTCATCGGCGGGGCCGACAACGCGGGCCGGGTCTACCTCCTCAGCGGGGCCGACGGGACCGAGATCACGTCGTTCACCTCGCCCGACCCCCAGCCCGGCGGCGACTTCGGGTTCGACCTCGCGCGCCTCGGTGACTTGACCGGCGACGGCGTCGGCGAGATCGGCGTCAGCGCCAAGGGCGAGCGCGTGGGGGGCCTGCCCCTGGCCGGCCGGCTCCACGTCTTCGACGGGGCCGCCGACACACTCGTCTTCACCGTCACCGCCCCGGACCCCGAGCAGGAGTCGGGCTTCGGCTACACCTCCGACGACGCCGGCGACCTCGACGGCGACGGCACGCCGGACCTCGTCACCGGCGAGCCCTTCCGCACCGGCCCGACCGGCCTCCAGCTCGCCGGGCGGCTCTACTTCGTGAGTGGGGCCGACGGCTCGGTCCTCCGCGTCATCCGCTCGCCGAACGAGACCCAGCTCGGCGGGTTCGGGCGCTATGTCGCCGGGCTCGGCGACGTCACCGGCGACGGCGTGCCGGACGTGGCGACGGGGGCCAACGGCGAGCCCATCCAGGGCAACTACGAGGGGCGCGCCTACGTGATCTCGGGCGCAACCGGCGAGGCCGCGGTGACGATTCTGTCGCCCGACCCGCAGTTCATCGGGTTTTTCGGCGAGCTCGTCGAGAGCGCGGGCGACCTCGACGGCGACGGGCGCGAGGACCTGATCGTGAGCGCGCGTGCCGAGGACGACGCGGCCAACCCCCAGGTCTTCATCGGGCGGGTCTACCTCTTCTCGTCGGACGGCACGCTGCTCCAGACCCTCAAGCCGCCGACGGCCGACCCCGACGGGGTCCAATACTTCGGCTACGGCATCGCCGCGCTCGGCGACCTCGACGGCGACGGCTCGCCCGAGGTCGGGGTGGGCGCGTGGGGCGAGAACCCGCCGGGGAGCCCGCCCTTCGCCGGCCGCGCCTACGTCTTCCCCACCTCCGCCAGCACACCGACCGAGGCCGCCCCGGAGGCCACACCGCTCGCCCTCGGCGTCGCCCCGAACCCGGCGCGCGGCGCGGCGGCGGTGACCTTCACCCTGGCCGAGGCCGGACCCGCGCGCGTCGAGGTCTTCGACGTGCTCGGGCGCTCCGTCGCCGTGCTCGTGGACGAGCGCCGGACGGCGGGCGTGCATACTGCCCGCGCCGCGCTCGGCGACGTGCCGGCAGGGCTGTACTTTGTGCGCCTGCGCGCCGGGGACCGCACTGAGACCCGCCGCCTCACCGTCGTCCGCTAACCGGAACCCCTTCTACCATGCGTGCCCTCCCCCTACTCTTCGCCCTCGCGGTGGCCGGCCCGGCCGCCGGGCAGCCCGTCCCGAAGCTCCTCGTCCACCAGCAGCCCAACTTCCCGCTGACCTACCCCGTCCACCTCGCCGAGAACATCGACCACCTGGAGGCCCTTCCCTTCGACGGGATCACCGTCACGGTCTTCGCCTCGTGGCAGCTCATGAAGCCGGGCTGGAGCTTCACGGAGGAGGAGATCGCCGGCAGCCTCGCGGCCCTCGACGGGCAGTTCGAGCGGCTCGACTACAACTTCCTCTTGGTCACGATCAATGACCCCGGCGACGTGTTCGACGACGCGGCGTGGGCCCCGGTGCTCGCCAACTGGAGCGCCGTCGCCGGGGCCGCGCGCGACGCGGGCTTCGCCGGGCTGTTCTTCGACGTCGAGGAGTACGGAGACCCGTGGCTGAACTTCCCCGAGGACTATGCCGGCCCGCAGCAGGGCCTCGGTGCCTACCGCGAGCAGACGCGCCTGCGCGGGCGCCAGATGATGGAGGCCGTCGCCGGGGCGTGGCCCGAGGCCGAGGTGCTCTTCACGTTCGGCCCGTGGCTCTCGGAGCCGGCCACGCCGGACTACGTGCGCCTCCTGCAGGTCGCGGACGCGGGCGAGTACGAGCTGCTCGGGCCGCTCTTCGTCGGCTTCCTCGAAGGGGCCGGGCCGGGCAACCGCGTCATCGACGGCGGCGAGTGCTACCAGTACCGCAGCGCGCGCGACTTCGAGCGCGCCTACGCCTGGCGCGAGACCGGCATCGCCTCGGACGAGACCGACAGTGCGTTCATCCCCGAGGCCCTCCGGCCGGACTGGGGCACCCGGGTCAGCAACGGCTTCGGGGTGTACAACATCGACTGGAAGGCGAGCGACGGCTACCCGATGAACCCTGCGGTGATGGAGACCACGCTGCGCAACGCGCTCGCCCGCGCCGACGACGTCGTGTGGTACTACAACGAGGAGTTCTCGGAGGGCGTGGGCAACTGGTACGTGCCCGGCTCGATGCCGGTGGCGTGGACGCGGGCCGTGGTCGCGGCGCAGCAGCTCCCGCCGACGGCTGCGCCCGGAGGCCCCGGCGCGCTCAGCGAAACGGTGACGCTCTTCCCGAACCCGACGCGCGGCAGCGCCGCGCTGGCGCTGACGCTGAAGCGGGCCGCCCACGTCCGGCTCGAAGCCCTCGACGCGCTCGGCCGCCGCGTGGCGCTCGTCCACGACGGCATGTTGCCTGCGGGGGCACACCGGTTCGATCTCCCGACTCGGACCCTGCCGGCGGGCACCTACCTCGTCCGCGCCGCCATCGACGGCCGGGTGACGAACCGTCACCTGACCGTACTCCGGTGACGGGCCGGGCTCGGGGACGGGTCGGGCTCGGGGACGGAGGCCGCTACTCGAGCTGCCGGTAGCGGCCGGGGGTGACGCCGACCTCGCGCTTGAAGAGCGACGAGAAGTGCCCCTGGCTCTCGTACCCGACGGCGAGGCAGACGCGGCCCACCGACCAATCGGTGTGGCGCAGCAGCCGCCGGGCCTCCTCGACGCGCTGCGCGACGACATACTGGTGGGGGGACTGCCCCATCGTCGCCTTGAAGCAGCGCGCGAAGTGGAACGTGCTCATCCCGGCCACCGCCGCGAGGTCGGCCAGCGAGAGCGACCGGTTGAAGTGCTTGGCGACGTGGTCCTCGACCGCGCGGAGCACCGACGGCGCGAGCGTGCCGGAGCCGGTGCTCGTCTCGGCGAGGGCTTCGAGGTCGATGTGCCGCTGCGCCTCGGCGTAGTTGGCGAGCGCGGTCTCCACCGCGGCGTAGAGGTCGTCCTCGGAGAACGGCTTGACGAGGTAGCCGTTGGGCCGCGTCACGCGCGCCTGCTCGACGGTTCGCCGGTCGGCGTGGCTCGTGAGGTAGATGAACGGGACGGCGTGCTCCTCGCGCAGGACCCGCCCGAGCCAGACCCCGTCGCGCTCGCCCTTGAGGACGATGTCGACGAGGACCAGGTCCGGGGCGTGCTCCTCGACGAGCGCGAGCGCGTCGTCGACGTTGCCGGCGAAGCCCGGCACGGCGTAGCCCAGCCCGGTGACGGTCTCGGCGATGTCGCGGGCGACGATGACCTCGTCCTCGACGATGACGATCTTGGGTGGGGGCGATGAGCGCATTGGGAGTAGGCAGTGGAGGGAGTAAAGGTACCTAGTGCTGCGACACGAGCAGAATGACGGGTAGATCGGCGTGTTCGGGTGCTGCGAGTCAAGGCGACCGAGGAGCTAGATGCACCGCATCGGGCGACGAGGTCAACGCTGACGCGCGGCGCACGGGCTGCCGAGAGCCTGTCAGAATCGAGTTGTCGTAGCACTAGCAGACGAAGGGGCCGAACGTCACGAAATGGACAACTATCGCCGGAGCAGCGCCGTCCGGTGCGGGTGATGTACGAGGTCACTTCGGTGTTTCGTAACGTACGCGCGCCCCGCAACCGCGCTCGGCCGCGCGGGGCGCTCCCGCCGCCGCCCCCCTTCCGCATGCACATCCCGTACCGCGCCCTTTTCGCCTGTTTCGTCCTGAGCACCGCGCTCGGCGCGATGGCGCAGCCGCAGGGCGGCGTGCCGCCCCCGCCCGGTGGCTCCGGCTCGCACCCGTCCGGTGCCGACAGCCTCCGGGCCGCGCTCGGCGCGGCGGACGGGGCCGAGCGCGTCCTGCTCTTCCTGCAGCTCGCGGCAGCCTTCAGCCAAACGGACCTCGACTCCTGCCTCGTCTACGCCGAGCGCGCCGTGGCCGCCGCCGAGCGCCTCGGGGAGGCGGAGCCGCTGGCGCGCGCGCTCCGCGGCCTGGGCAACGCACACGCCACGCGCGACGAGGAAGACGCCGCCCTCGACGCCTACCGCCGGGCGCTCGGCCTGGCAGACGCCGCGCGGTACCCGAAGGAGCGCGCCGGCCTCCTCACGAACGTCGCCACGATCTACTACCGGAGCGAGGCCTACCCCGAGGCGCGCCGCCTTGCCGCCGAGGCGCTGGCCCTCCACCGCGCAACCGGCCTCCTGGACGGCGTCGCGTTCGACCTGGCGATCCTCGCCAAGATCAACCTCTCGGCGAGCCGCACCGGGGAGGGCCGGTGGCGCGCCGAGGCGATCCGGCAGGCGAGCGAGGCCCGCAACCGTTACCTCGACCTCGGCAACCTCGCGAATGCGGTCGACGCCGCGGTGACGTTGGGCGAGGCGTTTCGAGACGCGGGCGAGCTCGAACGCTCGGCGGGCGCGCTCGGCGAGGCGCTCGCGTTCGCGCGCGAGGCCGGGAGCCGGTTCCACGAGATCATCGCGCTCCGGCACCTCGCCGAGACCGAGGCCCGGCTCGGGCAACCCGGCGCGGCGGTGCTCCACGCCGACCGCGCCGTCGCGCTCGCCGAGGGATTCGGGAGCCCGCGCCTGCTCATGAACGCGCTCCGCTCCCAGACCGAGGTGCTCGCCCTCGCCGGCGACCACCGGGCCGCGCTCGCCGTCTTCGAGCGCTACGACGCGATCGAGGACAGCCTGGAGGTGAAGGAGCGCGCCGAGAGCCTGGCGGCGCAGCGTGCCGCCTTCGAGACCGAAGAGGCCCGGCGCCAGGTCGAGGTGCAAACCCTCCGCGCCGAGCGGCAGCGCGACCTCCTCGCCGCCGTCGCCGTGGCGGCGCTCCTGCTCGTCCTCGCCGTGACGGCGCTGCTGCGCGCCGCCCGCGTCAAGCGCCGCGCGCTCGCCCTCCTCCGCGCCGAGCGCGACGAGACCCGGCGCCAGCGCGACCTCGCCGAGACCGCGCTCGACGAAACCCACCGCCTGCTCGACGAGAAGCGCGTCCTCGTCGAGGAGCGCGAGGTGCTCCTGCGCGAGGTCCACCACCGGGTCAAGAACAACCTCCAGGTGATCGCGAGCCTGCTCAACCTCCAGCTCCGGGCCCTCGGCCGCGACCCCGCCCCGAGCACGGAGGCGGCGCGCGGAGCTACGGCCTCGCTCCGCCAGATGCAGTGGCGCGTCGAGGCGATGGCGCTCGCCCACCGCCAGCTCTACCGCGACGGCGACCTCCGGGACGTGGACGCGGCGACCTACCTCGGCGACCTCGTGCGAGTCCTGGCCCAGAGCGGCGGCGCGCACCCAGGCGAGGTGACGCTCGAAGCCACAGACGCTTCGGTGCGCCTCGACGCCGACACCGCCGTGCCGCTCGGCCTCATCGTCGCCGAACTCGTCGGGAACGTCTACAAGCACGCCTTCGCCGCGAGCGGGTCCGGCCACGCGACCGTCCGGTTCGAGACGCAGCAGGCGGGGCGCGCGCGGCTCGTGGTCGAGGACGACGGGGACGGCCTGCCCGCCGAGATCGACCCCTCGGCCTCGCTCGGGATGCGGCTCGTGCACGACCTCGCGCTGCAGATCGGCGGGACGCTCGCCTTCTCGCCCTCGGCGGCGGGCGGGGTCCGGGCCGCGCTCGATTTCCCCCTACCCTCGCTGAGCCCGGCATGAGTTTCGGATCAGAAGCAAGTCCGGCTGACCGAACGGATTGGGTATCGGAAGCAAGATCGCAGCACGCGGCGCAAGATTCCGTCGTCCGGGCCCCGCCGCCGTCGGTAGAAGAGCATCGAAGGCCGCTGTTCGGCTAGACGCCTCACGCTTGGCACCGCGACCTCGGCAGCTCCTCGGTTCAACCTCAGCCCCTCCTCAGGACCGGGCGACGTTCTCCACCGATGTTTGTGCCAACAAGTGTTCGACCTCGCAGACCTCTTCCTCCGCAACCTCCGCTCTACCATGACCTACTCCCGCTCCACCCTCTCTGCTCGCTCCACCCTGTTGGTGTTGTTCGCCATCTTTGCAATAACGGGCATCGCCCTCTCCGGCTGCGACGCCGCCGACCCCGGTGCCGCCGGTCCCGGTAACGCTCCGGCAACCTCAGCGTCCGAGCCCATCGCGCTCGGAACCTCATCCACCCTCGTTCAGGCGGAGCGCGGCACGCCGAGTGGTACGGCGCGCATCCTCACCCGCAACGGCCAGACGTTCGTCCGCTTCCCCGACCGCGGCGAGGGCGAGCTCCGGTTTACCTTCCGGGTGCCCGAGACCGGACGCTACCGTCTCACCTTCTTCTACTCCTCCGGTGCCGTGCAGCCGGTCGAGGTCGAGGCCAGCGGCGTCCTCGCCGGAGCCGACGAGGTGACCTTCAACCTGCCGTCGTCCGGTGGGCAGCAGGCCCCGGCGATTTTCGCGACGCCCGCCTCGTTCCTCGTCGAAGCCGGGGCACCGCGCACGCTCACGATCACGTCTGAGGCAGCAAGCGGCGGGTGGAACCTCGACGCGCTCCTGATCACCTTCACGCCCGCCGACGCCGAGCCGGAGCTGATCCCGTTCGACGACGTCTTCGGCGAGACGCTCACGTTCGACTTCTCGGCGACGCTCGGCGGCGAGGTCCTTGGCGGCACCCTCACCCTCGACGTCGGCACGGCCGGCGGGTGCCAGATGAGCGCGCCGGTCACCGGCACGCTCGACGTGGGCAACGGCGCGCAGGCCGTCACCGACGGCTCCCTCACCGACAACCGCTGCGTGCCGGACAACTCGGTCGTCCGCTCGTTCATCGCGCGTGTCCAGCCCGACGCCGACGGCGAGAACGGCTTCTCGCTTAGCAGCGACGCCTTCTTCGACCGCGCCACGGGCCGCATCCAGGGCACCGTCTTCAGCGGCACCGACGACGGTCTGTTCGAGGGCCAGCTCACCGACTGAGCGCAGCACGCCTTCGACGGGCGGTGCCGGAACGGTGGTGGCCCGGTACCGCTCTTTCTCCGTGTCTGTTTCCCAGTGTCTGTCCCCCTGCCTAGCCTCCTTGCTCCCGTGCTTTTCCTGCGCACTTTCCTCCTCCTTTTTCTCTGCACGCACGTCGCAGCGGCGCAAGGGTTGATCGAGACCCTCGCCTCGCCGAACGAAGAGTTCGACGGTCGGTTCGGACGGGCCGTCTCCGCCGTGCCGGACGCCGATGGCGACAGCGTCCCAGACCTCCTCGTCGGGGCGTGGCAAGAGACGCCGCCGGACGCGCCGTTCCTGGCGGGCCGCGCCTATCTCTTTAGCGGCGCCACAGGCGAGGTTCTTCTCGACCTCGTCTCGCCCAACCCGACCGGCGAGGGCCTCTTCGGCGGCAGCGTAGCCGGCGTACCCGACACCGACGGCGACGGGCGCGGCGACCTGCTCATCGGGGCTTCCGGTGAGGGGCTGAACGCGGGCGATGCGGGCCGAGCCTACCTGTTCAGCGGCGCGACGGGCGAGCTTCTGCTCGACCTGGTCTCGCCGAACGAGCAGCAGAGCGGCGTCTTCGGGACCAGCGTCGCCGCCGTTCCCGATGCCGACGGCGACGGACGCGGCGACCTCCTCATCGGGGCACCGTCCGAGGATGTCGGCGACGTGTCTGCCGGACAGGCCTACCTCTTCTCGGGCGCGACCGGGAGCGTCCTCGCCGAGCTCGTCTCGCCCAACATCCGTAAGGGCAGTGGGCAGTTCGGGGCCAGCGTGGCCGGCATCGCCGACCTCGACGGCGACGGCGCGGGCGACCTGGTCGTCGGCGCGCCGTTCGAGGATTCCGACGGAGCCTTCAACGTGCTCACGGGCCGCGCCTACGTCTTCAGCGCGACGGGCACCCTCTTGCGCGAGATCGACTCCCCGACGGCCAAGCCGTTCGGGCTCTTCGGCAACACCGTCGCGTCGGTGCCGGACACCGACGGCGACGGACGGGACGAGGTGCTCGTCGGGGCGCGGAACGAAAACCGTGGCAGCTCGCCGACCGACGCGGGCCGTGTCCACCTGTTCTCAGGCACGACGGGCGCGGTGCTCTTTACGCTCCTCTCGCCGAATGAAGAGACCGGGGGCAACTTCGGCTCCCGCGTGGCGGGCGTCCTGGACCTCGACGGCGACGGGCGCGGCGACATCGTCATCGGCGCGCCGCTCGAAGACCCCGGCGATGCGCCGCAGGGGGCGGGCCGAGCCTACGTCTTCGGCGGGGCCGAGGGCACGCTGCTCTTCGAGCTCTCATCGCCCAGTGAGGAAGAGGGCGGCACCTTTGGCAACGCCGTCGCCGGCGTGCCTGACCTGACGGGCGACGGGCGCGGCGACCTGCTCGTCGGGGCGCTTTTCGAGGGCGACGCCGGGGCGCAGGGCGGGCCGGGCCGGGTCTACCTCTTCAGCGGAACCCCGAACACGACCCCCACCGAGGCCGGGCCGGGGGTTGAGACGCTCACGCTCTCGGTCTTCCCGAACCCCGCCGCCGATGTCGCCACGCTCTCGTTCTCCCTCGCGGCACCGAGCGAGGTTCGGCTCACCGTGTACGACCTGCTCGGGCGCACCGCCGCCGTGCTCAGCGGTGGGTACGCCGCCGGAGACCACACGGCTCGGCTCGGCACCGACGTGCTTGCGCCGGGCACGTATGTGGTCCGCCTCGAAGCCGACGGTGCCGTCCAGACGGGCCGCCTTACTGTAGTTCGCTAGCTAGCTCTCCACGATGCACCCCTACCCACGCTAACCAGACCGTTTCACCTTACATCCTCTCCAGACCATGCTTCGTCTTTCCTCGCTTCTCGCGCTCGTAGCCGTGCTCTTAGCACCCTTGGCCGGCGCGCAGGACTTCCCGATTCGCACCGTCTTACTCTCTGACGCTGACCCCGGCACGGGCGACGGTGCCGCGTTCGAGAAGTTTCTTTTCGTCACCCTCAACGACGCCGGCGATGTCGTCTTCGAGGCCGAGCTGGAAGGCCCCGGCGTGACCTCGTCGAACGACCGCGGCCTGTGGCTCGTCACCCGGACGGGCGACCTCGTCCTGCTCGGTCGCGAGGGCGACCTGGCCCCTGACCCCATCGTCCCCGGTGCCCGGTTCCGCGACTTCATCGCGCCGGCGACGCTCAACAACAGCGGCACCGCCGCCTTCGAGGCGATCCTGACCGGGCCGGGCATCGACAACAGCAACAACGAGGTGTTCTACGCCGGCACGGCTTCGGGCGGGCTGGCGCCCATCGTCCGCGAGGGCGACCCGGCACCCGGCCTGCCGGGCCTCTCGATCGGCGACCCGCAGAACTTCTCGGGCGGGCTGCGCTACATCTCGCTCAACGACGCGGGCGAGGTGGCCTTCACGGCGCGCGTCACCGGCCCCGGCGTGAGCTTCTCGAACAACGAGGCGCTCTACAGCGGCACGCCGGGCAACCTCACGGTCGTGCTGCGCGAGGGCGAGGCACCGCCGCCCGGCCTGCCGGGCACCGCCATCAACACGATCGGCGACACGCCGGAGCTTCTGCCCGACGGCACGGTCGGCGCTGGCTTCCGCGTGCTGGTGGGCGGCGACCGCGTCGGCACCATCGCGCTGCTCGACGCCGCGGGCGTCGAAAGCATCGTCGCCGTCGAGGGCGAGACGTCGCCGGGCGGCGTGCCCTACGAATCATTCGTCGGCTTCTCGGTCAACGCCGACCGCGACGTGCTCTTCCTCGCCGGCGGCAACACGGCCACCAGCCCGCGCCCCGACGAGATCATCGCCGGCGAGCCGGGCGATCTCCGCCTCGTCGCCCAGGCCGGCAACCCCGCCCCCGGCATCCCCGGTCGGAGCTACCTCTCGGTCGGCGAGCACCGCTTGGGGCTCGGCGGCGAGGTCGTCTACAGCGGCTTCGTCACGCCCGCGATGCAGTCGGACAACCAGGCGCTCTGGGCGACCTCGAACAAGGTCGCGCAGCTCGTCGCCTTCGAGAGTGCTCCGGCCCCCGGTGGCGGCACGTATGCCGCTCCCCAGGACCCGGTAATTGGCAACGGTGTCGTGGTGTTCTCTGACGAGCCGAACTTCGGCGGCCGCATCCGCCTCTTCGTCTGGACCGCCCAAGACGGCGTGCGCCCGCTCCCGGCTTCGACCATCGAGGTCGCCCCCGGCGAGTTCCGCGCGACCGAGTTCCTGGACTACACCGAGTCGACGATCTTCGGCAACGAGTTCGGTGCCGGCGGGGCGGGCGAGCCGCAGGCGATCAACGCGCGCGGCGAGTTCGCCTTCCTCGGCCGCTTCACCGACGACGCCTACGGCCTCTTCATCGCCCAGGTCGGCGACGGTCCGGCGCTGGGCCTCGCCCTCACGCCGCTCCAGACTGAGGTGCCGGCCGCCGGGGGTCCCGTGCGCTACACCGCGCGCATCGAAAACACCGGCTCGGCCCCCCAGAGCGTCGACGCCTGGGCCAGGGCCACGCTCCCCAACGGCAACACCGTCCCGGCTTTCGGTCCCATCACCGTCACGCTCCAGCCCGGGCAGGTCCTCACGCGCACAATCCGGCAGACGGTGCCGGGCACCGCGCCGACCGGCGGCTACACCTTCACCGGCTTCGTCGGCGACTTCCCCTCAGCGCCGGAGGCGTCGGCGTCGTTCGGCTTCACCAAGCTCGGCGGCGCGGCGCGCACCGGCGGCGCGCCGGCCCTCATGGCGGTGGACGAGGCGACGGGCGCGGCGGTGCAGCCGGGCGACGTGTGGCAGGCTGACACGCCCGCTGCACCAGAGACCACCTCGCGCGCAGAGGCGACGGCGCTGGCGGCCTACCCGAACCCGTTCGGTGAGGTGACGACGCTGAGGTTTGGTCTGTCCGAGGCGAGCGCGGTACGGCTCGTGATCTACGACGTGCTCGGGCGCGAGATCGCCGTGCTCGCTGACGGCCCCTACGAGGCCGGCGCGCACGAGGCGACGCTCAGCGGGCGTGGCCTCGCCGCCGGCACCTACGTGTGGCGGCTGGAAGCGTCGGGTACTGTGCAGACCGGCCGGATCGCGCTCGTCCGCTAGGCTCGGCAGAAGCCGAGGCGAGGCCGTACGCGGGGTGCGGCCTCGCCCTTTTCGGCTTAACTTTACTTGTTTACACGAGCAATTCCTGTTTCCCCTTCCTCCCCCCACGCATGCGTACTCTCCTCCTCGCCCTGCTCACCCTCGCCGTCGCAGCGCCGGCGGCCCTGGGACAGACCCGCGCCCCGCGCCTCGACGCCTCGGCCGCTCAGCCCGATCCGCAGAAACAACTCGGCGCTGCGCGCGCCGCCACCGGCACCGAGGCCGACCTCGCAGTCACGTGGAGCGGTGACCCGCAGTGGCTTGTGGGGGTCGACCTCGGCGGCGAGGGGTTCGGCGGCGGGCTGCTCCGGGGTCGCGAGTTCTTCGGCTCCAGCATCGGTCCCGACGGCGACCTGCCTGTCGAGATCGTGTTTTCGAGCGCGCTGACCACGCTCGCCGGGGTGTTCCGGCGGACCGGTGGGTGGCAGATCAACAACGTCGGCACGTTCCCCGGCGCGGTCTACGACACCTCCGACCCGGACAACCCAAGGCGGCTCAACGTCGTCTTCGGCGAGGACCCGAGCGCCCAGGTGCCCGACCTCTCGTGGAACCCGGACGCTGGCAGCGACGGCGGCTCGGAGTTTCTCTACATCATGGCGAGCAGCTACGACGGGACCGGGCAGACCTACGCCGGGAACTTCGTGCTCTTCCCTCCGGACGAGGACGTGCTCTACGTGCTCCAGAGCCGCCTCGCCTCCGGCGCGGCATTTCTCGAAGCCGACCCCGCGTCGCTGACCGTGGACCTGGCCCGCATCGCAGGGCTGACGGCGGCCTCCACCGGCCAGGGGTCCGTGGAGCTCGATTGGACGTATAAAGCGCCCCCCGAAGCCGTCGAGCTTCGCCTTTACACCGGCTTCGTCTCCCCGGCCGGCACCCTGCTCGCTACGCTCTCGCCGATGGCGGTGTCCTACACCCACGCCGTCACGGGATTCGAGCCTCGGCACTACCGGATCGAGGTGCTCGACGACGGAGGCGCGGTCGTGGACATCAGCCGCGAGGTCAGCGTCCGGCCCAGCATCGCGCTCAATGCCGAGCTGCTCGGCCGCTACGACGAGCGCTCGAGCTACGGCGACGTGTGGGGGTGGGTCGATCCGGCGACGGGCCGCGAGTACGCGCTCCTGACGGCGCGCTTCCAGGGCCTCAGCGTGATCGACCTCGACGCGCCGACCCCGACCGAGGTCGCCTTCGTGCCCGGGCTGGAATCCCCGTCCATCGGCGGCATCGCCGACGCGAAGGACGTCAAGACCTACGGGCGCTTCGCCTACCTCGCGCACGAGTTCGCCCCGGTCCAGATCATCGACCTCGCCGAGCCCACGGCCCCGGTCGAAGTCGGGCAGATCGACGTGCAGGCGGGTGACTTCGGCGGCTCGCACAATATCCTGGTCGAGGGCGACTACCTCTACGTCGTTGGCGGGCGCTCGCCGGGCGGGCTCCGCATCTACGACCTCGCTGCTGACCCCGTCGCCCCGCCGCTCGTCGGCGAGATCAACGGGACCGACGGGCAGACGTACTACCACGACCTCGAGGTCGTCGGCGACCTCGCCTACGCCGCGGCGATCTACGACCAGGGCATCGACGTGCTCGACCTCTCGGACCGCACCGCGCCGGAGGTCCTCACGACGATCGTCTACCCGGCGGCCTCGATGGGGGCGCACAACGTCTGCGCGACGCCCGACGGCCGGACGATCTTCGTCGGCGACGAGATCGGGAGTGGGCGCTGGACGCGCGCCTTCGACGTGTCGAACCTCGAGGACCCCGAGCTGATCGCCGAGGTGATCGTCGACCCGAACGCGGTGGTGCACAACTGCTACGTGCGCGGCACCTCGCTCTACGTCGCGCACTACACCGAGGGCCTGCAGGTCTTCGACGTGCGCGACCCGTCGCAACCCCGGCAGGTGGCGTTCTACGACACCTACGCGCCTTCGGGCTTCGGCTTTAACGGCGCGTGGACGGCCTACCCGTACCTCCCGAGCGGGCGCGTGATCGTCTCCGACCTCTCGGGCGGGCTGTTTGTGATCGGCGTCGGGCTTGAGGCGGTCTCGCTCACGGCCGAGGTCACGAGCCCGCTCACGGTGGCACCGGGTGGCGCGCTGAGCTTCGACTATACCGTCACCAACGGCACGTCGGCGGCGGTGACGGGCGACCTCTTCTTCACGGCAGAGCGCGGGGGACGCGTGGTGGCGCAGGGCGTAATCCAGAGCGGAACGCTTCCGGCAGGGCAGTCGGTGAGCGGGAGCTTCGCGCAGCAGGTGCCGAGCAGCGCGCCGGCCGGGACGTACGCCTACTCCATCAAGCTCGGGGCCTTCCCCTCCGCCGAGCGCGACGCGGTTCCGCTGACGGTCACCGTCACCGGCGCAGCCCTGGGCGCGGGCACGCCCGGCGAGTGGACGGTGGCGGACGCCACGGCCTGGCCCGCCGCCGAGGCTGCGAGCGCTCCGGCGAGTAGGCTACCGGGGGTGTCCGCCTTCCCGAATCCGCTCGGCGCGGCGACGACGCTTCGCTTTGCGCTAGCCGAGGCGGGCCACGCGCGCCTAGCGGTCTACGACGTGCTGGGCCGCGAGGTCGCCGTCCTGGCCGATGGTCCGCACGAAGCCGGCCCGCACGAACTCCAACTCGACGCCCGCGCCCTCCCGAACGGGGCCTACATCGTGCGACTGAGCACGGCGCAGTACACCGAGACGCAGCAGATCACGGTCCTCCGTTAGACGCTGCCTCGACTTCAATCCGGCCTGCGGCTAGGCCTCATTCCCTAACCTGACCTACGAACCATGACTCGTTTCCTCTTTTTGCTTCTCGCCGCCGTCCTGGCGCTCCCCGCAGCGGCCCAGCCGGCAACTCCACTCTACGACACCGCGCGCGAAGCGGGGGCCTCGGCCTCAGACGCGGCTGCGCTCGCCGCCGCCTTCCGCGCTTCGGTCAGCCAAGAGGCCAAGCTCCTCGCCGACGACGCCGCGCTCACGGATCAGTTTGGAAGCTCGGTTGCGCTCTTCGGTGACCGCGCCCTGATCGGGGCACGCAACGATAGCGACAACGGCACCTTCAGCGGCTCGGCGTACGTGTTCGTGCGCTCCGGCAGCACCTGGACGCAGGAGGCCAAGCTCCTCGCCGACGACGGCGGGGTGCTGGACCAGTTCGGCTTCGCGGTCGCGCTCTCGGAGAACCGGGCCCTCGTCGGAGCGCTCAACGACGACGATGCGGCCAACAACAGCGGGGCGGCGTACGTGTTCGTGCGCTCCGGCAGCACTTGGACGCAGGAAGCCAAGCTCGTCGCCGACGACGGCGAGGCGAGCGACCAGTTCAGCACTTCCCTCTCGCTCTCGGAGGACCGCGCGCTCATCGGGGCAGTCCGAGGCAACTCAGCCGGCACCTTCGCCGGGGCGGCGTACGTGTTCGCGCGTTCCGGCAGCACCTGGACGCAGGAGGCCAAACTCACACCGAGCGTAGTGTCCGAGGACGAATTCGGACGCTCGGTTTCGCTCTCGGGTGACCGTGCGCTCATCGGGGCACCCGCGTTCGACGACGGGGTCAACGCAACCGGCGCTGCCTTCATATTCACCCGCTCCGGCAGCAGCTGGGCCCAGGAGGCCGTGCTGGTTTCGGAAGACGCGCAAGACCTTGACAGCTTCGGCTTCTCCGTTTCGCTCTCGGGTGACGAGGCGCTCGTCGGGGCACCCGGCAAGACCGACGCGGGCGACCTCAGCGGTGCAGCCTACGTCTTCGACCGCTTTCTGACCTCGTGGACGCAGCGGGCCAAGCTCGTCGCCGACGACGCGGCGGCGTTCGATCAGTTCGGCGAGGCGGTTGCGCTCTCGGGGGACCGGGCGTTCGTCGCCACGCTCGACGACGCGGACGCCGGGCCGAACGGCGGGACCGTCTACCTGTTCGAGCGCTCAGACGGCGCATGGACGCAGGAGGAGACGATCACCGCCGATGACGGCGCCGACGGCGATGAGTTCGGTGGCTCCATCTCGGCCTCCAACGGGCGTCTCTTGGTCGGAGCGGCGGCAGACGACGACGCCGGCCCGAGCAGCGGCTCGGCGTACGTCTTTTTCCTAGACGGGCAGGGGGGCGGAGAGATTGACATCGCACTGACGCCGCTCCAGACCGAGGTCCCCGCCGCCGGGGGTCCCGTGCGCTACACGGCGCGCATCGAAAACACCGGCTCGGCCCCCCAGAGCGTCGACGCCTGGGCCAGGGCCACGCTCCCCAACGGCAACACCGTCCCGGCTTTCGGTCCCATCACCGTCACGCTCCAGCCCGGGCAGGTCCTCACGCGCACAATCCGGCAGACGGTGCCGGGCACCGCGCCGACCGGCGGCTACACCTTCACCGGCTTCGTCGGCGACTTCCCCTCAGCGCCGGAGGCGTCGGCGTCGTTCGGCTTCACCAAGCTCGGCGGCGCGGCGCGCACCGGCGGCGCGCCGGCCCTCATGGCGGTGGACGAGGCGACGGGCGCGGCGGTGCAGCCGGGCGACGCGTGGCAGGCTGACACGCCCGCTACACCGGAGGCCACCTCGCGCGCAGAGGCGGCGGCGCTGGCGGCCTACCCGAACCCGTTCGGTGAGGCGACGACGCTGCGGTTTGGTCTGTCCGAGGCGAGCGCGGTACGGCTCGTGATCTACGACGTGCTCGGGCGCGAGATCGCGGTGCTCGCTGACGGCCCCTACGAGGCCGGCAGCCACGAGGTGCAGTTCGACGCCCAGGCGCTCCCGAGTGGGGTCTACGTCGTGCGGCTCAGCGCGGGTCAGCGTAGCGAGACGCGCCGGGTGACGGTGCTGCGCTAGGCGCTCGCCGAATGCTGGCATCCCGCCGCCGAGGAGCCCGGGCCGTGCGTGTTCGCACGGGTGGCCTGGGCTCCTCGGTCGTTTCGGGGAGGAGCTGCCGAGCCCTACAAAAGAAGGCGGCGACTCAAGCGAGTCGCCGCCTTCTGGCTTGCTGACCGAGAGCAGACGCTACCCTTCCTTCTCCTCCTCGGCGGGTTCTGCTTCGGCGGCGGCTTCGGCGTCTTCCACCGTGGCGCTGGCCTCGCCTAGCTCGACGGCCTCGCCCTCCGAGTCGTCGTCGGAGCCGGTAGCGTCGGCGACGGCCTGGTCGGCGGGCTGGTCCATCATCTCGGGCGTCTGTCCGGCCTCGCCTTCGATCATGCCCGCGTCGGTGTCGGCGCTCGCGTCGGCCGGGGTGACCTCGACCTCGTCGGCGTCGCTCGCTTCGGCCTGTTCCTCGGCGGCTTCCATCTTGGCCTTGAGGGCTTCGAGGCCGCTGAGCTCGCCGATGGTGGCCGGGCCGCGGGCCTGGCTCTGGAACTGCTGCACGGCGCGCTGCTCCTCGCGGCGCTCCGCCGTCTTCTCGGCGCGCTCGGCGTTCTTCTCGGCGCGCTCGGCGGCCATGCGCCGGGCGGTTTCCGAGAGGATGAGGTCGCGGCTGTTGCGGTCGAGCCGGATCACGCGGAGCTCCAGCGTCTCGCCGGTCTCGTAGGCCTCGACGGGGTCGCCGGTGCGCTCGAGGTGGCTGGCCGGGACGAAGCCGGGGGCTTCGAGCGGAAGCTCGACCCGCACGCCGTCGGAGGTGACCTCGGTGACGACTGCGGTCGTGTCGGTGTCCTCGGCGTAGGCCGTGGCGTACTGCTGCCACGGGTCGGTCTGGACCTGCTTGTGGCCGAGCGAGAGCCGGCGCTGCGCCACGTCGATGTCGAGCACCTGGACTTCGAGCTCCTGCCCCTTCTTGACGACCTCGGACGGGTGCTTGACGCGCTTCGTCCACGAGAGGTCCGAGACGTGGACGAGGCCGTCGATGCCCGGCTCGATCTCGACGAAGGCCCCGAAGCTCGTGATGTTGCGCACGATGCCGGTGGCGGTCTGCCCGACCGAGACGCGGTCGAGGATGCCCTCCCACGGGTCGGCTTCGAGCTGCTTCATGCCGAGCGAGATCTTCTTGTCCTCGGAGTCGATGTTGAGCAGCTTCACGTCGACCATCTGGCCGAGCTGCACCTTCTGGGTCGGGTGCTTGATGTGCTCGGTGTAGCTCATCTCGGAGATGTGGACCAAGCCCTCGATCCCCTTCTCGAGCTCGACGAACGCGCCGTAGTCGGTGATCGAGACGACCCTGCCCTGGACGGTCGAGCCCTCGGCGAAGCGCTCCTCGATGTTCTCCCACGGGTGCGGCTGGAGCTGCTTCAGGCCGAGCGAGATGCGCTGGCGCTCCTTCTCGTAGTTGAGCACGACGACGTTGAGCTTCTGGTCGAGCTCGACGACCTCGCTCGGGTGGCCGACGCGGCCCCACGAGAGGTCGGTGATGTGGAGCAGGCCGTCGACGCCGCCGAGGTCGACGAAGACGCCGAAGTCGACGATGTTCTTGACCTGGCCCTCGAGCACCTGCCCGACCTCCATCGAGTCGAGGATCTTGTCGCGCTGCGCCTCGAGGTCTTTCTCGATGAGCGCCTTGTGGCTGACGACGACGTTGCCGTTGGCCGGGTTGAGCTTGACGACCTTGAACTCCATCGTCTTCTCGAGGTAGGCGTCGAAGTCGCGCACCGGGCGGACGTCGATCTGCGAGCCGGGCAGGAAGGCCTCGGCCCCGAGCAGGTCCACGATCATGCCGCCCTTGATGCGGCGGATGATGGTGCCCTCGAGGATGCCCTCGTTCTCGTGGGCCTCCTCGATGGTCTGCCAGCGCCGGAGGTCGTCGGCCTTGAGCTTCGAGAGGATGAGCTGCCCGTGGCGGTCTTCGAGCCGCTCGAGGAAGACGTCGACCTCCTCGCCGACCTCGAGGGCGCCGTCGAACTCGTTGCGCGAGACGATGCCGTCGGACTTGAACCCGATGTCGATCACGATCTCCTTCTCGCCGATCGAGGCGACGCGCCCGTGGACGATCTCGCCCTCGGTGACGGTCGTCATGGACTTCTCGTAGAGCTCCATGAGGGCCTCGTCCTTCTCCTCGGGCTCCTCGGGGGCGACGCGGTTCTCGTAGTCTTCGAGCTCGGCCAGCGAGATGACGTTGCCCTGGATCTCGCCGGTGTAGCCGAAGCGCCCGGCGTCGGGCGTGAGCTCGTCGGCGCTCGTGACGGCGACCGGCGCGTCGGGGTCGACGGTGCCGGTGCTGCCGGTGATGCGCTCGACGACGGTCTCGGCGGCACCGGTGACGCTCTCGACCGCCTCCGAGGCGCTCTCCTTGACGGTGTCGACGGCCTCGTCGAGCAGGCGCTTGGCCCCCTCGGCGGCGTCCTCGAGCGCGTCGCCCGCCGTTTCCACGGCGTCTTCGACTCGCTCGGCGGCGGCCTCGACGAGGTCTTCGACGACGTCTCTCGCCTTGTCAAGCAGCGACTCGTCCTCAGCAGCCTCGGCGGCGGCAGCCTCGGCGACGGTACCGGTCGCTTCCGCGTCAGAGGTCGCCTCCGCGTCGGGGGGCGTCACCTCGTCGAGGGTCGTCGGGGCGTCCTGCTCGGCAGGGGTCGCGTGCTCTGAAACAGTTTCCTGTTCTTCGTTCGGGTTCTTGGTGTCCAGCTCTTCGGCCATGTGATTGGTTATGAGGGCTCGGCTGCTCCGCGTGCGCGGTCGCGCGTCAGACGGTCGAGAGGCAGCCGGTTGCGTGGGTTTTGGTTGGGGATTCCCCGGGGCCGTCAGCGTCTCGCGCGCCGGTGGCTCCGGGCTTCTTCAGGAAGATGGAGGATTTCAGGAAGATGGAGGATGCACCGCCGACGGCTGGCCCGTCGATGCGGCAGAGTCGGGTTGAACGGCGGAGGCCGCGTCGCGTTCTCGGAGCCGGGCTCGGACGAGCGCGACGACGCGCCCGACCTGCTCGTCGATGCCCAGGCCGGTGGTGTCGAGGACGACCGCGTCCTCGGCCTGCCGCAGCGGGGACACCTCGCGGGTCGCGTCGCGGGCGTCGCGCTCGGCGATGTCCTCGGCGACGGCGTCGAGCGAGACGGTCGCGCCTTGCTCGACGAGCTCGCGGTGGCGGCGCTCGGCGCGCTCGGCGGGGTTGGCGACCATGTAGACCTTCACGTCGGCGTCGGGGAAGACGACGGTGCCGATGTCGCGGCCCTCCATCACGACGCCCAGCCCGGCGGCGGTCTGCTCCGCCGCCATCCGGCGCTGCTCGGCGACGAGGCGGCGGCGGACCGCCGGCAGCGCGCTCGCGCGGCTCGCGGCCTCCGAGGCACCGGGCGTGCGGATGCGCTCGGTCACGTCCTCGCCGTCGAGGTAGGTGGCGAGGCCGTCGGTGCCCATCCGCAGGTCCAGGTCGAGCGCAGCGAGGAGACCCGCGGCGGCGTCCTCAGTGAAGGGCACGCCCCGGTCGAGGAACGCGAGGGCGACGGTGCGGTACATCGCCCCGGTGTCCAGATAGAGCCACCCCACCGCGTCAGCGACGCGGCGTGCGGTGGTGCTCTTGCCGGAGCCGGCCGGCCCGTCGATGGCGACGATCACGCGCGGAGAAATAGGAGAATGGAAAGCGGACAGAATTGGCAAAATACATCCGCCGCTTTCCCGCTCCAAACGTTAACGCCATGTTCACTCCCCGACGCGCTGGCTCACGATCGTGATCTCCGCCGGGTACGTGATCGGGCCGATCGGCGTCGTCACCGTCGGGCGCGCGCGGAGGGCGATCTCGGACGAGCCCTGCCCCGCCACCGCAGCAGCAAGGGTGACGAGGTCCTCGAGGTTGCGCCCGAAGAACTGAACCAGGTCGAGCTCCATCGAGATGGGCAGCACGACCTCGGCCCCGGGCGGGATGACGCGCTCGTCGTTGAAGACGCCGCTGATGGTCTCGGTGTCGTCGAGCAGCAGCGTCCAGTCGAGCTGCACGAGGCGGGCGTTGACCGTGTTCTCCGCCGGGTTCGACGCGCCGAGGTTGAGCGTGAACGAGAGCGGCATCCTGCCCGTGGCGAGCGCGGTGCCGATCCGGGCGATGTCGAGCGGGCCCAGGTCGTCATACCCCCGCACGTCCTGCACGTCCACGCCGGCGAGGTGGGTCTGGGCGACGTTCTCGATGGCGAAGTCGACGTTGCGGAGGTTGGCGATCTCCTGCAGCGCGGTGCACGACGACAGCAGCGGGAGCACGGAGGCGAGGAGGAGCGGAAGCACGAGGCGGCGCATGGCGAGGCGGGGTTGGTGGGAGCGAGACGCGGTACGTGCCGGTAAGGTATCATCCCGACACCCTCCCGTGCTCCCACCGCGCCCAACCCCGTGAGAAAGCTCCGCCCCGACGAACTGGGCCGCCCCGCGCCCGAGGCCCTCGCCGCGCTCCCGCGCCACCCCGTCGCGGTCGTGCTCGACAACATCCGCTCGGCCTACAACGTCGGCTCGGTCCTCCGCACCGCCGACGCCGCGCGCGTCGCGCACGTCTACGTCACCGGCTACACGCCGACCCCCGAGCACCCCCGCGTCGCCAAGACCGCCCTCGGGGCCGAGCACACCGTCCCGTGGTCCCACCACCCTGACCCCCACGGGCTCCTCGACCGGCTCCGCGCCGACGGCTGGACCCTCGCCGCGCTCGAACAGACCGACGCGCCGACGGAGATCGGGACCCTCCCCCCGGCGCACTTCCCGCTCGCCCTCGTGCTCGGCAACGAGGTCGCGGGCGTCCGGCAGGGGATTCTCGACCGCTGCGACCTCGCGCTCGAAATCCCGCAGTACGGCGCGAAGCACTCGCTCAACGTCGCCGTCGCCTTCGGCATCGCGGCCTTCGGGTTGGTCGAGCGGTGGCGAGCCAGCGAGGAGGTGTCTTCAGAATAACGCCTTGTTACTCTGCCCATGCTGCACGAGTCTGCCTTATGTTTGGACTCATCGTTCATTCTTCTTTTCGCCTGTTCGCCATGCGTTTGCTCCCCCTGCTCGCCGCGCTCTGCCTCGCGCCCCCGGCCTCGGCGCAGTTCGACCTCGTCCCGCTCACGCCTAACCAAGTCGCTGAGGGCGCGTTCTTCGGCAACGCCGTGGCGCTCTCCGCCGACGGCACGACGGCGCTCGTCGGGGCGTTCTCCGACGACGGCGGGGAGGACACCCCTGCCGGGTACGGAGCGGCCTACGTCTTCGTCCGCACCCCCGACGGATGGGTGGAGCAGGCGAAGCTGACGGCCCCGACACAGGTGCCGCAGGCCCACTTCGGCAGCGCGGTCGCGCTCGCCGCCGGAGGCGACCTCGCTCTCATCGGAGCATCCTTCGAAGGCGATCCGAGCCGAGGCGCAGCCTACGTCTACGCCCGCGAAGGCGGCGCGTGGGCTTTCCAAGCTCGGCTCGCCGTCGCCGACGCCGGTGACTACGTCTACTTCGGTGAAGCCGTCGCCCTTTCGGCCAACGGCGCGACGGCGCTCGTCGGTGCAGGCGGCGCTCAGAATGCCGACGGCAGCCGAGGAGCTGCCTTCGCTTTCACCCGGAGCGGCGGAGCATGGCAGCGGCAGGCGTGGCTCACCGGAGAGCCGGACGCCTTCGGGCTGGGCGGCGCGGTCGCCCTCTCGTCCGACGGCGCAACGGCTCTCGTCGGCGTCACCGGCATTGGATCGGTTGGTGGCAGCCCGCCGCCGAGCGCGAGCTACGTCTTCCGCCGTACCGGCACGGACTGGACGCGGGAAGCGCGCCTCCAATCGGACGACGCCACCGAAGCCTTTGGCCTCGCCGTCGCCCTCTCGCCCGACGGAGACCTCGCGGTCGTGGGTGACCCCGTGGCGGCAAGCTCGACCGGCCGCGCCCACGTCTACCGGCGCGGGGACGGCGCGTGGATGGCTGCCCCGCCTCCCCTTGCCCCGACCGGCGCGCCCCCCTTCTTCGGCGCGAGCGTGAGCCTCAGTGCAGAGGTCGCTACCGGCGGGACCGGCGGGCGGCTCCTCGTTGGCGCGCCCGGCGGCAACCCGGCCGGAGCTGTCTTTCTCTACACCCGGGACGCCGACGGGTGGCGTCTTGGTAGCGGCTTCTCCGATCCCGACGGAGGTACCGGAGAAGCGTTCGGGGCCAGCGCGGCACTCGCCGCCGACGGGTCCACGTTCGTCGTCGGGGACTACGGTGAGGACGAGCCGTTCCGCAGCGCCGGTGCCGCCTACATCGCCACGAGCCAGCCGGTGGACGCGGAGCCTTCGGTGGAAGACATCTCGGCCGCTCTCTCTCCGCCGTGGCCGAACCCAACAGCCGGGGCCGCCCGCGTCACGCTTCTTGTGCCGACCCCGCAGCGCGTCGAGGTCGCCGTCTACGACCGGCTCGGCCGCCGGCTTGCCGTCCTCCACGACGCCCCGCTCCCGGCCGCTGCGCACGAGCTTAGCCTCGCGCGCTCGCTTTCTCCGGGCGTCTACGTCGTCCGTGCCCGAGGCGAGACGTTCACGGCCACGCAACGCCTGACGATCGTTCGCTAGACGGAGACCCAACCGTCACGCGCCGAGCCGAGGGTCCAACTCGAACGGCTCCGGCGCGCTGATCTCGACCTGCCCGAAGTCCGGGTGCGCCGGGTTGAAGACGAAGTTGCGCGCCGAGCGGACGACCGCGCTCGGCACGTCGAGCACGACGGAGCGCCGCTCTTCGATCCATCGCCGCCCAAGCTGCTGTGTGGACAGGGGCCACGGAAACGTCCACCACCCGGGGGGCAGCGGCCCGTAGGCGTCCTCGACGCGGACCGTGAGCCGCGCCTCGAACCGCGACGGGACGACGACGAGATCCACCGCGAGCAGGCGCGGGCGCTCGACGTGGACGAGCATTTCGAGCAGGGCACCGGTTGCTGATTCGGCGGCGTAGACGGCGGGCACGCCGGCCCGGTGCCACCGGCCGTCGACGCGGAGCGCGCCTGCGCCGGAATAGGCCGTATCCGCGTAGCGATGCTGGGTCAGCCGGACGGCCTCGCGCCACGCCGTGTCGTCCGGCATCAGGCCGCGACGTTGTGCTGGATCACGGCGAGCATCTGGCGGACGGCGCGCAGCCCCGGCTCGGTGTCGGCGTGGCGCAGCGGGGTCTCGCCGCCGAGGAGCGTCTTCGGGGTCGTGAGCCACTCCCGGGCTTCGGCAGCGTGCCCGTCGAAGGCGTCGAGCGTGTCGGCGGCGAGGCGTTCGAGCCGGACGAGGCGGTCGCTCTCGGCCTGGGTCAGCCGCCCGTCGGACTGGCGGCGGGCGAGCGTGCGCTCGCTGATCAGCAGCAGCCCGGCCGCGTCGGCGAGCGTCAGCCCGAGCGCGGCGACGAGCGCGTTCAGTTTTCGGTACGGCAGCCCGCGCCGGACGGCGGACGGCTCGTAGCGGACATCGGTCGGCAGCGACGGAGGCATGGCACAGCAAGCTTGGTGACGAGACCTCTTACCATCACATGGCAGCCAGGTTTCGGCATATGGCAGTGCCGGTTCCTAGACTCTCCGCTCGGCGACCTCGACGCCCCGCACCGTGCTGCCGACGACGAGCGCGGCGGCGATGATGACGAGGTTCTTGACGATGTACTGCCCTTCCAGCGTCAGGCCGAACGGGAAGGCCGTGAAACAAACCTCAGGCAGAAGAACCAGAGGCAAGAACGTGCCCGGCATCTGGAGCGCGAGGAGGAAGAGCGCAGCGCGGACGAACGGGCGGACGAGCAAACACAGCCCGATCAGGACTTCCCACACGCCGAGCACCGGGAAGAACCACGCCGGGTCGAAGAAATAGACGGTGCCCCTGACGAGTGCCTCGGCCGGACTCATCCCCGGAAACAGCTTCAGCGCGCCAAACCAGATGAACACGATCCCGACGGCCCATCGCAGCGCGACGAGGCCGTACTGCGTCATAAAACTCACGATCCGGGTGTCGAGTAGGTCGAAGCGGCGGGCGAGGACGGGAGGCATGGTAGCGGGGGTTTGGTTCGCCTCGTGGTACGCTAGCCGGGGTGCCGGGTGTCACGCTCACGGTCATTTCAACGCGGCGTTATCCCGCCTTCACAACCGTGCGGAAGCCTACCCGCCGTACTCGCCCCACACGCCGCGGAGCCGGTGCGAAATCTCGCCGACCGTCGCCAGGCTCTCGACGGCGCGGAGGACGTGCGGCATCAGGTTCTCGTCGCCGCGCGCGGCCCGCTCCACCGCGTCGAGCGCGTCGGCCCACGCGGCTTCGTCCCGGCGAGCACGGAGGGCGGCGAGGCGCTCGGCCTGCCGGGCGCGAATCTCGTCGCCGATGCGGAGCAGCTCCGGCACGGCGAGGTCGCCCTCCTCGTACTTGTTCACCCCGACGACGACCTGCTCCCCGCTTTCGACCGCGAGCTGGGCGTCGTAGGCCGACTGCGCGATCTCGTCCTGGTAGAACCCCTGCTCCACCGCGGCGACGGCCCCACCGAGCTCGTCGATCCTGGCGATCAGCCGCTCGGCCTCGGCTTCGAGGTCGGCGGTGAGGCGCTCGACGAAGAACGACCCGGCGAGCGGGTCGACGGTGTCGGTCACGCCGGACTCGTGGGCGATGACCTGCTGGGTGCGGAGGGCGAGGCCCGCGGCCTCCTCGGTCGGGAGCGAGAGCGCCTCGTCGTAGCCGTTCGTGTGGAGGCTTTGGGTCCCGCCGAGGACGGCGGCGAGGGCCTGGAGGGTGACGCGGGGGATGTTATTCTTCGGCTGCTGCGCGGTGAGGGTGCTCCCGGCGGTCTGGGTGTGGAAGCGGCACATCATCGCCTTCGGCTCGGTCGCGCCGAAGCGCTCTTTCATGATGCGCGCCCAGAGGTGCCGCGCGGCCCGGAACTTGGCGACCTCCTCGAAGAAGTGGTTGTGGGCGTTGAAGAAGAACGAGAGCCGCTGCCCGAACACGTCGGGGTCGAGGCCGGCCGCGAGCGCGGCCTCGACGTAGGCGATGCCGTTGGCGAGCGTGAAGGCGAGCTCCTGCGCCGCCGTGCTCCCGGCCTCGCGGATGTGGTAGCCCGAGATCGAGATCGTATTCCAGCGCGGCACCTCGCGCGCGCACCACGCGAACACATCCGTGATGAAGCGCATCGACGGGCGCGGCGGGAAGATGTAGGTCCCGCGCGCGGCGTACTCCTTGAGGATGTCGTTCTGGACCGTCCCGCCGAGCTTCGAGAGGTCCGCCCCCTGCTGTTTCGCGACCGCGACGTAGAGCGCGAGGAGCACCGGCGCGGTGGCGTTGATCGTCATGCTCGTCGTGACGCGTTCGAGCTCGATCCCGTCGAAGAGGCGGTGCATGTCCTCGAGCGAGTCGATTGCCACGCCGACCTTGCCGACCTCGCCCTCGGCGGCGGGGTCGTCGGAGTCGTAGCCGATCTGGGTCGGGAGGTCGAAGGCGACGCTCAGCCCGCGCGCGCCCTGGCCGAGGAGGTAGTGGTAGCGGGCGTTGGATTCTTCCGCCGTCGAGAAGCCGGCGTACTGGCGCATCGTCCACAGCCGCTGCCGGTACATCTCGGGGTAGATGCCGCGCGTGAACGGTGCCTCGCCCGGTTCGCCGAGGCGCTCCGCGAGGTCGGGCGGGAGGTCGTCGCGGTCGTAGACGGGCGCGATGGCGAGGCCGCTGGAGGTGGTACGCTCAGCGGGGGCGGTGTTTTTCATTGCAATAACGGCATCGGGGGGTAAGGATGGCGCTCAGAGACGGAGAAGCTGTCCCCCTCGTCGAGGGGGACAGCCGCGCGAAGCCGGGAGCGCAGCGACTGCGCGTGCGGCGGGGGGTCTCGCTCCGAAGCTACGCCGCCCCGCCCTTCGAGCGCTCGGAGTCTGCGCGGAGCAGGCCGTAGAACAGGCTGTCGCTCCACTCGCCGTATCGCTCCACTCGCCGTAGGTGAACCAGCGGTCGCGCAGCCGCCCCTCGTACCGGAACCCAAGCCGTTCGAGCAGCCGCACCGACGCGGCATTGCGCAGCCGAAGGGCAGCGCGTCGCCGAAGGGGCGTGGCCCGGAGGGATCGGGAGTAGCTTACCTCCTCCCAACATAGCCCCTCTCCCCTCGCCATGCCCAAACCCGACTCCGGTCTCGCCCCCGACGCCCGGCTCCGCGCCGAGCTCGTCGCCCTCCTGCGCGGCGGTAACGCCCACGTCCCCACCGCCGACGCCCTCGGCGGCGTCCCGTTCGAGCGCGTCAACGAGCGGCCCGAGGGGGTGCCCTACTCCCTGTGGGAGCTGGCCTACCACCTCTGGTTTACCCAGCACGACCTCCTCGTCTTCCTCCAGAACCCGAACTACGAAGGGCACGACTGGCCCGACGACTACTGGCCCGAGCGCGACGCGACGCCCCAAAGCTGGGCCGACACCTGCGCCGCCTTCGGCTCCGACCTCGACCGGCTCGTCGCGCTCGTCGAGGACGGCGCGACCGACCTCTTCGCCGAGCTCGGTCACGCGCCGGGCTACACGCTGCTCCGGCAGGCCCTGCTCGCCGCCGACCACAACGCGGTCCACACCGGACAGGTGATCGCGGTCCGCCGGATGTTGGGGATCTGGGGTTAAGGTCGAAAGAGCGGAGGATGGGAAGAGCGGAAGGGATCGGGACTCCCTGGCGAGCCTATCTTCCTCGCTTTCGCTCTTTCACCCCTCCGACTCTCGTGGAGCCGACTACCGACGCCCCCTCGAACGATCCGCCCTCGTCCTCTAACTTTCTGCGCGAGATCATCGCCGCCGACGTCGAGGCCGGGACCTACGACCGCATCGTCACGCGCTTTCCGCCCGAGCCCAACGGCTACCCGCACCTCGGCCACGCCCAGAGCATCTGCCTCAACTTCGGCCTCGCCGAGGAGTTCGGCGGGCAGACGTTCCTCCGCTTCGATGACACGAACCCGGAGACCGAGAGCGAGGAGTACGCCCGCGCCCTCGAAGACGCCGTGCGCTGGCTCGGGTTCGAGCCGGCCGAGGTGCGCTACGCCTCGGACTACTTCGGGCAGTTCTACGAGTGGGCCGTCGCGCTCGTCGAGAAGGGGCTGGCGTACGTGGACAGCCAGTCCGAGGACGCCATCCGCGCGGGCCGGGGCACCGTCCACTCGCCGGGCGTGCCCTCGCCCTACCGCGAGCGCTCGGTCGAGGAGAACCTCCGCCTGCTGGGCGAGATGCGGCGCGGGCTTCACCCCGACGGGTCGCACGTCCTCCGCGCCCGGATCGACATGGCGAACGACAACATGAAGCTCCGCGACCCGCTGATGTACCGCATCCGCCGCGACGCCCACCACTACCGCACCGGGCAGGACTGGGCCGTCTACCCGCTCTACGACTGGGCGCACGGGCAGGGCGACGCGGTGGAGGGCGTCACCCACTCGGTCTGCACCCTCGAGTTCGACGTCAACCGCCCGCTCTACGACTGGTACCTCGACGCCCTGCAGATCCCCGAGCCGAGAAACCACCAGTACGAGTTCGCCCGCTTCAACCTCGACTACACGGTGATGAGCAAGCGCACGCTCCGCCGCCTCGTCGAGGAGGGCCGCATCGCCGGGTGGGACGACCCCCGGATGCCGACGCTCGCGGCGCAGCGGCGGCGCGGCGTCCGCCCCGAGGCGCTCCGGAGGTTCTACCACGAGATCGGGGTCACGAAAGTCAACGGCAGCGTGGACCTCGCGCGCTACGAGTATGCCCTCCGCAACGACCTCAACGCCGTAGCCCCGCGCGTCCTCGCGGTGACGAACCCGCTCAAGCTCGTCGTAGAAGGTGCCGAGGCGGACTCGATCGACGCGCCGTACTGGCCGCACGACGTGACGCCGCCCGCCGACGCCCCGGCCTCGCGCCCGGTCCCGTTCGGCCCCGAGCTGTGGATCGAGCGCGGCGACTTCGCCCCGGTCCCGCCCAAGCGGTGGAAGCGGCTCTCCCCCGGCGCGTCCGTCCGCCTCCGCCACGGGCCGGTCGTCACCTGCACGGGCGTCGAGACAGACGAGGACGGCACCGTGACCTCGGTTCGCGCGAAGCTCGCCGAGGGCGAGGAGAAGCCGCACGGCGTGATCCACTGGGTCGAGGCCGGGCACGCGCTCCCCGCCCGCTTCCGGCTCTACCAGCCGCTCTTCACCGACCCCAACCCTGGCGCGCTCGACGACCCGGCGGACGCCCTCAACCCGGACTCGCTCGTCGAGACCGAGGGGTTCGTCGAGCCGAGTGTGGCGGACGATGCCGACGACACCCGCTACCAGTTCGAGCGCCTCGGCTTCTTCTGGCGCGACCCGGAGGACAGCACGCCGGAGGCCCTCGTCTTCGGCCGGATCGTCGCGCTGAAGGACACCTGGGCGAAGGACCGGAGGACGGGGGACCGGGGACGGAAGACGGCGGACGGCGGACAGGGGGCAGCACCCGTCGCTCCGCGGGACCCGGCTGCCGGGCTGTCGAGCCGGGAGCGCGCGGTGTACGACTCGCTCGTCGCGCGCGGCACCGGCGAGGAAGAGGCCGCCGTGCTCGCCGGTGACGCCGAGCTTAGCGCCCTCTTCGAGGCGACCATCGCCGTCGGGGCGTCGGACCGCGAGGCTGCCGTGCTCCTCGTCCACGACCTCCGCCCGGCGCTCGGCGACCGAACCCTCGCCGAGAGTGCCGCCACGCCCGACGCCCTCGCCGACGTGCTCCGCCTCGTCGGGCAGCAGACCATCACGCGGACGGCCGCGGGCGAGGTCATCGAGGCGCTCGTGAACGAGGGTGGCACCGCCGAGGCCGTCGTCAAAGCGCGCGGCTTGGCGGCGGTGCGCGACGACGCGGCGCTCGCGCCCGAGGTCGACGCCGTGCTCGCAGCGCACCAGGACGAGGTGGCGCGCTACCGGGCGGGCGAGCACCGCCTGCTCGGCTTCCTCATCGGGCAGGTGATGCGGCGCGTCGGCAAAGGGGGCGACGCCCAGGCCGTGCGCTCGCTCTTGCAGGTTCGGCTAGGGGAGCAGTAGCTCGACGGCCCCCCACAGCCCGAGCACTAGCACCGTCAGCGCGCCGATCCGGGCGAGCGGGCCGTAGTCCGCGACCCGCCGGTAGACGAGCAGCCCGACGACGGCCCCGACGAGGCCGCAGAAGAGTCCGCTGAAGGCGAGCGGCACGGCGGGCGCTGCCGCCGGGGCGAGGGTAAACATCAGCGCCAGGCCCGGCAGGATGGCGAACGGCGCGCTCTGAGCCGTGACCTGAAACGGCCCGTCGGTCGGCTCCTCGCTCATCGGATCAGCCGAGGGTGTCGGCGGCGCGGCGGAGGCGGCGGACTGTCGCCTCGCGCCCGATGAGCACGAGCGTCTCGAACATTCCCGCCCCGGTGGAGGTGCCGGTCGTGGCGAGGCGGACGGGGTGGATGACGCGCCCGAACCCGACGCCTTCGTCTTCGGCAAGCTGCCGCATCACGGCTTCGGTGGACTCCTCGGTGAACGCGGGGTCGGCGTCGAGGCGGCCCGCGTAGGCGCGGACCAGAGCGGCGCTGTCGTCCTTCCAGCGCTTCTTGAGGCCCTGCTCGTCGTAGTCCGCCGGGTCCTGGAAGAAGTAGGCCGCGCCGGCGAGGTCACGCGCAAAGGTCAGCCGCTCGCGCATCAGGGCCGCCACCGCGACGAGGTGCTCGGCATCGACCGGGCCGACGCGCGCTTCGACGGCCTCCCGCGCCCGCTCGGCGATCTCGGCGGGCGACAGCTCGCGGACGACCTGCCCGTTGAACCACTGGAGCTTGTCCAGGTCGAACTGCGCCCCGCTGTGGGCCGTCCGCTCGATGGAATAGGCCTCGACGAGGTCGTCGAGCGAGAACAGCTCGCGCTCGTCGCCGGGGTTCCAGCCGAGGAGCGCGAGGAAGTTGACGAGGGCCTCGGGCTCGTAGCCCTCGGCGCGGTAGTCCCGAACCGAAACGGGAATGCCCATCGTGGAGGCGTTGCGCTTCGAGAGCTTGCCGCCGGTCGGCGACAGGATGAGCGGGAGGTGCGCGAAGGCGGGCGGCGTCCACCCGAAGGCGTCGTAGAGCAGCAGGTGCTTCGGCGTGCTCGGCAGCCACTCCTCGCCGCGGATGACGTGGGTGATGGCCATCGCGTGGTCGTCGACGACATTCGCGAGGTGGTAGGTCGGCAGCCCGTCGCTCTTGAGCAACACCTGGTCGTCGACGGTCTCGGTCTCGAACGCGACCGGGCCCCGGACCAGGTCCTCGAACCGCACCGAACCGCCGGGCGCGGCCCTCAGGCGGACGACGTGCTCGTGACCCGCGCCGAGCCGCCGCTGCACCTCGCCGGGGCCGAGCGTGAGGGCGTTCGTCATCTGCCCCCGCGTCGCGGCGTCGTAGCGCGGCGTCGGGTTGCCGGGCGTCCTCAGCCGCTCGCGCATCGTGCCGAGCTCCTCCTCCGTGTCGAACGCATAGTAGGCGTGCCCGCTCGCGAGCAGCCGGTCGACGTGCTCGCGGTAGAGCTCCGTCCGCCGGCTCTGGTGGTACGGCCCGAAGCCGCCGTCCTCGCCGGGTCCCTCGTCAAAGTCTAAACCGGCCCACTCCATCGCCTCAATGATGTCCTGCTCGGCCTCCTCGACGTAGCGCGACCGGTCGGTGTCCTCGATGCGGAGGACGAACGTGCCGCCGCGGCCGTCGCGGGCCGCCTGCCGGGCGAAGAGGTAGTTGGTGAGCGCGGTGCGGAGGCCGCCGATGTGGAGCAGCCCGGTCGGGCTCGGGGCGAAGCGGACGCGGACGGGGTCGGGCATGAGGCGAGAGGTCGGGTTGCCTCAAGTATAGCCGCACCGCCCGAACCCGTTGGGCAAATCCGGGTGAAGGGCACCGCCCCGGCGAACGGCCTGGCCGCTGCTCAGGCGACGGCCGCCGGCTGCCGCGAGGGCGGAGCCACCACGCCTACCGGCTCGGCGCGGGCGGCGATCTCGCGGTGCCACGCCCGCGTCAGGTATGCGTAGTCGAGCGCTTCGATCTCGCCGCCGAGGTCGGACCGGGCCTGGAAGCCCAGGTCCACCGGCGAGAGGCTCGCCAGGGGCGCGCTCGACAGGTCGAGGATGCGGGCGCGGCCCAGCCCGAGGCGGAACTCGCCGTGGAGCTGACCGAGCACGCAGTGCGCCCCGTCGCTCAGCTCGAGCGTCGCCGGGTCGAGCCGGGTGTGCCAGCCTGGGTCGGCGGCGTCGAGGTAGGCCGCGCCGCGCCGGGCTCGGCGGCAGGCCGCGTCGAAGGTGACGGCGAGGACCCGCCGCTCGCGGCGGCGGTGGCGGTAGGCACGGAGGGCGCGCTGGAGCATGAGCAGACCGGTCGGTGTCTCCCCTCTACCGGTTCGGCGGGCGGAGGTTCTCCCCGGCAGCGGCTAATGCCCCTCGCTGCGACCCGGCGTTCTCGGCGTCGGCGAGCGTGCCCCCTCGGGCGGAACGTGCCCCCTCGGACAGGATCAAGGGTCTTCTCGGTTCGGGACGGCGTCGAGGGCAGGGAGGGACGGAGAGGGGCCGTCTCCCTTCCCTCCACTCCTCCCATTCCCTCGATTCCGTCGCGCTCGCTCCGCACGAGGCGTCTCCGGTTCAGAAAGCCAGCAGACTGCCCGCCGAGGCACTAGGCTCTGTCACGTAGGTCGGTCCGTCGGCGAGCGAGAGACCCTGGAGGGACCCGGCCAGGCGTCCGACGAGCCAGACGCCGTAGCATCGGGCGAGGAGGACAACGCTGCAGGGCGCTTCCGGGGCCTCGCCGAGCCAGGACCCGGATTAACGGGACGGGGCCTAGGGCGAACGGCGTCATTCCGGCAGGTAGCGCTCGCGCAGCATCCGGGCGTGGTGCTGCTCGTGCCCGGCGAGGATCCACGCTACGGCCCGGACCGTCACCGGGTGCCCGCTGGCGATGCCGGCCCGCTTCAGGGCCGGCGCGTCGAGGCCGGCGAAGAGCTTGAGCGTCGCCTGGCGCACGCCGGCGAACTCATCGGCGAGGTCGGCGAGCGAGCGGCGGTCGAACCCGGCGGCGGCGACGTAGCCGTTCTGCTCGAAGCCGGGGAGCGGTGTGGCGTCGGCGCGGGCGAAGCGGAGCGCCCGGTAGGCGAAGACCCGCTCGGCGTCGGCGACGTGGCCGACGACCTCCTTGACGCTCCACTTGCCCGGCGCGTAGCGGTAGCCGCCGCGCTCCTCTCCGAAGGCGCGCAGCAGGTCCAGCATCTCCGCCCCCTGGACCTCGAGCAGCCGGAGCAGGTCGCCGTTCGGGACGGCGGCGAGGTAGGGCGCGTAGAACGAGGCGTACTCCCCCGGCCCGGGGCGCGGGATGACGAGGTGGGACATGGCGGTGCGTTGGGTGGCGTCGGGCAAAATACTGCCGGCGGCGCTGCCCGCTCGGCGCGGCGCTCGTGCCTGCGTGCCTGGGCCTCGCGGCGGAGGAAGGCAGGCTCCGGGGAAACGGAGGCAGCAATGCCTAGCGCAGCAATGCCTGGCAGCGCCCGGTTTCCTTTCCTTAGATTCGCCTCGCCGCCGCGTCCACATATGTTCTGCCGCGCGTGCCTTAGCTTGCCTGCTCCCCGGCACCCTCAACCCGGATGGCACGCTCGACCTCTACGTCTCGACGCTCGACCTGAGCGAGTTCGTGAGCCGGGTGCTCTCGTGCGGCAGCGAGGTCAAAATCCTCGAGTCCCCCGGCCTGCGCGCGCGCGTCCTGATGGAGATCCGGCGAATGCGAACCCTGTGCGAGGAAAGTGCGCGCGCGGGCGCTTGACAGGGCACGCGCGGAACCCGTACTTTGGGGGTCCCCGTGCGGAACTAGCTCAGCTGGTAGAGCGCAACCTTGCCAAGGTTGAGGTCGCGGGTTCGAGTCCCGTGTTCCGCTCCCCGCCCGAGCCGGCCCGTCCGGCTCGGGCTTTTTGCTGAGGCCGGGCGCTCAGTCCAACTCCCGTCAGTCCAACTCCCGGGCCGACAGGCGTTCCTCCCGACCGATGTCCGGCTGCGTCCCCGTGACGATGCCCTTCGCGATCTCGAACAGGGTGACCGGCTTCGAGTGCTTCGACTTCATGTAGTGCACCGTGTGGGCGTCGACGAAGATCAGCGCGAGGCGGGGGTCGTCGGGCCCGCCGTCGCGGTCGCCGCCCTCGTCCTCGAACCACGCCTTCCAGTCGGGCTCGTAGAGCTCGCGGATTTTGGCTCGGTCCTGCGAGACCACGGCGGTGCCGCTGACCGAGACCCACTCCTTCGAGCCGTCGTCGTAGTAGCCCAGGCTGACGTGCGGGTCGTGCTCGATCTCGTCGGTCTTGTGGGCCTCGACGTTGGTGACGAACCACAGGTCGGCGAGGGGGCCGCGGTCCTGCGTCGCCATCGGGCGCGTGACGAGGTGGCCGTCGGCGCGGCGGGTCGTCATCAGCGCGGTCTCCATGTCGTCGATGAGGTCGTAGAGTTCGTCGAGCTTCTTCGTGGTCGGGGTAGCCATCGTGGTGCCTCGGGTCGTGGACGGGGGGGTGTGGACGGGTAGTCGAGGACGCACTCGCGCGTCCTCTTTCTGCGTCTCTTCCTGCGTCCCCGTTCAACGACGCGGCGCGGCGCGGGTTCGGCGGGTCACACCTCGACGAGCACCTCGCCCGTCATCGCCTCGGGCACGGCGAGCCCCATCAGCGTGAGGACCGTCGGGGCGACGTCGCCGAGCTTGCCGGGGCGGACCGGGCCGCCGAAGCCGTCGCGGAGGAGGAGGTGCGGGACGAGGGCGGTGGTGTGCGCCGTGTGCGGGCTCCCGTCGGGGTTCTTCATCTTATCCGCGTTGCCGTGGTCGGCGATGATCTCGACCGTATAGCCCTCGGCGAGGGCGGCCTCGACGACGACCCGCGTCGCCGCGTCGACGGCTTCGACGGCCCGCACGGCGGCCTCGAAGACACCGGTGTGGCCGACCATGTCGGGGTTGGCGAAGTTGAGGACCACCAGGTCCGGCGGGCCGCCTCTGGCCCGGTCGGTGCGGAGCGCGCCGGCGACGGCCTCGGCGAGCGCCGGGGCGCTCATCTCGGGCTGGAGGTCGTAGGTCGGGACCTTCGGGCTGGGGACGAGGATGCGCCGCTCGCGCTCGAACGGCTCCTCGCGCCCGCCGGAGAAGAAGTACGTGACGTGCGGGTACTTTTCCGTCTCCGCCGCCCGCAGTTGCGTCAGCCCGGCGCGGGCCACGACCTCGCCGAGCGTGTCGGTGAGGTTGACCTTCGGGAAGGCGATGGGCAGCGCGAACGCCTCGTCGTAGGGCGTAAAGGTGACGTAGTGGAGGCGCAGCGGGCGGCCCCGGGGCGTGCCGCGCTCGAAGGCGTCGAAGGCCTCGTCGGTGAACGCCCGCGTGATCTGCCGGGCGCGGTCGGCGCGGAAGTTGAAAAAGACCACGGCGTCGCCGTCCGAGACCGGCGGGGTGCCGCGGACGCGGACCGGCTCGACGAACTCGTCGGTGACGCCCTTCGCGTAGCTCGCCTCGAGGGCCTCCGCCGGGTCGTCGAAGACGTCGCTGGCGAAGTCGCTCGCGCACGAGGCCGTGAGCAGGCAGTAGGCCGCCTTCGTCCGCGCCCACCGGTGGTCGCGGTCCATCGCGTAGTAGCGCCCGACGACCGTCCCGATCCGCCCGACCCCGATCTCGCGGGCTTGCTGCTGGAACGCGCGGACGTAGCGCGCACCGCCCCGCGGGTCGGTGTCGCGCCCGTCGGTGAAGGCGTGGACGACGACCTGCTCCGCGCCGAGGCCCTCGTGCTTCGCCAGCTCCAGCAGGGCGTAGAGGTGCCGGAGGTGCGAGTGGACGCCGCCGTCGGAGAACAGCCCCATGAGGTGCAGGACGGAGCCGCCCGCCTTCGCGTGCCGCGCTGCCGAGGCGGCCTCCTCGTTCCCCAGAAACTCGCCCTCCTCGATGGCCTTGTCGATCCGGGTGATCTCCTGGTAGACCACGCGCCCCGCGCCCAGGTTCGTGTGGCCGACCTCGGAGTTGCCCATCTGCCCCTCGGGCAGCCCGACGGCCCGCCCGGAGGCCTCGAGCGTCGCGTGTGGGTAGCTGGCGAACAGGTGGTCGAGGTAGGGCGTCTCGGCGGCGGCGATGGCGGAGACGGACGGGTCCTCGGCGAGGCCGTAGCCGTCGAGGATGAGCAGGAGGTGGCGGTTGGGCACGAGGGCGGGGGACAGAGGACGGAGGACGGAGGACGGAGGACGGAACTTAACGGCGTGGAGGGCACGGGGGGCAGGGACGGGGTGGGCGTCGGCGCGAAGCGCCGCGGCCTCGGTGCCTCGTTCGGTTTATTTCTCTCTGCTCTCTCCGCTTTCTTCTCTCCGCTCTGCTCTCTCTCCCCGCCCTTACCTTTGGACGTAGCCACTCGGTCGGCGTAGACTATTCGGTCGGCGCAAACTATAAGGCCGAAAGGCATGAGTTCGTAGCCGCCGCCACGCCGCGATCACCCGCGGCGGTTACGCCGGCCACTGCAACGGCCCTTTCCTCAACGACGAACCCGCTCCCCGCCCACGCCCCATCCGCCCCGGCGACGCCGTCAGGCTCAGCTCGCGCGGCCCCGCGTTCCTCTTCGGCCTCGACCCGCCGACGGACCGGGCCCGCGGCTCGCCTCCCCTCTCGTCGCTGCCGGGCCTCGGCTGACGGGCTCACGCGCCGCTCGCCCCTCTCGCCATGATCGGTCGGACCATCGGCAGCTACGAGGTGCAGGCCCTCATCGGGAGCGGCGGCATGGGCTCCGTCTGGCGCGGGCTCGACGTGATGCTCGACCGGCCGGTCGCCATCAAGGCGCTCCGGGCCGACATGGCCGCCGACCCGCAGGCCGTCGAGCGCTTCCGGCAGGAGGCGCGCATCCTCGCCCGCTTCCTCCACCCGCACATCGCCACGCTCTACGCCCTGCTGCTCGAGGGCGACGACCTGTTCATGGTCATGGAGTACGTCGAGGGCGAGACCTTCGAGGAGCTCCTCGCGCGCGAGCGCGCGCTCGTGCCGGCGCACGCGGTCCCGCTCGTCCGGCAGGCGCTCGACGGCCTCGCGCAGGCGCACGAGCACGGCGTGATCCACCGCGACATCAAGCCGGCCAACCTCATCCTGACGCCTGGCGGCACGGTCAAGGTGATGGACTTCGGCATCGCCCGCCTGCGCGGCTCGCAGCGGATGACCCGCTCGCGCTTCACCGTCGGGACCGCCGCCTACATGGCCCCCGAGCAGATCCGCAGCGGCGACCCCGACGCGCGGGCCGACCTCTACGCCCTCGGCGTGCTCCTCTACGAGCTGCTCACCGGGCGCGTCCCGTTCCAGGGGGCCAGCTCCTTCGAGGTCATGCAGGCCCACCTGCAGACGCCGCCGCCGCCGCCCTCGGACTTCGCCCCGGACCTCCCCGGCGACCTGGAGCGGGTCCTGCTCCGCGCGCTGGAGAAAAAGCCCGAGGACCGCTACGCCTCGGCGGCTGCGCTGCGCGCGGCGCTCGACGCGCTCGACCTGCCGCCGCCGCCCTTCGAGCTGACCTCGCCGACGTTCGTCGAGGCCCCGGTGCCGGACGAGCCGCCGCCCGTCGCCCCGGTGCCGCCTGCCGCTCCCTCCGGCGCGACGCCGGCCGGGGACCGCGCCCCGGAGGCCGTCCCCGACGCCGAGCCTTCCGGCACGGACCCTGTCAGCCCGGCACCGGAGACTCCCCCGGAGGCTGTTCCCGAAGCGGTCCCGGAGGCCGTCCAGGAAGCCGGCCCTGCGGAGGACGAGACCGTGCTCTCGGACGAGACCGTGCTCTCGGACGAGACCGTGCTCTCGGACGAGACCGTGCTCTCGGACGAGACCGTGCTCTTGTCGTCCTACGCCGGCCCGGGCGATGCGGAGGCTCCGACGATCCTGCTCTCCGAGAGCCCGCTCGGTGCCCCGCCGCTGCCGCCCGACGCGCCTGCCCCCGAGGGCTCCTCTGAGGCCTTCCCCGCCGCACCGGGTGACGGTCCCGAGCCGGCACAGCGCGGTCGGCGGCGTCCGCTCGTCGGCATCGCGGCGGGCGTGCTCCTCCTTCTCGCGCTCGGCGCGGCGTGGCTGGCCCGCCGGGACGCCCCGCCGCCCGCCGCCGAGCACCCCACCGAGCCGGCCACCGACCTCGACCCTGCCGCCTCCGACGTTCCCCCTCTGCTTCGGCCCGATTCGGCCGCCGCCGCACTCGCGGCAGGCTCGGCCGCTGCCGGCTCTCTGGCTCAGACGCCCGGCACCGGACCCGAGCCGCCCGCCGAGGCCACGGCCCCGCCGGCTCAGCCCGACCCCGCGGTGACCACGGGCCGGGTCCGCATCCTCGTCCGCCCCTTCGGGGACGTGTACGTCAACGGGCGGCGGGTCGCGCAGGACGCCGTCGCCCCGGTCACGCGGACGCTTCCGGCCGGGGCCCACCGCGTCCGCGTGGTCCACCCCACGCTCGGCGATCAGGAGCGCCGCGTGACGGTCGAGCCCGGGCGGACGCACGAGGTGAACTTCGCCTTCGAGACCGGGCCGCGACCGGTTCGGATCACGGTGACCTCGGCACCGCCCGGAGCGGAGATTCTGGTGGACGGCGCGCCGACGGGCGAGGCCACGCCGGCCGGCATCCTCGTCCTGCCCGGCTCTCACACGATCGGCCTGCGTCTGGAGGGGTACCAGCCGGAAGAGCGCGTCACCGACGTCGCCGAGGGGCGGCCGACGCGCGAGGTCTTCGACTTGAGGCCCATCGAGTAACCCCGGCGGTGCCGCACGCCGGGTGGCGACGCTGCTCGACGGCGAGGTCGAGGCGGCGACGCACCGGCTAGCTTGGGACGCCTCAGGCCTACCGAGCGGGGTCTACCTCGTGCGGATGAGCGCCGAGGGCTTCGCGGCCGTGCAGCGCGTGACGCTGGTCCGGTAGCGCCCTCGCCGGAACCGGCCAAGAAAAGGCGGCGGTCCCAGGCTCAGGGGCCGCCGCCTTTTTCGTGGGGACGCCGCGAGACCCCCCGCCGCGCTTGCGGTCGCTCGCAAGCTCGCTCCCAGCTACGCGCGGCTGTCCCCCTTCGCAAGGGGGACAGCTTCCGGTGCCTTGAGCGTAGCGATGGCACCGGAAGCGGGGGGTCCGCTCGCCGGCAAGCGCCCTCCCCGACGCTACACCCGGTAGTCCTTCACCCGCTTCGTCGTCTCGCCGGTCCGGGTTAGGAAGACGTTCATCGAGCCGGAGACCGGGTCGGCGAGCTGCTCGACGCCCCAGCGGTCGGTCTTCGTCGCCGGCTCGTCGAAGTAGCGCCCGTTCGTCTTGCAGAAGTACCTCCCGCGCCGAGGGTCGAGGCCGGGGACCGGGACGGGCAGCTTCTGGAGCCGCGCGTAGTACCGGCACACGTCGGTCAGCGGACAGGCGGGGCACCGGGGGCTGCGGGCGGTGCAGGTGTAGCGCCCGTGGAGGATCAGCAGGTGGTGCGCCTCGCCCCACTCGTCTCTCGGGATGACGCGGCGCAGCCCGTCCTCGACCGCCCGCGGCGTCGGCGCGTCGTCCACGAGGCCGATCCGGTTCGCCACGCGGAAGACGTGCGTGTCGACGGCGATCGCCGGCTCGTCGAAGGCCACGGCGACGATCACGTTCGCCGTCTTCCGCCCGACCCCGCGCAGCGTCGTCAGCTCTCGGTGCGTCCGGGGCACGGCCCCGCCGAAGTCCGCGACGAGGCTCCGCGCTGTGGCCGCGAGGGCCTTCGCCTTGTTGTTGGGGTACGACACCGAGCGGATGTAGGGGAGAATCTCGTCGGCCTCGGCCTCGGCCATCGCGCGCGCGTCCGGGTAGGCCGCGAAGAGGTCCGGCGTGACGAGGTTGACGCGGGCATCGGTGCACTGCGCCGAGAGGATCACGGCGACGAGGAGCTCGAACTCGGTGCGGTACCGGAGCTCGGTCTCCGGGCGCTCGATGACGTCGCGGAGGCGGTCGAGGGCAAGGCGGGCGCGTTCGGTGCGGGTCACGGGGTGAGAGCGGAGGCGGGGACGAGCGGAAGCGAAGAAGATAGGCGCGGCGGTGAATCCAAGAACCTTCCGCTCGTCCGTCCCTTCGCTCGTCCGCTCTTAAAACTATCTTGCCTCCATGCCTTTCCGTTGCCTCTTTTTGCTCCTGCTCGCCTCGGCTGCCGCCGCGCAGCCCGAGGAGTCCGCCCACGCCTCGGTGCCGAGGCTCTCGCCCGAGGCCGAGGTGTCCCTCCTGACGATGCTGCCGGGCGACGAGGTCTACTCGATCTACGGCCACACCGCCTTCCGCATCGCCGACCCCGCCCTCGGCCTCGACCGGACGTACAACTACGGCACGTTCGACTTCGACCAGCCGTTCTTCATCGCCCGGTTCGCGCGCGGCCTGCTCGACTACGAGCTCGCCGTCGCCCCGACCGAGCAGGTCGTCGCCACGTACCGGTACCTCGAACGCCCCGTCATCGAGCAGCGGCTCGCGCTCTCGCCCGAGGCCGAGCAGGCGCTCTTTCAGCTTCTCGAGACCAACTACCTCCCCGAGCTCCGCGCCTACCGCTACGACTTCTTCTTCGACAACTGCTCGACGCGGCCCCGCGACATCCTCGAAGCCGCCCTCGGACACCGGCTCGACTACGGCGGCTACACCCCGGCGGCGGAGACTTTCCGCGCCCTCGTCGAGCCGTACGACGAGGCGATGCCGCTGCTCGATCTGGGGATCAACCTCGGGCTCTCGGCCCCGACGGACCGGACGGCCACGCCGCGCGAGGCGATGTTCCTCCCGCTCGAGCTGATGCGCGCCTTCGACGCGGCGACGCTCGACGGGCAGCCTATCGTGGCGTCGACGGACACGCTGTTCTGGGCCGACGGCGCGGGGATGCCCGAGGACGCCTTCGACTGGCCGACGCTGCTCGCGTGGCTGTGGTTCGCGCTCGGCGCCGCCCTCGCGGTGGCTGCCTACCGGAGCGCTTCGTGGCGGCGTGCGGCGCGGCGGTTCGACGTGGCGCTGCTCGGACTCGTCGGGCTGGCCGGACTACTCCTCGCGTGGCTTTGGCTCGGGACCGAGCACGCGGTGACGGGGCCGAACTGGAATCTGCTCTGGGCGTGGCCGACGCATCTCGTCGCGGCTGTTCTGCTGGTGCGGCGCAACCGGCCGGGCTGGTTGCGGGTGTACTGGGGTCTGACGGCTATCGTCACACTCGGCGCGGCGCTGCTGGAGCCGATCCTGCCGCAGGACTTCCACCCGGCGTTCCTCCCGCTCGGCCTGCTGCTCGCGTTGCGGGTCGGCGTCCGTTTCCTCGCCCGGCGGCCCGAACCCTCCCCTGTTATTTCCTGACGCTATGCAAGTCCAAGACCCGCTCCTCGCCCACACGCTCACGGCTGACTCCGCGGCGGCAGCGCCGCCAGCGCTGCCGCCGCGCCTTTCGGCGGACCTCCTGCGCCGCCTTGCCGCCGGGGCCACGCTCCGGGGCGGCGAGCACGAGGCCCTCCCGGTCATCGCCCCCTTCACCGGCGAGCCCATCGGCACAGTGCTGCTCGGCACCGCCGCCGACGTGGGCTACGCGGTGGAGCGGGCGCGCAAGGTCCAGGCCGGGTGGGCGGCGCGGCCCGTCGCCGAGCGGGCCGCCGTGCTCCTGCGCTTCCACGACCTCCTGCTGGAGCGCACCCAGGAGGGCCTCGACGTGGTCCAACTGGAGAGCGGCAAAGCCCGGACCGACGCGTTCTCGGAGTACGCCGACGTGGCCATCGTCGCGCGCTACTACGGCGTGCACGGCGAGCGCCACCTCCGCCCCGAGCGGCGCGCCGGCTTCGTCCCCTTGCTGACCCACGCCGAGGTCCACCACCACCCGAAGGGCGTCGTCGGCATCATCGCGCCGTGGAACTACCCGCTCACGATGGCGATCACCGACGCGCTCCCGGCGCTCCTCGCGGGCAACGCCGTCGTGGTGAAGCCGTCCGAGCTGACGCCGTTCTCGGCGCTGTGGGGGGCACGGCTCCTCTACGAGGCCGGCCTGCCGCCCGAGCTCTTCCACGTCGTCCCCGGCCGGGGCGAGGAGGTCGGGCCGGCGCTCATCGACGCGGTGGACTATCTGCACTTCACGGGCAGCACCGAGGTCGGGAGGCTCGTGGCGGAGCGGGCGGCGGGGCAGCTCACCGGCCACTCGCTCGAGCTCGGCGGCAAGAACCCGCTCATCGTCCGCCACGACGCCGACTTCAGAAAGGCGGTCGAGGGCGTCCGGCAGGCGTGCTTCTCGGCGGCCGGGCAGCTGTGCATCTCCGCCGAGCGGCTCTACGTCCACGCCTCCCTCTTCGACGCCTTCGTCGCCCGCCTCGCCGCGGCGGCCGAGGCGATGCAGATCGGCGCGGGGTTCGACTTCTCGGCGCACATGGGGTCGCTGACCTCACCGGAGCAGCTGGACAAGGTGACCGAGCACGTCGAGGACGCCGTGGCGAAGGGCGCGACGGTCGTGACGGGCGGGCGGGCACTCCCCCACCTCGGCCCGCTGTTCTACGCGCCGACGATCCTGACGGGCGTAACCGAGGCGATGACGCTCTGCCGCGAGGAGACGTTCGGCCCGGTCGTGGCCGCCTACCCCTTCACCGACGACGCCGAGGCCGTCACCCGCGCCAACGACAGCGCCTTCGGCCTCAACGCCAGCGTGTGGACGCGCGACCTCGCCGCCGGCCGCCGGATCGCCGAGCGGATCGCGTGCGGGACCGTCGGCGTCAACGACGGCTACGTGGCGGCCTGGGCCTCGACCGACGCGCCGATGGGCGGGTTCAAGCAGTCCGGCACCGGGCGGCGGCACGGGCGCGAGGGCCTCCTCAAATACACCGAAGCCCAGACCGTGGCGACCCAACTTCTGGCCCCGCTCTCGCCCGCCGCGCTCGGTCTCGCGCAGGACCGCTTCGCCGACCTGACGCTGAAGGCGCTCGGCCTGCTGCGCCACCTGCCCGGCCTGCGGTAAACACAAAGGCCCCGAGCTACCGGAGCAGCTCGGGGCCTGTACCGCGTACGGGATTTGAACCCGTGTTACCGCCGTGAAAGGGCGGCGTCCTAAACCCCTAGACGAACGCGGCAGGGACTCGGCGGAGCGTATCGCTTGGAGCGTATCGCTTGGAGCGTATCGCTTGAGCGGGCCGCTCGGCCGAGTGGGGTGCCTGACGGGTTTTGAACCCGCGACCTCCGGAACCACAATCCGGCGCTCTAACCAGCTGAGCTACAGGCACCGTCTGCTCCGCACGACGGCGCAGAGCGACGGCAAGATACGCGAACCCCGAGAACCGGTTCAACCGCGGGGGGCAGGGCCGCGCGAAAATTCGTCCAAGGCCGAGCTAGCGAATAACGGCGATTTTGCCATACGCCGTCCCCTCGCCGTTCTGCCCCGCCGCCGCGACGATGTAGACCCCCGACGGCACGAGCGCGCCCGTGCGCTGGTCGCGCCCGTTCCAGCGGACGCTGCCGCCGCGCGTGCGGAACGACGCCACCACCTGCCCGTCCACCGTGAGCACCCGCACGTCGGCGTCGTCCACCAGGCCGGTGATGGCGATCTCCGGGAGGGCACCGCCGTCGGCCCGCGCCGGGTTGGGGTAGATGAACAGGTCCTCGGCCGCCGGCGCGGCGGCGACCGCGTCGCCGCCGTAGCGGTAGAGCCCGCCGCTCGTGGCGAAGTAGACGGCCCCGCTCGCGTCGTCCACCTCCACGGCGACGACCGTGTTCGACGGCAGCGGCGCGTTCTCGGTCGTGAAGTTGGCGATCACCTCGTTGCCCTCGGCGTTGATGAGCCAGACGCCGGCCTCCGAGGCCAGCCACTTCCGGTCCGCCGGGTCGACCGCGATGTCGAAGATGCGGAGGTCGCGCAGGAAGAACGAGGCCCCGTCCGGGGTGCGCGCCCACGTCACCTGCTGCGCCGGGTCGCCGACGAAGATCGAGCCGGGCGAGAAGACGGTGGCGAGGCCCCGGTTCGTGCCAAGCCACATCCGGCCGCTCCGGTCCTCGATGACCACGTTGACCTCGTCGTTCGGCAGCCCGAACCCGACCTCGGTGCTCACGTTCCGCACGACAGCGGCCTGGTCGTCGCTCGCGTCGAGCGGGTCGGCCCCGGTGTCGAGCACGAAGAAGCCGTCCGACCGGTGGGCCGTGATCCACTTCTGCCCGAACGAGTCGATGTAGATTTTGTCGTAGCTGATGTCGGTCGGGACAGAGGGAGGGCGTGGGAGGCCGGTCCACGTGCCGTCGGGGGTGCGGACGTGCAGCGGCGGCTGCGTAAAGCGGTTCGAGACCCAGAGATTCCCGTCGTCGTCGGTGTCGAGGCCCACCGTGACGAAATAGTTGGGGTTGCGGGAGTCCGAGTTCTGGATGGTCGAGTTCGCGCTGTTGTAGAGCGTCACCTCGCCGTCCTCGGCGTACTGATACGTCCCCGCCCCGTCCGAGCCGAACCAGACGTTGCGCCGGTCCCCGACGTGGATGGTGAAGATCGGGGCCCGTCGGGGGAGCGCCCCATTGTCGAGCGAGAAGTTCTCCCACGTCGTCCCGTCGAACCGGCCGAAGCCACTGACGAAGTCGTTCGGCGACTCGAAGCCGGCCCACACGTCCCCGTCCGGCGCGATGTCGAGCGAGAGGATGGCGTTCGTCGTCGGGCCGTCGGGGATCAGCACGCGCTCGGGCACCACCGTTCCCGGCTCCGCCGCGTCGAGGTCGGGGTAGGCGATCAGTCCCCGTGCGAAGTCGCCCGTCCACACCCGTCCGTTGGGCCCGAGCGTCCCAGCCTGCAGGACGAAGGCCCCGTCGACCTGGAACCTCCGCACGGTCTCCTCGGCGTCGAGCAGGAGGAGGCGAAACTGGGAGACGATGGCGAGGTCGTCCCCCACCGGGAAGAGGTCCGAGGTGGATTCGTTCTCTCCGATGAAGCGTTCCCACCGCGCGTCGCCCTGCCTGCGGTATGCGCCTCCGTTTTTGACCTCTCCGGTGTCGGAGTTTCGGGTCTGCTCCGTGCCGGCGATGAGGGTGCCGTCGAAGAACGCGAGGCTGAGCACGTCGGTCAGGGTGTCGACGTCGACGGTCCACGCGGAGGGCTCGCGGAGGTTGGGCGCGCTGAGCGGCGCGTAGGCGATGCCGCCCCGCGTCCCGACCCACAGGCCGGGCTGCCCGTCCGGCAGCGGCGCGATCTGCACGTCCCCCACGGGCGTGCCCCCGGCGAGGGTCCCGAAGCGCTCGTAGGTGTCGCTGACCTCGTTGCGCGCCACGTCGAAGACGACCACGCCGAACTCCGTCGCAATCAGGAGCGAGTCCGCCACCACGTCGATGCGGTTGATGCCGCGCGAGTTGAACCGGTCGGCCTGGGCGATCTCGAAGAAGGAGCGTACCGCGCCCGAGGCCACGTCCACTCGGTCCAGCGCGCCGTTCGGGTAGCCGACCCACACCGCCCCGCGCGCCGCGTCGAAGGCCACCGCCTCGGCGTCGACGCCGCTGAGGCCGTCAACCGGCGTGAACTGTTCGATCTCGCCCGTCGCGGGGGCGTAGCGGTAGACGCCGCCGTCGGTCCCGGCCCAGAGCGCCTCGGACGAGGCCGCGAGGGCCTGGACGTTGCGCAGCGAGGGGAAGGCCTGCCACCGGCTGTCCTGCGCCGAAGAGGGGGACGCCAGGCCGCAGGCGAGAACCAGAGAGAGGAGGATCAGACGCATCGAAAAGCTCCAGGGTTGGAAACGGGACACCGCGGCAGGCGAGAGGCGCGCGGTCTAGAGGCTGGGGCGTAACGAAAGGTCCGATGCGGAGCGGGCTGGGTGAGCGCGGAAGATGCTGGGTGAGCGCGGAAGATACGGTGCAAGTAGGCTCAGAGTTGGCGCAGCAGGTTGACCATCTCCACCGCCCCCACCGCCGCCTCGGCCCCCTTGTTGCCGGCCTTCGTCCCGGCGCGCTCCACGGCCTGCTCGATGGAATCGACGGTGAGCACGCCGAACAGCACGGGGACGCCGGTGCTGAGCGCGGCCTCGGCGATGCCGGAGGCCACGCCGCCGGCGACGAAGTCGTAGTGCGACGTCGCCCCCCGGATCACGGCCCCGAGGCAGATCACGGCGTCGTAGCTCCCGGACGCGGCCATCCTCTTGGCGACGAGCGGAATCTCGAAGGCCCCCGGGCACCACGCCACGTCCACGGCGTCGAGGTCCGCGCCGTGCCGCCCGAGTGCGTCGAGCGCCCCGTCGAGCAGGGGCTTCGTGATGAACTCGTTGAACCGCCCGGCCACCACCGCGAACCGAGCGTCGGAGGCGACGAGCGAGCCTTCAAACGTGTTGGGCATAGGGTCGTAGAGCGCGATGCGGGATACGTGAGATCGGGGAACGCCACCGGCGTCAGCCCTCGGACTCACGCGACGCGGTTCACGCTTCAAGTATACTCGCTTCAAGTATAGTGAACGACCACCCCCAGAGGGGGTGGCTTCTGTATTCCTCACGGCGACCCCTGAAAGGGGATCGCGCGCTCACGAGAACAGATCGTAGTTGGCCTGCTGCCGCTCCTGTTTCTTCTCCTCCTGCTCCTGATACTGAACGTAGCGCCGGATCAGATCCTCGTTCAAACCCACCGTGTTCACAAAGTACCCTCGCGACCAGAAATGATTGCCCCAATACGGCTTCTTCCGCAGACGGGGGTAGCTCTTGAACAGCTTGATCGCCAGCTTCCCCTTCAGAAAGCCCATGAACTGCGAGACCGCCAGCTTCGGTGGGATCGAGCAGAGCAGGTGGATGTGGTCGGGCTGCACGCTTAGCTCCATCACCTCGACCTGCTTCCACGCACACAGCACCCGGATGTCGTGCTCGACGGCCTCTTTGATAGCCCCTTCGAGCACACGGTAGCGGTACTTCGGCGTCCAGACGATGTGGTAGTTGCACTGGTAGACCGTGTGCGTGAGCTTTCGATACTTCGCGTTGCGCTCTGCCATGCTGCCAGTTTACGGCATAGCCGAACACACATCACCACCGTCAAAGACGGTGGGTTGCTACGCTAAACTCAAGTATACGCACGCGACGCCGCCGGGCAAGTCCCTTGGCCGTGCCCTCAGGCTGCGGGGCGCAGCGCCACCGCTCGCTCGACGGGCACCGTATACTGCCCGAAGCGCTCGTCGTCGCGGGGGTTGAAGCCGTGGTAGTCCGAGCCGCCGGTTTCGAGCAGGCCGAGCCGCCGGGCCACGGCCCGCCAGTGCTCGCGGAGGTCGTCGTCGTGGGCCGGGTGGACGGTCTCGATGCCGTCGAGGCCGGCGGCGGCGAGGCGCTCGGCGAAGCGGACCTGGACCCACGAGCCGGGGTGCGCGAGCACGCAGACCCCGCCCGCCGCGTGGACGAGCGCGACCAGCTCCTCCGCCGTCGCCTTGCCCTTCGGCACAAACGCCGGGGCCCCGTCGCCGATGTACCGGGCGAACGCGCCCTGCACCGTCTCGGCGTGCCCGGCCTCGACGAGCGCCCGCGCGATGTGGGGCCGGCCGACGGTTCCGCCCTGCGTCAGAGCGAGCACGCGCTCGAGCTCGACGGGGTGCCCGAGCGCTCTCAGCCGGCCCACGATCTCCTCGGCGCGCTCGTGGCGCTCGGCGCGGTAGCGCGCGAGGTGGTCCCGCAGCCCGGCGTCGCCCAGGTCGAACCCGTAGCCGAGCAGGTGGACGTCGGCCCCGCCCACGTTCGCGCTCAGCTCGACGCCGGGGAGCAGGTCGATGCCGTAGCGCTCGGCGGCGAGCGTCGCCGTGGGGTAGGCCGCGAGCGTGTCGTGGTCGGTGATCGAGAGCACCGCGAGTCCGCGCAGATGGGCTTTCTCGACGAGCCCCGGCGGGGAGAGGCGTCCGTCGGAGGCGGTGGTGTGCGTGTGGAGGTCGGCGCGAAGCATGGGCGGGGGGTGGGGATGCGCCGAAGGTACACCGCCCTCGCTGCCAGCAGTGCGTCAGGGGACGGCGGGACGGTGGTGCCCTTCCCTACCTGGGCGACCCCGTGTCCCGACCCGGGCGACCCCGTGGGCTCCCCCCTGCGGGCGCGTGGTGCGACGCTCGGTACCTTCTCCAGCTTCGCCCGCTCTTCCTGTCCTTTTCTCCTCACCCGTCGCGAGCCTCCGCCTACCTTTGCGGCGACCTCCGCCTCGTCATGGCCTCCTCGCTCCCGCCCACCGACACGCCCGCGCCCACCGACGCGATCGCGCCCGGCGAGCCGCCCGCCCCGCGCTCGCCCTCGCTGCGCGGGCTGCTGTGGCCGGTGCTGCTGAGCCTCGCCGTGCTCGGGGCGGTCTTCTACGCGACGTGGGAGCCGGACACGCTCGCCCGGATGGCCGAGGGCCTGAACGCCGGCCTCCTGGGCCTCGCCTTCGGGGCGGTCGGGGTGCGGATTCTGCTGGGGGGCAGCCGGCTGCGCTACATCTCGCACGGCACGATCTCGCTGGTCCGGGGGATGCGCGGGGCCGTGGCGTGGGACTTCATGTCGGCGGTGACGCCGTCGGCGGTGGGCGGGGCCCCGCTCGCGGCGTATTTCGTGGCGAAGGACAACCGCGTCCCCGTTGGCGAGGCCACGGCGATCATGCTGTTCTCGATGCTGATGGACCAAATCTGGTTCGCCGTCTCGATCCCGTTCATCCTCCTGGCCTCGGCGTTCATCGACGTCTTCCCGCCCGCGCTCGGGATCGCAGGGACGGGCACGCTGACGGCGTACTTCATCGGGATGATGGCGTGGGCGTGCTTCTTCGCCTACGCCACGCTGATCCGACCGGAGATTCTGGAGCGCGCGGCGACGGGGCTCGTCCGGCTGAAGTGGCTGCGGCGGTTCGAGGGGCGGGTCCGGCGCGAGCTCGTCGAGCTGCGGCGGCGGGCGGCGGTGCTGCGCGGGCAGCCGCCGCGCTTCTTCGTCGCCGGGTTCCTGTGGTCGGCGGCTATCTGGCTGACGCGCTACACCACGCTGCTGCTGATCGTGCTGAGCGTCTATCCCCTCCTGGACCGCTTCACGTTCCTCGTCCGCACCGGCGCGATGATACTCACCGCGATGGCTGTCCCGACGCCCGGCGGCTCCGGCGGGATCGAGGGGCTGTACGTCCTCTTCCTCGCCCCGCTGATCCCGAAGGCCATCGTCGGGCCGACGCTGCTGACGTGGCGCCTGATGGCGTACCACTTCTTCATCGCCGTCGGCTTCGTCATGACGGCCCTCGCCGTTAAGCGCCGGTTCGGCCAACGCAGCGACGAGCCTCGCAGCGACACGCCGCCGAACGCCGCGCCGCCGAACGCCGCGCCGCGGAACGAGGCCGAGGCGAGCGGCGTCGAGGCCCCCACGCCGCCCACCCATGCCTGACGCCCCGCCCCCCCGCTCCCCGGACGACCGCCGCGCCGACCTCACGCGCTACGACTTCCGGCGCGTCCACCCCGCACTCGCCTTCGGCACCGCGTCCGACCGCTACGCCGGGTGGATCGGGCAGGTCTATCCCGAGCGCTGGCGCAGCGAGATCACCACCCGGAGGAAGAAGCTCGGCGGCGAGAGCTTCGAGGAGCGCCAGCTCCCGATTGCCTCGGTGGCCGACTACTTCGAGCACTTCTCGGTGTTGGAGATCGACTTCACGTTCTACCGACCCCTCCTCGAAGACGACGGCGAGCCGGGCAGCAACTACTTCGTCCTCCGGAGCTACGCCGAGCACGCGCCTGCCGAGGCCCGCTTCCTGCTGAAGGCCCCGCAGGCGTTCGCCGCCCGGACGCTCCGGCGCGGTGGCAAGGACGGTCCGCGCTACGAAGACAACCCGACCTACCTCGACGCCGACGCCTACACCCGGCAGTTCCTCGACCCCGCCGCCGAACTTCTCGGAGACCGGCTGCGCGGCGTCCTCTTCGAGCAGGAATACACCCGCGTCGCCGAGTCGCCCGAGCCGGAGGCGTTCGTGGCGAACCTCGACCGCTTCTTCCGCGACGTGCCCGGCGAGGTGCAGGAGCACCTCGAAGTCCGCTCGCCGCACCTGATCGTCCCGGCGTACGTGGACTGGCTGGAGGCGCGCGGGCTGGGCTTCGTCTTCAGCCACTGGCAGTACCTCCCGCCGATCAAGGAGCAGTGGGAGCGCACCGGCGGGCGGCTCACGGCGGCGGACGGCAGCGTGGTGCTCCGCCTCCTCAACCCGCGCGGGATGTCGTACGCCGAGGCGTTCGCCGCCGCGTACCCGTTCGAGGCCCCGGCACCGGCCCTCGCCGAGACGGCGCAGGCGCGGCAGATGATCGACGAGGCGACGGCCCTCGCCTACCGCGCGGTGGAGGCGGGCCAGGTGCTCCACGTGATCGCCAACAACCGGGCGTGGGGCAACTCCCCCGCCCTGGCGCAGGCCGTCGCCGCCCGCTTCCTCGACTTCGCCGGAGCGCGCGGGGCGTGATGGTGGGATCCGCACGAACCTGCTGCAACGTGGAAGCGCAAGGCGAGCAGGGCGACCACACGGGGTCGCCCCTACGTCTGCCGGACCCGTAGGGCAGACCCGTAGGGGCAGACCCGTAGGGGCAGACCCGTGTGTCTGCCCAGCCTGTCCTTATGCCGCCCGTCGAAGCCGAGAACCGGGGGCATCCTCCGGCGGCGGGGCGAGGCGGTAGGCGTCGCGGCGGACGCGCTGCCGCCGGTCGAGCGCGGCCCACTGGAGCAGGCTGTTGAGCTGGAGCCGGAGGGCCGCGACGGTCTGCCGCCCAACGCCCTTGAGGCCGGCGAGCCGCCCGTCGTAGGCCGCCCGTTCGAGCGCGTCGAGCGTCGTCACGCCGAGCTCGTCGACGATCTGGCGCGCGAGCGTCCGGCTGATGCCGGGGACGGACGCGAAGAGCACGACCGGGTCGAACGTGTCGTCGGCCCGCGTGCGCCGCCCGAGCCGGCCGGTCTCGATGTAGCGGGCGATGTGAGCGCTGAGGCTCTCGCCGACGCCGTGGAGGTCCATGAGGGCGTTAACGCCGCGCTCGGCGTACACCTCGGCCAGCGGCTGGGCGTGCTCCCGGATCGCCTGGGCCGCGTTGTGATAGGCCCCGATGCGGTAGGGGTTGGCGCGGCGCTCTTCGAGCACGTCCGCCATCTGGTCGAGCACGTCGGCGATCTGCTCGTTCGTCGGCTCGGCGGCGGTGTTCTTGGTGACTTCCATCTTGGTGACTTCCATGAGGGTCTCCGTCTGGTTAACCCCACAGGATACCTCCCCGCGGTGCCACCGTTATGTCACTCGGCGAAGACAGGAGGTAATCCACTCCTATTCGAACTGACGGCGGAAATCGCTGAACGATTCGCGCAGCGCTCGAAGCTCAGCCTCCAGGGCTTCGACGCGCTCCTCCAGCGCTGCCAGCCGGTCCCCGTCGGCGCGGGCCTTTTGCATCGCCGGGGACGCCTCCGGGGCCCGTGCTTCGGCCGCCTCGACCTCCGGCTCCCCGGCCAGCAGGTGCGCCCACCGCGCCTCCTTCCGGCCCGGCTGGAGCGGCAGCTCGGCCACGAGCGGCTCGTCCCGATCCGCGAGACGGTGCAGCGTCGCCTCGGCGGCCTCCAGCGAAGCGAACTCGTGCAGCCGGCCCGTCCGCCCCCGCACCTCGCCCACCGTCTGCGGCCCGCGCAGGAGGAGCACCGCGAGCGCAGCGACGCCCGCCTCGGCCAGCCCGAAGTGGTGGTCGAGGAGGTGGCGGTACTTCGTGACGCGGCTCCCCGCGCCTTCGCTCGTCCCGGCCAGCCCGCGCCGCATCAGCCGGTCGAGCGCGGCGGCGACCTCGTGCTCGTCGAGGCTCGTCACCGGGTCGCGCCCGGTCTTTTGGTTGCAGGCGGCGACGAGGCCGTTGAGCGTCATCGGGTAGTAGTCCGGCGTGGCGAGCGCCTTCTCGGCGAGCGCGCCGGCGACGCGGACCTCGGCGGGATCGAGGGTGTCCATCAGGCTTCGACGGTGGAGCGGATGAGGACGTCAAAATACCCGCGCCACGTCGGCGGCGGCGGGGCGGAAAACGACATCGGCTCGCGCTTCGTCGGGTGCTCGATGTCGAGCCGGTAGCTATGGAGCGCGAGGTTGCGCCCGTCGAACTCTCGCCCCGCGCCGTAGCGCAGGTCGCCCCGGATCGGGTGGCCGAGCGCGGCGAGTTGGACCCGGATCTGGTGCGCCCGGCCGGTCAGGAGGGTGACCTCGACGAGGCTGAGCACGCCCGACGGCGTGCGCTCACTCGCGAGCGCCTGCCAGCGAAGCTCGGCCCGCTTCCCCTGCGGGTGGCCCGGCTTCACGACGCGCACGTGCCGGTCGACCTTGGCGAGCCAGTCCTCACGCGTGCCCTGGCCGGAGAGCCGGCCTTCGACGAGCGCGAGGTAGCGCTTCTCCGGCACCCGGCGGCGGAACTGGTCCGAGAGGCGCGACGCCGCCTTCGAGGTCCGGGCGAGGACGACGACCCCGGAGACGGGCCGGTCGAGCCGGTGGACGAGGCCGAGGAAGACGTTGCCCGGCTTGTCGAACCGCTCTTTGAGAAACGCCTTGCCGAGGGTCAGCAGGTCGGGGTCGCCCGTGCGGTCCGCCTGCACCAGCAGCCCCGCCGGTTTGCCCACGGCGAGCAGGTGGTTGTCGAGGTAAAGCACGTCGAACTTCATAAGCACCGATCACCGTAGGGGCAGACCCGCGTGTCTGCCCGGACCCGCGTGTCTGCCCGGACCCCCGTGTCTGCCCGGACCCCCGTGTCTGCCCGGACCCGCGCGGTAGTCGTCGGACAGGGCGAACACACGGGTTCGCCCCTACGCCGTGATGCCGTCCTCGACCGGCTCGCTGAAGTACCGGAAGCCGCCGAGCAATACCGCCGCCGCGACGGGCAGGCACAGCCACCACGGCGCGCCGAAGCCCGCCGGCAGCGTCCCGAGGAGGATCGCCACGAACCCGACGACGAGCGCGTACGGAAGCTGGGTGCGGACGTGGTCGATGTGGTCGCACCCCGAGGCCAGCGACGACAAGATCGTCGTGTCCGAGATCGGCGAGCAGTGGTCGCCCCACACGGCCCCGGCGAGGACGGCGGACACCGCCGAGTAGATGATGTGGTGGTACTCGGCGTTCGTGTGCAAGCCGTCGGCGGCGAGGACGCCGTAGGCGAGCGGGACCACGAGCGGCATCAGAATCCCCATCGTCCCCCAACTCGACCCGGTGGAGAACGCGGTGGCGGCGGCGAGGAGAAAGACGAGCGTCGGAACGACGCCGGGCACGAGGCTGCCCGAGAGCGTCGAGACCAGCCAGTCGGCGGTGCCGAGGGCGTCGTTGACGTTCGAGAGCGCCCACGCGAGGACGAGGATGATGATCGCCAAGAGCATCGCCTTCATCCCGGCGTACCACGCGTCGAGCGTCTCGGTCAGCGTCAGGATCCGCTGCCCGACCGAGAGCGCGACCGCCACGATCACCGCCAGCAGCGACGCCCACATCATCGCCTTGTACGAGTTCGCCTCACCGACGATATTCTGAAGCGTCAGAGACATGTCCTCGCCTGCTGCCATCTTCTCCAGCACCGCTTCCCGACCGGTTATAAACAGAAAAGCAAACACCCCGACGATGAGGACGAGGACCGGGATGAGCGCGTTGTGGGCGCGGGCCGGCGTCGTCTCGGAGGGGACGAGGACGCTGGACTCGACCTCGGCGTGCTCGATGTCGGAGCCGGGGCGGAAGAGCTGTCCGGTCTGCCGGGCGCGGCGCTCGGCGCGGAGCATCGGCCCGAAGTCGCGCTGCCAGCCCGCCACGGCGAACACGAAGCACAGCGCGAGGATCGGGTAGAAGCTGTACGGGATCGACTGAAGGAAGACCGAGTAGGCCGCCTCGTCGTAGGTCGGCAGCGCCGCGATCGCCGTCCCGATCAGCCCGACCTCGTACCCGATCCACGTCGTGACGAGGGCGAGGGACGCGACCGGTGCCGCCGTTGAGTCGACGATGTAGGCGAGCTTCTCGCGCGAGATGCGGAGCCGGTCCGTGATCGGCCGCATCGTCCCGCCGACGACGAGGGTGTTGGCGTAGTCGTCGAAGAAGATGGCGATGCCGAGGAAGCTCGTCGCGAGCTGCCCCCGCCGCGCCGAGTTGGCCCACGCCACGACCGCCCCGACGATCCCCTGCGTCCCCCCGTTCTTCTGGATGATCCCGACGACCCCGCCGATCATCAGCGTGAAGATGATGATCGCCGCGTGGTCCGCGTCGGCGAGCGCGGCGAGGACGTAGACCTGCACCGTGTCGAGCAGGCCGAACCACACGCCTGCGAGCGAGCCATACGTGATCCACGCCCCGATCCAGATGCCGAGAAAGAGCGCCGCCACGACCTGCCGGAACGCGAGCGCCGCCCCAATCGCTACGAGCGCCGGGATGATCGAGAGCCACGTCGGGGCCGGTGCGTCCTCGGCGGGCGGCGTCTCCAGCAGCACCGGCGCGTCCGGCGCTGCCGGCGGCACCCCCGGCTCCACCTGCATCCCGAGCGCGGCAAGGCCCGCGAGGCAGAGGAAGAGGACGAGCAGCGTGCGCTTTTGCATAGAGTCAGGAATCCGGTTCGCAGCCGGAAGTTAGCGCAGCGGTTCTGATCTCTGCCTCCAACCTTTACACACGTCATCCCCGCCCGTTCGACTGCGCTCAGGACAGGCTCCGGCGGGGACCCACAGGACAGAGCCAGCCGGTGGGTCCCGACTCGGGGCCCGGGATGTTTGCAATGGCGGAGTTTATGTGCCAGAACCCGAGGTGATTCACAGCGGTTTGGCTTGCTCCGCTTTGTATTCTGCCTCCGCTTCGGCGAGAAAAGCGTTCAGCCGGCCCGCGTCGAGGTCCCGCTCGATCTGCCCGTCCCACTCCCGGTTGTGGTACTTCGCAAACCACGTCGCAAGCTCAGCGAGATCCGCATGGGACAGCTTCGCGAGGGCGTTTTCTATCTCTCGGACTTCTATCTCTCGGACGCTCATGGCTTCAGAAAACTAAACCCAAGCTTGTCATTGCGAGGAGGCCGCAGGCCGACGCGGCGATCTCCCTCGGACTGCTGATGTGAGGAGATTGCCGCGTCGCTGCGCTCCTCGCAATGACAGCCTCTTTTTGAGTGAATCGGGACTCACACGCCGAGGTCACCGCTCAGCCGCTCGGCGTTCTCGGCTAGGCGGAGGGCGGCGATGATGGCGTCGAGGTCGCCGTCGAGGACGTTTTGGAGCGGGTGGTTCTTGTCGTCGCCGGCCAGTCGGTGGTCGGTGACCCGGCTCTGGGGGTAGTTGTAGGTCCTGATCTTCTCGGACCGGTCGCCGGAGCCGACGAGGGCGCGGCGCTGCTCGGAGCGCTCGGCGTTGATCTCGTCGAGCTTGGCCTGGTAGAGCCGGCTGCGGAGCACGCGGAGGGCCTTGTCCTTGTTCTTGTGCTGGCTCTTCTCGTCCTGGCACGTCACCACGAGGCCCGTCGGCTTGTGGGTGATGCGGACGGCGGAGTCGGTGGTGTTGACGGACTGGCCGCCGGGGCCGGAGGAGCGGTAGACGTCGATCTCGAGGTCGTTCGCGTGGATCTCGACGTCGACCTCCTCGGCCTCGGGGAGGACGGCGACGGTGGCGGCACTCGTGTGGATGCGGCCCTGGCTCTCGGTCTGGGGTACGCGCTGGACGCGGTGGACCCCGCTCTCGAACTTCATCGTCCCGAACACCTCGGGGCCTTTGACGGACAGCGTGATCTCCTTGAACCCGCCCTGTGCGCCCTCGGTGGCGTCCATCATCTCGATCTTCCAGCCGTGCCGCTCGGCGAAGCGGGTGTAGAGCCGGAGGAGGTCGCCGGTGAAGAGGCTGGCCTCGTCGCCGCCGGTGCCGGCGCGGATTTCGAGGATGGCGTCTTTGGCGTCCTCGGGGTCTTTCGGGACGAGCGCGAGGCGGAGCGCCTCCTCGGCGCGGGGCAGCTTCGCCTCGACGCCTTCGAGCTCGGCGGCGGCGAGCTCGGCGAGCTCGCCTTCTTCGCCCTCAGCCATCTCGCGGAGGTCGGCCGCCTCCTGCCGAAGCGCCTCGACGCGCTCGATCTTGGCTTTCAGACCGCTCAACTCCGAGTGCTCGCGCCCGAGGTCGGCGAGTTGCCGTGGGTCGGTGGCGACCTCGGGCTGCGACATCAGCCGCTCGACCTCGGCGTGGCGGGCTTTGATGTCGCGGAGCGTTTCGTCAGGTATTGGCGTCATTGCTGGGCGGTGACTAAGAGCCTCTAACAAACCCTAGCTAGTCATTCCCGCGTGCGTGGGGACGACGGGGCACGGGTCGGGGGCACTCTAAAAAGAAGGCAGGGACGCACGATGGCGCCCCTGCCGGAAAGATACGGAAGCCGGTCTCCTACTCCACCGTCACGCTCTTGGCGAGGTTGCGCGGCTGGTCCACGTTGCAGCCGCGCAGCACCGCGACGTAGTACGAGAGGAGCTGGAGCGGGATCACCGTCAGGAGCGGCTCCAGGCACTCGAGCGAGCGCGGGACGTGGAGCACCACCTTGCACAGGTCGTCGAGCTCGTGGTTGCCCTCCTCGGTGATGGCGATGACGGCCCCTTCGCGGGCGACGACCTCCTCGATGCCCGAGACCACCTTGTCGTAGATCGCGTCCTTCATCGCGATGACCACGACGGGCATGAACCGGTCGATGAGGGCGATGGGGCCGTGCTTCATCTCCGCCGCGGGGTAGCCCTCAGCGTGGATGTAGGAGATTTCCTTGAGCTTGAGCGCGCCCTCGAGCGCGACCGGGAAGTTGCAGCCGCGCCCGAGGTAGAGGAAGTTGTCCGCCGTGCGGTAGTCGTGGGCGAGGGCCTCGACCGTGGCGCTCTGCGCGAGGACGCTGCGGATCTGGTCCGGGATCGCGGCGAGGCCGTGGAGGAAGGTGCCGAGCGTCTCGTCGTCGAGGGCACCGCGCGCCTTGCCGAGGGCGAGGGCGATCATCGTGAGGACGACGACCTGCGCCGTGAACGCCTTCGTGCTCGCCACCCCGATCTCGGGCCCGGCGTGGAGGTAGACCCCGGCGTCGGTCTCGCGGGCGATCGTCGAGCCGACGGTGTTGACGACGCCGAGCGTCAGGATGCCGGCCTCCTGCGCCTGCCGGACGGCGGCGAGCGTGTCGGCGGTCTCGCCGGACTGCGAGATGACCATCACCACGTCGCCCTGCTTCAGGATGGGATCGCGGTAGCGGAACTCGGAGGCGTACTCGACCTCGACCGGGATGCGGGTGTGCTTCTCGATGAGGTACTCGCCGACGAGCGCAGCGTGCCACGACGTGCCGCAGGCGCAGATGATGATGCGCTCGGCCCCGGCGAGCTGGGGCATCACGTCGTTCAGCCCGCCGAGGCGGATCTGGTTGTCGGCCAGGCGGACGCGCCCGCGCATCGCGTTCTCGAGGACCTCGGGCTGCTCCATGATCTCCTTGAGCATGAAGTGCTCGTAGCCGCCCTTCTCGATCTCCTCCAGGTCCCACTCCAGCGCGTGGACCTCTTTAGCGACGGGCGCGCCGTCGATCTTGAACACCTCGTAGCCGTCGCGGCGGACGACCGCCATCTCGCCGTCGTTGAGGTAGACCACGTTGCGGGTGTACTCGATGAACGGGCTGGCGTCCGAGCCGACGAAGTGCTCGCCCTCGCCGATGCCGAGCAGGAGGGGGCTGCCGTTGCGCGCCACGACGAGCTGGTCCGGCTCGTCCTCGGAGACCGCGACGAGCCCGTACGCCCCGTCCACCTGTGTGAGGGCCTGCCGGACGGCCTCGGCGAAGCTCAGGTCGGCCTCCTTCTGCACGTCGTCGATGAAGTGGGCGAGGACCTCGGTGTCGGTGTCGCTCTCGAAGGTGTAGCCCTTCGCGGCGAGGCCCTTCTTGAGGACAGCGTAGTTCTCGATGATGCCGTTGTGGATGATCGCGAAGCGGCCGTTATCGGCGGTGTGGGGGTGGGCGTTGACGTCGTTTGGCGGGCCGTGCGTGGCCCACCGCGTGTGCCCCATCCCGACGCAGCCCGAGACCGGATCGCCGTCGAGCAGCCCTTCGAGCTCGCTGACCTTGCCCTCTTTCTTGCGGACCTTGACGGTGCCGTTGACGACGGCGACACCTGCCGAGTCGTAGCCGCGGTATTCGAGCCGCTTGAGGCCCGTGACGAGGATGTCACTGGCTTGGCGCTCGCCGATGTAGCCAACAATGCCGCACATAAATCTTCGGGTCAGACAGGGGAAACGGGAGGAGGGAGGAGCGCGGAGGGCCGCGCAAAGCCTGTACCGAGGGCGGGGCTACACCGAAGCTTCGCGCGGCCGGGCACCGCTCGGTGCGCGCATGGGCCGGTCCACGGCGGCGGCGACGCGGCGGAGCTGGCGCATCAGGTCGGAGAACTGCTCGAAGGTGAGCGACTGCGGGCCGTCGGAGAGCGCGCGCGGCGGGTCCGGGTGGACCTCGACGAGGAGCCCGTCGGCACCGACGGCGACCGCGGCGCGGGCGAGCGGCACCACCTTGTCGTGCAGCCCGGCGGCGTGGCTCGGGTCGACGAACACGGGGAGGTGGCTGCGGCTCTGGGCGACGGGCACGGCGGAGAGGTCGAGCGTGTTGCGGGTGGCGGTCTCGAAGGTGCGGATGCCCCGCTCGCACAATATCACGTTGGGGTTCCCGCTGGCCATTACATATTCGGCGCTCATAAGCCACTCCTTAACGGTCGCCGCGAGGCCCCGCTTGAGGAAGACCGGCCGCTCGGTCCGCCCCACCGCGCGCAGGAGATCGAAGTTCTGCATGTTGCGCGCGCCGATCTGGAACACGTCGGCGTGCTCCCCGACGAGGTCCACCTGCCCCGGCGTCATGACCTCGGTGATGACGCGGAGCCCGTGGCGGTCGGCGACGGTGCGGAGGAGGCGGAGGCCCTCTTCGCCGAGGCCCTGGAACGAGTACGGCGAGCTGCGCGGCTTGAAGGCCCCGCCGCGCAGAAAAGTCGCGCCCTCGGCGGCGACGGCAGCGGCGGCGGCCTCGAGCTGCTCCTCGCTCTCGACCGAGCACGGCCCGGCCATCACCACGATCTCCTCGCCCCCGACGGCCACGCCGCCGATGTCGAGCACGGTGTCCTCCTCCTGCCACGCCCGCCCGACGAACTGGTACGGGCTCGTGACGCGCGCGACCTTCGCCACGCCGGGGAGCACCTGGAGGTGGCGCACGTCGAAGTCCGGCTGCACGCCGATGGCCCCGAGGACGGTCTGCCGCGCGCCGTCGATGCGCTGCGGCTCGAAGCCGTACGCCTCGAGGCGCTCGGTGACGGCCTCGATCTGGGCCTCGGTGGCCCACTCGTGCAGTGCGACGATCATGCAGAGGCGGGGGTGTGGCGAGCGAAACGTAAAGCGAGGATACGTCCCTGTGAGGTCCGGGTTCTCCGCCCGCGACCGGGACGCGCCCCCCCGGGCGGAGCGGCTAGAACAACGGCAAGGATGGGCAGTATGGCCCCCCTCCCCTCGCCTCTCTCCCGATGCACCTCTGGCTCTACGCGCTCGGCAGTGTGCTCCTCGTCAGCCTCGTCTCGCTCGTCGGCGTGTTCACGCTGTCGCTCAACGCGGCTCGGCTCGAGCGGACCGTGTTTCTCCTCGTCTCGTTCGCCGTCGGGGCGATGCTCGGGGGGGCCCTCATCCACCTCATCCCGCGCGCCTTCGCCGCGCTCGGCGACCAGACGGCGGGGCTGCTCGTGCTCGCGGGCGTCCTCTCGTTTTTCGTCCTCGAAAAGTTCCTCCACTGGCGGCACGACCACGGCGTGGCGGGCGTCGTGGCCGAGGCCGAGGTGGCCGCCGCCCTCAAGATCGAGCGCGCGCCGGTCAAGCCGTTTGCGACGATGAACCTCGTCGGCGACGCGGCGCACAACCTGATCGACGGAGCCGTGATCGCGGCGGCCTACCTGGTCTCGGTCCCGGCGGGGGTCGTGACGACCGTGGCGGTGATGCTCCACGAAATCCCGCAGGAGATCGGCGACTTCGGCGTACTCGTCTACGGCGGCATGGAGCCGAAGCGGGCGCTGAAGTACAACTTCGTCTCGGGTCTCGCCGCCGTCCTCGGCGCGCTCCTCTCGCTCACGGTGGGGACGCAGATCGAGGGCTACGCCGACTACCTGCTCCCGATCACCGCCGGCTCGTTCATCTACATCGCCGGGAGCGACCTCATCCCCGAGCTGAACCACCACCACAGCTACCCCGCGACGAAGTCCGTCTGGCAGCTCGTGATGATCCTCCTCGGCGTCGGGGTGATGCTCCTCCCCGCCGCCCTCGGCTTCGACGCCCGGCATTGAAACACTTGGGCACTAGTGTTTCAGGTGCCTAGCTCAAAGGCCACTGTGGAGAAGCGTTCCTTTTGCTGGGAAGCAGGCGGCAGATAGACAAGTTAGTATGTTCTATAGTCAAGCTGTTACGGACGCTGTGGCTGGGCGAGACGGAAATTTCCACATTCACGGCGGGGCGGGAAAACCAGTAGAGTAGCTAATGGCTCGGCACGCTCAATTCCCTCCTCAAGCAAGCCGGACTGAAATAGCCATGCAGTACGCCGTTGTCATCGAGCGGGGTCAGTAGTGCCTGCGGCATTGGATGATGTCGATCCGGTCGTCCTGCACGGCGTAGACGAGCCGGTGCTCGCCGTCGATGCGCCGGGACCAGTAGCCCGAAAGGTCGCCCTTGAGCGGTTCGGGTTTGCCGATCCCCTCGAAGGGGTGACGCTGCACGTCCTTGATGAGGGCTGCGATCCGCTTGAACTACTTCTTGTCGGTGCGCTGCCAGTAGAGGAAATCCTCCCATGCGGCAGGCTGAAAGCTAAGCTGCATCGTCGGCCATCGCCTCGACCTCCTCGATGGTCTTGACGATGCCCCGCTCGCCGCGCTTGTGCGCCTCGACGGCCCTCGTCAGCCGCTCGCCGTTCTTGCCGCGCATCAGGAAGTCCGTTTCTGCCTGACTGCGCAGTTCGGCCAGCTCGCGCTGCAAGTGGTCGTAGTCGTGCCGGGAGAGCATGACGGCAAAGGGCCGTCCGTTCTTCTCGATCATCACCGGCTCGCGCTGGGCGGTGTCGAGCAGACGACCGAAGCGGGTTTTGGCTTCGCTGGCTGTGAACGTCATAGGGATTCTCTCTGAGTCTGGTCTATTTTAATCTGTTTGACCAAAATGGTCAAATGAAAAGAAGGGCAGGCTGGTTCCAGGGGAGCTATCTGAAACACTCTTCCAGGAGTCCGTGTCACCGAGCGTAGGCAGCGGCGATGCGCTCGGCGGTGGCGCGGAAGGGACGGAAGGTGACCCCGAGGTCTTCCACCGCCTTCCGGTTGCTGTAGCGGAAGAAGCGGCCCGAGAGGCGGGCGGTCTCGCGCGTCAGCGTCGGGCGCGAGCGGGTCACGGCGGCGACGGCTTCGGAGGCGGCCCCGGCGGCGAGCGCGAGGCCGGGCGGGAGCACGAGCCTCGGCCCCGGCACGCCGAACGCCTCGGCGAGAAGGTCGAAGATGGCCTTCCAGCGGAGGTTCTCCCCGCCGAGGAAGTAGCGCTCGCCGGCCTCGCCCCGACGCATCGCCGCGCGGTGCCCGGCGGCGACGTCTTCGACGTCCACCACGCACGTCCCGCCGGCGGGGGCGAAGGGCATCTTGCCATAACGGACTTTGTCGACGATCGCGGTGGTGTTCTCCCCCGCCCGCCCCGGCCCGAAGATCACCGCCGGGTTGACGACGAGGGCGTCGAGCCCTTCGGCCACCGCGCGGTGCACCTCGAGCTCAGCCCCGTGCTTGCTCCGGGCGTAGGCCGTGTCCATGCGCGAAGCCGTCCACTCCGCCGTCTCGTCGATGACGCCGGACGGGAGCGTGGGGCGGCCGAAGGCGGCCTGGCTGGAGGTGAGCACGAGCCGCCGGACCCCGGCCTCGCGCGCCGCATCGACGACGTTCGCGGTGCCCACGACGTTGACCGCGCGCAGTTGCTCGGCGTCTCTCGCCCCGCCGAACCCGACGAACGCAGCCGTGTGGTAGACCTGCTCGACGCCGGCCATCGCCTCCGCCATGCTCTCGGGGTCGCTCACGTCGCCCACCGCGTGCTCGACGCGGGCGGTGCTGGCCCCGAGGAGGTCGAGCGTGGAGGTCTCGCGGCGGAGGACGCGGACGGCTTCGCCCTCCTCCAAAAGCTGGCGGACGAGGACGGAGCCGAGAAAGCCGGTCGCGCCAGTAACGAGAACCATGTCGAAGGAAGCGTCTCGATCTACGGGTGACGAGTTTCGAGCTACGAGTGTTGAACGCGATGGGAGGGATCGTTCGTCACTCGTCGCTCGTCACTCGAAGCTCACCAAAAGGTCGTTCTTGCCGACGGGCTGGCCGGGCTCGACGTGGACGGCGGCGACGGTGCCGGCGGTGGCGGCGCGGAGCTCGTTTTCCATCTTCATCGCCTCCAGCACCACCAGGCCCGCGCCTTCTCCGACGGCCTGCCCCGGCTCGGCGAGGACCGAGAGGACGAGGCCGGGCATCGGGGCGCGCAGCTCGCGCTCGGCGGCGGTTCCGGCGTCCTCCATCCCAAACCGTTCGAGGAGGAGGTCGCGCTCGGTCTTGAGGCGGACGCTGAGGCGCTGCCCGCCGTGGGTGAGCGCGAGCGTGCCGTCGTCCTGCGGCTCGACCGTGAACGGGTAGCTCCGGCCGTCGAGCAGGAGGAGCACCTCGCGCCCGGCGATGCGCTCGAGCGTGGCCTCGACGGCCTCGCCGTCCACGACGAGCGCGCCGTCACTGAGCGCGCCGTCGGTGAGCGCGAGGTCGAACGTGCGGTCGTGGACGAGGGCCTGGAACTTCATCGGACGGTGGGGGCTTGGCGGGGGTGTAAAGCTACGCCCCTCGCCGCCGCCGTGCATGGCCGATCTGCCGCTGACGCCCGACCTGCTGCTCTACGCCTACCGGCGCGGCCTCTTCCCGATGGCCGACCCCGACGAGGACGACGCGGTCTACTGGTTCGCGCCCGACCCGCGCGGCATCCTCCCCCTCGGCGGGTTTCACGTCTCGAAGAACCTCGCCAAGCTCGTCCGTGGGCACCGCTTCGAGGTGACGACCGACCGGGCGTTCGGGACGGTCGTGCGGGCCTGCGCTGCGCCGGCACCGGGCCGGGAGACGACGTGGATTTCGGACGAGGTCGTGGCGGCCTACACCGCGCTGCACCGGCTCGGGTTCGGGCACTCGGTCGAGTGCTGGGCCGAGGGTCAGCTCGTCGGCGGGCTGTACGGGGTCGCGCTCGGTGGGGCGTTCTTCGGCGAGTCGATGTTCCACCGGGCGCGCGACGCGTCGAAGGTGGCGCTCGTGCACCTCGTGCGGCGGCTCCGGCGCGGTGGGTTCCGGCTGCTCGACGTGCAGTTCGTCACGCCGCACCTCGCGGGGTTCGGGGCGGTCGAGGTTCCCCGCGCGGGGTACGAGCGGCGGCTGGCCGAGGCGCTTGCCGTGGAGGCATCGTGGGACTGAACGAAGTTTTAACCCTGGAGCCGGACAAAGCGGAACCGCACGGCGTATCAGTACGCTGTATTCAGTACGTTCGCAGTCGTTCTCCCCGCTCTTTCGCCGTCCAGCCTACCCCTACCCAATCCGTTTGATCTGCGTGTGATTGTTTCGGCAACCCCTCCCCTCGGCCCCTCCCCACGGCGTAAGAGAGGTGATTGGAGGGCCCGTTCGACCTACTGCACTTCAGCCGGACTTGGTATGGTCGAGGAATCACCGCCGCCGGTTCGATCGCTGCCGCCGCCCGTTCGGCTGCGCTCAGGACCGGTGGGCTCAGGACCGGCTCCGGCGGGGTCCCCGCTCGAGTCGGGGAGGACTGCCTTGCGAGGGCGAAGGCTTTTCCACCCTGCTAACCCATCTCCGTCGTCGATGACCCGTCTCTTGGTTTCCGGTCTGTTTGCCTGCCTGCTTCTCAGCGCCTGCGCCGAGGCCCCGGCGGAGGAGCCCGTGGCGGTGCCCGCGGCGGCACCCGTCGCGCAGGCCGAGGCCGTGGACGCGCCCGCCGCGCCGGACTCCTCGACCGGGCGGGCGTTCGAGGACCTCATGGCCTATGCCCGAGCCGAGAACCTCGCGGCCCGTCCGCTCGGCGAGATCGTGCAGTCCGTCGGGCTGCGGCTCCTCGGGCGGCCCTACGTCGAGGGCGCGCTCGACCGGACGGCGACCGAGGCGCTCGTGGTCGACCTCACCGGGTTCGACTGCGTGACCTACGTCGAAAACGTCCTCGCGCTCGCGCAGGCGGTGGAAGCGGGGACGCCGAGCTACGACGCCTACGTCCGCAACCTCGAAGCGCTCCGCTACCGCGACGGCACCCTCGACGGCTATTGCAGCCGCCTCCACTACTTCACCGATTGGATGCTCGACAACGAGCGGCGCGGCCACGTCCGCCTCGTCACGCGCGACTTCGGGCAGCCTTTCGACAAGACCATCGACTTCATGACCGCGCACCGCGACGCGTACCCGAAGCTCGCCGGCAGCGACGCCCGGAGCGACAGCCTGTTCGCGTGCATCGTGGACGTGGAGGCCGGGCTGCGCGACCACGGCGTCTACTACGTCCCGCAGGACGACATCCGCGGCCTCTACGATCGGCTCCGGCCCGGCGACATCATCGCCACGGCCACCGGCATCGACGGCCTCGACGTGACGCACACCGGGTTCGTCTTTAAGGACGGAGAGCGGACCGGCTTCCTCCACGCCTCCCTCACCGGCGAGGTCAAGGTCTCGGAGGACCTCGCGGACTACATCGCCGGCAACAGCGTGCAGACCGGCATCATCGTCGCCCGGCCGCTCGCGCGGGGCGCGGGAAGCTAGGCGCGTAGGAAGCTAGGTGCGTCGTGCGCGACAGGTGCGTAATGCGTGAAACGCAAAGCGTGAGGGCGCTTCGCTGAGCCTGTGTGCTGCCGGTGCCCTTACGTTTCACGCCTTGCGTTCCAGCTCACGCCTTGCGTTTCAGCCCTTTCTGCCGGAGGCGAAGCGGTAGCATCCCCGGTAGCCCCCCCTCTTGACCGGCCCACCCGCCATGCCCGAACTCCACCGCATCGGCGTGCTCACCTCCGGCGGTGACGCGCCGGGGATGAACGCCTGCCTCCGCGCCGTCGTCCGCCGCGCCGTCGCCGAGGAGATCGAGGTCGTCGGCGTCCGGCAGGGCTACGCCGGGCTGATCGACGGCGACTTCGTCGAGATGGACCGGCAGAGCGTCTCGAACATTCTGGGCAAGGGCGGGACGATCCTCAAGACGGCGCGCTCGAACCGCTTCCGCGAGCCGGAGGGCCGGCGGCAGGCCGCCGAGCGCATCCGCGCCGCCGGCATCGACGCGCTCGTCGCCATCGGCGGCAACGGGACGCTGCGCGGGGCGGCGCTGCTCCACGAGGAGCACGGCACGGCGGTCGTCGGCTGCCCCGGCACGATCGACAACGACCTCTTCGGCACCGACGACACGGTGGGCTACGACACCGCGCTCAACACGGCCATCGAGAACATCGACCGCATCCGCGACACGGCGGACGCCCACAACCGCCTCTTCCTGATCGAGGTGATGGGGCAGGACGCGGGCTTCATCGCGCTCAACTGCGGCATCGGCGGCGGGGCCGAGCTGATCCTCATCCCCGAGACCCTCACCCAGATGTCGTCGATCAAGGAGCGGATCCTCTCGCTCATGGCGAGCCAGCTCCGGTCGTCGATCGTGGTCGTCGCCGAGGGCGAGGAGATGGGCGGGGCCGTGAAGATCGCCGAGGCGTTGCAGGCCGACGCGGCCTTCGCCCCGATCGACCTCCGGGTCTGCATCCTCGGCCACGTCCAGCGCGGCGGCTCGCCGACGGCGCGCGACCGCGTCCTCGCCAGCCGCCTGGGCTCCGCCGCCGTCGAGGCGCTTCTCGAGGGCCACGAGAGCGTGATGGTCGGTCTCGTCAACGGCGACGTGAAGCTGACCCCGATCCGCCAGGTCTGCGAGCGCAAGAAGCAGATCGACTACGACCTCCTCAACCTCAGCCAAATCCTGAGCTAATGGCCGACGCCGCCCACAAACCGCCCCTCGGCGAGGTCGAGGGCAAGAAGGCCGAGGTCGAGCAGATGTTCGACGCGATCGCCCCGCGCTACGACCTGCTCAACCGCGTCCTCTCGCTCGGCATCGACAGGGTGTGGCGCAGGCAGGCCGTGAAGCTCGCCGGGGCCTCGCTCGACCGCCCGCCGCGCCGCATCCTCGACGTGGCGACCGGCACGGCGGACCTCGCCGTGGAGGCGCTCAAGCTCGGGCCCGAGGAGGTCGTCGGCGTGGACATCGCCGAGGAGATGCTCGAGGTCGGGCGGCGGAAACTCCGCGAGCGCCGCCTCGGCCACCGCGTCACGCTCCAGCGCGGCGACGCCGAGGCCCTCGCCTTCGACGACGGCGCGTTCGACCTCGCGCTCGTCGCCTTCGGGGTGCGCAACTTCGAGGACCTCGGGCGCGGGCTGCGGGAGCTGCGGCGCGTGCTGCGGCCCGGCGGCGCGCTCGTCGTCCTCGAGTTCAGCCGCCCCCGCGCCTTCCCGGTGGCGCAGCTCTACGGGCTCTACTCGCGCCACGTCCTCCCGCGCATCGGGCGCGCCGTCTCGGGCGACAGCGGGGCCTACGACTACCTCCCCGCGTCGATCCGCGTCTTCCCCGACGGCGCGGACTTCCTGCGCGAGCTGGCTGAAGCGGGCTTCGCCGACCTGAAGGAGCAGCGTCTCACCTTCGGCGTGGCGTCGCTGTACCGAGGCACCGTGCCGCTCCGCTTGCCAGAGGACTAGTGCTACGACAACTCGATTCTGACAGGCTCTCGGCAGCCCGTGCGCCGCGCTGCGGCGTTGTCCTCCTCGCCCGATGCCGTAGCATCGGGCGAGGAGGACAACGCCGCAGCGCCCTTCAGGGGCCTCGCCGAGTCAGGACCCGGATTAACGGGACGGGGCCTAGAGCGAGGGCCGGTTGCTCGCAGGCGGGGCCCCGCCTGCTCCCGTTTGCCTCAGCGCGCCAGTGTCATCCGGCCTGCCTGGGCGGTGCCTCCGACGACGAGCCGGTAGACATACGTCCCGGCGGCCAGCCCGGTCGCCTCGAAGACGACGTGGTGCTCGCCCGCCTCCAGCGGCCCGTCGACGAGCACGGCCACCTCGCGGCCCAGCACGTCGTACACGGCGAGCCGCGCGTCGGCGACCTCCGCGACCTCGAAGCGCAGCGAGGTGCGCCGCGCGAACGGGTTCGGCGCGACGGCGACGGCGGGCGCGGCCTCCGCCGCAGCGGCGGCGAAGAAGTCACTCGCGGCTTCGAACTCGGTCCCGCTACCCGCGCGTGCGCCCGAGACCGTCAGGCCGAAGGTGGCGGCGTCGCAGACGGCATCGCTGGCGTAGGTACCGAGGTTGAGACTCAGGTCGTAAGCCCCGCTCGGAGCGCCGCCGGGGACGCGGACGCGGACGTTGCGCGCGACCGTCGCGCCCGCCGGGAGCGTCCCGCTGCCGAGGCGCAGGGTTGCGCTCACCGGCCCCGCCGCGTCGAGCCACAGGTCGAGCGGTGCCGGCGCGGACCCGGTGTTGGAGACCGAGACCGAGAAGACGACCTCCTGGCCGGGGGCGGGTGCCGCATCGTCGAGCTTCGCCGTGAGGCGCTGCTCGCAGCCGCCCTGCGGGAGGACCGTGAACGAGCGCGCGCCCTCCGGCCCGACGAGCGGGAGGTGCTCCGTGCGGCCCGACGCGTCGGCGGCGGAGAAGTAGTACGACACCTCGCCCCCGGAGGTCGGCACCGGCAGCGACGCCGAGAACGCGTCGCCCCCGGCGGCCTGCAGCGCGAGCGTGTCGAAGGGCGCGCCCTCGAACCGGTAGATCAGAAACAGCTCGTCCGCGAGCAGCCGATGCCCGCTGTACGGGACGATCTCCACGCCGAGCCCGATCTCGGGCTGGTACGGCACGTCGCCGGCGAGGGGTTGGTGGCGGAGCGAGAGCATCCCGGTGTCGGCGACCTCCTTGACGCGGCAGTGCAGCGCGTCGGTCGAGAGCCAGCTTCCGGTGAAGCCGAGGACCTCGTAGCCCGGCATCGCGGCGCGGTAGACGTCGAGCGCCTCGTCGTCCCACGCTGAGTTCTCGACCGGGACGTAGACCCGCTCGTTGACGATGAGGGCGTTCGTGTAGGGCTCGCCGCCAGGCGTGTAGACCCGGAAGACCTGGTACGGCGTGCCGTAGGCGCTGGGCTGCGAGGCGAAGTACGACGCCACCGCCTCGTGGTCGGCGTAGCGCGGGTGGCTCGGCGGCACCTCGGCGATCAGAATCTTGTCCACGTCGAGAAACTTGCCCCAGGTGTCGATGTGCTTGAGGTACGTCGCCTGCGGGTCGAGCGTGACGTGGTAGGGGTCGACGCCGAGATAGTCGAGCATCTGGTCGAGGACGCGGCTCTGGTCGAAGCCGTTCTCCTCCCAGACGAGGTCGGTCGAGGCCGAGCCGCCCCAGCCGTCGGTCATGTAGTTGCCGCCGGTGTGGACGAGGTCCATCGCGTAGAGCGGCGCGCCGAGGTAGGACGCCAGGGCACCGGGGACCGCGTTGTCGGAGAGGCGCGGGCGGTTGTAGATGAAGTCCACCACCGCGATCTCGCGGTTGCCGTCGGCGATGTAGAACGGGCCGTAGTCGCGGGTCCAGATCGAGTTGGTCGGGGCATGCAGGAACTCGGCGTTCGCCATCGTCACGCCGGCGTTCTGGTAGGCGCTCCGCGCCTGGGTCTCCTGCGCCTGGCTCGCCACGAGCGTGATGACGCGGACGCGCTCCGACATCGACGCCACGAGCGCGAGCGGGATGCCGAGCGGGTAGCGGACGAGGACGGCCTCGCTGCGCTCGAACTCGGAGATGTTGCGGACCGGCCCGGGCGGGGCCACCGAGCGGGCGAAGCCCTGGCCGATCTCGTCCCGGCGCAGCTCTTCCTCCGGCGTCATCGCCTGGGGCAGCGGGTCGGCGTCGTACCAGGGTTGGTCCTGGGCACTCGCCGTTACGGCGGTGCAGAAGAGGGCGAGCGTAGCGAGGAAACGGAGCGGCTTCACGTCGGTCTGGGGGAGGATGGACAGGGCGCGGCAGCCCGGAGTATACGTCACATCGCGGGCCGCCGCTACCCCCTGTTTATCCGTCCCCCTATCTGTTTATCCGCCCCTTATCCCTTCGCGCGCTCGAACTCCTGCATGAACTGCACGAGCGCCTCGACCGACTCCGGCGCGCAGGCGTTGTAGATCGACGCGCGGAGGCCGCCGACGGAGCGGTGGCCCTTGAGTGCGAGCAGCCCCTCGCGTTTCGCCTCCTGGATGAACCGGGCTTCGAGCTCCTCGTCGCCACCCTTGATGCGGAAGGTGACGTTCATCTTCGAGCGCGAGTCCGGGCGGGCCGTGCCCTGGTAGAAGTCGGTCGCGTCCACCGCGCCGTAGAGCCGGGCGGCCTTCTCGTCGTTCTGCTTCTCCACCGCCGGCAGGCCGCCGAGGTTCTGGAGCCAGCGGAGCACCTTCTCGATCATGTAGACCGCGAAGACCGGCGGCGTGTTGAAGAGCTTCGCCGTGTGGGTGCCGTAGTCGAGCATCGTCGGCAGGCCGGAGCGGCGCTCGTGCACGAAGCCGTCCTTGACGAGGACCACCGTGGCCCCGGCGGGGCCGATGTTCTTCTGCGCCCCGGCGTAGATCAGCCCGTAGCGCTGGGCCGCCATCGGGCGGCTGAGGAAGTCCGACGAGGCGTCGCAGACGAGGGGCACCTCGGCCTCCGGCTCGCCGGCGAACTGGGTGCCGAAGATGGTGTTGTTCGAGGTGTAGTGGAGGTAGGCCGCCCCGGCGTCGAGGTCCCAGGCATCGCGTGCGGGGATGTAGTTGAAGTTTTCGTCCTCGCTGCTGGCGGCGACGCGCGGCGCGGCGTTGCGGCTCTGCCCGACGACGTGGGCCTCTTTGATCGCCTTGCTGCTCCACTCGCCGGTGTTGAGGTAGTCGGCGGTGCCGCCTTCGGGGAGGAAGTTCAGCGGCACCTGGTGGAACTGCATCGACGCGCCGCCCTGGAGGAAGAGGACGTGCCAGTCGTCGCCCAGCCCGAGCAGGCTCCGCAGCGCGGCACTCGCCCGTTCCGTGACCTCGGTGTAGGCCGGTGAGCGGTGGCTGATCTCCATGATCGACGCGCCGACATCGCCGTAGACCGGAAGCTCGTCGCGGACCTCGAGCATGACCTCGAGCGGGAGCGTGCCGGGGCCGGCGGAGAAGTTGTGGAGCCGCCTGTGGTCGGCGGCGGCGGGCGTGGAGTCGTAGGCGACGGGCTGCATCATGGCGGCGGGCAGAGATCGGATGAAGGGGCGGGAGCGCAAATATACGGCGCGGGGTTCGCCCCCGATATCACCTACTGCCGCCTCTCCACTCCTGCCGAACCATACCGCGTGACCGGTCCCTCGTAGGCCACACGCTCCTGCGGGCCAACGTCTTCGAGCAGTCCCAGCATAAGACCGAACAAAGCGCCCCCTGCTGCTACTACCCCTCCCAGCACGAAGTAGATCGTAGGGGAGACTATGCCGTCTGTATCCTCCGTCGCGGCAAGCAGCGCGACCAAGCTGACACCGACCGCAGCGCCTACCTTAGTACCGACTGCGGCCCCCGTCCCCGGTGAGAACCGGTCCCGCTCGTAGGTGATGCGGACGACGCGGGGTGTCGGTACGCCAAGCGGCCCCCTCTCCGTCATCACCCAGACGGAATCGGGCGTAACGAGGGCACTGCGACCGGTGACGGTCGTGCTATCGACCGTCTCGATCCGCGCGTCCCGACCGGCGAGGAGCCGGTTGACCCCGTCGAGCGAATCGGGGGGACCGGTTGAGACAGCACTGCTTCCAGCACAACCCCCAAGGCTGATGGCGAGCACCCCTAAAAGGAGCCGGTAGCTCATGGCGAGTGGAGTTTGATGAGCGAAGCTACTCTCCCGACCGTACCGCTACGGCCTCGTCGCCGAACGCCGCGCGGCCCGCGTCGAGGAACGCGGCGAAGCGCTCCAGCGAGGTGACGCCGCTGAGCTGGCTGACGAGCCGGCCGTCGGGCGCGACCACCGCGTAGGTCGGGAGCGCGATGCGGCCGGTCAGCTCGAGCTGGTAGCGCTGGAGCGCCGGGCCGGTCTCGGCGTGGTCCGTCCACAGCTGCAGCGGGACGAAGCCGCGCTCGATTCGGGCGGCGATGGCGGGCTTCGAGAGCACCGTAGCCTCCATGTGGCGGCAGTTGGTGCAGGTGTAGCCCGTGAAGTCGATCAGCACGGGGAGGCCGGTGCGCTCGGCCTCGGCGAAGGCGACCTCTCGGCTCTGGTACCACCCGAACTCACCCCACGCCTCGGACGCCCCGGCCTGCATCCCGGCGAGCAGGCTCACGTCCGTCGCCCGGCGCGGCGGCAGGAACGCGTCGAACCCGCCGAGCGGCGCGCCGAGGAGGCCGGGCACGAAGTAGAACGCGAGCCCGAAGAAGACCATCGCCGTCAGCAGCCGCAGCCCGCCGATGGGCACCGGGCGAACCTCGCCGTAGTCCGTCTCCGGCCCCTTGAGGGGGAGCTTGCCGAGGAGGTACAGCCCCGCGAGCGCGAAGATCACGATCAGCAGCGCGATCGCGAGCGGGCGCGGGAGCAGGCCCAGCCCCCACACGAGGTCGGCGTTCGAGAGGAACTTCAGCGCCGCGGCGATCTCGACGAACCCGAGCACCCCTTTGAGCGCCCCCATCCACGACCCCGACTTCGGCAGCCGGGCGAGCGCGTTCGGGAACGCCGCGAAGAGCACGAACGGAAGGGCGAAGACCGACGAGAAGACGAGCATCCCGACGACCGGGCGCGCCCACCCGCCCTGCGCCGCCGCCGCGAGCAGGCCGCCGACGAACGGCACCGTGCACGAGAACGAGACGAGCACGAGCGTCAGGCTCATGAACACCACCCCGAGGACCCCGCCGCGCTCGGTGCTCTGCCGGTTGAGCGCGTTCGCCCACGCCGCCGGCATCCGGAGCTCGAAGAAGCCGAGCAGCGAGAACCCGAAGACGACGAGGACGAGCCCGATGAACAGGTTGACGAACGGATTGGCCGCGATGAGCTGCGGCCCCGCCGCCCCCACCGCGAGCGCCATCACGACCCCGAGGAGCGTGAATAGCGCGACGATGGCGAGGCCGTAGATGCCCGCCATCCGCGCCGCCCGCCGCCGGTCGCCCGCGTGGTGCAGGAAGTACGACACCGTGAGCGGGATCATCGGGAAGACGCACGGGGTGAGGAGCGCAACGAAGCCCGCGCCCACCGCGAGGAGCAGGAAGCCCCACCACCCGCTCCGCTGCGGCGCAGCCGAGTCGAGGGGCACGAGCGATGCACCCGGCTCGTCGGGAACGGCGGGCTGAGCCTCCGCCCGAAACAGCGAGTCGGCGGCCGGTGGCAGGTCGAGGGCCTGCGCTTCGCCCGCTTCGGGCGCGGCGGCGGGCGCGGGCGCGGCGGCCTGCGCGGGGGCGGCGCTTCGGACGCGCACCGGCACGGCGAAGCGCTCCTGCATCGGCGGCAGGCAAATCTCGTCGTTGCAGACCATGAAGTGGACCGTCCCCCGGACCGAGGCCGCGCCGCCCGGCGCACCGGCGGCGACCCGGAAGGTCTGCCTCACCTCGGCGCGGCCCGAGAAGTACGTGTAGGCCGCCTCGACGATCTCGTCGTAGCCCTGCTTCGGCACCGCCTGCCGGGCGGGGCCGCTCGGCGCGAGCGCCGCGCTCTCCTCGAACCGGACGGCGAGGGCCCGGCCAATCGGCGAATCCATCGCGTACATCCGCCACTCCGGCCCGATCTCGCCCGAGAGTGTGACCCGCACCGCCTCCCCCGGCGCGGCCACGCTCGGCGTGGCGGTCGCGGTCCACATCACCGGCTCGCCCTCGGGCACCTGCGCGGCGGCGGGCGCGAGGAGGGCAGCCAGGAGGAGAGCGAGCAGGCGCATAGGGAGGGGTGGTGCGTACTGCGTGGTCGGTGGCCTCACACTCACCGAGCGCGCTCGGGTTCACGCGTCACGTTCTACGGACGGTCACGTTCTACGGACGGCGGGGCGTCCGCGCCCGGCGTGACCGGAACAACGAACGCCCCGCCGGGGGTGTTGCGCGACGCGTCGCCCGGGCCGACCCGGGCCGCGCAGGCGACCTGCTACAGCGCTTTCCGCTACAGTGCTTTCTGCTACAGCGCTTCGGAGAGCGACTCGGGGACGACCTGCACCGTCAGCGTGCCGCTGTGCTCCGGGTGGAGCTTGACGGTGGCCGTGTACTGGCCCGTCGTCCGGATCTCGGAGTCGAGCGAGATTTTGCGGCGGTCCACGTCGATCCCGCGCCCGGCGAGGGCGTCGGCGATCTGCTGGGTGGTGATGGTGCCGAAGATGCGGTCCTCCTCGCCGACCGGGGCCTGGAGGACAATCTCCATGTCGCCGACGCGCTTGGCGAGGGCTTCGGCGTCCTTGCGGGCGGACTCGAGCTTGACGGCCTGCTGGCGCGTCTCCTCCTCGTAGCGCCGGACGTTCGAGGTGTTGGCGACGACGGCGAGGCCGCGCGGGATGAGGAAGTTGCGCCCGTAGCCGTTCTTGACGCTCATCACCTCGCCCTTCTGGCCGAGGTTTTCGACGTCTTGCGTGAGAATGACGTTCATGGGTTCGGTTGTGGGTTTGGGGTTCGAGGTTCGAGGCCGTTCACTCCAAACCTCAAACCTGCCGCCTCAAACTATTTAATGTTGTCCGCGACGAAGGGCAGCAGCGCCATGTGGCGGGCGCGCTTGACGGCGGTCGTGAGCTGGCGCTGGGACTTGGCCGAGACCCCCGTGACGCGGCGCGGGAGGAGCTTGCCCTGCTCGTTGAGGTAGCGCTTGAGCGTCTCGGTGTCCTTGTAGTCGATGTACTCGATGCCGGCGGACTCGAAGGGGCAGACGGGGCGGCGCTTGGCACCGGGGACCGCCGCGCGGGCGATCGGCTCGGTCTTTTTGTTGCGGTCGTTTCGTGGCATGATGGGATCGGGATTAAGAGCGCAGGCTTAGGCTTCGGCTTCGGCTTCCGCCGCAGCGGGCTGGCTCTGCTGCTTCTCGAAGTGGCGTTTCATCTTGGCATCGTAGCGCAGGATGAGGTGGCGCATGATGTCGTCGTTGATCCGCAGCGCGCGGTCGAAGCGCTCGATGAAGTCGCCGTCGGCGCGGAAGTGGACGAGGACGTAGTAGCCGTTGCGCTTCTTCTCGATGGGGTAGGCGAGCCGCTGGCTCCCCTTCTCCTCGGTCTCGACGATGTCGCCGCCGCTCTCGCGGATGTACGCGGTGACGCGCCCGACGATGTCCTTGACCTGCTCGTCGTTGAGGACGGTGTTGACCACGTACATCAGCTCGTACATGGCGCGGTCTGGTGTAGCCATAAAGGTGTTCCCTCTGGAATACGGTGAGTGCCGCGGGCCGTGCGGGCCCACAGCGGCGGAGGCCGTATGCCCGCAGCGTGGGCCGCGGGCAGGGCGTGCAAAGAGCCTGGATTGCATTCAGGCAGCACCAAAGGTACGGCGCAGCGGAGGCCGCTTCGGCTCACTTTTGATGAAAGCCCTGCGTCTGACGAAAGACGCCCGGGCACCGCAGGGCGCGCGGCTTCACGGGCGGTGATGCCCGCCGTGACCACCGCCGTGTCCGCCGTGCGGCCCTTCGTGCGCGCCGTCGCCGTGCTCGGGCCTGTCGCCTTCGTCGTGCTCGTGGCCGTACATCGCGTTCCACACGTCGGCGGGGTCCTCGGCGAAGACGTTGATGTGGGCCATCCACCCGAAGACGGTCGGCAGGAAACGCCCGCCCACGTCGTCGCACCCCGCCTCGGTGGCGACCGGGCTGTCGGGGCCGAAGACGGGGCGGCCGTCGCCGAAGGTGCGTGCCCACGCGCGCTCGTCCCAGAGGGGCTTCGGCACGCAGACGTTGGTGTGGAGGTGCCAGCGCGTGGCCGAGAGCGGGACGCGGGCGTCGAGCTCGTCGAGCGGTGCCTCGACCGGGGCCGTGATCATCGCGCCGAGGAGCCGGAGGCCGCCGCCGTCGGTGCGCTCGTAGAGGAGGGAGCCGGGGCGCGACGGGTCGGGGCGCTCGGCCTCGTCCTTCGAGCGCTCCGGGTGGACGTAGTGGATGACCTTCAGCTCCGGCGGCGGGTGCGCCGGGAACGGCCGGTAGCCAGCCTCGACGGCGTCCTCGACGTGGTGGTACTCGGCGATGCTCCGGCGGATCGTCTCGGCGAGGGCGTCGGCGCGCTCGCGGTCGCCGGGGCGCGGCGCGGATGGCCTCGTCATGACCGCGTGCGGGTCGCCCGCCATCGGCTCGGCCCAGGCCAGCGCCTCGGCGGCGGCGGCAGGGGCCGAGATCGCATCGACGACGGCGTTGTCGATGATCGACGCGCAGCCGCTCGCGCCGAAGAACAGCGTGAGGGCCGACGCGACGACGAGGGGGGCCGGGGGGACGCGCGTGGACAGGGCGGTGGCGAGGATCGTGGACAGCGGCATGGCACCGGGCGGCGGAACGCCGGTTAAACGGCGGATGCGAGAGGGCCCCCGAGGCGTGCAAGCGCTTTGCCATCGTGGCCGAGCTTTGCCGTCGTGGCCGGAGGGAACCCCGGCTTCGGCGTCCCCCTTTACCCTCCCCTGCCCGACGTTCCCATGCACGCTGTCATCCCCATGCACGATGTCATCATCATCGGGGGCGGCCCCGCCGGACTGAGCGCCGCCCTCGTCCTGGCTCGCTGCCGCCGCTCGGTCCTCGTCTTCGACGCCGGCGCGCCGCGCAACGCCACGAGCCGCGCGCTCCACGGCTACCTCACGCGCGACGGCCTCGCGCCCGCCGACTTCCTCGCCCTCGCCCGCGACGAGGTGGTCGGCTACGGGGTCGAGCTCATCGACGGCACGGTGCGCGAGGCGCGCGTGCTCGACGGCGAGACGGCGGACCGCGCCCGGTTCGAGGTCGGCCTCGGCGACGGGACGGGGTTCCGGGCGCGGCGCGTGCTCCTCGCCACCGGCATCCGCGACCGGCTCCCGGACCTCGACGGGGCCGAGCGGTTCTTCGGCTGCGGGCTCTACTACTGCCCCTACTGCGACGCCTACGAACACCGCGACCAGCCGCTCGCCGCCTATGGCCGGGGCACCGCCGCCGTCGGGGCCGCCGTCGCCCTCACCCGGTGGTCCGACGACGTGACCGCCTGCACCGACGGCGAGCCGATCTCGCCCGACGACCGCGCGTGGCTCGACGCGAGCGGCGTCACGCTCCGGGAGGAAAAGGTGTTCCGGCTCGACGGCGGCGAAGCGCTGGAGCAGATTCTCTTCGAGGAGGGTGAGCCGCTCGAATGCCGCGCGCTGTTCTTCAACACGGCGCGCGTCCAGCACTCGCCGCTGCCCCGCCTCCTCGGCTGCGCGTGCGACGAGCGCGGCGAGGTCGTCACCGAGTCGGACCAGAGCACCTGCGTCGCCGGGGTCTACCTCGCGGGCGACGCCGACGGCGACGTCGAGTTCGTCGTGACCGCTGCCGCCGAGGGGGCCCGCGCCGCCGTGACGATCAACGGGTCCCTTCACGCAGAGGATCAGGTCCCGCGCCCGACGCCCGCCGTGCCCGCCGGCTAGCGGCTCGCTCAGTAGGCCAGCACGCGCTCGACGGCCGGGCGGAGCTTGCCGCTCGCCGAATAGAGATCGCGCTCCAGCCCCTTCGAGAACGGGATCGGCAGGTCCTCCGAGGCGACCCGGACCGGCGGCGCGTCGAGGTGCTCGAAGCCCTCCTCGACGAGCTCGGCGGCGACCTCGGCCCCGAAGCCCGCGGTCCGCTGCGCCTCGTGGAGCACGAGGAGGCGTCCGGTCTTCTCCAGCGACCGGAGCACCGTCGCCCGGTCCCACGGGACGAGTGTGCGCAGGTCCACGACCTCGATCTCGGCCCCGCGCTCGGCCCAGTGCCCTGCCTCACCGAGCGCCCACTGCACGCCGACGCCCCACGTCACGAGCGTCAGGTCCGCGCCCTCGCGCGCGACGCATGCCTCGCCGAGCGCAATCGTGTACGGCGCGTCGGGCACCTCGCCTTTGAGCGAGCGGTAGAGGTGCTTGTGCTCGAAGAACAGCACCGGGTTGGGGTCTTCGATGGCGGCCAGCAGCAGGCCCTTCGCGTCGGCGGGCGTGCCGGGGGCGACGACCTTCAGGCCGGGCGCGTGCGCGAACCACGCCTCGGGGGACTGCGAGTGGAACGGACCCGCCCCGATCCCGCCGCCGAACGGCGCGCGGACGGTGACGTTCAGCGGCTCGCCCCACCGGTAGTGCGTCGTGCCGAGGTTGTTGACGATCTGGTTGAACCCGCACGTGATGAAGTCGGCGTACTGCATCTCGACGACCGGGCGGAAGCCTTCGAGCGCCAGGCCCATCGCGCAGCCCAGCGCCCCGCTCTCGATGATCGGCGTGTTGCGGACGCGCTCGCGCCCGAATGCTTGCACGAAGCCCTGGGTGACCTTGAACACGCCGCCGTACTCGGCCACGTCCTGCCCGAGGAGGAGGACGCGCTCGTCGGCCTCGAGCGCCTGCCGGAGGCCGTCCTGCACCGCGTCGATGAAGCGCTTCTCCGAGCCCGGCCCGCCGGGCGTGCTCGTCGTGACCGGCGACGGCGCGAAGAGGGCCGCGCGCTCGGCGTCGAGCGTGCTCTCGACCTCGGGCTGCCGGAGGGCCCACTCGGCGACCTCCTCGATCTCGGCGGCGAGCTCCGCGTCGGTCTCGGCCATGGCCTCCTCCGAGAGCCACCCCTCGGCGAGGGCCTGGTTTTGGTACCGTTCGATCGGATCGCGCTCGCTCCACTCGTCGAACAGCGCGTCGGGCACGTAGGTCGTCCCGCTCGCCTCCTCGTGCCCGCGCATCCTGAAGGTCTTCATCTCGAGCAGCGTCGGCCCCTCCCCCGCCCGTGCCCGCTCGGCGGCCCGCCCGACGGCGTCGACGACGGCGAGCACGTCGTTGCCGTCGACGACCTCGCCCGGCATCGCGTAGCCCGCCGCCGCGTCGGCGATGTCCTCGACGGCCATCGCGTCGCTCGTCGGGGTCGAGAGGCCATACCGGTTGTTCTCGACGACGAAGAGCACCGGCAGCCGCCACACGGCGGCGAGGTTGAGCGCCTCGTGGAAGTCGCCCTCCCGCGTCGCCCCCTCGCCGACGAACGCGCACGCGACGAAGCCACCCCCGGAGGCGGCATCGCCCTTGAGCTGCGACGCGAGGCCGAAGCCGGTCGCGACGGGCAGCATCGCCGCGAGGTGTGAGATCATCCCGACGATCCGGTGCTCTAGCGTCCCGAAGTGGAAGGTCCGGTCGCGCCCGTTCGTGAAGCCGCCCTCCTTCCCCATGAGCTGGCAGAAGAGTGGGCGCAGCGGCAGCCCGCGCGTCGTCCACACGCCGAGGTTGCGGTGCATTGGCAGGACCACGTCGCGCGGCTCCAGCGCCCACACGCAGCCGACGGCGATGGCCTCCTGCCCGAAGCCGGAGAACCACTTGCTGAGGCGGTTCTGCCGGATGAGCCGGAGCATCTTCTCCTCGACCGTGCGCGGGAGACGGAGCGCGCGGTAGAGCGCGGCGTGGTCGAGACTCGCAGCGTCGAGACTCACAGAGTCGAGACTCGCAGGGTCGAGGCTGGGGTCAGCGGACGAAGTCGCCGCCGTGGAATCGGGCATGGGGAGGGAGCGATGGAGGGCGCGGAAAATACGCCGCCCGGCGGCGCGCGAGGCACCGCCGGGCGTGAAGGCCTCAGGCGCGAAGCGCGAGATCAGGCACCGCCGCCGAGCCTGGGCTCCCGCGTACCTCGCAGGGATTACGGAAACTTGATGGTGCAGCCGAAGGCGTTGGTCTTCTGCACCGTGATCTCGGTCCCGGCGATGAGCTGGTTCATCGCGTCGCGGAAGAACTCCTCTTCGACGCCGCTCGGGTCCGACGGGCTGTCGTCCACCGTGCCCTCGTAGACCAGCCTCTTGTCCGTGTCGAACAGGAAGATCTGCGGCGTGCGCGAGGCCCCGAACGCCTTCGCCGCCTCCGAGCCCTCGTCCACGACGTACGGGAACGCGTAGCTCCGCTGCCTCATCGCGGCGATCCCCTCCTCGGGATACGCCTCCGGGTCGTTGGCGTTGACGAGGACGAACCCGACGCCGGCGGCCTCGTACTCTGCGGCGAGCGCGGCGACGCGGTCCTCATACTTCGCCACCCACGGGCAGGTGTTGGACCAGAAGATCACGGCGAGGCCCTGGTCCCCCATCGCCTGCTCGAAGGACGTGGCGCTGCCGCCCGCGCCGGCCATCGAGCGGGCAGCGAGCGGGAGCGCCGCCCCGATGTCGAGCTGCTTCGCGGTCTGCGCCGACGGGGCCTGCACGAAGAGTACCGCGAGCGAGAAGGCCGCAGCGCGGCGGAGAGTCTGCTGGAGGGTCATGGCGAGTCGGGTTGGTGGAGGGGTTAGCTGGAGGCGCGGACGGTGCGGACGCGCTCGGCGAGCTGCTCGTAGGTCACGATGCCTTCCCAGAAGGCGAGCCGCTTGCCGGTGCGGTCGTAGAGCGCGGTGGCGGGAATCGCGCCGGACCACTCGGGGTTGATGGCGCTGATGAACGGGCCGTCCTTGCCGTCTTTGACAAAGGTCGTGCCCTCGATGTCGTGCTCGCGCAGAAACTCCGCCGCGTGCGGCAAGTCTTCCTCGAAGTCAATCGAGACGAACCGGACCTGCGCCTCGCGCGGATCGGTCTCCTCGGCGAAGCGGACGAACTCGGGGAACTCGGCGCGGCACGGCAGGCACCACGATGCCCAGAAATTGACTACGACGATGTCGGCATCGACGGCGCGGACCTCGTCCATCAGCTCCTCGGCGGAGACCGGCTCGATGACGAGGTCGCCGGGCGGCTCCTGCCCGGTGCACCCGGCGAGGGCGAGCGCGGCAAGCAGCACGCACGATGGAATTGAAAGGCGAAACATGGGACTGATACGTCCAGGACGGGCGGTGAGTTCGTCAGCGCCGGCTTTGTGGGGCGGTAGCGTCCCGTAGCGCCTCCGCGGCGTCCCGACCAAGCACGCGGCGGATCGGGTACGTCTCGCCCGCCTCGACCTTGATGAGTCCCCAGCTGGCGAAGCCTCCGTCGGAGCGGGGTTCGAGGAGCGTGAACGCGAGCCGCCCGAGCGATGTGTTGACCAAAACAACCGACGTGCCTGGCGCTACAGCCAAGGTCTCCGGTTCGTAACGTCCGAACAGCTCCTGCTCGTACCGGTCCTGGAACGGCTGCTCGGCGACGCGTACGCTGTCCACGCGGAACGCTTCAGCCTGCACGGTGACCGCCCGCCTCAGTTTAAAGCGATAGATCCCGTGCGACTCGAGGCGGTCGAGCACGGCAGCGAGGGTCTCTGGAATGACGTACGCCTCAGGCACAGCTTCCAGCTCAGCTCCGCTGAACCGGCCGTAGACCGGCATCTCGGTCGGCGTCTGCACCTCGGTGCGGCGGAGCATCGGCTCGCCGGTGTGCGGGTTCGGCTCCTCGACGACCTCGCCGAGCAGGATCGCGTGGGGCTCATCGTCCGCCGCCCACGTCTCGGCCGAGCGGAGGAAGAGCGAGTCGCCGACGACGGGTTCAGCCCCGGCCTGCTCGACGGCGCGGCGGATCTCCCCGGCGTGAGCGTGCGCCCAGTCGAGGGTCTCGGTCAGGAAGCGGAGCGTGGCCGTCACGCGGTCCTCGAAGGTGGCGTAGCTGTACGCCTCGCTGAGGATGGCGACGCGGTTGCGCAGCCCGACGTAGTTCGTTCCAAAACGCGGGCGCGGGTCGAAGGTGTACCACCCCATCGGCGCGCCGATGTCCTCGGGCGGCGTGTTCCCGTAGTACATGAGGTCCCAGCCGTACCTCTCTCTATAGCTCTTGGTTACGTCCGGCAACCACGCGTTTCGCAGCAAGCTGTCAATCGCTCCAGCGGTGTTCGGATGGAGCGGCGGGGCATACGTGAGGTGGTAGCCGTGAACGGTTCCGTTCGTCGTGTGCAGGTCGATCACGACGTGCGGATCGTATGCATTCATCACCCCGAGGAGCGCGCGGGACTCCGGCGCGTCGAGCTTGACGAAGTCGCGGTTGAGGTCGAGGCCCTGGGCGTTCGGGCGTTGGCCCATGCCGTCGACCGGGCCGTGCTGGTACGGGCGGTTGCGGGCGTCGACGATCTCGTTGCCATCGGCGTTGTAGATCGGGAAGACGAAGAGGGCAAGCGAGTCGGCCCACGCGGTGTGCTCGCCGGTGGCAAGCTCGCGGAAGAGCATCAGGGCCGCCTCCTTCCCCGCGACCTCGCCCGCGTGGATGTTCGCCACGACGAGGACGCGGAGCCGGTCGTCCGTCCACTGCCTCTGCTCCTGGAGCTTAGCGGCATTCCACATCACCACAGGCAGGCTCCGCCCTCCCACCGTCTGCCCGAACCCGATCACGCCGAAACCCGGCTCCTCTTCGAGGGCGCGGACGAAGCCGACGACCTCGTCGTAGGTCGAGGTGGCGCGGTAGTCCGAACGCTCAGCCCCCGTGCGGAGCGTGTCCGGCTGGGCGAGGACAGGGGCGGCTGCGAGGAGCAGGACAGCGAAGAGGCGCAGCATCGGCGTGGCGGTGAGCGGAGTCGTAAAGCTACGCCGGGGTACTCTTTGGGTCAGTAGACCCCCCGCTCCTGTTGCCATCGCTACGGGACTCCGCCCCTTCGCTCAGGGCAACAGAAGCTGTCCCCCTTCGCAAGGGGGACAGTCTCGCGAAGCCTGAGGGCGAAGGGACAGCGTCCCGCAGCCCGATGCGAGTGCGGCGGGGGGTCCGCCGGCCAGCGGCGCAGCGAGGAGGAGGCGGAGCATCGGCGCGGTGGCGGGTGAGTCGCCAAGCTACGCCGGGAGGCGCTGCGGGTTAGTTCGGGGCACGGTGAACCCCCCTCCGACGTGCGCCGTACTACCGCCCCTTCCATCTCCCCCGTCATGCCGTTCGTCGCCGCCACCGCCACCGGCTTCCCGCCGCACTTCTACTCGCAGGAGACCATCAGCGGCGACCTGCAGATGCTGTGGCGCGAGTCCGGCGTCAACACCGACCGCATCGCCCGGCTCCACGAGAACACCACCGTCGAGGGCCGCCACATCGCGGTGCCGAAGGAAGAATACTACGACCTCCGCGGGTGGGAAGCGCCGAACGCGATCTTCGGGCGCGTCGCCGTCGAGCTCGGCGAAGAAGTGCTGCACCGGCTCTTCGCCGAGAGCGGACTTGGGCCGGAGGACGTGCGCTTGCTCGCCTTCGCCACCACCACCGGCCTCGCCATCCCGACGGTGGACGCGCGCCTCCTGAACCGGATGCCGTTCCGCGCCGACACCAAGCGCCTCCCGCTCTTCGGGCTGGGCTGCGTCGCGGGCGTCGCCGGGCTCGCCCGCGTCGCGGACTACCTGCGCGGCCACCCGACGGAGGCCGCCGTCCTGCTCGCCGAGGAGTTCTGCTCGCTCACGATCCAGAAGCACGACGTGTCGATCGCCAACCTGATCGCCTGCGGCCTGTTCGGCGACGCCGCCGGGGCCGTGCTCGTCGTCGGCGACGCGCACCCGCTCGCCCGGCGCGGACCCCGGATCGTCGCGACGCGCTCGGTCCTGTTCCCGGACTCGGAGCACTTCATGGGTTGGGAGATCAAGGAGTCGGGGATGCAGATCGTCCTCTCGGCGGATGTGCCCGAGGCCGCGCGCGGGCCGCTGAGCGACGAGATTGCTCGGTTCCTCGGTGAGCACGATTTGAGGGTCGGCGACGTCGGGCAGTGGGTCTGCCACCCCGGCGGGCCGAAGGTGATCGAGGCGCTCGAAGACGGCCTCGGGCTGAACGGCACCACGCTCGAGCGCAGCCGCACCGTGCTCCGCGAGGTCGGCAACGTCTCCTCCGTCTCGGCGCTGCTGATCCTCGACGCGGTGATGCGCGACGACCCGCCGCCCGCCGGAACGCCGGGCCTGATGCTGGCGATGGGGCCGGGGTTCGTGGCGGAGTTGATTCTGCTGAAATGGTGAGGGTGGGTCTTTTGCCCCTCGTCCTTTGCCCCTCGTCCTTTGTCACTTGTGATTCGGCTTGAGTAGCAGCGGACCGGGGACCAATGACCAACCTCCTCTTTCTCGGCCTCGTCGCACTCATCGCGGTGCAGCGCGTGCTGGAGCTTCGCCTGAGCAAGCGCAACGCGGAGGCGATCCGGGCGCAGGGCGGGGTCGAGGTCGGCGGGGGGCACATGCCGTGGATGAAGGCGATGCACGCGGCGTGGTTCGCGGCGATGATCGCCGAGGTCTTTCTGCTGGGCCGACCGTTCGCGCTGGGGCTGGCCGTGCTCGGGATCGTCGGCCTCGGCGTCGGGCAGGGGCTGCGCTACGCGGCGATCCGCACGCTCGGGCCGCGCTGGACGGCGACCATCATGATCCTCCCCGGCGCTCCCGCGGTGGCGAGCGGGCTGTACCGCCGCATCCGCCACCCGAACTACCTCGGGGTGATGCTGGAGATCGCCGCCGTCCCGCTGATCCACACGGCGTGGCTGACGGCGCTCGTCTTCACCGTCCTCAACGCGCTCGTGCTCCGGGTCCGCATCCGGGCCGAGGAGGCCGCCCTCCGCGAGGCCAATGCCTACGACGCGAGTGTCGGGCAGCGGCCCCGGTTCATTCCGGGCTGACCCTGTTGGCGAGCGTGCGGCGGGCCATCCAGCCGTTGAGCGCGATGAAGCAGGCGAGCGCCACCGCCCACTGGACGAGGCACGTCATCGGGCTGAACGGGTCGAGCGGGTTGTACCACGTGTCGGGCGCGTAGACCGTCGCCGCCAGGCCGAGCCACCAGACGAGCAGGACGACGGCCTCCAACGGGATGAGGTAGCGGATCATCCCGTCCCACGCCGGGTGCAGCCGCCAGTCCCCCGCGTCGGCGAGCTCGCTCCGCAGCCGGGCCGCGCCGTGGCGGACGACCGCGAACGCCACGAACGCCCCCGAGATCATCAGCGCTACGCCCCACACGAAGTCCTGGTTGGCGAAAAACGTCAGGTTGAGCGCGCTCGGCACCCCGAGGACGAACCCGACGCCCGCCACCGTCAGCACCGCCCGCGGGCGCGGCAGCCCGAAGTCGACGAGCGCGCGGCTCGCCAGCTCGATCATCGAGATCAGCGACGAGAGCGCGGCGAACGAGAGCGCGAGGAAGAACAGCACCGCCAGCGCCTTGCCGAAGGCCATCTGCGCGAAGAGCTGCGGCATCCAGATGAACGTCAGCCCGGTCGAGGCCGGCCCGCTCGAGCGCATCACGTCGAGGATTTCGCCCCGGCTTAGCTCCGCTCCGAGGACGGCGAAGACCGTCCCGAAGATCATCGTCGCCGCGAGCAGCGACACCGTGTTGTTGCCGACGCCGGTGAGGAAGGCGTTGCGGACGACCCCGTGCTCCTTCCTCATGTAGGCGGCATACGTGAGGATCAGCCCCCAGCCCGCGCCGGTGTCCCACGCGTTCTGCGTCAGCGCCTCGAGCCACAGCCTCGGCTCGGCGAGCTGGCTCCACTCGGGCGTGAAGAGGTAGGCCAGCCCCGCCCCGGCCCCCGGCAGCGTCAGCGCGCGGGCCGCCGCGATCACGACGATCACGAGCAGCGTCGGGACGAGGACCTGGTTGGCGCGCTCGATCGAGCGGACGCCCTGCCAGCACGCGAGCGCGCCGAGCACGGTGGCCGCCGCGTGAAACACCAGCGGCCACCCGCTCGACTGGAACCCGTCCCACGTCACCATCGCCGACTCGGTCGTCAGCGGCAGCCCGGCGAAGAGCGACTCCGTGGTGTAGTAGAAGCACCACCCGGCGACGACCGCGTAGTAGAACATGATCGCCGTGGCGACGAACCCGACGAACGCGCCCATCCACGCGAACCGCTCCCCCGCCAGCCGGGTGAAGGTCCCGACGACGCCCTGCCGCCCGCGCTGCCCGAGCGCGTACTCGGCGATGATGAGCGGGATGCTCCAGACGAGGAGGAAGACCAGCCACGCGAAGAGGAACGCCCCCGCCCCGTCGTCCCCGCCGTTCTGCGCGGCGATCCGGGGGAAGCGCCAGATGTTGCCCGTCCCGACGGCGATGCCGAGCACGCTGAGCAGCAGCGCCCAGCGCGAGGAGAAGCGTTGCTCGGAGGCGTGAGGCATCGGGGCGGGGGGTTAGGCGTTTCGGCGTTTGAGGGTGCGGCGGTAGTCGGCGAAGCGGAGCTTGGCGATCTGCGAGCGGTCGCGCGTCCGGGCCACGATCCCCTCGGGCTGCCCGCCCGCGCCCTCGTCGAGCGCGCTGCGCGTCTGCGGGACGGCCCCGGCGAGGAACGCGCTCGCGGCCTCGACGCTCGCCGGCAGGGCGTCTACCTCGCCGAGGCGGGGCGCGAGGCCGAGGCCGGCACGGCGAGCCGTCTCCTGCAGGGCGTACTCCGGGAGGTACGCCTGCCCGCCCCGCTCGCGCCACGCCGAAATCTCTCCCTTTGGCCGGGCCAGCACGTCTTCGTAGTCAGGAATGCGGGCCACGTCGAAGAGCCGGAAGCCGACCCGGCGCGCGCCGGTGTACTGCTTGCTCGCCTGCGAGACCTTGCCGCCGTAGACCTCGCCGAAGTAGACCACGACCTCGTCGCGCTCGGCGCAGAGCCGGTCGGCGGTGGCGCGCAGCGCGTCCACGATCCCGAGCGCGGGATTGCCGATCAGGTCGCCCTTCGCCAGCAGCAGCTCGCCCCGGCTCCCGATCACGTAGGTGCCGCCCGGGAGGCAGACGACGCGGGCGTTCGTGCCGTCGATCTTCTCGGTGAGCACGACCGGCCCCTCGAACGCGAGCGGCTCTTCCACCAGCCCCCCGTCGCCCGCGTCGAGCGCGTGGTAGGTCGGGATCGAGGGGTACTTCGTGAGCGAGTTCAGCCGGTCGAGGTCGGCGGCGCGGAGGTCGAAGCGCATGGCTTGGGCGGGTGCCTACAGTCGGTCGAGAGGGACCCACGCGCCGCTCGGCGGCAGGCCCGAGCCGGAGGGCAGGGAGTCCAGCGGAGGCTCACCCGGCGGTGGGGCCGGCGCGGCGAGCGCCGGTGCCTGGTCGGGGAAGAGGTAGCGCTTCAGCTCGTCCACGGCGTTGGCGTAGTCGCGGGCCCCGCGCGAGGCGACGTCGCGGTCGAAGACGGTCTCGCCGCCGTGCGTGCTCTCGGCGAGGGCGGCGCTCGTGCGGATCTCGGCCCCGAGCACGCGGTCGCCGTAGGTCTCGCGGACGTAGCGCGCGTAGCGGTCGTGGTCGCGCTTGCGGGCGTCCACCTGGGTCAGCAGGAACAGCGGCTCGGCGAGCCCCGGGTTCAGCTTGTCCTGGACCAGCCTCGCCGTCGAGTAGGTCTGTTCCGCCCCGACGACGGGCTGGTACTCCGGCGTGACGGGAATCAGCACCGCGTCGCTCGCCACGAGGGCGTTGAGGCTGAAGACCGTCATCGCCGCGGCGGTGTCGAGCAGGACGAGGTCGTAGTCGTGTCCCTGTTCGAGCGCCTCCTTGATCCAGAGCACGTCGGTCGGGCGGCTCAGTTTGCGGGCGGCCTTCGTCATGCTGTACGACGCCGGGAGGAGGTCGAACCCGCGGAGCCGCGCGACCTCGAGGTCACGGGGCTGGACCTCGGGGTCGAAGAGCGCGAGCGAGGACCGGGGCTCGGGCGGCTCGTCGACGCCGAGGAGGCGGGTGAGGAAGCCCTGCGGGTCGAGGTCCACGGCGAGGACGCGGCGACCGCTCAGCCCGAAGGCCGCCGCGGTGTGGATCGTCGTCGTCGTCTTGCCCGTCCCGCCTTTGTGGTTGCATACGCTGAGAACGGGCATGGCGGTCGGTCCGGGTGAGAGGGAGCGGGGCGAAATTACCCGCCGGGCCCTGAGGAATCAACCCTGAGGATCAACCCTGCCGCGCCGGCGACGCTACAGCACCGCAGTGAGAGACCCCGGCTCGCGTCCCCCACGCGGGAACCCACCGGACGAGCCGGGCATGGACGAGACGCCCCACGTCCGCCCGCACCCCCGGTACCCATCGCCCATGAGCTACGCCGCGCCCTTCCCCGACTCGTTTCTCTGGGGGGCCGCCACCTCCGCCTACCAGATCGAAGGCTCCCCGCTCGCCGACGGGGCCGGCCCCTCGGTCTGGCACCGCTTCGCCCACACGCCGGGCAACACGCACAACGGCGAGACCGGCGACGTCGCCTGCGACCACTACCGCCGCGCCGGCGGCGACGTGGCGCTGATGCGGGACCTGGGCCTCGGGGCCTACCGCTTCAGCATCGCCTGGGGCCGCGTCTTCCCCGAGGGCACGGGGGCGCTCAACCCCGCCGGGCTGGGCTTCTACGACCGCCTCGTGGACACTCTCCTCGAGGCCGGCATCGAGCCGTTCGTGACGCTCTACCACTGGGACCTCCCGGCGGCGCTCGACGACCGCGGCGGCTGGCTCAACCGCGACAGCGCGGCCTGGTTCGCCGACTACGCAGGGGCCGTCGCCGCTCGGCTCGGCGACCGGGTCCGGCGGTGGGCGACGCTCAACGAGCCGTGGGTGGTGATGCAAGGGGGCTACGTCAACGGCGACCTCGCCCCCGGCCACCGCAACCTGTTCGAGGGGCCGCGCGTGGCGCACCACCTGCTCCTCGCCCACGGGGCCGCGGTCCAGGCCCTCCGCGCCGAGACCGACGCGGAGGTCGGCCTCGTGGTGAACCTCGAACCGAAGGTCGCCGCCTCGGACCGGCCCGAGGACCGCGCCGCCACCGCCCGCGCCGACGCCTACATGAACCGCCTCTTCCTCGACCCGGTCTTCCTCGGCTCCTACCCCGACGAGCTGGCCGAGGTCTTCGGCGAAGCCTGGTGGGACGCGCCTGCGGAGAACTTCGCCCTGATCCGGGAGCCGCTCGACTTCCTCGGGGTGAACTACTACACCCGCGCCGTGGTGCGCGACGACCCGGCGGCCTACCCCGACCGGGCCGGGCGCGTCCGGCAGCCGCGCCACGCCTACACCGAGATGGGCTGGGAGGTCTATGCCCCGGCGCTGACCGACCTTTTGCTGTGGGTGACCGAGCGCTACGACCCGCCCCCGCTCTACGTCACCGAGAACGGGGCCGCCTTCTACGACCCGCCGCAGGCCGCCGACGGCCGCCTCGACGACCCGCTCCGGGTCGCCTACTTCCGCGACCACCTCCGCGCCGTCCACGCCGCCATCGAGCGGGGGGCCGACGTGCGCGGCTACTTCGCGTGGAGCCTCTTCGACAACTACGAGTGGAGCCACGGCTACTCGAAGCGGTTCGGGATCGTCCACGTGGACTTCGAGACGCAGGACCGCACCCCGAAGGCGAGCGCCCACTTCTACCGCGAGGTCATCCGCTCGAACGGCGCGGCCCTCGGCCCCGCAGGGTGACGCCCGTGACGCGGCGCGCGACGGCCTCAGTACCTTGATTGGTTTTGCTCCACACTCCCACACTCCCACACTCCCACACTCCCATCATTCCCGGTCGCTGCGGCGGTGGGCGAGCAGCCAGGCGTAGAGCGCGGGGTCGGCGTAGGTCTCGGTCCAGGCGTCGTGGCCGGCCTCGGGGTAGACGGTAAAGCGCACGTCGCCGCCGCAGGCACCGAGGGCGTCGACCAGCTCCTCCGAGCGCTCGACGGGGACGACGGTGTCCTCCGCGCCGTGGAACGCCCACACCGGCAGCCGCCCAATCCCGCACACCGCCGTCGGGTCGCCGCCGCCGCAGACCGGGGCGATGGCGGCGAAGCGCTCAGGCCGGCTCGCGGCGAGCGCCCACGTCCCGAAGCCGCCCAGGCTGAGGCCGGTGACGTAGACCCGGTCCTCGTCCACGCGGTAGCGCCCCGCGAGGTCGTCGAGGAGCGCGTGCAGCAGGCCGGGGTTCCAGTACTGCCCCGCCGGGAGCTGCGGCGAGGCGAGGATAAACGGGAAGGACTCGCCCTCGCGGACGCGCCGGGGCGGGCCGTGGACCGCGACGCGCGCGAGGTCGTCGCCGCGCTCGCCCGCCCCGTGGAGGAAGAGCACGAGCGGCCACGCCGGGCCCTCGGGCTCGGAGCCGGCGGGCTCGTAGCCCTCGGGCAGGTAGAGGAGGTACGAGAGCGCCCGGTCGGACGCGCCGTACTCGAAGGTCTGCGGCACCTGCTCGCCCGGCTGTGGGGCTTGAGCGGAGGCGGCACCGGCGAAGAGCAGCATGGCAGCGAGGGGAAGAGGGTTCATGGCGGTGGCCTCACGGAAGGCGGCGTCAGGGCGCGAGGCGGAGGCGCACGCGGTGGGTCGCCCCGTCGCGCCGGAGCGGGATGCGAAGAGCGCCACCCTCGAACTCGGCGGCCTCGCCGTCCAGGTCTGCCCCCGCCCGGTCCGCGCCGTTCTCGACCTCGACGACGTAGCGCGTCCCGCTGCCGTCGGGGAGGCGGTAGCGCAGCGAGAAGCCGGGCCAGGCGGCGGGGATGCGCGGTTCGAGGACGAGCGCCTCCCCGCCCTCGACCCGGAAGCCGAGGATGGACTCGACCGCGACGCGGTAGGTCCAGCCCGCCGAGCCGGTGTACCACGTCCACCCGCCGCGCCCGACGTGCGGCGCGACCGAGTAGACGTCGGCGGCGACCACATACGGCTCGGTCTTGTAGCGCTCGGCGGCCTCGGCGGTCCGGGTGCGGGCGACGGGCGAGAGCATCGCGAGGAGGTCGGCGGCGCGGTCCGTCCGGCCGGCCTCGGCCATCGCCCGGACGAGCCAGAGGACGCCGTGGGTGTACTGCCCGCCGTTCTCGCGGACGCCGGGGACGTAGCCCTTGATGTAGCCGGGGTCGTGCTCCGTCCTGTCGAACGGCGGCGTGAGCAGGCGGATCAGCCCCTCGCCCTCGCGGACGAGGTGCGCCTCGGCGGCGTCGAGCGCGGCCTCGGCCCGGTCGTTCGGGGCCACGCCCGAGATCACGGACCAGGCCTGGGCGATGGCGTCGATCCGGCACTCGTCGTTCTGGGTCGAGCCGAGCGGGGTGCCGTCGTCGTAGTAGGCGCGGCGGTACCAGTCGCCGTCCCACCCGGCGTCGTTGAGGGCGGCTTCGAGGTCGGCGAGGTAGGCGCGGTATTGCCCCGCGCGCTCGGCCTCGCCCCGCGCGTCGCAGAGCGGGAGGAAGCGCTTGAGGATGTGGGCGAGGAAGAAGCCGAGCCAGACGCTCTCGCCCCGGCCCTCGTCGCCGACCGAGTTCATGCCGTCGTTCCAGTCGCCCGAGCCCATCAGCGGGAGGCCGTGCGCGCCCTTCGTGAGGGAGCGGTCGAGCGCGCGGCAGCCGTGCTCGAAGAGCGAGCCTTCGGTGCCGGCGTCCTCGGGGACGAGAAACGCCTCGTCCTCGCCCGGCTTCAGGTGCCGCGCCGTGAGGTAGCGCGCGGCCTCGTCGAGGACCCCGGCGTCGCCCGTCGTCTCGACGTAGAACGCGGTGGCGTAGGGGAGCCACAAGAGGTCGTCGGAAAAGTGGGTGCGGATGCCCTTGCCGGTCGGCGGGTGCCACCAGTGGAGCACGTCGCCCTCCTCGAACTGGTGCCCCGCGTGGAGCAGGAGCTGGGCGCGCAGCAGATCGGGGCGGGCGTAGACGAGCGCGGTGGCGTCCTGAATCTGGTCGCGAAAGCCGAAGGCCCCGCCGGACTGGTAGAACGCCGTCCGCCCCCACATCCGGCAGGCGAGGTCCTGGTAGAGCAGCCACCCATTGGCGAGCAGGTCGATCTCCGGGGCCGGGGTCTCGACCTGGAGGGCCGAGAGCGTGTCCTTCCAGAACCCGCGCACCGCGCCGAGCGCCGCCTCGACCGCGCCGGGCTCCCGGTAGCGCGCCACGAGGTCGAGCGCCGCCGCGCGCTCGTCCGTCTGCCCGAGCAGGAAGGCGACCTCGGCGGTCTCGCCCGGCCCGACCTCGACCGGCACGGCGAGGGCGAAGCACGGGTCGAGGCCGGCCCCCGTCGCCCCGTCGAGCGGCGCGTCCGAGCGGAGCGCGCGCGGAGCCTCGGGGCTGCCGTGGCGGCCGAGGAAGGCGGTGCGGCTGGTAGTGAACGACGCCACCTCCGGGCCGCGCCCTTCGACCCCGGCCACTCCGGCGGCGGCGGCGAAGGCGACGCGGCCCGCGAACTCCGCCGCCGTCGGGTTGCGGGCGAGGAGGATGTCGCCCTCCGCTTCGGTGAGGACGAACCGGCCGTCGCGCTCGGGGGCGTCGCCGAGGACGAGGCGGGCGTAGCTGACGAGGGTCAGCCGCCGCGCCGCCGCGCCGTGATTCGTGAGCCGGAGGCGGGCGATGCGGACGGGGTCGTGCCGGGGGATGAAGAGCGTGAGCTCGTGCCCGAGCGCGTCGGCCTCGTGGCGGAACGTCGTGTAGCCCCAGCCGTGGCGGACCTCGTGGGCGACGGGCCGGGGGACCGGGCCGGGCATCGGACTCCAGAACGCGCCCGTCGCGTCGTCGCGGACGTAGAGCGCCTCGCCGTGCGGGTCCGCGACGGGGTCGTTGCTCCACGGCGTCAGCCGGTTCTCGCGGCTGTTGGCGGCCCACGAGTGGACGGCCCCGCGCTCGGTGACGAGGCAGCCGGCCTCCTCGTTCGCCAGCACGTTCGACCACGGCAGCGGCGGCACGCGGAGGTGGCCGTCCTCGCCCGGCTCGATGCGGATGACGTACTCACTGCCGTCGGCTGAGAAGCCGCCGAATCCGTTGAAGTGTTGCAGGTTTTCGTGCGGGGGAGTGTGGCAGGCAGGGAGGGAAAGAGGCGGAGAGGGAGGAGTAGGTATAGACAGCGGCTCGGCCTCTTCCGGCTCCGGCACCGAGCCGTCGGTCCAGAGCCGCGCCGCACTCTCGACGAGGGCGACGAGGGCCTCGTCCGCCTCCCCGAGCACGGCGACGTGGACGCCGTCGGCCCCGGCGGTGTGCTCCTCGACCTCGGCCTGCACGTCCGCGCCGGCGAGCACGACGAGCGGCGCGTCGAGGCCCCGGCTCGCCCAGTAGCGCTTCGCCTTCAGCAGCGTCGGCAGGACGGCGAGGGCGTCGGGCGTTTCGAGCCGGGCGACGGCGAGCGGGTCGGCCGCCGAGATGCCGAGCGCGCCGAGGCCGCCCAGCGGCGTTTCCACCGCGCGCAGCGTGGCCTCCGGGGCTCGGAGGGCCGGGTCGCCGTAGAGCAGCGCAGCAGCCCAGCGGTCGAAGCGCTCGGCCTCGCCGGCCGAGGTGCCGAGGGACGAGTCCCGGAGGCCGCCGAGCGAAGCCCGCGCGTGCCGCGCCGCCGCGTCGAACGCGGCGCGGACGGCGGACGGATCGCGGAACCGCTCGGCCACCGCGAGGACGGCCTCCCGGCTCTCGCCGCCGACGAGGCCGAAGCAGACTTCGACCGACGCGCCGGGCTCGAGCGAGACCGTGCGGCGGAGGCTGAAGACGGGGTCGAGCACGGCCCCGGTCGTGCCGGAAAGGTCGGCCCCGGCGTCGAGGGCACGGGGGTTCGCCGTGCTCCGGCCTCGACCGAGGAAGCGGAGGCGGTCGGTCTCCCACGCCGTCGCCTCGCCGGCGACGTGGGCGGCCCAGACCGGCGCGTCGTCCGGGCTGCGCGGGCGGCGGCGGGCCACGAGGACCGGGCGGCCCTCGAGCTTCTCGGTCTCGACGAAGAGCTTCGAGAAGGCCGGGTGCGCGGCGTCGGCGGCGCGGTGGTGGAGCACGAGCTCGGCGTAGCTCGTCACCTCGATCCGGCGCGGGCGGCCCGAGCGGTTCGTGAGCCCCAGGCGGCGCAGCTCCGCCGGCGCGTCCGGCGCGACGCAGACGGCGAGGCACGTCTCGACCCCGTCGTCCTCCCGCTCGATCTCGACGACGCCCACGCCGAACCGCGCTTCGTAGCGACCCGGCACGCGGCGCGTCGGCTCAAAGCCCGCCGACCACACCGCGCCGGTGTCCAGGTCGCGGAGGTAGACGAAGTAGCCGTCGGCGTCGCGCACGCGGTCGCCGCGCCACCGCGTCAGGTCGCGCTCGCCGAAGGCGACGAAGCCGGAGCCGGCTGCCGTGACGACGGCCCGCAACCCGTCGCCCGCCAGCAGTCCCACGCGCGGCACCGGGGCCTGGAGCCCGCCCAAGCCGACGCGCACGGCGTCGCCGGAAGTCAGCCGATCAGAAGTCATTTCCACAGGTTTGTACGAAGAAGAGGTGGTTGAAGAGAATCCGCAGGGGCACGACGCCTCGTGTCCTCAGCGCCTGAACACGACGCGGGCGGGGAGCGCGCGCACGACGACCGAGTTGCCGGCAACCTCGGCGGCCTCGCCGCCGACGGTCGCCGAGCGCGCCGCGTCGAAGGGCGACCGGACGACGAGGCCACCCGGCGGAACGCCTGGCCCGTCCTCGATCTCGAACGTCGCCTCGTCGCCCTGGACGCGGAGGAGGTAGCTCAGCGGGCCGTGGTGGGTCTGCAGCCCGCGCACGCCGACGCCGCCCGGAGCCCGCGCCCACGCCTCGGGGAGGCCCGCCCCGACGACGAGCCGGTCGCCCTCCTCGTAGGCGAAGAGGTCGGTCACGGCGCGGATGAAGTCGCTGCCGACCCAGGTGTGCGGCATGTCGCCGATGAACCTCGGCGCGCGCGGGTCGCGCCAGACGACCTCGGCCCACTGGTTCCACGCCTCGGGCCGGCGGTGCCCCATGAACCAGCCGAGGGCGTCGAGCGCGCGCTCCCGCTCGCCGAGGCGGACGAGCGCGCCGACGTTGCGCCACTCGTAGGGCGTGTACGCCTCCCACTCCCCGCCGTCGCGGCGCTGCTCGAAGAAGTCCCACCAGCGCTCGAACGTCGCCTCGAGCGCGCCCTCGGGCAGCACGTCGCGGGCGTCGACGGGGTCGAGGGCGATCGATACCGAGGTCGGGTCGAAGTCGCCGAGCTCGACCGAGCCGGGGAGGTAGTCGATCCCGCGCCGCGCCATCGCCTGGTGGTACGAGGCCCCGAGGTCGCCGGCGAAGGCGTCGCGGATCGTGTTGAACCGGGCGGCGGCCTCGGTTTCGCCGAGGGCTTCGGCGACGTAGACGGCGTCCTTCAGCCCTTTGAGCGCGAAGAGCTGGTCCCAGTACGAGTGCATCGGCTTGGCCGAGTAGCCCTCGTGCGAGATCGACTCCGGCAGCAGGCCGCGGTAGGCGAGGAGCGTGTCGGCGTCGTAGGCCGGCCCGAGCCGCTCGTGCCGGAGCGCGTCGAGGTAGCCCACGGCGGCCTCGACGTGGGGCCACATCCGGCGGAGGAAGGCGTCGTCACGCGTGAAGCGGTGGACCTCGGCGACGAGGAAGACGAGCTCGCCGTGGCTGTCGTGCTCGGGCACGGGGTCGGCCCCGCGGTCGTCGACGCAGCACGGGACCTTGCCGCTCGGGTACTGGAACGGTGCATACCACTCGGCGAAAGCTTTCGCCGCGTCGGCGTGGCCGAGCCGGAGGAGCGCCGACGAGGTGAGCGCGCCGTCCCTGATCCACGAGCGGTCGTAGGCCCGCGAGCCGGGCTGAATCGCCGCCCCGTCGCGGTTGACGAAGATGTAGCCGAGCGTGCTGCGGATCGTCTCGGCGAGATCACCGGCCTCGGGCGGCAGCGTGAACTGTACCCGGCTGAGCTTCCGCACCCATTCGCTCTCGACGGGGCCCTGCGGAAACCGAGGCGGACGCGACGCCTCGTGAAAAGGCACATAGAGCAGGATTTCCTGGCCGAGGGCGAGATCATACGCGAGCGCGGCCGAGGCGTAACCCACCGGGTCCTCAACGGACTTCCACGGCGGCACTTCGCCCCTCTCCATCCATTCCACCACATCGCCTGCTGCGAAAGGGGCGGCACCAGCCGCATCGAAGGGCCTCGTCGAAACAAGGCGCTTGTCGTCCACCGCTATCGCTTTGTCCTGCACCTGCATCGAGTGGATCGGCGCAACGCCGCCGACGGTGTTGAGAAACTGCCACGGCGGGTTGACCTGGAAAGGCCGCAATGCCAGGAAGAGCCGCACCGAATCCGCACCGGCTGAATGGTTTTCGACGCGGGCACGAACGATGAGCGAACTCTTGCCGGCCTCACCGGTGGCGAAGGCGGATATGGTGAGGGCGAGATCGTCATAGTATCGCGTGACGCTCGGAATCGGTAGATCGCCGCGAACGAGCGCCTGCGTCGTCGAGTCCGCCTCGTGCCAGCCGAGGAGGCGGCCGTCGGCCCAGAGAAAAGGCTCGATGGAAAACCGAGCCTTGCCGACCTCGACGCGCCCGTCCTCGCCGACGAGCGCCTCCTTCTCGTCGCCGTCCGCACCGACGACGGTCCAGTAGACCTGCTCGCCGCCGAAGTAGCGCGGGTAGCGGCCCCTCGGCGCGTGCGCAGCGATCTCGCCGAAGAGCGCGTTCGCCGACTCGGTGACGTCGAGCGCGAGCACCTCGAACCGGCGGAGCACGTAGCCCGCGCCCCCGGCGCTCGCGCCCCCGGCGCTCTTCTGCAACGTCACCCGGACGAACCGCGCCTCGGCATCGGGCGTCGGGACCACGTCGCGCCCGCCCCGGCTGCCGTGGGCCTCGAAGACCTTCACCCACCGCTCGCCGTCGCCCGAGAGTTCGACGACGTAGTCCGAGGCGGCCTCGCCTTCGCCCCATTCGAGCACGAGGCCGCCAAACTCGCGCTCCTCGCCGAAGTCCACCGCGAGGGTCTGCGGCCCCGGCGGAGCCAGCCACGCAGTCGTCGAGTCGGCGTCGAAGAGCGCGTCGGGGTCGCCGGCCGTCGCCGCCGCGGTGGGCGTGCCGGTGTAGGGGGCCGGCGGCGGCAGAGCCTCGACCGTGAAGTCGTCGATCCACACGGTCCCGCGTCCGCCCTCGGCGGCGGTGACGACGAACTCGACCGCGCCGACGCGCTCCAGCTCTCCCCCACCGGCAGGTCCCCACGCGAACTCGACGTGGCGCTTTTTCGAGGTGAGTGTCTGCCAGCCGGTGGGGTAGGCGAAGCGGCGGCGGTTGTGCCACCACACGTTCTCGCCGGATTCGTCCACGAGCTTGAACTCGAGGTCGTTGACGGGCGCGGGGCCGCCGCCGGGGCCTTCGGCGCGGACCGAGAACCGGAAGCGGTAGTTCGCCGGGAGCGGGAGGGCGAAGGCTTTGGTGGCGATCGCGTAGCCGCCCCCGCCGTGGAAGTCGAAGTCGAGCCGCAGCGCCCGCCCGTCCACCCCCTCGCCGAGCGAGAGGTCGAGCGCGACGCCGTCGGCCGGTGCCGCCCGCCACCCGTCGAGCGACTCGAACGCGTCGAGGAGAACCGTCTGCGCGAGGGCCGAGAAGGACGTCAGGAGAGCAAGCACCATCAGCAGGACACGGCGTGCCGTGTCCCTACGGGTCGTTGGTATCGGTGTCATCCTTTTCATCGTGTCAGATCGGACCCCCCACACCCCTATCCTCCCACACTCCCACTCTCACCCCTTCACGCTGCCCATCATGATGCCGCGGATGTAGTAGCGCTGAAGTGCCAGGAACACCACGAGGACAGGCAGCACCGTCACCACCGCCCCGGCCATCATCAGCTCGTTGTCCTGCACGCGCTCGCGCGAGAGCGTGGCGAGGGCGACGGGGAGCGTGTACAGGTCGTCGTCGGTGAGCACGATCAGCGGCCACATGAAGTCGTTCCACGTCCCCATGAAGGTGAAGAGGGCGAGGGTCACCAGGATCGGCTTCATCAGCGGCAGCGCGACCGACCAGTAGATACGGAACTCGCTCGCGCCGTCGATCCGGGCGGCCTCGAGGAGGCTCTCGGGGATCGAGAGGGCGAACTGCCGGACGAGGAAGATGCCGAAGATGCCGGCGAGCGCCGGGACGATCACGCCGCCGTAGGTGTTGACGAGCCCGAGCGCGCGCATCTCGAGGAAGAGCGGGAGCATCGCCACCTGCGCCGGGATGACGAGCGCGGCCAGGAGCGCGCGGAAGAGCCCGTCGCGCCCCCGGAAGCGGAGCTTGGCGAAGGCGTAGCCCGCCATCGAGTTGAGGAGCAGCGAAAGGAGGGTGACGGCGCTCGCCAGGAAGAGGCTGTTGAAGAAGTAACGCCCCATCTCGGCGCGGGCGAAGAGGTCGGCGTAGTGGGCGAGGGTCGCGCGGCTCGGCAGGAGCGGCGGCGGGAAGGCGCTCGCCTCGCCCTGCGGCATCAGCGACGCCGAGAGCATCCACAGGAGGGGGACCGCCGTGAGCATGGCTCCCACGGTGAGGGCGGCGTAGAGGAGGAGCTGTTTGAGAATCGTTTTCACGGTGGGGTTCGGGTGAGGAAGAGTCCGTTGTCAATGGTCCGTTGTCAATGGTCAATGTGTGGCGAGGTTAGCCGTTGACCATTGACCATTAAACGATGACCATTGACCATTCTCACTCCTCCTCTTTCTGGAACCTCAGTTGGACGAGCGTGCCGACGAGCATGATGGCGAAGAGCACGAACGCCACGGCCGAGGCGTAGCCCAGATTCCACCACTTGAAGCCCTCCTCGTACATCAGGTAGACGATCGAGACGGTGCTCTGGAGCGGGCCGCCCTCGGTCATCACGTAGGGCTCGGCGAAGAGCTGGAAGTAGCCGATCATCGTGATGATGCCGACGAAGAGGAACGTCGGGGCGAGCATCGGCACCGTGACGTGGCGGAACTGCTGCCACGCGCCCGCGCCGTCGATCCGGGCGGCCTCGTAGAGCTCGTCGGGGACGTTCTGGAGGCCGGCGACGAAGATGATCATGTTGTAGCCGAAGTTCTTCCACACCGCGAGGAGGATGATCGCCGGCATCGCCCACGCCGGGTTGCCGAGCCAGTCCACGGGGCCGAGGCCGGCGAACCCGAGCGCGTAGTTGAAGAGGCCGTAGCGCCCGTGGTAGAGGTAGCGCCACACGACGGCGACGGCGACGAGCGTGGTCACGACGGGCGCGAAGTAGACGGTGCGGAAGAACCCCTGAAACCGCGCCAGCCGGGCGTTGACGAGGAGGGCCGCCCCGAGCGAGACCGCCACCGAGAGCGGCCCGCCGACGAGGACGAAATAGAACGTGTTGCCCAGCGCCTTCCAGAAGAGCGGGTCCCGGACGAGCCGGGCGTAGTTCTCGGCCCCGACGAAGCGCGCCGTCCCGAGGTCGCCGAGGGCGTAAATGTCGAAGTCGGTGAAGCTGAGCAGGAAGGCGGCGAGGACGGGCAGGAAGAAGAACGCCCCGATCACCGTGAGCGCCGGCGCGAGGAAGAGCACAGCCGCCCTCGATCCGCCCGACGCCTCCCGACGCCGACGACGGGGTACCGGCAGCGGCGCATTCGCGACGCTGACCTGGGTCGAGGGATCGGTATGGACGACGGCACTCACGGCTGGGGTTGGGCGTGTGAGGGTGTGGGAGCGGACCCCCCGCCCCACTTGCACTCGCTGCGCTCGTAGCTGCGCGGGGCTGTCCCCCTCAACGAGGGGGACAGCTTTCCCGTCCCTGAGCGCAGGGACGAGTCCCGGAGCGATGGACGGAAAAGCGGGGGGTCGAACGCGGCGAGGCGGTTGGGGTGGTGCATCGGCTCAGTCCTCCGTGCTCGCCCGTTGCAGCAGCCACCGGCGTTTTTCGAGCATCCGGTCCACGTCGCGGTCGAGCGCGGCGAGGGCCTCGTCGACGCTCATCCGCCCGCTCGCGGCGAACTCGGCGGCCTCGCGGAGGCGCTGCGCGATGCGCTCCTGCTCGGGAATCTTGGGGCTCGGGCGGACCCGGCCGAGCTGCTCCCGGAAGGCCCGGGCGTAGACGTCGTTCGCCAGCACGGGGTCGTCCCAGGCCGACTCGCGCGCGGGGAGGTCGCCGGTCAGCTCGTAGAAGCGGGCCTGCACGTCGGGGCGAGAGAGGTACTCGGCGAGGGCCCACGCCTCCCTTTTGCGCGCGGAGCGCTCGAAGAGGACGAGGCTCGCGCCGCCGGCGACGGAGACGCCCGGCCCGTCCGGCCCCGGCATCGGCGCGGTCATCCACCGGTCCTGCATCTCGGGTGGCAGCCGGCGCTTGAACTCGCCAATGTTCCACGGCCCGGTAATGTAGAAGGCGAAGGTGCCGCCCGCGAACTCCTGCCAGACGTTCGAGATCTGCGCCCCCGTGACGGGCGGGGCGAGGCCCTCGCGGAAGAGGTCCACGTAGAAAGCGAAGGCGCGGCGGAAGCCCGGCTCGCTGAAGGCACCGTAGCGGTCGCCGTCGCGGAGGAGGTCGCCGGCCTGGAGGCCGAGGATGAGGAGGGGCTCGAACTCGTTGAGCGGGAGGAGCACCGCGTACTGGCCCGGCCCGGCGTTCGCCTGCACGGCGCGCATCGCGCCCAGCCAGCCGTCCCACGTCGCGGGCACCGCCTCGACCCCGGCCTCGCGGAGGAGGTCCGTCCGGTAGAAGAGCAGCCGCGTGTCGACGTACCACGGGACGCCCCAGAGCTGCCCGCCGAGGACGTTGGTGTCCCAGATGCCGGAGAAGTAGTCGCCCGAGTCCACGACCGCCGAGCGGGCCACCCACGGCCCGAGCGGTTCGAGCGCGCCGAGGGCCTGCATCTCGGCGACCCAGGTGTTGCCGAGCTGGGCGAGGTCGGGCGTGGCGCGCCCGGCGTAGGCCGTGAGCAGCTTCTCGTGGGCCGAGGTCCACGGGAGCTGCTGCACCTCGACGCGGACGCCAGGGTTTTCCCGCTCGAACTCCGGCATCAGCGCCTCGACCACCTCGCCCTCACGCCCCATCGCCCAGAACTCGACCACGACCGCCTCGTCGTCTGCCCCCCCGCACGCGGCGAGGAGGAGGGTGAGCAGAAGGGCGAGTGTGGGGGTGTGGGGCAGTGGGAGGATGGGGGTAAAAAACCACTCCCACACTCCCACACCCCCCCATCCTCCCTCGCATCGTTCACTCATCGAGGACGGCCTCCCCGCGCCGGTGGATGACGACCTCGACCCGGGGCTCGGGCTGCCGGTCGAGCCAGCCGCCGGAGAAGCCTGCCCGGCGCAGCCCGCGCACGAGGTAGGGGCTGCGCTTCATCGTCTCCCAGACGAGGCCCGTCCGGTGGTTCTCGGCCATCAGCAGGATCGGCCCCTGGTCGATGCCGAGGTAGTCGCCGTCGAACCAGCCTTTGCCGGGGACGACGCGGCCGTGCGGCAGGTCGAGGCCGGTGAAGGTGAACGAGGGGTTGAAGCTGTCGAGGAAGCCGTAGCGCGCGAAGAGGTCGTCGCCGTAGCGGGCGCGCATCGCCTGGAGCGCGGGGATCGTGACCTCGGGGGCGAAGGGGATGGAGCCGCCGGCGGCCGTCGGGGCGAGTGTGCCGTCGTCGTTGGTGTAGACGGCGCTCGCCCCGCGCGCCCAGTAGGTGTGGAAGGCGCGGGCCTCGCCGCCGAAGACGAGCGTCGTGTCGGCGGGGCCGTCGCAGGCCGTCAGCCCCCAGACGTCGGGGCCGTAGCCGGTCCAGCCGAGGGGGTTGTCGGCGGCGTAGGCGCGCTGGCTGAGCGTGGCGCGGCGCGAGTTCTCGAAGTAGTCGATCCCCTTTTCGAGCATGGTTGCGTCCCGGATGCCGCGAAAGTCGATCCAGGTGTGGCTGTATTGGTGGCCGAAGAGCGGGGCAAACTGGAGGAACTCGTGCCCGTAGAACTCCGCCCAGGCGTAGCCGCCGGTGTAGGCCCGCCAGGCCCCGGCGTCGGCGGGGAAGGTCGGCGAGCCCAGGGCGAGGAGGTAGAGGATCATCGCCTCGTTGTAGCCGCCGTAGTCGTAGGGGATCGGCCCGGCCTCGGGCGTCCAGCCGTGGCTCAGGAGCGGCGCGCGCGGCTGCGCCCAGTCCCACTCGACCCGCTGGTAGAGCGAGTCGGCGTAGGCGCGGATCGCGGCCTCGGCAGGGGTGTCGCCGTCGAAGTACTCGCGGGCGAAGAGCGCGCCGGCCACGAGCAGCGCCGTGTCGATCGTCGAGAGCTCGACGGTCTCGAAGCGCACGCCGGTCTCGATGTCGAGGAAGTGGTAGAAGAACCCCCGGTGGCCCGTCGCGCCGTCGGCCTCGGCGTGCTGCGGGGCTTGCCAGAAAAAGCGGAGCGTGGTGAGCGCGCGGTCGGCGGCCTCGGCGCGCGCGACGTGCCCGCGCTCGACGCCCACGCCGAGGGCCGTCAGCCCGAACCCGACGGCGGCGACGCTCGAAAAGCTCTCCGTCGGCCAGCGGTCCGGGACGAGGCCGTTGGCGGGGTTGGCCGTCTCCCAGAAGAAGGCGAACGTCCGGGCCTGGAGCGTGTCGAGAAACGCCTCGGTCTCGCCGGCGACCGGCGCGGCGGGCGGCGCGGCGGGCGGAGCGCAGCCCGACAGCACCGCGAGCAGAAGCACCGCGACAGCAGCGCCGTGCCGTGCCATCCTCCCCTGCTCCCTCCCTCCCATCCTCTCCTTCATCTGGGCTCCTCGCTAGTCGACGACGGTGAGCTTCCGCGTCGCCACGCCGCCGGGCGCTTGGAGGCGGAGGACGTAGACCCCGCTCCGCAGCCGCGCGAGGAGCGGCACGGCGTGCTCGCCGGCGGGCTGGGGGCCGCCGAGGAGCGTCGCCACCTCGCGCCCGAGCACGTCGAAGACCGCGAGGCTGACCGGGCCGGCGGCCGGGAGCGTGAAGCGGACCTCGGCCCGGTCCCGGAGCGGGTTCGGGTAGGCGGCCAGCTCCAGCGTCGCCAAGTCGGGGCTGGTCTCGGCGGCGGTCGAGGTCGGCTCGAAGCCGGCGCGCTCCAGGCCGAGCTGGACGGCGTCGTTCTGCATGAAGACGTCCCAGACGCCCTCGGTGCGCAGGTTCTCGATCATCAGCACGAACGGCCCCTGGTCGATGCCGAGGTAGTCCTGGGCGAACCACGTGCGGTCGAGGTTGTAGGCGTCGCGGAAGCCGTACTCGCGCCACAGGCTGTTGGGGTAGGTCGCGTACATGTGGCGGAGCGCGGCCGTGGACTCCTCGGGCGTGAAGGCAATCGAGCCACCCGCCGCTGTCGGGGTGATCGTGCCGTTGTCGTTGACGGCGGGCGGCGCGCCGTGGACGGCGTAGCCGGCGACCGGATCGTCGGAGGCCGTCAGGCCCCACTCGTTCGGGCCGTAGTTGGGGAAGCCGCCGGGGTTGTCGATGCAGTAGGCCCGCTGGGCGAGGGTGGCGCGGCGGGAGTTCTCGAAGTAGTCCAGCCCGCGCTGCCGCGTGTAGGCGTCCTGGATGCCGCGGAAGTCGACCCAGGCGTGGCTGTACTGGTGCCCGAAGAGCGGCGGGAACCCGATGAACTGGAAGCCCTGGGCGGTGATGAAGTCGTAGCCGCTCGTCCAGAAGCTCCAGTCCGGGACCGCCGGGAAGGTCGGCGAGCCGAAGCCGAGGAGGTAGAGGATCATCGCCTCGTTGTAGCCGATCCAGCGGATGTCGAGGAACCCGCTCTCGGGGAACCAGCCGAGGCGGATGCCGGAGCCGCCGGCCTGGCTCCACCGCCAGTCGACGCGCTCGTAGAGCGCCTCGGCGAGCGCCCTGATCTCGGCCTCGGCCGGGGTGTCGCCGTCGAAGTATTCGCCGGCGTAGAGCACCCCGGCCATCAAGAGCGCCGTGTCGATGGTGGAGAGCTCGTTCGTGCCGTCGCGGAGGCCGGTCGCCGCGTCGAGGAAGTGGTAGAAGAAGCCTTTGTAGCCGGCGGTCCCGCTGGTCTCGGGTCCCTGGGGCGCGTTCCACAGGGTTTCGAGCGTGGTGAGCGTCCGCGCGGCGGCCTGCTCGCGCGTGACGTATCCGTGGTCGGCCCCGATGCCGAGCGCCGTCAGCCCGAACCCGACCGCGGCGATGCTGCTGGCCGAGCCGGGCTGGCTGCGGTCCCGGACGAGGCCGGTCGCGGGGTTCGCCTCGTACCAGAAATAGTCGAAGGCGAGGACCTGGACGAGGTCGAGGAACTCGTCGTCGGTGAGCGGGCGCGGGAGGGCGTCGGCCGGGGCGGAGGGCGGCCCCACCGCGCCCTCGTCGAGGGCACGGACGGTGTAGACGTAGGGCTGCCCGCTCTCGATGGCGCGGTCCACGAAATACGGGACGGCCGGCTCGCCGACGGTCTCGGCCACCCCATTCGGGAGGGCGGTGCGCTCGACGCGGTAGGCGTCGGCCTCGGCGACGGCGTCCCAGTGGAGCACGACCTCGGTCTCGCCGCTGCGCGTGACGAGCCGCTCGGGAGCCGGCTGCGCCCCGGCGGCGACCGCGAGCACAAACGGAAGCAGCGCAAAGAGGTAGTAGCGAAGACGAAGCATGAGCGAGGAGATGTAGGGACGAGGCGGGCCTGGTCCGGTTCGAGGTCAGGCCCTCTGGCCGGGGTCAGAACGAGAAGCCGACGGTGAAGCGCTGGGCGTTGCCGATCCGCCCGAAGCTGTTCCAGGCGTAGTCGAACCGGAGGGCCGTCGCCGAGGGCAGCGCGTAGCGGAGGCCGCCGCCGAGCGTGAGGCCGCCCTCGGCGTCCTGCTGGAAGAGGTTCTGGTAGCCGGCGCGGAGCGCGAGGAGGTCGCCGTAGGTCCACTCGGCCCCGAGGCTCAGGCTCTCGGTGTTGTCGCTCGGCTGCGCCGCGTCGACGGCGAAGAGTACGCGGTTCGCGCCGCCGAGCCGGACCGGCCAGCCGACGCCGACCCGGAAGAGGACCGGCAGCGAGTAGCGGTCCGTCGCGGCCTCGGCCGGGAGCGCCGAGTTGTTGCCCGTCGCGCCGGGGTCGGGGTTGAAGCGGACCGAGAGGTCGAGGCCGTCGTAGCGCCCGCGCGTGCCGAAGTTGACGAGGCTCGCCCCGAGGACGGGCCCGCCCTCGACGAGCTGGTAGCGGACGCCGACGTTGAACCCAACCGCGCTCAGCGACGAGCGCCAGATGGTCTCCCGGAGGAAGGTCACCTGCGCCCCGGCGGCGAAGCGGTCTGTGATCCGCCGCCCGTAGCCCACCCCGAAGGCGAGGTTCTGGACCTGGTACTGCTCGCCGGTGCCGAGCGGCTGGTCGACCGTGCGGACGGCGATGTCGCCGGAGTTGAGGAGCGTCGCGCTGAGCATCAGGTTGCCCACGCGCGGGACCCGGAGGGCGACCGCGGCGTGGTCGTAGGTGATGCCCGCGAACCAGGGGGCATGCGTGAACTGCGCGTCCGAGGCGTCGAGCGCGCCGAGGGCACCGGGGTTGTAGTAGGCCGCGAGCACCTCGTCGGCGCTCGTGACCCCGGCGTTGCCCATCGCGGCCAGGCGCGCGCTGGGCTCGATGAGCAGGAACTGCCCGACCGTCGTGCCGGCGTTCGTCTGCGCGGACACACACGGCGTCAGGGTGCACGCCGCGAGGACGGCGGCGAAGGCGAATCGTTTCATACCAGACCCGGTTTTTGAAGCCACGTCATCCCCGCGCAGGCGGGGACCCACGGGGCTGCCCAGGTCCTGGTTCCTCGCGTGCGCGGGGATGACTGCTTCAAAGGGTGGCGCTCGAAACGCGAAGTCTTCAGCCGGATTTGGTATCGGAGGAGTCATGGCAATGTAGGCTTCGTCACTCGCCGTTTGCCCGTAACTAATGGCAAAGGACCCGTGACAGAGAACCAGCCTCACTTGATGATGGCGAACTTGCCGACGTGGGTGCCTGCGCGCCCGGCGTCGACGTGGAAGACGTAGAGGCCCGGGGCGACCTCGAGGTTGTCCTTCGTGCGGAGGTCCCACGGCACCATGCCGGCGGTCGAGCCGTCGTGGGTCAGCGTCTGCACGAGCGCCCCGCGCACGGTGTAGATGCGGAGCGTCGCCCCGGCCGGGACGTTGCGGAACTCCAGCCGCCGGATGCCCCGGCCCGAGACCCCGAACCGCTCCGTCTCGAACGAGGCGCTGCCGACGTAGGGGTTCGGGACGACGTACGGCTCGTCGTTCTGGAAGACCTCCTCTTCGAGCGCCGCGTCGATGCGCGCGCCCGCCGTCGTGAACTCGAAGGCCGTCTCCCGGGTGAAGGGCGTGGCGACCTCCAGGCGGTAGACGTCCCCCGCGCCGGGCGGGTCGGAGACGCTCGCGCCGCCGGGCACCTCGAAGCGCCACGTCGCGCGTGCCCGCGTCGGCTCGTCCGGGGCGTAGGTCACGGCCTCGACGAACTCGCCCGGCGCGCCGAGCGTCCGGTCGCCGTCGAGGTCGCGGAAGCGGAAGTCGAGCTGCGTGCCGGTCTCGGCCGTGACGAGGCGGAAGTGCGACGGCACGGCCGGGATGCCAATGGCCGCGAGCGAGGTGTCCACGGGCACGTCGGCGAACTCGATGCGGACGTCCTCGGGGTAGCCGGGCCGGCGGAGGTTGGCCGGGAGCGCCGGCGCGTAGCGGGCCTCGACCACGAGGTCCGTGCTTCCCGTGACGCCGGAGGCGACCGAGTCCACGCGGACCTCCTCGATGGTGTCGACGATGGGTTGGAGGCCGGCCCCGGCGATCCCGTTGCCCGCGCCGCCGAGGTCCTCGCCGCTCGTGAAGAGCACCTCGCCCGTCGTCACGTCGGTCAGGCTGTAGGAGGCGGCGCGGACGCTGTCGGGCTCGCTCGTGAAGTCGATCCGGAAGGTGTGCCCGTCGGGGACGGCCTCGGAGTCGAGCACCTGGACCTCGACCGTCCCGACGCCCTCGCCCGCGACCTGCACGGGGGCGGCGGCGCTCGCGGCGACGTAGCCCGGCACCGGCGGCTCGGGCCGGACCGAGACCACGTTCTCCGAGAGGATCACCCCGCCGCGCGGCGTCCGGCTGACGGCCGCCGGGTTCTCGCTCGGGAAGAAATCCTCCTCGACGGAGCCGCGGTCGTAGGCCGTGACGGCGTAGTAATAGAGCTGCCCGTTCGTGGCGGTCGAGTCGGTGAACGAGTGGGCGATCCCGCTGTCGGTCCCGAGCCAGTACTGCTCGCCGTTGGCGGTGGTCTCGGAGAATCCGGTGACGCCGTTGGCGAGGTCGAACTGCGCAATCGGCAGGCCGAGGGGGCCGTTGCCGCGCGGGTTCTCCTGGGCGAGGAGGCGGGCGTCGCGGAAGTCGGGGTCGGTGGCGCGGTAGAGGCGGTAGCCCTCGAAGTCGTTCTCGTTCGTCACGGGGTCCACGCCGCGCTCGGCGACGTCGTTCCAGTAGAGGGTGACGCGGCCGTCGCCGGCCTCGGCGCGGAGCGTGGGCGCGGGCGGCGGCTCGGCGAACTGGTAGTTGGCGTCGTAGATCTGCTGCACCGTGCGGACGGTCCGGCGGAGGTCCACGAGGTCGGCCCCGTAGGCGAGGGCGAGGCTGAAGCGCTCGCGCGCGCCGGCGGGCAGGCGGAACGGGCCGCTGGCGAAGAGGAAGGCGATGTTGTAGTTGGTCGCGAGCGGCTCGTCGAAGGCTTCGGCGGGGTCGGCGCTCGTGAACTGCTCGTAGAGGCGGCGCGGCCACTGCCGGCCGTCGTCGAAGAACACGATCCCGTCGGTCTCCTGGTTAGGATTGCCCGCGCCGGGGCGGATGCGGTTGAACTTGAAGCCGGTCAGGCCGATCTGGTCGCTCTCCTCGAGGTCGGTGTCGTCCACGTTCGGCTCGCCGCGCGTCGGGAGGCCGTCGCCCTCGCCGTCGTCGTCGGTGCCGAAGACGCCGTCGGCCCCGGTGTCGTGGAAGTCGGCGACCCAGTCGAGGTCCTCGTCGCCCGTAAACCAAACGCCGGCGCGGAAGGCGGGGCGGTCTTCGAGCAGGCCGATCTGCTCCTCGAACCGGGCGAGGTCGTAGCGGGCGAGGACGGCGTCGCGGATCGCGGCCTGCCCGTCGATGCGCTCGCCCGGCGCGTTCGTCCGCAGCTCGTCGGTGATGCCGTCGTCGTCGTTGTCGAGCCCGTCGAACGCGTTGCCGGGGGTTTCGAGGTAGGCATAGCCCAGGTAGCCGGTCGGCGAGCAGTTGCCCCGAAGGTCGACGCCGCGCCCGCCGTTGTCCCAGGTGTAGACCAGGTTGAGGTCGCTCGCGCCCGAGGCGGCGTCGGCGTCGTAGAAGGCGTTGTCGTCGTCGCTCTCGAAGATGCCGTCGCACGAGAGCGCGCTGCCGCCGACGCCGGAGTCCATGTAGAGGCCGAAGACGATGTCCTCGTAGCTCGTCGTGGACTCGTTGACGATGTCGTAGTGCCAGAAGATGACGTCCTCGGCCTGGGGGTTGGCCCACTGGAAGCCCCGGACCTCGACGCGGAGGCCGAGCCCGCGCCGCGTGGCGTCCCGGCTGTCGGGGAAGAAGTCGACGTTGTTGTAGGCCTGGTCGTCCATCACCGAGAAGCTCTCGAGGTCGGCCGCCGGGCGCTTGCCGAAGTAGCCGTTCCACGAGCCGACCCACCCCGGGTCGTCGGCGTCGCCGAGCTTGTCGGGCCAGGCGTCGGGCCAGGTGCGGGGGTCGTTCGAGACGGCGACGGAGCGGCCGGCGTTGGTCGCGGGGTCGGCCTGGAAGTAGCCGGGGCGCGGCTCGAAGCGGATCGCGCGGTTGGTGGTCGCGCTGATGGCCTGGCGCTCGCGGAAGCCGGTCTCCATGACGTGGGCCGTCGAGCCGTCGGTCTCCTCGACGCGGGCGAGGACGAAGGGGGTGATGCCGTCGCTGTAGTTCATCCCGGTGCCCTTCGGGACCTCGGCCGAGTGGAACACCGAGAGGTCGACGCTCTGCGGGTCCGGCGGGAAGTCGCCGACCATGCCGAAGTTGTAGAACCGGGTGCGGAGGCGGTTGGCGTCGTGCTGCCCGAGGCGCTCGGCGTCGATCTGCCCGCGCTGGTCGGGCGGCACGACGGGCTCGAGGCCCTGCGCAGAGAGCGGGGCGGCGACGGCGAGGAGCGCCGTGAGGAGAGCGGAGATGGGAAGTGCAGGTCGTGTCATCGTTGGCGGGGTTGTTCCTCCTCTTTCTTTTCTGAGTCATCCCCGCGCAGGCACGCGTGCCGGAGGCGGGAACCCGCAGGGCTGCTAGACCTCTGGATTCCCGCCCGCGCGGGAATGACTTTCTACTGTGGTTTGAGTGGAAAAACCCATAGCTGTGTTGAGCTTACTCTCCAGAGTTGAACTTGCTCTAGAGTCGCACCCCCGCGAGTGGGTTCGAGGTAGCCTACCGCGAGAGCGCGCCGTTGAAGGAGACGCCGAGCTCGATGCGGCGCGGGGCCGCGAACCGGCTCGGGTCGCGGAGCTGGCCCTGCTGCGCGACCGGCGCGAGCGTGTAGAACGGGCTGCCGGTCGTCGAGAACACGAAGCCGTTGTCGAAGCGGGTGTCGAAGAGGTTGAAGACCCGGCCGAACGCCGTGAGGGTGACGCCGCCGAGCGCGAAGAGCTTCTCGGCGCGGAGGTCGGTGATGAAGGTCGTCGGCTTGCGGGCGGAGTTCGCGCCGAGGCTGGAGTCGAAGCCGGGCAGCCCGATGTCGGGCGTGTAGGGCTGGCCGGTGCCGAAGCGGAGGACGGCGGTGACGGAGAAGCTCTCGGGCTTGTTGACGACGAGCGTGCCGTTGACGGTGTGGCGCTGGTCCCACGCGAAGGGCACCACGCGGGGGCGCGGGTCCTCGCCGGCCTCGGCGCGGGTCGCGGTCTCGCGCGGGTCCGAGGCGTTGCCCTGGGCGAGCTGGAGGGTGTAGTCGAGCGTCGTCGAGACGCCCACGCCCTCCCTCGCCCCGAGGCGGCGCTGGTCGAGGGCGACGGTGATCCCGCGGACGTTGCCGAAGTCGACGTTCGTGAGGCGGGCGTACTCGGCGGCGGCGTAGGTCGAGATGAACTCGACCCCGAGGAGGTCGCGGATGTCCTTGTAGAAGGCCGCCACGTCGAGGCCGAGGAACGGCGTCAGCGCGGCCTTGAAGCCGAACTCGTACTGCGCCGTGAACTCGGGCCGCAGGTCGGGGTTGCCGCGGACGCCGAAGGAGACGCTCCCGGCCTGGAGGTCGCGCAGGACGGAGTAGTCGGCGTTCGAGAAGAACTGGCCGAGGCCGGGGACCTGGTAGAAATGCCCCCACGAGAAGAACAGCGACGCCCGCTCGGAGACCGGGAAGCTGACCCCGAGGCGCGGGGCGACGGCAATCTTGGCGCTTGCGTCGACGGGCCGCGAGGCGGGCGCGCCCTCGATGGCATTCGCCGGGTTCTGGAGGTCGCTCGGGACGGTCGCGTTCGGGTCGAAGTATTCGGCGCGGAGGCCGACGCGGACGCGGAGGTCGTTCCACTCGATCCGGTCCTGGACGTAGGCCGCGCCCTGGACCGGGGTGTAGTCGTTCACCCGGAACTCGGGGAGGGAGTCGTTCGGGACGAAGCCGCCGCCCTCGAGTCCGGTCAGGAAGCCGCCCGGCGCGCCGAAGCGGAGGTCGGCCACCTGGCCCTCGACCCCGGCCTTGAGCAGGTGCACGCGCGTCGCCTGCCACGTCACCGCGCCCTTCACCACGAGGGCGTTCGTGCGCTGGACGAAGCGCCCGGGATCGACCCCAACGAGGATCGTCCCGTCCTGCAGGTTGTCGCTCGCGCGCGGCGGCCCGGCGAGGGCGTAGCGCGGGTCGAGGAGGTCGTCGTAGACGAGGTCCTGGTAGTCGATGTAGTTCTGGCGGAGGTTCAGCTCGTAGAAGAGCCGGCCGCTGAGGGTGTGGGTCACGTCGAGGCCGTGGACGAGCGAGGTCTGGCGCTGCGTCTTGGTCCCGTCGGGGTTGAGGCGGTAGGCGTAGGAGCCGCCGAAGGCCCCCCGGTTCTTGCGCTCGTACTGGCCGAAGACGGCCTGGTAGGCGAGCTTGACGCGCCGGAGGAGCGAGCGGTTCGTCAGCCGCCCGAGCGCGCTCCACTCGCGGTTGAACCCGAGCGGGCGCATGGCCCCGTCGCCGGTCGGCACGGCGGCGGCGTTTTCGAGGTCCAGGCTGTCGGTCGGCAGGAAGACGCGCTCGCCGTAGAGGTAGCCCTCGTCGAGGATGCGCTGGCCGCTGAGGAGGAACGTGGTGCCGCCCAGGCCGGTCGGCCCGCTGAGGCTGAGCTGGTAGTTCTGCCGCCCGAGCGGCGAGAGCTCCTCGATGTTCGCGAACTCGTCCTTGCCTTCGGGCGAGACGTAGTCGCCGAAGAACGTCTCGGCGTTGAGCTCGAAGGCGTCGGGGTCGCCGTCGCGGAGGACGGCGTTGACGACGCCCGAGAGCGCCTGCCCGTACTCGGCGTCGAAGGTCCCGCTGATGACCTGGACCTCCTGCAAGAGCGAGCGGTCGAGCCGGATGAGCGACTCGTTGTTGAACGGGTTGTTGACCGTCACGCCCTCGACCTGGTACTGGACCTCGCCGATGCGCCCGCCGCGGAAGTGCCCGTCGACGACGCCGGCCTGGAGCTCGACGAGGTCGGCGAGGTCCTGGACCGGGAGCAGGTCGATGTCCTCTTTCTGCAAGATGGCGACCTGGCTGGTGAGCGTCACGTCGACGACCGGGCGCTCGGCCACGACGACGATCTCCTGGCCCTCGATCACCTCCTCGGGGAGCACGGCGTCGAGCGTCGTGGTCTGGTCCGAGGCGATGCGGACGCCCTGGACCGTCCGGCGGACGTAGCCGACGGCGGAGAACCGGACGTCGTAGGTGCCGGGCGGGACGTTGAGGACGACGTAGTACCCCTCGACGTCCGTCGCCGCGCCCTGCCCGGTCCCCTCGACGATGACGTTGACGCCGGGAAGCCCGGTGCCGGCCTCGTCCACGACGCGCCCGGTGAGCTTGCCCGCGGCCTGCGCCGGCCCGAGACCGAGCAGAGTGAACAAGGAGACGAACAGGAGCAGCTTCGCTTTCATGGTGGGGTATGGGGGCGTGGGAGGTTGGGAGTGGGGGGGTAGAGAGATGGATGGTCCTCCCATACCCCCAACCTCCCGTACCCCCACCCCTTTCGCTTAGCGCACGACCGTTACCTTGCCGACCGGGCTGGCGTTCGCGCCGCTCGCGCCGTCGAGGTGGACCTGGTAGAGGTAGGTCCCGGCGGCGAGCCCGGCGGCGTCGAGGCGGAGGCTGGTCGCGCCCTCCGGCTGCGTGCCGAGGTCGAGGCTGCGGACGCGGCGCCCGAGCACGTCGTAGACGTCGACCGTGACCGTCCCGGCCTCAGGCAGGGCGTAGCGCAGCGTCGTCGCGCCGGCGAACGGGTTCGGGGCGGCCCCGAGGAGGCGGAGCTCCGGTGCCGCGCCCGGCCCGCCTTCGCTGGCCACCGGCGGCTTGGGGTCGAGGTAGGCGTAGGCGGCGGCGCGGTCGTTGCCGAACTCGCGGAAGAACCACGCCCGGCTGCCGTAGCTCGCCGTGGGGTCGTCGAGGAGGTCGTAGTCGAACAGGTTCGCGCCGACGAAGAGCACGTTGTCCCCCAGGTCCATCGGGTAGCCGAAGAGGTCGAGGTCGAGGGCCATTTCGATCTGGTAGCCGGCGTCGGGGTCGCCCGGGTCGTTGACCGACCCGTCGATGCTCGCGGCGAAGTCCACGGCGTCGGGGTTGTCGGCGGCGAAGCCTGCCAGCGCTTCCTCCGCCACCAGCTCCCCGTCCCCGTTCAGGCGCACGCTGAGCGGCAGCGGAAGGAGGTAGTTGTCGTTCGGCTCGAGCTCGGCGCGGTGGTTGAGGCTGAGGCGGAAGCCGTCCCAGAAGTCCGGGCCGGCCATGTCGCTGGCCGAGAGGGCCGCGTCGCGGACGTCGACGCCGACGTAGAGCCGGGTGCCGTCGTGGAACCACTTCACCGTGGCGTCGGCGGGGTCGACGACGCTCGGGAGGTCGTTCGAGCCGTCGCCGTCGATGTCGGGCTGGAACTGCCCGCTCGTGAGCGCGCCGATGCCGGGGTAGGTCTCGCGGAGGTCGGGGTCGCCGAAGCGGATGTCGAAGCCGTCGAGCGAGTCCCAGATGTCCTCGTCGAGCGCGCCGTCGATGGTCGGCGCGTCGGACTCGGAGCCGTTGACGATGACGAAGTCGTAGGCCTGGCCCGGGAGGGGCGCGGTGTCGACCGTGACGGCGGGGTCGGCGTAGACGCGGCCGACGTTGGGGCCGAAGCCGAAGCCGCTCTGCCACCAAGTCCGGTTCGAGGAGAAGGCGGCGTCGTTGAACGGGAAGAACCCGTCGACGTCGTAGACCGAGAACGAGAACCCGATCTGCTCGAGGCTGGCCGTGGCGTCGTAGCCGAGGCTGTCGAGGTTGAAGCGCATCTCCATCACGTAGCTCTCGTCCGGCGAGGAGTCGTCGTTCGAGGTGCCGTCGACGCTTGTGGCGGCGTCCCAGCGGGCGACGTTGGCGGGGTTGTCCCGGTCGCCGAAGGGGCCGAGAAAGGCGGGGTCCGCGCCGGGCGTGGGGTCCTTGCCGAACGACATCCAGGCGTAGAAGTACTCGGTCACCGGGGCATCGCCGACAGTCGCGTCGCGCGCCGAGGCATCACGGAACTTCATCAGGAAGCCGTCGAACCGGTTGAATTCGGTCCCTCCGATGGAGTTGTCCTCGACCGTTGCGCCGAGGTAGAGCTCGCCGCCGCTGATGAGGAACCGGACGTCGGCCATGAGCGGGTCGAGGGGGTCGTTGCCGGTGCCCTCGTCCTTGTAGCCGCTGCCGGGGTCGCCGGCTCGCTGCCCGTAGATGAGCGTGAGGGACTCGGCTTCCGCCCAGGCCGCCTCGTCGAGGACCCCGTCGAGGGTGATGGCGTCGTCGGTGGCGCGCGCCCAGATGGCGTCCGAGCGCTCGCTGAGGGGCTGGGCGGCCGCCGGGAGGGCGGGCAGGCACAGCGCGGCGAGGAGGAGCGAAGTAGCAGTCTTCATGGCGGGAGGGGGATTGGGTGTGAGGGTCAGGAAGAGCCGTCGGCCCCGCACGAGGCGCGGACGACGAGCGTGGTCGGCAGGGTGTCCTGCCGGGGCGGGAGCGGCGCGTCGGCCTCGACGGCCGCCCCGAGCCGTTCTACGGCGCGCGCCCCGAGCTCGCGGATGGGGACGTGCACCGAGGTGAGCGGAGGGCTGAGGTAGCGCGCCAGCGGGATGTCGTCGAACCCGACGACCGCGACGTCGGCCGGGACGGAGAGGCCGCGCGCGCGCAGCGCGCTGATGGCTCCGGCGGCGGTGGCGTCGTTGGCGGCGAAGACGGCCGTCGGCGGCGCGCCCAGGTCGGCGATGCGCTCGCCGGCCCGGTAGCCCGCCTCCTCGGTGAAGTCGCCTTCGAAGACGAGGCCGTCGGCCGAGCGTCCGGCGGCGGCGAGGGCCGCGCGGTAGGCCCCGAGGCGCGCCTCGGCGTCGTGGTTCGAGGCCGACCCGGCGATGTGGGCGATGCGGCGGTGCCCCAGCCCGAGCAGATGCCGCATCATCGCCTCGGCCCCGCCCGCGTTGTCGATGCCGAGGACGTCGAGGCTCGCGCTTCCAGTGCCCGCGCTTCCAGCGCCCGCGCTTCCGGCTCGGTGCGCGCCGAGCAGGACGACCGGCAGGCGGCGCGGCAGGTTCGCCTCGACCGTCGAGGCGCTCACGTCCGGGCTCATCACCACGAGGCCGTCGACGCGCCCGCTCATCGAGCGGAGCGCCGCCCGGATGTCGTCCTTCGAGCCGTGCGAGCCGGCGACGAGGAGGTGGTACCGGTGGGCGCGCGCGGCCTGGTCCAGCCCGCGCAGCAGCTCCGAGAAGAACGCGCCGTGCAGGTCCGGCACGACGACGCCGAGCGTGTGCGTCCGGACGGCCCGGAGGCTCTGGGCCGCGCGGTTCGGCACGAACCGGAGCGCCTCGGCCGCGCGCTCGATGCGGAGGCGCGTCTGCTCGCGCACCGGGCCGCTCCGGTTGAAGCAGCGCGACACGGTGGCGACGGACACGCCGGCCTCGCGGGCTACGTCGTACATGGTGTGCCGGGGCATCGGAGCGCGCGCTTGGAGGGGAAGGCCCGGGGCGAGTGTAACCGGTTACACCGCGCAGTATACTTCGCTTCCCTCTCTCATGTCAAGAGCTAGGCTCTGTCACGTAGGTCGGTCCGTCGGCGAGCGAGAGACCCTGGGGGGACCCGGCCAGGCGTCCGACAAGCCAGATGCCGTAGCATCGGGCGAGGAGGACAACGCCGCAGGGCCCTTCAGGGGCCTCGCCAAGCCAGGACCCGGATTAACGGGACGGGGCCTAGGTCACGAGCCCGACTCCGGCGCTTCGTCCCTGCCGAGGAACTGCGTCAATGAGGGCGGACATAGGAGGAATCGCAGGAGAGTGAGCCGACCGAAGGCACCCGTTCTCCTTCGGGTAGCCAGCTTCGGGTAGCCCCCTCAGGCGCTCGGGAATCGAGCGGGCTTTAGTTTGGTTTCGCGCTACCCGATACACGCCTAGAGGTATCCGGCGCTCGCCCCACCCCCCTTCGGCAGGCGCTCTGTCTTCTGCCCTCCCTCGCCCCACCACGCCGCCGTGACCGCCCTCCCCCGCTATCGTTTCATCGACCAGTTCAGCGGCTCGGTCTGGGTGCTCCTCTCGGGTGTGATGCTCGGCCTGAGCTTTCCCCCGTTTCCGACGTGGTGGCTCGCGTACGTGGCGCTCGTCCCGCTCCTCGTGCGGTGGAGCCGTCTGCCGCTCGGCTGGATGCTGCTGCGCGAGGCGTATTCGGCGTTCCTCATCATGGCGGCAATTGCGGGCCACTGGGTGCTGTTCCACGAGCAAGTCCTCACCGCGCTGACTTCCGGCCTGGGCCTGCTCCTGCTCCCGGTCCCGATGACGCTGCCGGTGGTGGCCTCGGGCCTGGCGAAGCGGCGCTTCGGATTCAAGGCGGGGTTCGTGGTGCTCGTCGCGTTCTGGCTGGCGATGGAATATGCCATGACGCACGGGCCGGTGGCTCTGCCGTGGCTGCTGCTGGGCAACACACAGGCCACGGCCGGGCCGTTCAACCAGTTCGCCGACCTGGCCGGCGTGGGTGGGCTGACGCTCTGGGTCTGGCTCGTCAACGGGGCGATCTTTTGGATGATCGAGACGCCGAGGCCGGTGGCGAAGGCGGCGCTGGGTGCCGCGACGGTCGCGCTGCTGGCCGCGCCGGTCGGCTACGGCTGGTGGCGCGTGGACCGCCTCGAGACCCCCACGGCGTCGCTCGAGGTCGCGCTCGTGCAGCCCGCCGTCGCGCCGGGTGCCTGGTCGGACGTGACGAACGGCGCGCGCGTGGACCTCATGGCGACGCTCTCGGCGCAGCAACTTCAGGATGCCACCGCACGCGGTGCTCGCCGGCCGGACCTGCTCATCTGGCCCGAGACCGCCCTCCCGGTCTACGCCGACGCCCGCCGCCAGCGCGCGCTCTACGACCGCCTCGCCACGTGGACCACCCGGCAGGAGGTCCCCCTCCTGACCGGGGCCATCACGCGCTACGACTCGGCCCCGTCTCTGACGGTGGACGCCGTCGTCGCGGCGAAGTACGCGCAGGTCACGCCCTACTACAACAGCGCGCTGCTCTTCCAGAGCGGCGGCCGCGTCCAGCAGGTCGATAAGATTCACATGATCCCGTTCGCGGAGCGGGTGCCGCTCGTGGAGTGGCGGCCCGCGCTCGCGGCGCTCGGGGTCGCGTCCGGCGGGGTCGGGGGCTACGGCCTCGGGCGGCGGATTCGGGTGCTGGAGACCGGCCCGGCCCGCTTCGGCGCGCTGATCTGCTACGAGTCGCTCTTCGGCGACCACGCGCGGCAGCTCGTCGGGCAGGGCGCGGCGTTCCTCGCGGTGCTCTCGCAGGACGGGTGGTGGGGCCAGTCGGCGGGCTACCGGCAGCACTTCGCCCTCTCGCGGCTCCGCGCGGTCGAGACCCGGCGGGCGGTGGTGATGGGCACGGTCACCGGGCAGAGCGGCCTCATCGCGCCCGACGGCAGCGTCCACGAGACGACGGACTGGATGGAGCAGACGGTGCACCAGGTCTCGGTCCCGCTGCTCCACGAGCCCACCTACTACACGCTGCACGGCGACTGGATCGGGCGGGCGGCGCTCCTGCTGTCGCTCGTGCTGAGCGTCGCCTGGGGCTTCATGACGCTCTTCTTCCCGAACTGGCGCGCCCCCTCGGAGCGGAAGCAGCGCGGCCCAGCCAAGCGGCACGTCTTCGGCTTCCGGCGCGTGGGCTCGTAGGCGGCAGCGGCCGGGCCTATCTTGGTGCCCCACCCGATCCTCCGCCGCCCGTGCTCCGCCTGCGCCCGCCCCTCGTCCTGGCCTCCCGGTCGCCCCGGCGGCACCAGCTTTTGGAGCGCCTCGGCGTCCCGTTCTCCGTCCATCCGAGCGACGCCGACGAGGCGATCCCGCCGGGCACCGCGCCGGACGACGCGGTCCGCCTGCTCGCAGGCCGGAAGGCCGAGGCCGTCGCGCCGCGCCACCCGGAGGCCCTCACCCTGGGAGCCGACACGGTGGTGGTGCTCGGCGGGCGCGTGCTGGGCAAGCCGGCAGACGCGGCCGAGGCCGCCGCGATGCTGAGGCGGCTGAGCGGGCGGACGCACACCGTCTACACCGGGGTCGCCCTCGTCCACGGCGGGCGCACCGTCACGGCGTGCGAGGCGACGGAGGTCACGTTCGCCTCGCTCACCGACGCAGAGATCGCGGCCTACGTCGAGACCGGCTCGCCGCTCGACAAGGCCGGGGCCTACGGCATCCAGGACGATTGGGGCGCGTTCTTCGTCGAGGGCATTCGAGGGGACTACTACAACGTCGTCGGCCTCCCGCTGCACCGGCTCGCGCGGACGCTTCGCACGCATTTCGCTGATCTTCTGCTTTCCCCCGGCGTTGAGCAAACCTGAGACCGGGGCCGTCCTGGGCGGAGCCTGCGTAGAGCAGGTTCCGTCAAACGTACATGTTCCGTCAAACGTAAGGGTGCCGACCGACGGCGCGGCGTCTCACCGCAGCTCGCGTGAAGCAATCACGCGCGGAGCAATCGGATTTAGCATCACGCGTTACGTTTTTCACCTCTCGTCTCACGCCTTACGCTCTTATGGCTCCCAGTCACGACCGCCTCCGCGTCCGCCTCGTCCAGGTCCGCGACCGCCCTGCCGTCCTTCGGGAAGAGCGGCAGACCTTTCTGGAGCGCTGCCACGTCCGCCCCGAGCAGCTCCTGCCGGTCAACGCCCTGCGCGAGCCGCTCGGCGAGTCGCTGCTCGACGGCGTGGACGCCGTGATGATCGGTGGGGCCGGGGCGTATTCCGTCACCCACACCTACCCGTGGACGGCGGACCTCGTTGCCCTCGTCCACGGGTGCTACGAGCGCCGCCTGCCGCTCTTCGGGTCGTGCTGGGGGCACCAGTTCATCGCGCGCGCCTTCGGCGGGACGGTGGTCCGGGACGTGGTGCGCAGCGAGATGGGGACCCGCGAGGTCTCGCTCACCGAGGCGGGCTGCGCCGACCCGCTCTTCCACGACTTCCCCCGCCGGTTTGCCGCGCAGATGGGCCACCAGGACCGCGTCAGCGTGCTGCCGTCCGAGGCGGTGGAGCTGGCGCGCAACGACACCGCGCCGTACCAGGCGTTCCGCATCGCAGACCGCCCGATCTACGGCACCCAGTTCCACAGCGAGCTCGACGCCGAGCGCGAGCGGCAGCGCCTCGTCGCCTACCGAGCTTACTACACCGAGACCCAGAGCGAGGCCGAGTTCGAGCGCACGCTCGCCGAGCTGCGCGACACGCCGGAGGTGGACGGCCTGCTCTCGACGTTCCTCCGGCACTTCGCCGTGGAGCCTCAGGCTCACGCCTGAGGCGTGAGCCTGGCAGAGGGCTCAGGCCTGCTGCCCGGCGGCGGCGCGAAGCGTAGCGAACAGGTCGGCTTTGACGAAGGGCTTGCTGACGTAGCCCCCGAAGCCGGCTTCGAGGAAGTTCTCGCGGTCGCCGGGGAGGGCGTAGGCGGTGCAGGCAAGGGCCGGGAGCGCGCGGTGCTGAGGCAGCGCCCGCAGCGCGTTGAGCACGTCGATCCCCGTCCGGGACTCCCCGAGGTTGATGTCGAGCAGCGCGACGTCGAACGTCTGCTCCCGAGCGGCCTCCAGCGTCTCGTCCGCGCTCTGAGCGATCGTCGCCTCGAACTCCTTGCGGAGCAGATGCCTCAGCAACATCCGCGACTCGGTGTTGTCCTCGAGCACGAGGACCCGCAGCTTGTGCGTCGGCTCTGCGCTCGGCGAGGCGGGGGGAGAGAAACCGGGCAACGGGTCCATCGGGCGAGAGGCTGGTGGGCAGGCGGCGCGGAGCCGCCTAGGCCTGGTTATCGGCACCTCCGCGTCCGGCATTAACGGCCCGTGCCCACTCCAGACCCGCCGGGCGCGAGAGGCTCGGAGGCCCCGACGTCCTCGTCCGGCTCGGCGTTGACCGGTCGGTCGAGCAGGCTTTCGGCCTTGCCGTCGGCCTCGGCCCCGGTGTGGCCGTCGCGCTCCGCCTGGCGGCTGCGCCCGGCGTGACGCCCGAAGAGGAACTCGCGCCACGTCAGCGAGCGGTCGGCGCGTTCGGGGAAGCGCTTGCCGCGCGTCTGGGCGAAGTTCAGAATCCCCACGAGGAGGACCCCGCCGACGGTGTTGCCGACGAGGACGGCCCCGACGAAGCGGCCCGCCTCGGCGGCCGAGGCGAGCCCCTGGAAGACGAGGTAGAGCGCCTCGCACGAGCCGATCACGCAGTGGAACAGGTCGAGGCTCGGGATGAGCGTCATCAGGATCATTACCACGAGCAGGCGGGCGGTCGTCTCGCGGGCGGCGTGGTTGAGCCACACCATGCTCGCCACGATCCACCCCGCCATCATGCCCTTCCAGAAGAGCGCGGACGTCGAGGTTTCGAGCCCGTGCTCGGCGAAGCCGCGCGCCACCTCCGCCGTGTCCGGGTCGAAGAGCGGCGTCGCGGCGAAGGCGAGCGCGGCGAGCGCCGCGCCGGTCAGGTTCGCCGCGAGCACCACCGCCCAGAGCCGGAGGAGCTGGGGGACGCTCGCGATCCGCGTCAGCACGAGCGTGACGGGCGTCAGCGTGTTCTCGGTGAAGAGCTGGTAGCGCCCGAGCACGATCAGCAGGAAGCCTGCCGGGTAGAGCAGGTTGCTCGCCATCGTGCTCCCGGTCTCGGCGAAGATCGCCGCGCGCGCCACGAACGACAGCCCGATCGACAGCCCCGCCGCGAGGCCCGACAGGAACAGCAGCCGGTTCGAGCGGACGAACTCCTCGTCCGCCGTAGCGACGAGCCGCTGGAAGATTTCGTCGGTCGAGAAGAGGTCGCGCACGGCGTGGCCGGCCGCCGGGGCCCCGCTCTCGGAGCGGTCGAGCGTTGTGCGGAGCACCTCGTCGTCCGACGGTTCGCTCTCCGACGGTTCGGCGGGACGGACGGGGCGGTGGGGGGGAGCGATCATGCGGCGGGGGGAGAGGGGCGGGCGGGTTGTACGCCGGGGAACCCACCGGTTTCATCTCGCCGAAAGGTTTCATCTCGCCAAAAGAAGCGCGCCCGGCCCCGCGATGGGACCGGGCGCGCCAGGGCGGCACATGCTGAGAAGCCTTTACTCGGCCTCTACTTGATCAGCACCACGCGGGTCGAGCCGCGCACCGAGGCCCCCTCGAGCACGACGGTGTAGGTCCCGCTCGGGAGCTCGCGCCCGTCGATCTCCACCGACTGGAAGGTGTCGGCCTCGGCGGTGCCCTCGTAGAGCGTAGCGACCCGGCGGCCGAGCGCGTCGTAGAGCGCGAGCGCGACCTCCTGCGCCTCGGCGACCTGGAAGCGCACGGTCGTCGTCGCGTCGAACGGGTTCGGGCGGGCCCCTTCGAGGACATAGCCCTCGGGGAGGGTGCTCGCTTCGGACTCGGCGCGGACCGGCGCGCTCGTCATGAAGTCCTCGAGGGTCGGCTCGGCCCCGGGGCGGGCCCGGCCGTCGTTGCGGAACGGCTCGAGCGTCGGCCCGACGAGGTCGCACTCCCAGGGGTTGCCGGCGGTGTGGAGCGCGCCGGAGCGGTACCACACCACGAGGTCCTGGTTCACGAGCGTCTCGCCGTCGGCGAGCTGCGGCACGTTCGGGTTGATGGCGCACCCGACGCTGCCGTCGTCGAAGTCGCCGGGCTCGTACTGCACCGCCATCATGTCGAGCTTCGAGAACTCGTCGACCGGCAGGGCGAGGTCCTCCGGCGACGGGATGATCTTGTAGCCCGCCCGCAGGCCCGCGTCGCGGACGGCCCAGAAGATGCCGTCGGCGGGGTCGCCCCAGGTGCGCTCCGCCTCTTGGGTGAAGCGCGTGACGCTGCCCGTCGAGGGGTTGATCTCGTAGACCTGGTCCTCGCCGTTCTGGGCGTTGCCCTGGGCGAGGTCGAAGTCGAAGCGGAAGTAGACGTGGTGCCGGTGGCCCTGGGCGGTGCAGGCGGCGGTGGCCGCCGAGAACGAGTACTCGGGCACGATGCGGCCGTCGCGGTAGAAGTTCCACTTGATGCGGTAGCGGTACCAGCCCGCGTTCATGTGGGTCGTCAGGACGAGCCGGTCGGCGAACTCCTCGGCGGCGACGCCGCGGAAGCTGCCCGTGTCGCCGCCGGTGCCGCCGGCGTCGTTGCTGTCACAGGTCGTGGTGACGCTGCCCGGGTTGGCATCGGCGAAGCAGTTGTTCGGGCGGATGCCGGTGGCGGCGAAGCCGGCCTCGGAGTAGCTCCAGTCGCGGAAGCAACCGCACCCGCTCCCGTCGTACTCGACGTTGAGGACCGGCGTGTGGGCGCGCTTGAAGACGAGGAAGCCGCGGTAGTACGCGTTGAGGATTTCCAGCCCGGAGCCGTCGCGGCCCGAGCTCCGCGAGGGGCGGACGTAGTCGAACGACCAGACCGGGTTGGCCGCCGGCCAGTCGACGTGGCCCGTCACGGCGGCGTTGCAGGTCGCCGTAGCGTTGTAGCTGCTCAGGGAGGTCTCGGTCGGGACCTGCGCCTGGGCCGAGGCCGGAGCCAGCAGGAGCCCCAGCGCCGCAAAAAGGCAGAGTGAAACGTGTCGCATAGGTACAGGGAGTTGGCGTTGGGGAGAGATTATTGGCGGTCGGAGCGGCGGTCCCGGTTGAACCGGGTGGCGTTGCTGTCGCGGTCGGGGTCGAAGTCCCGCGAGACGAGCGCGCGCGTGCCGAGGTCCACGACGACGAACCGGATGCGCTCGGCGCTCCGCCCGTCCACGTCGTAGAGGTCGAACATGAGGCAGCGCGAGCCGGGCCCGCAGGCGTGGCCCTCTTCGCGGGCGAGCACGAACCCGCCGGAGAGCGTCGGGTTGGGGGCACGCTCGTAGAGCGCGCGCAGCTCGGCGTCGGCCAGGATGAGGGCACGGGCCTGCTCGACCTCCTCCGCGCTCGGCCCGAACAGCGCCGACGCGGTCTCGGTCTGCTCGACGACGGAGCCGGAGGCGTCCGTGACCGTGTGGAGGTAGCGCTTGCTCGCGGCGTCGTAGGTGAGGGTCGTGGTCCGCTGCGCCGTGGTGCCGTCGCCGAGCTTGACGTCGGTCGTCCACGAGCGGATGGTGTACGGAGCGTCCTGCGCCGCAGCCGTCGGGGCCGCCGCGATCAGGGCGAGAAACGCGAGCGCGCAGAGGCTACCGCGCAGAGAGGAAAGAGGCATGGCAAACCGATTTGGTGAGGGAAGGCCCTAAATGTCGGACGGATAGCCGCAAAAAGCAAATGTCCCGCCGCCGCTTTCTGTGCCCCGCCCCCGGAACGCCCGCTTGACAGGCAGGAGCCACAAACCCGCGCCCGGAAAGCACGACCGGCGGGGAGGGCGGGAGCCCCTCGCCTGCCGCTCACCCTTATCAAAAGCCAGGACCGTCCGATACTCCAGTACCGTCCGATACTTTAGCCTGCGGCCGCCCGTTGTACGCCTCCGCCCCTCCTCCGCCCCGCCGTCCTCCGCTATGGGTGCTTCCCCCCACCGCTCCGTCTCGGCACACGACGCCCCCTCCGAACCGCTCCCCGCCGAGCGGCGCGAGATCATCCAAGACCGGCTAGCGAGCGGGTTCTACCGCCAGCCCGACGTGCTGCTCCAAACCGCCGAGCGCCTGCTCACCGACCTCCTGAGTGACGAGCCGCTCGACGACAGCACCGAACCAGAGGCTTCGGATCACCGCGAGAGGTAGAGGTTGCGCATCTCATAGGGGCGGCTGAAGTGCTCGTCGGTGAGGTCGTCCACGAAGGCGACGGCCTCACCCATCCAGGCTACTCGATCTATGCAGCCTACTCATCCAGCACCGCTTCCAGCACATCGACCAAACCTGGCAGTTCTTTGGTCACGGTCTGCCACACGACGTCGAGGTCTACATCGAAATATCCGTGGACGAGCCGGTTCCGCATCCCGATCATGTCCTGCCACGGCAGGTTCGGTAGCGCGGCCCGCCCCTCCGGCGTGACCCGGCTCGCTGCCTCTCCGATGATCTCGACGCTTTTGAGCACGGCGAGCACAAGCATCCGGTCGGCGTCCAGATCATTCCGTGAGCAACCCGACAGAAACGACTGCGCCTCGTGCGCGGAGTCGAGCATATGCCGGAGACGAATCCTATCCTTCAGCGACATACTGCACCGAGGCTGAGGCCAGCACGTCGTCCCGGAAGTACGGGCTGAGGCCTTGCGGGGTATGGAGGTCCACGGGCCGCCCCCCGACCAACGGGCGCAGCTCCCGCTCGACCGACGCCAGCCCGAGGAAGCCAGGCGTCCGGCCCGACTCGAACTCTACGAGCACGTCCACGTCGCTGTCGGGCCGGAGCGTACCGCGCGCTGCCGAGCCGAAGAGTGCGAGCCACCGGATGCCGTGGCGGCGGCAGAAGGCAGCTACTTCTCCGGATGAGGCGAACTGAACCGTCGTGTCCATGAGCGATGATACCTACCGCGAGAGGTAGAGGTTGCGCATCTCGTAGGGGCGGCTGAAGTGCTCGTCGGTGAGGTCGTCCACGAAGGCGATGGCCTCGCCGGTGGACTTCATCTCGGGGCCGAGCTCCTTCGGGACCTCGGGGAACTTGTCCCAACTGAAGACGGGCTCCTTGACGGCATACCCGACGAGCGTGCTCTCGAGCTCGCCCGCCTCGCGGAACGTCGCGAGCTTCTCGCCGAGCATCACCTTCGTCCCGATAGCCGCGTAGGGAATCCCGGTGGCTTTGGCGATGAACGGCACGGTTCGGCTCGCGCGCGGGTTGGCCTCGATCACGTAGACCGTCCCGTCTTTGACGGCGAACTGCACGTTCATCAGGCCCTGAATCTCGAGCCGGCGCGCGATCTTCCCGGCGTAGTCGCGGATCGTAGCCTGAATCTCCTCCGAGAGCGAGTACGGCGGGAGGACGGCCGTCGAGTCGCCGCTGTGGACCCCGGCGGGCTCGATGTGCTGCAAGATGCCGCAGACCTCGAGCTCGTCGCCGTCGAAGATCACGTCGCAGTCGACCTCGACCGCGTTCTCGAGGAAGAGGTCGAGCAGAATCTGGTTCTCCGGCAGCATCTTGAGGATGTCGGCGACGTAGCCCGCGACCTCCTCCTTGTTGATGGCGATCCGCATTCCCTGCCCGCCGAGGACGTAGCTCGGGCGGATCAGGATCGGGTAGCCGATGCCCTCGGCGACGTCCACGGCCTCGTCGGCGGTGCGCGCCAGGCCGTAGACGGGGAACGGAATCTTCAGCTCGTCGAGAATCCTGGAGAACTTGCCCCGGTCCTCGGCCAGGTCCATCTTCGGGTAGGGCGTCCCGAAGATGTGGATGCCGTGCTCCTGGAACCCGCCGGCGAGCTTGAGCGCGGTCTGCCCGCCGAGTTGGAGGATGACGCCCTCGGGCTGCTCGTGCTCGATCACGTCGAGGACGCGCTCCCAGAAGACCGGCTCGAAGTAGAGCTTGTCGGCCACGTCGAAGTCGGTCGAGACGGTCTCGGGGTTGCAGTTGATCATGAGGGCCTCGAGGCCCAGCTCGCGCGCGGCGAGGACGCCGTGGACGCACGAGTAGTCGAACTCGATGCCCTGCCCGATGCGGTTCGGGCCGGAGCCCAGGATGAGGACCTTCCGGCGGTCGGTGGCCTCGCTCTCGGTCGCGCCGGCGCTGCCGCTCCCGTCGTAGGTCGAGTAGAAGTACGGCGTCTCGGCCTCAAACTCACCGGCGCAGGTGTCCACGACGCGGAACGTCGGGGTGAGGCCGAGCGCCTTGCGGTGGGCGCGCACATCGTCCTCGGTGACCTCGTCTTTGAGGAGGTAGGCGATCTGGCGGTCGGAGAAGCCGTGCTGCTTGACGCGGAGGAGGACGTCTTTATCCAATTCGTGGAGCGACAGCTTGCTGACTTCGCGCTCGGTCTCGACGAGGGCGTGGACTTGGTGGAGAAACCACGGATCGACGCGGGTGATGTCGGCGATTTCCTCGACGCTCGCGCCGTGCGTGAAGGCGTTGCGGATCTGGAGCGTCCGGTCCCAATAGGACTTCTTCAGCCGCTCGCGGACGACCGTGCGGTGGTCCGGGTCGCGGTCGGCCCCGAGCCCGGCGTAGCCCAGCTCGAGGCTCTGCCAGGCTTTCTGGAGCGATTCGGTGAACGTCCGCCCGATCGCCATCGCCTCGCCGACGGCCTTCATCTGGGTCGTCAGCTCCTCGTCGACGCCCTCGAACTTCTCGAAGTTGAACCGGGGGACCTTCGTCACGACGTAGTCGAGCGCGGGCTCGAAGCAGGCGCTCGTCGTCCCCGTGACCTCGTTCGGGAGCTCGTCGAGCGTGTAGCCCACCGCGAGCCGGGCGGCAACTTTGGCGATCGGGTAGCCCGTCGCCTTCGAGGCGAGGGCCGAGGAGCGGGAGACGCGCGGGTTGATCTCGATGACGACCATCCGCCCGGTCTCGGGGTCGAAGGCGAACTGGATGTTGCAGCCGCCGGCGAAGGTGCCGATCGAGCGCATCGCCCGGATCGCGGCGTCGCGCATCTGTTGGAACTGCTTGTCGGTGAGCGTCTGCTGCGGGGCGACGGTCACGCTGTCGCCCGTGTGGACGCCCATCGGGTCGAGGTTCTCGATCGAGCAGATGATGATGACGTTCTCGGCGCTGTCGCGGAGCAGCTCGAGCTCGTACTCCTTCCACCCGAAGAGGCACTCCTCGATCAGCACCTCGTGGATGGGCGAGAGCTCGAGCCCGCGCGTGACCTTCCGGTCGAACTCGTCGGCCGTCCAGACGATGCCGCCGCCGGCCCCGCCCATCGTGAAGCTCGGGCGGATGACGATGGGCTCGAAGCCCAGCCCGCCGCCGAGCTCCTGCGCGATCTCGTGGGCCTGGAGGAGCGACTTCGCGACGCGGCTCCGCGCCTGGTCCAGCCCGATGGTCTCCATCAGGTCGCGGAAGCGCTGCCGGTCCTCGGTGATGCGGATCGCGTCGATGTCGACGCCGATCACGTCGACGTCCATCTTCTTCCAGTACCCCTCCTCGTGCAGGACCTCGGCGAGGTTGAGCGCCGTCTGCCCGCCCATCGTCGGGAGCACGGCGTCGGGCCGCTCCTTTTCGACGATCTCTTTGATTGACTTCGGCGTCAGCTCCTGGAGGTACACTTTGTCGGCCATGACGGGGTCGGTCATGATGGTGGCCGGGTTGGAGTTGACGAGGACGACCTCGTAGCCCTCGGCGCGGAGGGCCTTCGAGGCCTGGCTGCCGGAGTAGTCGAACTCGCACGCCTGCCCGATGACGATGGGACCGCTGCCGATGAGGAGGATTTTGTGGATGTCGGTGCGTTTGGGCACAGTCGGAGGCGTTGTATGTGTGCGTAGGGGCGGGTTTGAAACCCGCCCCTACGAAAATCGAAATGGAGGCGTCGGCTCAGCCGCCGAAGCCGCTGACGGTGTAGTCTTTCGAGCGCTCCAAGATGACGAGGGCGGCGTACCCGGCGCGCGGCGCGAGGTCGGAGTCGATGCCGGTCGAGGCCCCGCCCATCGCGGCGACGTGGAGCGGGAGCCAGCCGTCGCCCAGGAGGGCGTTGAGGGCGCGGAGGCTCTCCGACTCGCCCTCGGCGTCGGGGTCGAAGTAGACGACGTGGGCGTTGCGTTCGGTTGCCATTGGACGGACAGGGTGAGAGGTGACAGGGGTGCGCGGGCGACCGACCCGTTTGCGAACGCGCTCCTCGGGGTTGGGCGGGAGCAGGCCGCGCGCCTTCCTCTCGCACTGCAGCCGCCACGCTACGCCGAGGGGCGAGCGCGGAGCCGGGCACCCGACGACGCAGGAGCGAGGATCAGGCGCAGTCATGAGGGTTCGGCGGCGGCGCGGGTCTCGGCGATGAGGTCGAGGAAGGCGTCGAAGAGGTAGGCGCTGTCGTGCGGGCCCGGGCTGGACTCGGGGTGGTACTGCACCGAGAGGCCGGGGAAGGCCGCGAAGCGCAGCCCCTCGACGGTGCCGTCGTTGAGGTTGCGGTGGGTGACGCGGGCGACGGCGTCGGTGATCGAGTCTTCCTGCACGGCGAAGCCGTGGTTCTGGGTCGAGATTTCGACGTCGCCGCGGTCGAGGTTCTGGACGGGCTGGTTCGCGCCCCGGTGGCCGACCTTCATCTTGTAGACCTCCATCCCCTGCGCGAGCCCCATCAGCTGGTGGCCGAGGCAGATCCCGAAGGTCGGCAGCCCGCTCTCGGCGGCGGCCTTGGCGGTCTCGACCGCGCCGGGCATCGCGCGCGGGTCGCCGGGGCCGTTGGAGAAGAAGAGGCCGTCGGGGTTCCAGTCCAGGACCTCGGTGAGCGGGGTGTCGGCGGGGAAGACGCGGACGGCGCAGCCGCGCCGCTCGAAGGAGCGGAGGATGTTGCGCTTGACGCCGTAGTCGTAGACCGCGATGCGCGGGCCTTCAGAACCGCCTTCGGCGGCCTCGGCGAAGTCGTAGGGTGCCTCGGTGGTGACGCGGCTCGCGAGCTCCAGCCCGGCCATGCTCGGGTGGGCGCGGGCCTTCGCCACGAGCGAGGCGTCGTCGAGGTCCACCGACGAGATCACGGCGTTGAGGACGCCGCCCTCGCGGATGTGCCGGACGAGCCGCCGCGTGTCGATGCCCGATATCCCGACGAGCTCGTGCCGCCGCATCCAGTCCTCGAAGCTCTCGTCGGCCTGCCGGTTCGAGTACGCGTCGACGAACGCCCGGGTGACGAGGCCGGCGACGCGGGGGCCGTCGGCCTCGAGGTCCTCGCTGGAGGCACCGTAGTTGCCGATGTGCGGGTACGTCATCATCATGATCTGCCCGACGTAGCTCGGGTCGGTCATGATCTCTTGGTAGCCGGACATGCTGGTGTTGAAGCACAGCTCGCCCGCCGTCTCGCCGGCGTGCCCGACGGCGACGCCGGTGACGACGGTGCCGTCTGCGAGCGCGAGCTTGGCGGGCGGGCGGGCGGGGGTGGGATCGGGAGTCATGGACGCTGGAGGCCGAGGGGGAGGCGGGCGGGGTGGTCAGGCGGCACGCGTCGCCGGACGGGGCGGCATAAAAAAAGCCTCCCCAAAACGGGAAGGCTGGGGAGCGAGTCGGCTCCGGGCGGGGTCGGGCGGAGGAGGAAGACGTCGGGCACGGGGGGGCGAGGGGCAGGCGGGTGACGCACGGGCGAAAGCTACGCCGCGACGCGAGGTCCGGTCAAGGCGGGCGGCCCCGCCTCGCGCCGGCGGCGCGCCTTTCTGCCTCTTTTCACACCGCGCGCGGGCTATACTTCCGGCGCGATCCGCTCCGTTCTGCTCCCGTGCCTCGCCCGACTCCATCGTCTCCTCGCCGGCTCCGCACTGAGGGCCACCGCCGCGCCTACGGGCCGCGCATCCTCGGCGCGCTCGCCCTCAGCCTGCTCGTGCTGACGCTCGCCTTCCGGCTCTGGCCCGCCCAGAAACAGGCCGCCGAGCGGCGCTACGTCGCCGCGCCGCAGGAGCGGATCGAGCTCGAGCGGATCGAGCCGACGGCGCAGGCCCGGCATGCCGCCCCGCCGCCGCCGCCGACGCTGCCGCCGGTCGAGGTCCCGGACGAGGTGGTCGTCGAAGAGGTCGACCTCGAGCCGCTCGACCTCAGCCCGGAGGTCGCGCCGGTCGAGATCGACGCGCCGCCGGGGCTGGAGCAGGTCGAGGGCGAACCCGAAGGACCGGCCTTCGTCGAGCGCGCCGACCGCCGGCCGCGCACCGTGACGCCGGTCTTCCCGGACTACCCGCGCGAGGCCGAGCGCCGCGACATCCGCGCCCGCGTCCGCGTCCGCGCCCTGATCGACGAGCGGGGCCGGGTGCAGGAAACCCTCATCCTCGAACGCATCCTGCTCGGCGCAAAGGACCGCGAGGAGCGCGTCGCCGAGATCGGCTACGGCGTCGAGGAGGCCGTGCTCGACGCGGTGCAGCGCACGCGCTTCCGCCCCGGTCGCCACGGCGGACGGGCCGTGCAGACGTACACGACCCTGACGCTCAGCGTCGGGGTGTGACGGGGGGAGGCCGCCGCTGTGGGGTTCGATCGCTGTGGGGTTCGATTCGTCCCCCCACGGTGCCCGCCCCTCCCGGCTCCCTCACAGCAGATCGAGCTGCCCCTCCGCCGCTGGGTTGAAGCGCACGGTGCCGGGTCGCCCGGCCATCGCGGCGATCTGCCGGACGAGCCGCTCGAAGTCCTCGGGGTCGTTCACGAAGTCCATCGTCGTGGCGTCGACGACGAGCAGCGGGCCCTTCGAGTAGTGCTTGAAGTAGCGGTCGTACGCGCCTGCCAGCTCGGCGATGTAGCCCCGCTCCATATGTTTCTCGTACTCCCGCCCGCGCTGCGCGATGTTGTGCATCAGCCGGTCGAGCGAGCTCTGGAGGTAGACCACGAGGTCGGGCTGCGGGGTCGCGGTCTCCATCAGGCCGTAGAGGGTTTCGTAGAGCCGCAGCTCGTCGCCGCCGAGGGTGATGTGGGCGAAGATGCGGTCCTTGTCGAAGGTGTAGTCGGCGACCGTAGCGTGGTGGAAGAGGTCGCCCGCGCCGAGGGCTTTTTGCTGGCGGAAGCGGCTGGCGAGGAACGCGAGCTGGGTGTGGAAGGCCCACCGCACGGGGTCGCGGTAGAAGTCCGGCAGGAACGGGTTCTCCTCGAACTCCTCGAGCACGAGCCGCGCCCCCATCCGCTCGGCGAGGGGCCGGGCGAGCGAGGTCTTCCCCGCCCCGATGACGCCCTCGACGGCGACGTAGCGGAGCGCCTCCGGCAGGATCGGCTGCGTGTCGGTCAGCGACCCGTCGAGGCGGTACTGCGTCCGGCGGACCGGCCCGGCGTCGGGGCACGCGTCGAGGAGCGCGCGGACCGAGGCGTCGAGCACGGGGACGACGAGGTCCGGGGCGAGGTCGGCGAGGGGCCGGAGCACGAAGCGGCGCTCGGCGAGGCGCGGGTGGGGCACGGCGAGCGCGTCGGTGCGGATCACGCGGTCGTCGTAGAGCAGCAGGTCGAGGTCGAGCGGGCGCGGGGCCCAGCGCGCGGCCGGGTTGCCGGCCGGGTCGCCGGCCGGGTCGCTGGCGCGCTCGCGCCCGGCGGCGCGCTCGATGCGCTCGAAGAGCGCGAGCAGGAGGCGGGGTTCGAGCGTCGTCCGCAGCTCGGCCACGGCGTTGAGGAACGGCGGCTGCGCCTCGCCGCCGGGGAGCGTGTGGGCGGCGCTCTCGTAGACCGGCGAGACCGCGCCGGCGCGGACCTCGGGCTCGGCGGCGAGCGCGCGGATCGCGGTGCGGAGCTGCCCCGCCCGGTCGCCCAGGTTGGCCCCGAGCCCGACGAAGGCCCGTGCTTCGTCGCGCCCGCTCATAGCTCCTCCTGCGCGCGCACGGCCCGGTACACGACCTCGGCCCGGTCCACCGACCCGCCGACGGGCGGGTTCGCCTTGCGCACCGTCACCTCGACGCGCCGGGCGATCCCGAACCGGTCGAGGACGGCGTGGGCGATCTGGTAGGCCAGCTTCTCGATGAGGTAGAACGTGTTGCCCGTGACGTGCTCGCGGACGAGGGCGTAGACCCGCTCGTAGTCGACCGTCCGGTCGAGGTCGTCGTGCTCGGCGGCGGCGCGGAAGTCGAGGTCCATCGCCACGTCCACCTCGTAGCGCCCGCCGATGCGGTGCTCCTCCTGCATCACGCCGTGGTGCGCGTAGAAGACGGCGTTGACGAGCCGGACCGTGCCGGTCGTGTCGGTAGTGGAGTCAGCCATGCAGGTGGGTGGTGGATGAGGCTGCGCCCCGAAGATAGCGATGCCGCTACCAGCGTCCTGTGCTATCTCCCCTCGGCCTCTCGCCGCTCGGCCTCTCGCCGCTCGGCCTCTCGCCGCTCGGCTTTTCTCGACTCCGCCTTTCGCCTTCGGTCCCGAACCAACCGGACGACGAGCAGGGCGGGCAGCGCGCCGTGCCAGGCCAGGTCGAAGAGGTCGCGGGGCCGGGTGAGCTCGCCCGCGACGAGCCACCGCAGGTCGCGCCACAGATGCGGCTCCGGGACGAAGGGCGCGAGCGCCATGAAGCCGGCGGCGGCGGCGAGCAGCCAGAGCGGGATGCGGTCGAGCCGCGAGATTCGGTCGAGACGGGGCATCGTCGAGACGGGGCATCAGAGCCCCAGCGCGTCGAGGAGCGCCGCGTCCTCGGGGGCGAGCCGCCCGGCGGCGCGCTCGGCGAGGAGCCGCGAGGCGAAGAGGGTGCCGTAGACGCCGAGCGCGGTGTCGCTCCGCTTGGCGTGCTCGTCGAAGAAGGCGACCACCTCGGCATCCCGGCCGTCGGCTCCGACGTGGAGGCCGCGCGGTCCGAACGGCCCGTCGGGCGCGGGCGCGGGGAAGCTCTTCTCCGGCTCGAAGAGCTTCTGCCCGAAGTGGCAGCCGACGCACTGCGTGGGGCTGCGGAGCGGGCGCGGCTCGGTCGCCGTCGCCGGGGCGAGGGAGCCATCGGCCCCGTAGACGAAGAAGTCCCAGAACCCGTCGGCGCGCTTCCGCATCACGGTCGTCTCGGCGAGGTCACCCCCGGCATCGCCCCCGGCGTCGCCGCCGGCCCGGTGCTCGCCGACGAGCGCGGTGCCGACGGGGTAGATCAGCCGCTCGCCGTTCTCGTGGTAGCCCTCGAGCGCCGACCGGAGGCTGGACATCGGGACGAAGACGCGCCGCCGGGCGTTCGTCATCACCCCGTCGATCTCGACGGTGAACCACGCCGCGCCGCCGTCGGCGTCAGCGTCGGCGTAGGGCACCGCGTCGCGGAAGGCGTCGAGCGTCGGCGGGAGGCTCCGCGCCTCGGCGTAGGTCCGGTCGATGAAGGCGACGAACTCGTCCCAGTCGAGGGCCCCGTCGCCGTCGGCGTTTGCGCTGTCGAGCGCGGCGCGCAGCGGGGCACCGAGCCCCTCGGGGTGGAGCCGCCAGCCGCCGTCGTCCGAGAGCAGCCCGGCCTCGACGGCGTCGCCGCCGTCCGGCCCGACGTACGAGCCCAGGTAGAACCGGAGGAGCCGCTCGGGGTCGCGCTTGTCCAGGTCGAGCCGGAGGCCGTCGGTTTCGGTCTCGCCACATCCGGCGAGGAGGATTAGCAGCGGAAGAGCGGACGAGCGGACGAGCGAAAGAAGCCTCTTCCCCCACCCTTCCGCTCCTCGTTTCGTCCTTCCCCCGTTTCGCTCTTTCATTCTTGCCCCCCTGAGAGTTGGGCGAGGTAGGCGCGGGCGCGTCGGTCCGCCGGGTCGAGGGCGAGCAGGCGCTCGAACATCCGGCGGGCGTCGGCGGTGCGGCCCTGCTGGAGATAGGCGACGCCGAGGTTGCCGTAGGCCGGGCCGTAGTCGGGCCGGGCGTCCACCGCGGCCTCGAACTGCTCCACCGCCCGGCCGAGCTGCTCGGTCAGCAAATACACCGAGCCCAGGTTGACGCGGGCTTCGGCAAAGCGCGGGTCGAGCCGGACGGCCGCGGCGAGCGCGCGCTCGGCCTCCTGCGTCCGGCCCGCCTGGAGGTGGACGAAGCCGAGGTTGTTCCACGCCGCCGGGTGGTGGACCGAATCCGTCGCCACGGCGGCTTCGAGTTGGGCGACGGCGGCGTCCGTCTGCCCGGCGGCGGCGAGCGCTTCGCCGAGCGCGATCCGGGCCTCGACGAGCAGCGGCTGGAGGTCCACCGCGCGGCGGAGCGGGCCCAGCGCCGCCTCCGCCCTCCCCCGCCGGCTGCGCACGAGGCCGAGCCAGTACGCCGCCCACGCGTCGCCCGGGTGGGCGTCGAAGGCGTCGCCGAGCGCGCGCTCCGCCGCCGCCAGCGAGTCCATCGCCATGAGGGCCCGGCCGAGCGCGACGCGCGCCTCCGGGTGGTCGGCCCCGGCGGCGAGGCCCCGGCGGAGCCCGGCGACGACGCCGGGCAGATAGGCCGCGAGGCGGTGCTTCGTCTCGTAGAGGTGGAACGTGGCGAGCGCGGCGTCGAGGTCGGCCCCGCCGGGAGCGCGCTCAGCCTCGTCGGCGAGGAGGTTGACGAGCGTGTACGGCTCGGCCCTAGCCTCCCCCCTCTCTATCAGCCCCGGCAGGCGGGCCGGCGGGAGCTCGCGGCGGATCCAGTGGTCGGTGAACGAGACGTGCGGGATGTCGGAGGTGCCGCCGACCTGGAGGTGGCAGCTCAAGCAGTCACCCGCGAGGGCCTCGGCGAGGGTCTCGGGGCCGGGCCGCTCGCAGACGGCCTCGTGCCCGGCGGCCTCGCCCCTCGCGTCCCCGCCCCTCGCGTCCCCGCCGCTCGTGTTTCCGCCGCTCGTGTTTCCGCCGTGGCAGCTTCGGCACGTCGCGTTGAAGGCGTCGGGGCCGAAGTCCGCCGTGGGCTGGTGCGGGTCGTGGCAGGTGGTGCAGGTCAGGTCGCTCTCCTTGAAGCACGCGCTGAGCGCGAGCCGGAGGCCGTGCGAGGCAATCCCGAAGTCGTCCGGGTCCTCGATCTGGTCGAGCCGGGCGAAGACGCTGCGGTGGGCGGCGAGGGCGTCGCCGGGGCGGAACGTCGTCGGGTCCTCGCCGGGCTGGAAGACGGTGAGGCCTTCGAGGTGGCACTGCTGGCAGACGGCGAGCTGGAGGCTGCGCTCGAGCTTCGCCGGGTTGACGACGTTCTCGGCCTCGTCAGGCTCGACCCCGGCGAGCCACGCCTCGACGTGCCCGCCGCCCGGCCCGTGGCACCGCTCGCAGGTGATCCCGAGGGGGAGCTCGGCGTAGTGATTCTGGGTGAACGCCGTGTGCTCGGGCAGGCCGTTGTGGCACGTCATGCACTCGAGGTTGGCCGGGCGGCTGAAGCGGCTGTTCGAGGTGTGGTAGCCGGGGCTCATGTCCCACAGCGCGCGCTCGACGTACCACGTCAGCGGCATCTCGGTGACGAAGCCGTTCTCTTGCATCAGGTAGGAGCGCGTCGCGTTCCCGCTCCCGACGACGTAGTCCGCGCGGTGAACCCGCTCGTACGTCACACGCCCGCGCGCGTCGCGCCGGGTCTCGCGCTGAAAGAGCGTGTCGCCCCGGACGAACGCCTGGTAGGCGTACCCGCTCGCCTCGTTCTCGACGACCGGCCCCCGGCCCTCGGCGTCGAAGCGCTCCGGGGCCGTCGCCCGGTCGAAGCGCGAGACCGAGCGGCCCATCCCCGTCCGGTGGTAGCTCGCGTAGAGGTCGGGGTGGCACGACGCGCACGCCTCGTCGCCGACGTAGGCGACCTCGGCTGCGGCGACGGGCCCGGGGGCCTCCGGCGCGCCGCGGGTGCACCCCGACGCGAGCAAACCGGCGAGCACAACGGGCAGCCAACCGGCGAGTAGGACGAGCAGCGTGGTGGGGCGCATGGCGGAATCGGCGAGCGGCCCGAAGATACCGCTACGTTTCGCTCGCGTCAGGGCCTTCGCCCGTCCCCTTTCGGTCCAGAGCCTGTTTATGAAGCTTACTAGCGGACTACAACCGGCTGCGAACGGCGCGCCGTGCTCGCTCGTCTTCGCTCTACCTCCTCGAAGAGGCTCTCAGACGCCGAGGGCGCGGCCCATCTCCGGGATCGCCGAGAGGTCGTGGAACGCCGCGATGCGCGCCTCCAGGTCTTTCGTCTCCAGGTCCAGCAGCCGGTCCGTGCCGAAGGCCTCGACGACGAACGAGGCGAGCGCGCTGCCGAGCACGACGGCCCGGCGCAGCTCCTGCGGGTCCTGCGGGTCGGCGCGGGCGAGGTGCCCGGCGAAGCCGCCCATGAAGGCGTCGCCCGCGCCGGTCGGGTCGTGGATGGCGGCGAGCGGGAAGGCGGGCGCGCTGAAGACGGTGCCGCCGTGGAAGAGCAGCGCGCCGTGCTCGCCCTTTTTGATGACGAGGGTGTGAGGCCCCAGGCCCCGGATCACCTCCGCCGCGCGGACCAGGTTCGGCTCGCCCGCGAGCTCGCGCGCCTCGGAGTCGTTGACGACGAGGACGTCGACGCGCCCGAGCGTCCGGCGCAGCTCGCGCGGCGTGTGCTCGATCCAGTAGTTCATCGTGTCGAGCACGACGAGGGCGGGGCCGTCCCCCTCGGGGCCGTCGACCTGGTCGAGGACCTTCGCCTGCACCGTCGGGTCGAGGTTGCCGAGGCAGACGATGCGGCTGTCGCGGTAGCCCTCGGGAATCACCGGGTCGAAGGTGGCGAGGACGTTGAGGTGGGTGGCGAGCGTGTCGCGGCGGCCCAGGTCGTAGTGGTAGCGCCCGGCCCAGAAGAAGGTCTCGCCGTCGGGGTCGCGCTCGAGCCCCTCGGTGTCGATGGCGCGGGCGCGGAGGAGCTCGACGTGCTCGTCCGGGAAGTCGTGCCCGACGACGCCGACGAGGCGGACCGGCGCGGCGAGGTAGCGCGCGGCCAGCGCGATGTAGGTCCCCGAGCCGCCGAGGATGCGCTCGGCCTTGCCGAAGGGGGTCTCCACCGTGTCGAACGCGACGGTGCCGACGACGAGAACACTCATGGGGGTTGGGGTTGGGTCAGAGGCCGGCCCCGAAGATAGGCGCGGGCTTTCGGCTCGGCCCGTCCCTCTTCGGTGAAGAAGCCCCGGCCGCCGCCCTCACCGGTTCGCCCTGCGAGACGGCACCGCCGCGCCCCCGCTCAAGCCCCCGATTCGTCGGGCGGGCGCGACACCGGGGGCCGAGCGAAGGGCCTCGGCACAGTTGTTCGCGGGGGCCGGCAGCCCGTGTCCTCCGCCCCCGTGCATGCCATGCCGAAGCGCCCCCGCTACTTCCACTCCTTCGAGGACGACGTGAAGCGCTGGGCGCGCGCCGCCGCGCTGCTCGCCGGCTTCACCGTGCTGCACGCGGTGGGCTCCCTGCTCGGGTTCGTCCAGCCGTAGGCCCGCCGAGGCTGCACGGAGCGGGACCGCAGGACGCGGGATCACGGGGCGAGACCCTCCGTAAGCGGCGGAGGCCGACTGCCCTCCGAGGCCGACTGCCCTCCGCCGCGCCCCAACCCATGCACGCCGACGTACTCATCATCGGAGCAGGAGCCGCGGGCGGGGCCGTTGCCCGTGCCCTCGCGCCGACCGGCCGGCGCATCGTGCTGCTCAACCGCGGGGGCTTCCTCCCGCGCGAGGCCGAGAACTGGGACCCCGAGCTGGTCTACCGGCGCGAGCGCTACAAGACCGAGGACCGCTGGCGCGACGGCCTCACCGCCGAGGACTTCCGTGCCTCGATGGTCTACCACGTCGGCGGCAACACCAAGGCCTACGGCTCGGCGATGCTGCGGATGCGGCCCGGCGACTTCGACGCCGTGCGCACCGCCGACGGCCTCTCCCCCGCCTGGCCGATCACCTACGCCGACCTCGCGCCGCACTACGACCGCGCCGAGGCGGACTACGTCGTCCACGGCGAGCGCGGGTCCGACCCGTTCGAGCCGCCGGCCGCCGGCCCGTTCCCGCACCCGGCGCTGGCGCACAGCCCCCGCGTGGCCGAAGTCGGAGCGCGGCTGCAAGCCGTCGGCCTCCGGCCCTTCGCGCTGCCGATGGCCCTCCTTCGCAACGCCGAGCGCGACGACGGCGGGCCGTTCGTGCTGCGCGAGCTGTTCCGCGCCCAGGGCCGGGAGACCTTCGACGGCTACCCCGACCTGACGCTCCTCAAGGCCGACGCCGAGACGTGCGGCGTCCGCCCCGCGCTCGAGCACCCCAACGTCTCGCTCCGCACCGGCGTGACGGCGATGCGGCTCGTGCCCTCGGCCTCGGGCCGGGAGATTCGCCGGGTCGAAGCCCTCGTCGACGGGCAGACCGCCGAGTTCTCGGGCGACGTCGTCGTGCTCGCCTGCGGGGCCGTCAACACGGCGGCGCTGCTGCTGCGCTCGGGCGTGGCGAACGCCTCGGGCCGCGTCGGGCGGCACTTCATGCGCCACACGACGACCAAGTTCTACTCGGTCGATACGGCAACGCCGAACCCGACGTTCTTCCAGAAGACCCTCGCCGTCAACGACTACTACTGGGGCGACCCGGACGACGGCGAGGGCCACGGCCCGCCGCTGGGCCACGTCCACCTGATGGGCAAGCACCTCCCCGAGATGATCCGCACCGACCTGGGGCTCTCCGACGCCGAGGCCGCCCACGTCTCGCGCCACTCGCTCGACTGGTGGGTGCAGACCGAAGACCTCCCGCTCGCCGACAACCGCGTCCGCCTGCGCGACGGGCAGATCGTGGTCGGCTACCGGCCGACGAACGAGCGCGCGCACGCCCGGCTGATGGACCTGTTCGAGGCCAGGCTGCGCGCCATCGGCTTCGACCGGTTCTTCCGGGTGCCGATGCCGCTGCGCGTGATGAACCACCAGTGCGGCACCGCCCGGATGAGCACGCGGCCGGGGGGCGGCGTCGTGGACCCGACGGGTCGGACGCACGAACTCGCCAACGTGTGGATCGCCGACGCGAGCGTCTTCCCCTCCAGCGCCGCCACCAACCCGACGTTGACGATTGTCGCGAATGCCTACCGGACGGCGGAGCACATCGCCGCGCGGCTGTAACGGGCCTCTCCAGTAGGCCGAGCCAGGGCTTCCAGATTTGTCTCAGACTCTTCCCGCAGATGGGCAGGACGTGCGAGGAAAACAGAAAGCGGGAGGACGCCCGGCCTGCGCGTCCTCCCGCCGCACTCCTGTGTAGCGCGCCGAGAGACTGTTCGGTAAGCCTGATACCAAACCGCTGAGTTTGCGCGCCCTCCTCCACGAGGCAACGGCAAGCCTTTCGGCATCAAACCGCACCGCCGAGAGCGCTCGTCCACTGGGCAGCTTCTCTCCTACGACGCACGTCCGCGCCGTAGCTTCCGGCGTCCCGCTCTCCCGCCCCCGCCCCGATGTCCGACGATACGACGCTGCCGAACGGCCCCGCCGTCGCCAACCTCTTCAAGCCGGCTCAGCTCGCGGAGTACGCGCGGCGGCTGGCCCGGACCCAGACGCTCGTCGAGGAGCGCCGCGTCTCGAAGCCGCTGCGCCCGATGCTGCGCACGGCCTACCGCGACCTCACCGAGGCGTACCGCGCCCTGGCCTCGGCCGGAGCCGAGGGCGAGGTGGTCACGCCGGCGGCCGAGTGGCTGCTCGACAACTTCCACATCGTCCGCGACCAGGTCCGCGACATCGGCGAGAACCTGCCGAAGAGCTACTACCGCCTCCTGCCCAAGCTGCGGACCGGCCCCTTCACCGGGATGCCGCGCGTCTTCGAGCTCGTCCACACCCTCGCCTCGACGACCGACAACGCGCTCGACCGCGACAACCTGACGACGTTCACCCAGGCCTACCAGGAGGTCGAGCTCCTCACCCTGGCCGAGCTGTGGGCGCTGCCGATCATGCTCCGGCTCGTGCTCGTCGAGAAGGTGGTGGCCCTCACGGTGCAGATCATCGAGGCGCGGCAGGAGCGGCAGGCGGCGGCGCGCTGGGCGCGGCGCATCGCCGAGCACGCCGAGTCCGACCCCTCGGAGGTCGTCTTCACGCTGGCCGAGATGGCGCGCGAGCACTCGCCGCTCTCCGGCCCCTTCGTCACCACCTTCGCCAGCCGGCTCCAGGCGCAGGGGCCGAGCGCCGTGCCGGCGCTCGAATGGCTCGAGCAGCGCCTGCGCTCGCGCCGCGCGACGCTCGAAGACGTCGCCCGCCTCGTGACCCAGCGCGAGACCCAGTGGCAGGTCTCGATGGCGAACGCGATCCTCGCGCTCCGCCACGCGGGCGAGACCGACTGGACCGACTTCGTCGAGGAGCTCTCGGCGGTCGAGGACACGCTCCGGGGCGACCCCGGCGGGGTGTACCCGCGGATGGAGCCCGGCACGCGCGACCTCTACCGCCACCGCGTCGAGACCCTCGCGCGGCACTCGTCCGAGACCGAGTTCGGCGTGGCCGACCGGGCGATCGCGCTCGCCGAGGGCGCGAAGCAGGCGGGCGGCCCGGAGCCGGCGGGGCACGTCGGCTACTGGCTCATCGGGCCGGGGCAGCGGGCGCTCGGGAAGGAGATCGGCTTCCACGGGCCGCTCCGGGACCAGCTCGTCCGCCTCGCCCACCGCCACCCGACGGCGGTGTACCTCGGCTTCATCACGGTGGTCACGGTGCTGGCCCTGGCCGGCGTGCTGTGGGTCGCCCACGAGGCGGGGGCCCGGGCGGGCCTGCTCGGCCTCACCGCGGCGGCGGCGTTCCTGCCGCTGCTCGACTTCGCGGTCACCTTCGCCAACTTCAACGCGGCGCGCCTCGTCCCGCCGTCGCAGCTCCCGAAGATGGACTTCAGCGACGGCATCCCGCCCGAGTGCCGGACCTTCGTCGTCATCCCGACGCTGCTCTCCTCCCCCGAGAACGCGCGGGCGCAGGTCGAGGCGCTCGAGGTCCACGCCGCGGCCAACCCCGACCCGGCGCTCCGCTTCGCGCTGCTGAGCGACTTCCGCGACGCCGACGCCCAGCACCAACCCGGCGACGACGAGATCGTCGAGGCCGCCGTCGGCGCCGTCCGCGCGCTCAACGCCCGCACCGGGCGGGCCGGCGGCGACGGGGCACCCGGCACCGACCGGTTCTTCGTGCTCCACCGCGAGCGCCGCTGGAACGAGCGCCAGGGCGTGTGGATGGGCTGGGAGCGCAAGCGCGGCAAGCTCGAAGAGTTCAACGACCTCCTCCGCGCCCCGTCCGGCGGGGCAGACGCCGAGACGACCTACACCGTCATCGAGGGCGACTTCCGCGAAACCGTCCAGGGCGGTGCCGTGCGCTACGTCGTTACGCTCGACGCCGACACGCGGCTCCCGCCCGACGGGGCCGTGGACCTCGTCGCCACCGCCGCGCACCCGCTCAACGTCCCGCGCTACGACCCCGGCACGGGCCGCGTGACCCACGGGTACGGCATCCTCCAGCCCCGCGTCTCGATCGTTCCCGAGGGCAGCCTGCGGACGCCGTTCTCGCGCATCTACTCCGGCAACATCGGCGTCGACCCCTACACGAACGCCGTCTCGGACACCTACCAGGACCTCTTCGGCGAGGGCATCTACACCGGCAAGGGGCTCTACGACGTCGACGCCTTCCGGCGGACGCTCGCCGGGAGCGTCCCCGAGAACGCGGTGCTCTCGCACGACCTCTTGGAGGGCAACCACGCCCGCGCCGGGCTCGTGACCGACGTCGAGGTCTTCGACGACTACCCGAGCCGCTACAGCACGTGGGCGATGCGCCTCCACCGCTGGGTCCGCGGGGACTGGCAGCTCCTGCCGTGGCTCCTGCCGCGCGTCCGCGACGCGCGCGGGCGCTGGCGGCGCACCCCGCTCTCGGTCGTCGGGCGGTGGAAGATCTTCGACAACATGCGGCGCTCGCTGACGCCGCCGGCGCTCGTGCTCTTCCTCGTGCTGGCGTGGACGGTGCTCCCCGGCTCGCCGTTCGTGTGGACGGCCATCGCGCTGCTCGTCCTCGCCTTCCCGATCTACGCGCCGTTCGCCGACGCCTTCTTCCGGCAGCCCGCCGACACGGTGTCGTCGAGCTACTTCCGGCACGCGTGGGAGGACCTCAAGCTGAACGCGCTCCAGACCGGGCTCTCGGTCGTCTTCCTCGCGCACCAGGCCGTGGTGATGCTCGACGCGATCGGCCGGACGCTGTGGCGGCTCTTCGTCTCGCGGAGGAACCGGCTCGAGTGGGTGACGGCGTATCAGGCCGAGCAGGGCGCGAAGGACATCCCGCGCTCGCTCTGGCTCTCGCTCGGGGTCGGCGTCGTGGTGCTCGTGCTGATCTCGATCGCCGAGCCGATCTCGTGGCTCGTGGCGCTGCCGTTCGCGGTGGCGTGGATCGCGGCCCCGTGGGTGGCGAAGGCCGTCAGCACGCCGACGCGGCCCGAGCGCTACCACCTCACCTTCGACGACACGCGCCGGCTCCGCGTGCTCGCCCGCCGGACGTGGCGCTATTTCGACGAGTTCCTCTCGGGCGACGACTGCTGGCTCATCCCGGACAACCTCCAGGTCCGGCCCGACCAGGGGCTCGCCCGGCGGACCTCGCCGACGAACGTCGGCCTCGCGATGGGTGCCGTGCAGACGGCGCACGACTTCGGCTACCTCCCGCGCGCCGAGGAGGTCCGCCGCCTGGGGCACATGCTCGACGCCGTCGAGGGGCTCGAGAAGCACCGGGGGCACCTCTACAACTGGTACGCCACCGACTCCGGCGCGACGATGCACCCGCGCTACGTCTCGACCGTGGACTCGGGCAACCTCGCCGGGTCGCTCGTCGTGGTCAAGCAGGGCCTCGGCGAGGTCGCTGAGGCCCGGTGGCCGAACCCGGCGCTCGCCGACGGGCTGCGCGACACGCTCCTCGCCCTCGACGAGACCCTCGACCGGTGCCCGCCCGACGACTTCGACGCCGAGGAGATCGTCGCCGTCCGCGCCCGCCTCGGGGCCGCCCTCGACCGCCCGGCTCCGGCGACCCTCACCCAGTGGCGCGACCGGCTCGACGCGCTGCTCGCCGCCGCCGCCGACCTCGACGCGGCGGCGCAGTTCGAGCCGTCGGCCGTCTGGCGCGACGACGACGTGGCCGAGCTCCGCGCCTGGGCCGGGCAGCCCCTCGTCCAGCTCGGCCTCGCCCGCGAGGAGCTGGCGGCCCTCGCCCCGTGGCTCGCCGGCCCAGGCCCCGTCGACGAGGCCCTCGACGCCGCCCCGACGCTCGGCGCGCTCTTCGACCGGACCACGGCCCTGCTGCAGCGCCAGGACGCGGCGGTGGACGCCGCCGCCCTCCGCGCGTCCGCCGACGCCGTGGGGGCCCTCCTCCACGACGCCCACGCCCTCGCCGAGCGCGCCGACGCGCTCGTGCGCGGGATGGACTTCACGCTCCTCTACAACGTCGAGCGCGACCTCTTCTCGATCGGCTACGACGTGGACCGGGGCCGCTTCGACGACAGCACCTACGACCTGCTCGCGAGCGAGGCCCGCCTCGCGAGCTACCTCGCCATCGGCAAGGGCGAGGTGCCGCCGGAGCACTGGTTCCGCCTCAGCCGCCCGACCCGGAGCACGCGCGGGCGCAAGACGCTGCTCTCGTGGAGCGGGACGATGTTCGAGTACCTGATGCCGCTGCTCTTCATGCGGAGCTACCCCCGGACGCTGCTCGACGAGACGCTCTACAACGCCGTCTCGACGCAGCGCTTCTACGGCCGCTCGAAGGGCCGCCCGTGGGGCATCTCCGAGAGCGCCTACTACACGCTCGACCTCCACCTGACGTACCAGTACCGCGCCTTCGGCGTGCCGTGGCTCGGCCTCAAGCGCGGGCTGGGCGAGGACTACGTGCTCGCGCCCTACGCGACCGTCCTCGCCCTCCAGGTGCGCCCGGACCGCGCGCTCTCGAACCTGGAGAAGATCGACGAGCTCGGGGCCTACGGGCCGTACGGCTACTACGAAGCCGTGGACTTTACGCCCGCCCGCGTCGCCACCGCCGGGAGCGACGGCGACGACGCCTACCAGGTCATCCGGGCGTACTTCGCGCACCACCAGGGCATGAGCCTGCTCTCGCTGTCGAACGTGCTGCTCGACAACCGGGTGCAGGACCGGTTCCACCGCGAGCCCTTCGTGCAGTCGGGCGAGCTCCTGCTCCAGGAGCGCGTCCCGCGCGTCGTCGAGAAGATCGACGCCGCGCCGTTCGACGAGGGCGAGCTCGAGCCCGTCGAGGTGCAGCCGGTGTCGTCCTACGTCGAGCACCTCACGGCGGAGGCGCTCGCCGACCCGGTCCCGCGCGGCGTGCTGCTCTCGAACGGGCGCTACACGACCTACCTCACGGCGGCGGGCGCGGGGTTCTCGCGCCAGGGCGGGATGGGGGTGACGCGCTGGCAGCCGGACCGCACGCGCGACGCGCAGGGCTTCTTCGTCTACGTCCGCGACCTCGAGAGCAACCGCTTCTGGAGCGCCGGGCAGCAGCCCGTGCAGTCGGCCCTGCCGCCGGACCGCTACGAGACGTGGTTCCACGTCAACAAGGTCGAGACGGCGCGCGTCGACGACTGGATCGAGACCTTCACCGAGGTCGTCGTCACGCCCGAGGACGACGTCGAGGTCCGCCGCGTGACCCTCGCCAACTACTCGGACCGGCCCCGGATCATCGAGCTGACGAGCTACGCCGAGGTGGTCCTCTTCCCGCCGGTCGCCGACGCGGCGCACCCCGCCTTCTCGAAGCTCTTCGTCGAGACCGAGTACGTCCCCGAGCACAACGCCCTCATCGCGACGCGCCGCCCGCGCAAGGAGGGCGAGGACCGCCCGTGGCTCGTCCACTCGGTCGCCGACAAGGCCCTCGGGCCGGTCTTCGAGGAGCTGCAGTTCGAGACCGACCGCGCCCGGTTCATCGGGCGCGGGCGGACGCTCGACCACCCGGCGGCGATGGACCCGAGCACCCGGCTCTCGGGCACCGCCGGGGCCGTGCTCGACCCCATCGTTTCGCTCCGGCGCATCATCGTGCTGATGCCGAAGGAGAACGTCACCGTCACCTTCTCGCTCGGCACCGCCGAGACGCGCGACGAGGCCCAGCGCTTGGCCGAGCGCTACGACCACCCCTACGCCGCGCAGCGGGCCTTCGAGCTGGCCTCGGTCTACGGCCTGGTCGAGCTCAAGCACCTCGGGCTGCCCGGCGAGCGGGCGCTCTACTTCCAGCGCCTCGCCTCGCACCTGCTCTACGGCGGCCCCGGCCTCCGCGCCGACGCCGAGGTCCTGCTCCGCAACCAGCGCCCGCAGTCCGGCCTCTGGGCCCACGGCATCTCGGGCGACCTCCCGATCCTCGTCTACCGCATCGCGCGCGCCGAGGACATGACGCACTTCCTCCTGCTCCTCAAGGCGCACGAGTACTGGCGCCTGCGCGGGCTCGAGACCGACCTCGTGGTCCTCAACGACCACCCGCCGAGCTACGCCAGCGAGCTCCAGAACGCAATCCTCCAGGCCATCCAGACCTCGCCCCAGCGCGGCCTCCTGAACCAGCGCGCCGGCCTCTTCGTCCGCCGCACCGACCAGCTCGCCGACGAGGACCTGACGCTGATCCTGACCGTCGCCCGCGTCGTGATCGACGGCACCCTGCCGCGCTTCGCCGACGAGCAAGACGAGACGGGCGAGAAAGGCGAGGCGGCCCACGCGCCTGCGCCTCAGGACGGGCCGCCCCACGCCTACCAGCCCGCCCTCGCCGCCGCCCTCACGCCTGAGGCCGAAGAGGCGGCGCGCGAGGCGAGCCGAGACGGTGCCGAGGCACGGGGCAGCGACTTGCAGTTCTTCAACGGCTACGGCGGCTTCACGCCCGACGGCACCGAGTACGTCATCCGCCAGCACAGCCGCGCCGGGCGCGGGCTCGACCGGACGCCGCTGCCGTGGATCAACGTCGTCGCCAACGAGTCGGCCGGGTTCACGGCCTCCGAGAGCGGCGAGGGCTACACCTGGTCGATCAACAGCCAGCAGAACAAGCTCACGCCCTGGAGCAACGACCCGGTGATCGACCCGGCGGGCGAGGCGTTCTACCTCCGCGACGAAGAGGCCGGCCTCTTCTGGAGCCCGACCCCGCGCCCGGTCCCCGACGGCCGGCCCTACGAGACGCGCCACGGCTGGGGCTACACCACCTACCACCACGAGAGCTTCGGCATCGAGCAGGAGGTCTGCCTCTTCGTCCCGCGCGAGGACCCGGTCAAGATCGCCCGCCTCCGGCTGACCAACACCGGGAGCACGCCCCGCCGGCTGTCCGTCTTCCGCTACCACGAGTGGGTCCTCGGCGAGCGCCGCGCGCCGAACGTGCCCTACGTCACGACCCACCGCGACGACGAGACCGGGGCCCTCCTCGCGCGCAACTACTACAACGGCACCTTCGCGCGGCGCGTCGCCTTCGCGGCGGCGCACGGCGCGAAGGTCGCGGGCTTCACCTCGGACCGGACGGCGTTCCTCGGGCGCGGCGGGAGCACCGTCAAGCCCGCCGCCCTGGCCTCCCGTGCCCCGCTCGGCGGGGCCGTCGGCGCGGGGCTCGACCCGTGCGCCGCGTTCCAGCTTCCGGTCGAGATCGAGCCCGGCGAGACGGTCGAGCTGCGCTTCCTCCTCGGCCAGGCCGAGCACTCGCACGCCGCGCGCGAGATCGTCAAGCGCTACGCCACGCCCGAGGCCGTCGAGGAAGCCCTCGACGAGATCACCGAGTTCTGGCGCGAGACGCTCTCGGCGACCCACGTCGAGACGCCCGCGCCCGAGATCGACGTCCTCGCCAACGGGTGGCTGCTCTACCAGAACCTCGCGTGCCGCTTCTGGGGCCGGAGCGCGTTCTACCAGTCCGGCGGGGCCTTCGGCTACCGCGACCAGCTCCAGGACTCGACCGCCCTCGTCTACACCCGGCCCGACCTGACGCGCGCCCAGATCCGCCGCAACGCCGCCCACCAGTTCGTCGAGGGCGACGTGCTCCACTGGTGGCACCCTGTCACCGAAGCCGGCATCCGCAGCCGCTTCTCCGACGACCTCCTGTGGCTCCCCTACGCCCTGTCGTTCTACGTCAAGACCACCGGCGACTGGAGCATCCTCGACGAGGTCGAGCCCTTCCTCACGGCGCGGCACCTCGAAGAGGGCGAGGACGAGGCGTTCCTCACCCCGAGCGTCGCCGACGAGTCCGGGACCGTCTTCGAGCACGCCGCCCGCACGGTGGACCGCTCGCTCACGAAGGGCGCGCACGGCCTCCCGCTCATGGGCTCGGGCGACTGGAACGACGGCATGAACCGCGTCGGCAACGACGGCACGGGCGAGAGTGTCTGGCTCGGGTTTTTCCTCGCCCACATCCTCAAAGGGTTCATCCCGCTCTGCGACCGGCGCGGCGAGACCGACCGCGCGGGGCGGTACCGCGCCTACCTCGCCGACCTCGAAGCGGCGCTCAACGACACCGGGTGGGACGGGGCCTGGTTCCGCCGCGCCTACTACGACGACGGCTTCCCCCTCGGCTCGACCGAGAACGACGAGTGCCGGATCGACGCCATCGCCCAGGGTTGGAGCATCATCTCGGGCGTCGCCACGCCGGAGCACGCCGAATCCGCGCTCCGCTCGGTCGAGGAGCACCTGGTCGACGAAGAGGCCGGCATCATTCGCCTGCTTACCCCGCCGTTCGACAAGACCTCGCACGATCCGGGCTACATCAAGGGGTATCTGCCGGGCGTGAGGGAGAACGGCGGGCAGTACACCCACGGCGTCCTGTGGGCCATCCGCGCCTTCGCCGAGCAGGGGCGCGGCGGCCGGGCGACGGAACTGCTGCGGATGATCTCGCCGGTCAACCACACCCGCACCCAGGCCAAGGCCGACCATTACAAGACCGAACCCTACGCGATTGCAGCCGACGTCTACTCGGTCCCGCCGCACGAGGGCCGGGGCGGCTGGACGTGGTACACCGGCTCGGCGGGCTGGACCTACCGCGTCGCCGTCGAGTCGATCCTCGGGCTGAGAGTCGAGGCCGACGCGATCTGGCTCGACCCGCGCATCCCCGCCGACTGGCCCGGCTTCAAGCTGAGCTATCGCCTGCCGAGCGACCGGACGACCTACGTCTTCACCGTCGAGAACCGCGGCGTCGAGCACGGGGTCACGGCCGTGGACGGGGCCAACGGGGCCGTCGTCGAGGGGGCCGCCCGCATCCCGCGCGTCGACGACGGCGGGACGCACGAGGTCACCGTCACGCTCGGCGGCGGAGCGAAGACGAACGGCGAACAGATGTCAGCGGAGCCGGCGCGCGTCGAGCCGCTGCCGGTCGAGCCGCCGCCGGTGCCGGAGCCGCCGGGCGACGCGCCGGAGCAACCGTAGCGCCCCACCGTGCGTTGCATCGTTTTCGCCGGGATAATCCATGCTGGGACAATCCATACAGCCACATGGGTACCGATCAGATCACCATTCAGGTAGACGCACAGGCGGCGCGAGCCTACCGGGCTGCCTCCGAGGAAGAGCGTCGCAAGATCGATTCGCTGCTGAACCTCAAGCTCCGGAGCGCGACGCTCTCTCAGGTCTCGCTGAAGGCGTATATGGATGAGATCAGCAGGCGAGCGGAGGACCGTGGCCTGACGCCCGACATCCTGGACTCGCTGCTGAATGACGAGTAAGCCGCTCTGCGTCTTCGATACGAACCGTCTGATCAGCGCGCTGCTGGCTCGGGGGTCTGTTTCGAGAAGGGCGTTCGACCAGGCGCTGGACCACTACCAGATGCTGATAGCGAGTGAGACGGCAGCAGAGTTCGACGACGTAGCGGGACGAGAGAAGTTTAGGAAGTACCTTGAGGAAGGCGAGCGAGAGGTGTTTCAGGAGCTACTGCACCGGGAAGCGAGCTTCGTAGTCGTCACAGAGACGGTACGGGCGAGCCGCGACCCCGACGACGACAAGTTTCTGGATCTGGCGGTCGCCGAACGAGCCGAGGTCATCGTCAGCGGCGACGAGGACCTGCTCGTTCTCGACCCGTTTCAGGGCATACGGATCGTGAAGCCGAGAGCTTTCCTCGACGTGTTTCCACCGCCGGAGTCTCTGCCCGATTCGGGTGAGACGCCGGAGGAGCACTAATGCCCCGCCGCACTTCGGCACTGTTTAACGAGGACCTCCGCTTCCTCCCCCTCCCGCCATGCCTATTCCTCACTTCCTCTTATTCGCTCTTCTGGTCCTCGCTTCCTCCCCTACCGAAGCGCAGGAGGCCTTGCGCGATCTCCACTCCCCCGACAGCTTCGTCCGCTCGGCCGCTGTGGCAGGCGACACGCTCTACGTCGCCGGCGACTTCATCACCGTCGGTCCACCGACAGGACGGGCCGCCGCGCTCAACAGGACAACCGGCGAGGTAGACCTCGCGCAAACCCGCATTGGCGGGCGACAGGTCGAGGTAGTCCTCCCCGACGGGCGTGGCGGGTGGTATGTCGGCGGCGAGACCGAGTGGGCCGGCGGCGAGCCTCGGCGCAACCTCGCCCACATCCTGGCCGACGGGAGTCTCGACCCAGACTTCGCGCCTGACCCGCAGGCGACCGGTAGCCCGTTCTTCTTCGGCACCATCGACGGCCTCGCGCTCTCCGAGGATAGCACAGTGCTCTACGTCGGCGGGCGCTTCGACACTGTCGGCGGCGAGCCACGTGAGGACCTTGCTGCACTCGACGCTGCGACGGGAGACGTCCTCCCGCTGTCCGTGGACTTCGAGCGAACCGGTAACTCTAACGGCGTCTCCGATCTCCTCCACAAAGACGGCGTGCTCTACCTCGGCGGTGACTTCACGTCCGTTGACGGTGTCACCCGGATCGGAGCCGCCGCGCTTGACGCTGCGGACAGAGACGCCCCCGGCACCCTTCTCCCGTGGGACCTTCGGCTCACCGGCAGCAGCACAGTGGGAGCCTTCGGCTTCGGCGTCGGCCCGCCGCCGACCGACACCACGCTCTATGTCGGCGGCATCTTCGACGCCGTCCGGGGCAAGCCCCGCCCGTCGGGCTCGGCCGAGGTGACGCTCGCCGACTCCGCCACCGGCGAGGGTGGCGAGCCGACCGACTGGACGACTGGCTTCCAACTCGGCGGCGGTCCAATCACTGTAGCCGAGGACGTGATCTGGACGCCGTCAGGGGCGGCTATCCCACTCTTCACGATCGACCGTGCGACAGGCGAGTCGACCGGTCACCCCGTTGGGCCGGGGCTCCGCAGCGGCCGCGCCCTAGCCTTTGACTCGACCGGCGGCCCCGAGGGGCAGGGCGTCGTCTACCTCGCTGCGGCGCGCGACTTCCCCGGCGACCCCTTCCCGTCGCAGTACCTCGTCGCCATAGACGCCGAAACGAAGCGGCCCCTGCCGGGGTACTTCGACGACGACGCCCTCCTCGGCGGCGGCACACTCCGCGTAGCGAAGGGGCGCAGCGACCGAGGCATCACCTCGCTCGCGGTCAGACCGGAGGGTAGGCTCTACGTCGGCGGCTCGGGCTTCTACGGCATCGGCGGCGAGCCGCGGCGCTTCCTGGCCGGCATCGACCTCACGACAGGCCGCGCGACGCCGTTCAACGAGGACTTCGTGATCTTCTCGTCGGTCGAGGAGGTCACCGTCAGCCCCGACGAGCGCTTCTTGTACTTCCTCACCTTCAACGGCCTCGGGGTCGCCGACCTCGCAACCGGCATCCTCTCGGACTTCCCCGGCGGCGCGCGCTTCGCCGCGCAGGCACGCCGGGCGCACGCCGACAGCCCCGCCGGGCTGGTCCGCCGGGCCGGCCCGGTCGTCGCCCGCGCCGACGGCTCGCCGGCCCCGCCGTTCGCCGCGCTGCCGCGCCCAGCCGATCCCGCACCCGGCGACACCTCGCGCGGCGACACCTCGCGCGTGCGCTCCAACAGCGCCGGCCTGCTCGCCTCCGACGACCGCCTCTACCTCCACACCCCCGGTGCCGCTGTCGCCTTCGACCGCTTCTCCGGCGAGACCCTCTGGGTCACCCTCACCGAGAGCTTCCCGGCCAACCCCCAGGCCGAGGAGCTGCTCCTCGTCGAAGCCGGCCCGCCCGGGGCCGAGGGCGACACGCTCTTCCTCGCTGGCCCCATCAACGCCGCCGGCGGCGAGGAGCGCGAGAAGTTCGCCGCGCTCGACGCCGCGACCGGGACCGTGCTCGCCTGGAACGTCAACCCGGTCGAGGAGCCCAACGGGGCCGGCCAAGCCCTCGCCGCGCTGGGCTCCAGGCTCTACCTCGGCGGGAGCCGCCTCAGCGCCGTCGGCGGCGAGCCGCGCGAGGACGCCGCCGCCGTGGTGCGCGCCACCGGCGAGGTGCTCGCGTGGGACCCCCAGGAGGAGGGCCTGGCCGTGTTCGGCCTGGCGGCGCAGCCCGGTCCGGGCGGAGGCACCGAGGAGGGCGTGGTCTACCTCGTGGGGTCCTTCGACGGCATCGGCGGGACCGAGCAGCGGCTCGCCGCCGCGGTCGATGCCGAGACGGCGGCGCTCCTGGCGTGGGACCCGCAGCCGACGGGGGGTGCGGTCTACAACGTGGTGGTGGCCGAGGCGCAGCAGCGCGTCGTGCTGACGGGGACGTTCACGAACGGGCTGCGCGGGAGCGGTCACGCGTTCGTGACGGCGCTGACGCCGGCCCGCCCGTTCCAGACGGTGGCGGCCGAGGACGAGGCCGCCGTGCCGGGGCGGGCGGCGCTGTCGGCGGCGCACCCGAACCCGTTCCGGGGCGCGGCGAGCCTCACGCTGTCACTGCCGTCGTCGCAACGTGTCGAGGTGACACTCTTCGATGTGCTCGGCCGCCGGGTAGCCGTGCTCCACGACGGACCGCTCACCTCCGGCAGCCACGCGCTCACACTCGACGGCTCAGGGCTGCCTTCGGGCGTCTACGTCGTCCGCGCCGTCGGCGAGCGCTTCACGGCGAGCCGCCGCGTGACGGTGGTGCGGTGAATCACTGCACAGGCGAAGGCCGTCCCAAGACCAAACCTTACGCGATTGCCGCCGACGTCTACTCGGTCCCGCCGCACGAGGGGCGCGGCGGCTGGACGTGGTACACCGGCTCGGCGGGCTGGACCTACCGCGTCGCCGTCGAGTCCATCCTCGGCTTGCGCGTCGAGGCCGACGCGATCTGGCTCGACCCGCGCATCCCCGCCGACTGGCCTGGCTTCAAGCTGAGCTATCGCCTGCCGAGCGACCGGACGACCTACGTCTTCACCGTCGAGAACCGCGGCGTCGAGCACGGGGTCACGGCCGTGGACGGGGCCAACGGGGCCGTCGTCGAGGGGGCCGCCCGCATCCCGCGCGTCGACGACGGCGGGACGCACGAGGTCACCGTCACGCTCGGCGGCGGAGCGAAGACGAACGGCGAACAGATGTCAGCGGAGCCGGCGCGCGTCGAGCCGCTGCCGGTCGAGCCGCCGCCGGTGCCGGAGCCGCCGGGCGACGCGCCGGAGCAGCCATGACGCGGCTCCTCTTACCCCTCGCAATCCTCACGCTCCCAGCCTGCTCGCCTCTCGGCTCTGGTGCCGATCTCGGCTCTGGCACCGAGCCGGTTCGCCTGATCCAGACGGACGAGACGCAGTACGAAGCCCAACTCCTCACGGATTACCATAGCCGCGTCGTCCTGGAGATTCCGTACCAGGTGTATAACCAGACCAGCAATCCGCTTTACTTCGTTGCGTGCCGGACCTCGATGCCGGCCTTGGAGAAGCGAGTCGGCGGCGAGTGGCGGCTGGCCTATGCGGCGGTCAGGGTGTTGGCCTCCCTCCACCCCGTCAAGATCGCTCCGGGCGAGGCACGCGCCGACACCCTCCGCGTCAAAGGCTACCTTCCGGGGCAGAATATCGCCCCGGAGTTCTACACCGAGATTGAGGGAACGTACCGCCTGCGGTGCGACGTCTACGGCGGCGTCGATGACGACTGGCAACCGCTGGATCACACTCTCCTCCCGCTGGAACAACGCGTCTCGAACACGTTCGGGGTGAGGCAGGCTGCCCCTGCCTCACCCTAGCGCTGAGAGCCTGTTTATGAAGATCACTAGCGGGCTACAAACGACGGCGGACGACGCGCTCGGCGTGGCGCTGTCTCGCCGAGCCTACGGGCTCGCCTGGTGGGGTCGCTGCGCTCCCCAATCCTGCGGATTCGCGCGCCTTGAGCGCGCCCTGCTCGCTCGTTTTCGCCTTCGCTCTACCTCCTCAAACAGGCTCTAAACGCCCCTACTCGTGAACGAGCACTACAAATCCCCCGCCTGGGTCGCCGAACGCTGGGTCTCGCTGGACGAGGCGCAGCAGGAGGCGCTGAGGAGGGCGACGACATCGTGGGCGTCGCTCAACTCTACGGTACCTGAGGAACGCGGCGGTAGGCGGCCCGTCTGAGTCGGACAACCGCCTGCCGCTCCATGCCCGAGCCGCCCGAGAACTCGACCTAACCCCGCCGCCCGGGCTGCATGGCGGGCTTGGCTGGAGGAGCACCACGAGCGCGACGGCGGCGTCTGGCTGGTCCGCAACAAAAAGGCCGCCGGCACCCCGACGGTGAGCTACGAGGAGGCCGTGGAGGAAGCGCTCTGCTTCGGGTGGATCGACGGCCTGCCGCGAGCCCTCGATGCCGAGCGGACGATGCTCTACGTCGCCCCGCGCAAGCCCGGCAGCGGGTGGAGCCGCCCGAACAAAGAGCGCATCGCCCGCATGGCGAAGGCCGGAAAGATGACGCCGGCCGGCCAAGCCACCATCGACGCGGCGAAGGCGGACGGTTCGTGGAGCGCGCTCGACGCGGTCGAGAACCTCGTGGTGCCGGGCGACCTCGCGGCGGCCCTCGAAGCGCACGGGGCGGCGGAGCAGTGGCAGGCGTTCCCCCGCTCGGCCCGGCGCGGGATTCTGGAGTGGACCGGCACGGCCAAGCGCGAGGCGGCGCGGGCGAAACGCGTCGAGGAGACGGCCCGGCTCGTAGCACGCGGCGAGCGGGCGAACCAGTGGCGGCGGTCGTAGCCGGAGGCCTCGCGGACCTGTCCCGCTACCTGACCCGCGGCGTCGCGAGGAGGCGCGTCTGCGGCGTCGCGTGGAGGCGCGCGGCGTCGCGGAGGAGTCCCGCCTGGCGGCGCAGGAGCTGCTCCTCGGGAGACGACGGGCGGAGCCCTGCGAGCACCGCCGCCGCCCGCGCGCCGAAGCTCAGCCCGAGCTCCTCGAGCAGGAACTTTTCGGGCGGCAGGAACCAGAGCTGGTACCCCTCCTCGCCGAGCCCCGCTTGCTCGGCGGCGAGCGCGACCGCGTCGTCCAGGTTGCCGAGCACGTCCACGAGCCCGACGGCCTGCGCGTCGGCCCCGGAATAGACGCGCCCGCCGCCGAGGGCGCGGACCGAATCGGGCGGCAGCCCGCGGCCCCGCGCGACGCGGTCGACGAACGTGTCGTAGATGCGCTCGGTCGTGCGCTCGAGCGCGGCCTCCTCCTGCGCGTCGAGCGGCTCGCCGAAGGCGTAGAGGCCGGCCGTCGGGCCGGTCTGGAGGACGTCGAGCGTCACGCCGAGCTTGTCGTTGAGGAACTCCGTCGCGTCGAACAGGAGCGAGATGACGCCGATGGACCCGGTGACCGTGTTCGGGTCGGCGACGATCACGTCGGCGGGGGCCGCGAGGTAGTAGCCGCCGGAGGCCGCGACGCTGCCCATCGAGACGACGACGGGCAGGGCCTCGGCGGCCTCGGCGACGGCGTGCCACATCGCGTCCGAGGCCGTGGCCGAGCCGCCGGGCGAGTCCACGCGGACGACGATGGCGCGCACGTCCTCGTCGCGGGCGGCGGTGCGCACGGCGGCGGCGAACGTGTCCGAGCCGAGGAAGGCCCCCGCGCCGCCGTCCGGCTCGCTCTCGCCGGGGACGATCTGCCCGACGGCGTAGACCACCGCGACGAGGTGGTCCGGGTCGCCGAGGCCGAGCCCTGCGCCCGCGCGGGGCACGTAGGCGTAGTCAGCGAGCTCCACCGTGCGCAGGTCCTCACCGAGGTCCTGCTCGGTGAGGCCCCGGAAGAAGTCGAGCACGTCGGCCTCGTACACGAGCGCGTCGACGAGCCCCGCGTCGAGCGCGGCGGCGGCCTCGTACAGCCCGCCGGCGGCGATGGCCGCGCGGAGCGCCTCGGCGGAGACCCCGCGCGCCGCCGCGACGGTCGAGAGGAACGTCTCGTTGACGCCGTCGAGCAGGTCGGCGTACTGCTCGCGGTTCGGCGGCGAGAAGCCCCGGTTGGTGAACGTCTCCGCCGCGCTCTTGTACGTCCCGGCGCGGACCACCTGCGGCTCGATCCCGAGCTTGTCGAGCGTCCCGGCGAAGAAGGGCACCGCGAGGTAGAACCCGTTCAGCTCGAACCCGGCCTCGGGCGGGGTGAAGATGGAGTCGGCGGCGGAGGCGAGGTAGTAGCCCGCCTCGTCGAACCCGTCGGGGCCGCTGCTGGCGATGAGCGGCTTGCCGCTGGCGCGGTAGGTTTCGAGGGCCTGCCGGACCTCGGAGAGCGTCGCCCACGAGGCGTCGATGCCGTCGGGCCGGAGCCACACCGCCGCCACCCGGTCGTCGGCTGCCGCCTTTTCGAGCGCGTCCGTCACGTCGAGCAGGGTCACGTCGAAGGTGCCGAGGAGGGCGCTGAGCGGGTCGAACGGCGCTTCTTCGGGGAGCGGTCCGCCGAGGTCGAGCCGGAGCACGGAGCCGTCCTCGACCGCCGGGGCGGTGTCGCCGCCGAGCACGAGGGCCGTGGCGAGAACGAGGCCGAAGAACACGAACGCGAAGAGGGCCGCCAGGCAGCCGAGGAACCCCGCGGTGAGGTAGAGGAGGAAGCGTCGCATGGGTCGAGGCCGAGCGAGAAGGAAGAGCCCGAAGCTACGGGCTTCCGGGCCTCGGCGGGCGGGGGGGGGTGGAGCGGCCTGGGGGAATGGGCGCAGCGAGGGAGGTGCGTCGGCGCGGAGGGCCCCGCCTCGGTACCTTTCCAACGTCCCGTTCACCCTCTCGACTCTCACCGCGCCCTGATGCCCGACCTGGACATCCCGTACTGGCACCCCGTCGTGGTGCACTTCCCGATCGCGCTCGTGCTCTTCGGGGCGGCGGCGGCGGCGGTCTACGCCGCGCTCGGGTGGGCCTTCTGGCGCGGCGTAGCGCTGGCGGCGTTCGCCGTCGGGGCGCTCAGCGCGTGGGTGGCGGTGCGGACGGGCGAGACGCTGGAGGAGGCGGTGGAGGGGACGCCGGTGGTGGACGCGCTCGTCGGGCGGCACGAGGACCTGGGCGAGTGGGCGCTGTGGCTAAGCCTCGCCACGCTCATCGCGCTCGCCGGAGCGACGGTGTGGGCGCGGCGCACCGGGGCTGAGCGCGAGCCGGTCGCCCTGCGGCTCGCGGTGGCGGCGCTCGCCCTCGCGGCGGCGGTGCTCGTGGCGATGACCGGGCACCTCGGCGGGCAGATGGTGTGGGGCGTCGCGGGGTGACGGGCGCAGCCGCGCAGGGAGCGATTTGGATGTGCGCCCCGCAACCGTTTTATTCTTAGGTTTTACTCCTAGCCACGTCCCCGCTCCCATCGCCGCCCCCCTGATGCCTCGCGAGCCGGCCCTCGACGACCTCTTCAGCGCGACCTACGAGGAGCTGCGCCGCCTCGCCGCGAGCGTCGGGTGCCACGACCCGAGCGCGACGCTCAACCCGACGGCGCTCGTCAACGAGGCCTACCTCAAGATGGCCGACGCCCTGTCCGACGAGCCGGCCTCGCGGCTGCACTTCAAGCGGATCGCCGCGCGCGCCATGCGCCAGGTGCTCATCGACGCGGCCCGGCGGCGCGCCACCCGGAAGCACGGCGGCGACCACGTCTTCGTCCCCTTCGACGAGGCGCTCGACGGGGCCGCGACGCGCCCCGAGGAGGTCCTCGCGCTCGATGCCGCCCTCGACCGCCTCGCCGTCATGCAGCCTCGGCAGGCCGACCTGGTCGAGTACCGCTTCTTCGGCGGCTTCGACCTCGCCGAGACGGCCGAGTTGCTCGGGGTCTCCGAGTCCACCGTCGTCCGGGACTGGCGGGCGGCGCGGGCCTGGCTCGCGCGCGAGCTCCGGTCCTCGACCTAACCCGACGGCCATGGACGCAGACCGCTGGGAGCGAGTGCAGGCGCTGTTCCACGCCGCGCTGGAGCGGCCCGAGGCCGAGCGCCGGGCCTTCGCCGAGGCCGAGGCCGGTGACCTGGCGGAGGAGGTGCTGGCCCTCCTCGAGGAGGACGCGGCCGGAGGCTCTCTGCTGGACCGCGACCTCGCCGAGCTCGCGCACAGGGTGCTCGCCGAGCCCGGCCTCCGGGCCGTCGGGCCGTACCAGGTCCTGGGCGAGCTGGGGCGCGGCGGCATGGGCGTCGTCTACCTCGCCGAGCGCGGCGACCTCGGGCACCGCGTGGCGATCAAGGTGCTCCGCGACGCGGCGCTCTCGCCGGCCCGCCGCGCCCGCTTCGCCCACGAGGAGCGGACCCTCGCCCGGCTGAGCCACCCCGCCATCGCCCGGCTCTACGACGCCGACGCGCTCCCCGACGGCACGCCCTACTTCGTGATGGAGCACGTCGAGGGCGTGCCCATCACGGACTACTGCGCGGCGCACCCGTGCTCGGTGAGGGAGTGCCTCCGGCTGTTCCGCGCCGTGTGCGAGGCCGTGCAGGCCGCCCACCGGCAGGCCATCGTCCACCGCGACCTCAAGCCGTCGAACATTCTCGTCACAGAGAACGCGGACGGACTCCCACAGATCAAACTGCTCGACTTCGGCATCGCCAAGCCGCTCGACGATCTCGACGCGAAGCAGACGCAGACGGGCCTTCGGCTGATGACGCCGGCCTACGCCGCACCCGAGCAACTCCGCGGCGAGCCGACCGGCGTCTACACCGACGTGTGGGCGCTCGGCGTGCTCCTCTACGAGCTCCTCGCCGGGCGGCACCCCTTCCGCCTGGAGGGGCAGACGCCGGGACAGGTCGAGGCGCAGGTGCTCGGCGACGAGCCGGCGCGGCCCTCGGCGGTGAGCGACCGGCCCCTCGGGCGGCGGGCCTGGGCCGACCTCAACGCGCTCTGCCTGACGGCGATGCACAAGGACCCGGAGCTGCGCTACCCGACGGTCGAGGCGCTCGTGCGCGACCTGGGCCACTTCCTCGCGGGGCGGCCCCTCGACGCGCAGCCTCCCTCGGTGCGCTACCAAGTGGGCAAGTTTCTCCGGCGCAACCGGCGGCCCGTCGCGGCGGCGGCGGTGGTGATCGCACTCGTGGCGGGGATCGTGGGATTCTACACCGTCCGGCTGGCGGAGGAGCGCAACCGGGCACGGGCCGAGGCCGCGAAGGCCGAGCAGATCAGCGACTACCTGATCGGCCTGTTTGAGGCCGGGGACCCCTACGAGGCCGACAGCCTGAGCGTGAGCGCGCTCTTAGCGCGGGGCGCGCTGCAAGCCGAGGCCCTCGACGGCCAGCCCGCCGTGCAGGCGCAGATGCTCGACGTGCTCGGGCGGGTCTACGTGCTCCTCAGCCGGTACGACCGCGCCGCGCCGCTGCTGCGCGAGGCCGTCGCGCTGCGCCGCCGCGCCGACGCGCCGCTCGACCTCGCCGAGAGTCTCGTCAACCTGGGTGAGTTGTACCTCTACACCGGCCAGAACGACAGCGCCGAGGCCGTCACGCGCGAGGCGCTCGTCCTGCGCGAGCGGCACCTCCCGCCCCGGCACGCCGAGCTCGCCACGACGCTCGACAACCTCGGCGTCGTCCTCAGCCGCCAGGGCGACCACGAGGCCGCCGCCGCGTTCAAGCGGCTCGCCCTCCAGCTCCGCCGCGCGCTCTACGACGCCCCCCACGAGGACCTCAGCTACAGCCTGAACAACCTCGCCGTGACGCTCTACCGCCAGGGGGACTTCTCCGCCGCCGAGGCCCACTACCGAGAGGCGATCGCCGTGGACCAGGCACTGTACGGACCGGACCACCCGGAGGTCGCCACAGCGCTGGCTAACCTGGGCAAGCTCTTGCAGGAGCGGGGCGAGCTGGCCCCGGCCGAGTCCCTCCTCGCCGAGGCGCTCCGCATCCGACGCCAGGGCCTCGGCGAGGACCACTACGAGACCGCCTTGAGCCTGAGCCAGCTCGGTGGCCTGCTCCAGCAGAAAGGGGACTTCGACCGGGCCGAGACCCTTCTTCGCGACGCCCTGGCTCGGCGCGAGCGCATCCTCGGCCCGGCGCACAGCAGTACCGCCAGCACCCGTACCAGCCTGGCGATCACCCTGCTGGAGCAGGGAGACCACGCGGCCGCCGAGCCGCTCCTCCTCCGCGTCCTCGACGACTACCGCACCGCCCTCGGCGAGGACCACTGGTTCACCGGCGTGGCGTATTGCAACCTGGCCGACCTGCTCTACCGCAAAGGAGAAGCCGACCGAGCAGAGGAGGCCTACCGCACGGGGCTGGCCGTACTCCGCGCCGCCCTGGGGACCGAGCACCCGACGGTGGCTTTCAACGAGAGCAGGTTCGGGGGCCTGCTGGTGACGCAGCGGCGCTCCGAGGAGGCCCAGCCGATCCTGGAGCGCAGCTATGAGAAGCTCCGTGACCACTACGGGCCCGGCCACCGGGATGCCCACGCCGCCGCCAAACGCCTCGTCGCGTTCTACGAGGCGTGGGGACAACCGGGTGAGGCTGCCCGATTCCGCGCCGAGCAGGCCGAGGCGCTGGCAGCGTCGGGCGAAGAGTGAACCAGCACGCCCGACGGGGGCGCGGTCTCGGCGAGGAGGAGATCCCTCCGCGCGTGGCGAATCCAGTCCGCCGGGCTGCCGGGTTCAGGGAGCGACATGAACGTCTCGGCCGGTGCGGAGGATCTCGCGGTAGACCAGTCCGATATTCTCGGCGTGGTGTTCGAGCACGGCCGGGGTCGTGACGAGGTAGTCGACGGCAGCATCCGTGTGCTCTATCGAGCAGTAAAGATGCTGCATCGTCGGCAACGCGGGTGTCCCGTCGGGCATGACGACGAGCAGGTTGATGTCGCTGTCGGGCCGTGCGGTACCCTTCGCACGAGAGCCGAACAGGATCACCCGCAGCGGCTGCACCTCGGCCACGACCCGCTAGACCACCCGGCGGACCTCCGGGCTGAGCGGGCGGCTCGCGTCGAGCGTGGCGGGAGAGGGCGTCCGAGCCGTGGTTGCCATGCGTTCGCAGAGATAGGCTGCAACGTGCTCAAGATACACGTCGGCACCCGATCAGCGCGGCAGCACAGCGGCCCACGGAGCGAGGAACCCGGCCTCAAACTCGGCGGTAGCAGGCGACCCGAATAACCGTCGACAAAGAGTCCAGATGGAGACGAAGCGCGCCCTTGAAACAACAGGCACGGTGGACGAACACGGCCGACTGCACCTCCGCGAGCCGCTGGCGGTCTCGGTTCCACAGACGGTCCGCGTGCTGCTCCTCTTCTCGGACCCGGACACCGAGGAGGCTATCCCGGAGAGCGACTGGTGGCGGGCCGCTGGACGGAACCCCGCCTTCGACTTTTTACACGATCCGGCGGAAGACCTCTACACACAAGACGACGGCACGCCCTTCAAAGACGAGGCATGACGAAGGGAAAAGTCGTGTTGGTTCCTTTTCCCTTCGCTGACCTGTCGGCCTCCAAAGTCCGCCCGGCCGTCTGTTTAACGAATCCGTTCGGCCCGTACCGTCACGTCGTGCTTGCCTTCATCACGAGCAGAGCTTCGACGGCGACCTCCGACACGGACCTGATCTTCCGGGCAGAGGACGCTGATTTCGAGCAGACCGGACTGAAGGTGTCGTCGGCGCTTCGGCTGCACCGGCTCACGACGGTGACCACTTCGCTCGTCGCGCGCGAGCTCGGCACCCTGTCGGTGGAGCAGCAGACTGGGGTTGACGAGCGGCTGCGTCGGCTCTTCGCCCTCTGAGGAGAGCGGGAGGTGTGTTCTCTCGAAAGGCTACAGCGGCAGTCCCGTTACCGTAAGGCGGAGGCCGCCGAGGCATCACCCCGACGGTCTCCGCCGGCTGAGCCCCCGCTGGGTCCGGGTTATTCGACCTTCACCACCGAGCCGGTGCGCGTGCCCTGCGCCGTCTCGAGCCGGAAAAAGTAGACCCCACTTGGCAGCCCAAGCGCGTTCCACTGTACGGTGTGTTCACCCGACGCCTGCGATCCCTCGATGAGGGTGCCGACCGCCCGGCCGAGCACGTCGTAGACCACGAGCCGTACTTCGCCTTCCGCCGGCAGCGACAGCGCGAACGTCGTAGCTCCGGCGAAGGGTGTTGGGTAGGCCTCCACGCCGAGCGCGACCGTTTCCGCTGAGCCTTCTTCGTTCGAGACTTCGAACGGCTCGCCGAGCAGCACGTCGAGGGCGAGCACCACCTCGTTGCTCCCGGTGGCCTTGGCCACGACGGGGCTGAGCAAGAACGTGCCCTCGCTCGCGCCGCTTGCAATGCTGGTCGGCAGCACGATCGTCCGGGTCTGTCCGGGGGCGAGCTGGCTGATGAGCCACGCCTCGGTCTCGCCGGGGCCGCAGAACGCCGAGCCGAAGCACTCGAATCCATTACCCACCACGCTCCCCTCGCCGAAGGCGACGATCTGGTCCGGCAGCCGAACCTCGGCCACGATGTCGGTGAGGTCCGAGGTCCCGAGGTTCTCGGCCGTCATCGTAAGGTTGACCGGGTCGCCGGGCCGGCCGGCTTCTATGTCCGAGGTGTACGTGATCTTCAGCCGGACGTCACCCCGCACCGGCGACGACACCGTAGCGTGCAGGACGTACTCCGTGGGCGACCCCGTGTCGAGCACGGCGCTGGCCTCCAACTGCGACCCGGCTGGCATCGACTCGTCGACCTCGACGGTGACCTCGAAGCGACCGACGGCCTCCACCGGCAGGTTAGGAGCGAGCCACGTCACGACGCCGTCGGTCTCAGTTCCGTTGCCCGTCGCCGACGCGAAGGTGGTTCCTTCAGGGAGGGTCATTCGCAGGATCACGTCGTTTGGTTGGAAACCGATGTTGCTGAAGAGCAGCGTGTAGGTGAAAGGCTCGCCCGGCGCGGCGGGTCCTGGACCCGGGACCAGCCGGAGGCTGCTCACGGGAGACGAGTCCACGACGAGGTCGTCGCCGCCGGACTGCTCGTTGAGCCCGTCGGCCGTCGCGTAGTAGAGCGTACGAGGCACCTCGCCCTGTTGCGCCGCTGCGTTGATGGAGGTGTACATCACGATCGTCCGGCTCTGCCCCGGCGCGAGCGTGCCGACGAGCCACGCCTCGGTCTCGCCGGGGCCGCAGAACGCCGAGCCGAAACACTCGAAGTCGTCCCCCACTACGTTTCCCTCGCCGAAGGCGACGATCTCGTCCGGAAGCCGGACCTCGACGGTGACGTTCGCGAGGTCGTTCGCAGTGCCGACGTTCGTCGCCGTGAGGGTGTAGTAGAGGCCGCCGCCCCGGCCGACGGCGTTCTGGCTGACGCTGTGGTCGAAGCGCAGGGTCTCGCGCAGCCCCACCTCTGTGACCGCCTGCGAGCGGACGACGAGCTCCGTTACAATGCCGGAGTCGATCGCCGCCTCGGCTTCCAACGTCGCGCCCGTCGCGAGCCCGGGATCGGGTACCACGGTCAGCTCGACGCGGCCGCCAGCACCCACGCCCACTTCCCCGAGCGACCACGTCACCGTCCCGCCGGACTCGACGCCGCCTCCGGTCGCGCTCACGAACTCGGCCCCATCGGGGACGTCCATCGTTACTGTCACCGCGGACGGGGCCGTGCTGCCGACGTTACCGTACGTGAGGGCGTAGGTGAACGGCTCGCCGGGGACGGCAGGCCCCGGCCCCGGTACCAAGCTCAAGCGCAGGAGCGGCGAGGGGTCCACAGCGGCTGCGTGGATGAGTATGACGTCGGAGACGTTATCGGCCGAGGCCACGATCGTCGTCATCGCGTCCCCCGATGGCGGGTTGGCGGCGATGTAGGTGGGATAAGTGAGGTAGAGGTTCTCGCCCGGTGCCAGCGTGCCGACGGGCCACGCCTCGGTCTCGCCGGGGCCGCAGAACGCCGAGCCGAAGCACTCGAATCCATTACCCACCACGCTTCCCTCGCCGAAGGCGACGATCTGGTCGGGGAGAATCACGTCGAGGTTCACGTTCTCCAAGACGGCGTCTCCGGAGTTCGACACCATCAGGGTATAGTCGATGGCATCGCCGGGACCGGGCGCGTCGGTGGACGACGCGATGTAGGCATTGAGGCCCTGCGCCTGCGCCGGTGCGGAGCCGAACAGCACAAGGGCGAGCACGGTCGGAAGGAGGTAGTGACGAGTAATCATGGCAACCTCGTAGGTTGAATGAAAGGAGGAAAGACTACGCCGCTCCGTCCAGCGGTCTAGAACCGCCGACCGCCCACCACGCGCCGAGCGCGAGCGTCCACACGGCGGCGAGCTGGACGAACAGCAGCGGCCAGTGGAGCCGAGCCGTCAGACCGAGGTCCACCGCCACCATCGTGCGCGCCCACGCCGGGCCGCTCAACACGAAGGCGTACTCGGTGCCGCTCACACTCGTGAAGGGCGGGACGAGCACCATCGCCACGGAGAGCGCGGCGGCCCAGACGACGCACAAAGCGGGCGTCACGGTACGGCGAGGCGAGGCGGTCATCGAGGGACGGGCGTGGGCCGATAGCAGGTCCCCGGCGGGCGGGGTCATCTGCATTGCGTAAAAGCGCCCGACAAACCGTCACGCCCCCTGAAAAACCAGAGGGTGCGCGCCCCCTCGCCCTCGGTCCCGCTGCCCGGCCTCTACCCCGGCGAGGCCGCGCCCTGGGTCACGCCGCGCCGTCCAGGAGCTCCTGCTTGAACCGCTCGGCGAGGGCTTCGGCTTCGTCGCGGGTCCGGGCCTCGGTGTAGATGCGGAGGATAGGCTCGGTGTTGGACGTGCGGAGGTGGACCCACCCCTCGTCGAGGTCGATCTTGACGCCGTCCACGGTCGAGATTTTCGCATCCGCGTAGCGCTCGGCGAGACCGGCGAGGAGGGCGTCGGCGTCGAGCGCGCGGTCGTCGGTTTCGAGCGGGAGCTTGTTTTTGGAGATGTGGTAGTCGGGGTAGGTCGCGCCGAGTTCGGAGAGCGACTGCCCGGTCTCGGCCAGGAACTGGAGGACGAGGGCGGCCCCGGCGAGGGCGTCGCGCCCGTAGTGGAGCGCCGGGAGGATGATCCCGCCGTTGCCCTCGCCGCCGAGCACCGCGCCGTGTGCCTGCATCGCCTCGACGACGTTGATCTCCCCCACCGCCGAGCGGTGGACCGGCTGGTCGTAGCGCGCCACGACGTCCTCGATCAAGCGGCTCGACGACAGGTTGGTGGCGAACGGGCCGGGCTGCTTGCGCATCAGGAAGTCGGCGGCGACGACCTGGGTGCGCTCCTCGCCGAAGAACGTCCCACCGTCGGCGATGAGCGCGAGGCGGTCGGCGTCGGGGTCGACGACGAGGCCGAGGTCGGCCCCGGTCTCGGCAACGAGGCGGGTGGTGTCTTCGAGGTGCTCGGGGAGCGGCTCGGCGGGGTGCGCGAAGCGGCCCGTCGGCTCGCCGTTGACGACGTGGACGTCCCCCACCCCGAGCGCGTCGAGGAGGGCCGGGAGCGCGGTCCCGCCGACCGAGTTGATCCCGTCGACGACCACGCGGAAGTTGCGGGCCGCGATCACCTCCGGGTCGATGTACGGGAGGGCGAGGATTTGCTCGATGTGGTAGGGCAGGAAGTCCGCCTCGCGGTAGCTCCCGAGGCGGTCGTAGGCCACGGTGAAGTCCTCCCCGCTCTCGGCGCGGTCGATGACGGCCTGCCCGGCCTCGGCGCTGAGGAACTCGCCGCGCTCGTTGAGCAGCTTGAGGGCGTTCCACTCGGCAGGGTTGTGGCTGGCCGAGAGGATGATCCCGCCGTCGGCCTCGGCCTTGAGCACGCCCATCTCGACCGTCGGCGTGGTGGCGAGGCCCGCGTCGATGACGTGGCAGCCGGTGGCCTGGAGCGTGGCCGTGACGAGGCGGCTGCACACCTCGCCCGTCACGCGCCCGTCGCGCCCGACGACGACGACCGGCCGGCGCTGGGCGCGCTCGCGCACCCACGCGCCGTAGGCCGAGGCGTAGGTCACGAGCGTGTCGGGCGAGAGGCCGTCGCCGAAGACGCCGCGGATGCCGGAGATGGAGACGATGAGGGGCATAGGAAGGGGGGCTGGCTGGCGGTGCACCGGTCGACCGGTGCACCGGTCGAGTGGCCTGGAAGCTACGGGTGGGCGGCCCGCCGTCCGGCCCTCCCCGTGCCCCGCCCTGACATCCCCGAACAATTAACGGAACGCCCCCCTGCACGCGGGGTTGTCAAGGGAGCCGGTCGCTCTCCGTCCTCGCCCCGCTCTCCCCTCTGCCGGATGCCCCCTCCGCCCGCCTCCGCCACACTCGGCGCGCCCCCGTCGCGGGCGGCGGACCTGCGGGAGTTACTGAAGCCGGGCATCAGCCTGTTCGTCACCGTGACGGCGGCGGCGGGCTATCTCCTCGGCACCGACGGCCCCATCGACCTCGCCCGGCTCGCCGCGCTCCTCGCCGGCACCGCGCTGACGGCCGGCGGCAGCGGTGCGCTCAACCACTGGCTCGAGCGTGGGCACGACGCCCGGATGCGGCGCACCGAGCGCCGCCCCCTGCCCGGCGGGCGGATCGGCCCGGGCGCGGTGTTCGCCTACGGCCTCGCCGCGCTCGGCCTCGGCCTCGCGCTGCTCTTCGCGTTCGTCACCCCGCTCGTGGCCGGCCTCGCGGCGCTGACGGCGGCGGGCTACCTGCTCGTCTACACGCCGATGAAGCGGCGCTCGGCGCTCAACACGCTCGTCGGGGCGGTGCCGGGGGCGCTCCCGGCGCTCGGCGGGTTCGCCGCGGCGACGGGGACGCTGGGCCCCGCGGGCTGGGCCGTCTTTGCGATCCTCTTCCTGTGGCAGCTCCCGCACTTCCTGGCGCTGGCGTGGATGTACCGCGAGGACTACGCGCGCGGCGGCTTCGTGATGCTGCCGGTGGTGCAGCCGGACGGGCGCTCAACGGCGCTGGTGGCCCTGGCGGCGGCGCTGCTCCTCCTCCTCGCCGGCGTCGTCCCGGCGGCGTTGGGCGTGGCCGGCTGGCTCTACCTCGCGGGGATGGCCGGGCTGGGGACGTGGTTCACGCTCCCGGCCTTCTCGTTCTACAACGAGCCGACCGACGCCCGCGCCCGGCGCCTCCTGCTGGCGTCGATCGTCTACGTGCCGGCCTTCTTCGCGCTCGTCGTGCTCGACCATTTTCTGCTGTAGAGCTGCCGGTGACGTAGAGAGCGAGACCTCCGCTCCGTCTCACACCGAATCCGGCTAGTGTGGCGGTTCGGCGTGGGGGGAATGGGAGGAGCGGGGAGCTGTCGTCTGCAGCCACGCTCCAGCGTCGAGAGCACGACGGACCCCGGAGACTGAAGCCGGCCCCGGCGTGGAGGGCAGGGAGGGACGGAGAGAGGGCGGGGGCGGGGCCGTCTCCCTTCCCTCTACGCCTCCCACTCCCTCCACTCCTCCCACTCCCTCCATTCCGTCGCTCGCTCCGCACGAGGCGTCTCCGGTTCAGAAAGCAGCAGACCGCCTGCCGAGGCACTAGGTCCGCTGCCGCTTTTCGGTCCCTGAGCAGAGGCAAAACCGGTGCGGTGGACCGAAAAGCGGGAGGTCCGCAGCCTTACTCTTCGTATGTTGCCTATTGCGTTTACCCCCCCCCCCCCGCATAGGGAAAACCCCTAGCCTCTAGCGCAACGAGGCAGCGACGACACCACACGAGCATGAAGGCAGAGGAGACCGACGGGCCCGACGAGGTGCAGCCTGAGGCCGGGAGCGGGGCACCGACCGAGCAGCTCTCCGGCACCGAGCAGCTCTCCGGCACCGAGCAGCGGCCCATCGTAGCCGGGATCGGCGCGTCGGCCGGCGGGGTCGAGGCGTTGCAGGCGTTCTTCGAGGCGGTGCCCCCGACCCTCGGCGTCGCGTTCGTCGTCGTGGTCCACCTCTCGCCCGAGCACCGGAGCGAGCTCGCCGACATCCTCAGCCGCCGGACGCCGATGCCGGTGGCCCAGGTCGAGGCCACGGTCCCGCTCGTCGGCAACCACGTCTACGTCATCCCGCCGGACCGCCAGCTCCAGATCACCGACCACGAGGTCGGCGCGGTCCCCTTCGACGAGCCGCGCGGGCAGCGCGCGCCGATCGACCACTTCTTCCGCTCGCTCGCGGCGCAGCACGGCGACGGCTTCGGCGTCGTCCTCTCCGGCGGCGGCTCGGACGGCTCGGTCGGCGTCAAGGCCATCAAGGAGGCCGGCGGGCTGATCCTGGTCCAGGACCCCGCCGAGGCCGCCTACGACTCGATGCCCCGCAGCGCGATCGCCACGGGCACGGCCGACCTGGTCCTCCCGGTGCGCGACCTCGCCGGCCGCCTCGCCGACCTGACCCACACCAAGCGCCGCATCCACGAGACCCTCGCCCCGCCGCCGGGGGAGGGCGCACCCAAGCCGCTCGACGGCGACGGCGAGGCCGCGCTCGGGCGCATCCTCGGCCACCTCCACGCCCGCACCGGGCACGACTTCTCGGCCTACAAGCGCGCCACCGTGCTCCGCCGCGTCGGCCGCCGGATGCAGGTCCACCGCAAGGAGACCCTCAGCGACTACCTCGCCTTTCTCCGCCAGAACGTCGAGGAGGCGCAGGCGCTCTTCGACGACCTGCTGATCTCGGTGACGACCTTCTTCCGCGACCCCGAGGCGTGGGAGCGCCTCAGCGAGGCCGTCGTCCCGAAGCTCTTCGAGGCGTGGCAGCCCGACGAGTCGATCCGCCTGTGGGTCCCCGGCTGCGCGACCGGCGAGGAGGCCTACTCGCTGGCGATCGTGCTCCTCGAGGAGGCCGAGCGGCGCGGCGTCCGGCCGACGTTCCAGGTTTTCGCCTCGGACCTCGACGCGGGCGCGCTCGCCACCGCCCGCGAGGGCCGCTACCCGGCCGCGGTGGAGGCCGACGTCTCGCCCGAGCGGCTCCGCCGCTTCTTCGAGCGCGAGGGCGACCACGTCCGCGTCGCCAAAGAGGTCCGCGACTGCGTGCTCTTCGCCACGCACAGCCTGCTCCGCGACCCGCCGTTCTCGCGCCTCGACCTGGTGAGCTGCCGGAACCTGCTGATCTACCTCGACCGGGCGTCGCAGGAGCAGGTCTTCGCCGTGCTCCACTACGCGCTCCGGCCCGGCGGTTTCCTCTTCCTCGGCTCCTCCGAGGCCGCCGGCGACGGCCTCTTCCGCGCGCTCGACAAAAAGCACCGCCTCTTCCAGGCCCGCGAGACCACGGCCGAGACGAAGCCCCCGCTGCCGGACCTGTTGCTCACCTCGCCGCGCGTCCGCACCCCGGCCGAGCACGAGCGCGCCCGCCGCCCGCCGACGCCGCCGGCCGTCGTCCACCAGCGGGCGCTCGAAGACCTCGGCCCGCCGAGCATCCTCGTGGACGAGGGCGGGAATGCGGTCCACCTCTCCGAGACCGCCGGGCGCTTCCTCCAGCCCCCCGGCGGCCCGCCGACGCGCGAGGTCACGGCGCTCATCCGGCCCGAGCTGCGGATCGAGCTTCGCGCCGCGCTCCACCGCGCCTTCGAGGACGAGGCGGCCCACCTCACCCCGTTCGTGCCGGTCCGCTTCAACGGCACGCCGCAGCGCGTGGCGCTGTGGGTCCGCCCCCGGCGCGGGGCCGGCGAGGGCGAGCGCCTCGCGCTCGTCGTCTTCGTCGAGGGCGGCGAGGCGCGCGAGGCCGTCGCCGAGGGCGACGCCGGGGCCGAGGCCGTGCAGCAGCTTCAGGACGAGCTGCGCGAGACGCGCGAGCGCCTCCGCGCCTCGCGCCAGGAGTACGACGCCTCGGTCGAGGAGCTCCGCGCCACGAACGAGGAGCTCCAGAGCATGAACGAGGAGCACCGCTCGACCGCCGAGGAGCTCGAGACCTCGAAGGAGGAGCTCCAAAGCATCAACGAGGAGCTCGAGACCGTCAACGCCGAGCTCAAGAGCAAGCTCGACGAGGTCTCGCGCGCCCACAGCGACCTCGAAAACCTGATGGCCGCCACCGAGGTCGGCACCCTCTTCCTCGACCGGCAGCTCCGCATCAAGCGCTTCACGCCGCGCATCACCGGCCTCTTCAACGTCACCGAGAGCGACCGCGGCCGGCCCGTCACGGACTTCACCCACCGGCTCGACTACGACACCTTCGTCGCCGACGCCGAGGCCGTCCTCGCCGACCTCGTCCCGGTCGAGCACGAGGTGCGCGACGACGAGGGCCGGTGGTTCCTCGTCCGGCTCCGCCCCTACCGCACGCTCGACAACCGGATCGACGGCGTGGTGGTGACGTTCGTCGAGATCACCGCGCTGCGCGAGGCGAAGGAGGCCCTCGCCGCCCAGCAGCAGCGCCTCGAGCAGACCCTCGAGTACCTCCCGGCCGGCGTCATCCTCGCCGCCGCCGACGGCGAGCTGGTCTACAGCAACCCCGCCGTCGAGCGCATCTTCGAGCAGCCGTCGATCCCCTCGAAAGACACCGACGGCTACGCCGACTGGCCGCTCTTCCTCCCCGACGCCGACGCGCCGTTCCCGCCCGAGCACCTCCCGATGACGCACTCGCTGACCCAGGGCGAGGTCGTGATCGGCGAGGAGATGCGCATCCGGCGGCCCGACGGCACCTACCGGCACGTCGCCGTCAACACCGCGCCGATCCTCGACGCCGAGGGCGCGGTGCTCTACGGCGTCGCCGCGTTCATCGACGTGACCGAGCGCAAGGCCGCCGAGGAGGCCCTCCGCCAGAGCGAGGAGCGCTACCGGCTCCTCGTCCAGAACGTCAGGGAGTACGCCATCTTCACGATGGACCCGGAAGGCACGATCACCCTCTGGAACGCGGGCGCCGAGCGCATCTTCGGCTGGGCCGAGGCCGAGGTCGTCGGGCGGTCCGGCGCGCTCGTCTTCACCGCCGAGGACCGCGCGGCCGGAGCCGCGGAGCGCGAGCTAGCCACGGCCGTCGAGACCGGCCAGGCGGCCGACGACCGCTGGCACGTCCGCAAGGACGGCTCGCGCTTCTGGGCGAGCGGCGTGCTGACGTCGCTCCACGACCCGGACGGGAGCCTCAGCGGCCTCGCCAAGGTGCTCCGCGACAACACCGAGCGCAAGGCCGCCGAGGACGCGCTCCGCGAGGCCAACGAGACGCTCGGAGCCCGCATCGCCTCAGCGACGGCCCAGGTGCGCACCCTCGCCTCGACGCTCACCGTGGCCGAGCAGGAGGAGCGCCGCCGCATCGCCCAGGTCCTCCACGACGACCTCCAGCAGCTCCTCTTCGGCATCCAGATGAAGACCAGCCACCTCGCCCGGCAGGCCGAGAAGGGCGAGGCCGCCGCCCTCGCCGACGACGCCCGCCAGGCCCACGACTGGCTCGGCGACGCCATCGAGACGACGCGCCGGCTCACCGTGGACATCAGCCCGCCGGTGCTCAAGGGCGAGGGGCTGACCCACGCCCTCGAATGGCTCGCCACGCAGATGGAGGAGGTCCACGGCCTCCGCGTCGCTATCCAGTCCGAGCACGACACCCCAGTCCCCGAGGACGCGATGCGGGTGCTGCTCTTCCAGATCGTCCGCGAGCTGCTCTTCAACGTCGTCAAGCACGCCGACACCGACCGCGCGACGGTCACCCTCCACGACGGCGACGGCCTCACCATCGAGGTCGCCGACCGGGGCACCGGCTTCGACCCGGCGGTGGCGGAGCGCGAGCACGACGGCTTCGGGCTGTTCAGCGTCCGCGAGCGGCTGCGCCTCTTCGGCGGGACGATGGAGATCGACGCCGCGCCGGGCGAGGGCACGCGCGTGACCCTCCACCTCCCGCGCGGCGGCGCGAAATAGGCGGGAGTGAGACATAGGACGGAGCACGGAGGACAGTAGACGGAGGACGGAGGACGGCACACCGGCGGGGTTAACTTGACCGGTTTTATTCCATTCCCTCCATTCCCTCCATTCCCTCCATTCCCTCCATTCCCTCCATTCCCTCCATTCCCTCCATTCCCTCCATTCCCTCCATTCCCTCCATTCCCTCCATTCCCTCCATTCCCTCCATTCCCTCCCCGCCCGCTGCCGTCGCTGTTTAGAGCAGAACCATGCCCAACACCGCCCCCTCGCTCACCGACCTCAAAGCCCTCGACCGAGCCGGCCTCGAAGCCTTTGCCGTCTCGCTCGGGCAGCCGGCGTTCCGGGGTCGGCAGCTCTTCCGGTGGCTCTACGGCAAGGGCGCGACCGACTTCGCCGCGATGACCGACCTGCCGGCCGCTTTCCGCGAGCAGCTCGCTGAGGTCGCCGCCGTCCCGGCATTGGAAGAGGTGCAGCGGCAGACGGCGACCGACGGGACCGTGAAGGCGCTCTTCCGGCTGCCCTCCGGGCGGGAGGTCGAGAGCGTGCTAATCCCGGACTTCGACGACGACGGAAACGCCAAGCGCCTGACGGTGTGCGTCTCGAGCCAGGTCGGCTGCGCGATGGGGTGCCACTTCTGCGCGACCGGCCTGATGGGGTTCGGCCAGAACCTGACTGGCGGGGAGATCTACGAGCAGGTCTGGCGGATGAACGCCCTCGCGGAGGAGCGCTGGGGGCGCGGCGTCACGAACGTGGTCTACATGGGCATGGGCGAGCCGCTCCAGAACTACGCCGCCGTGGTGCAGAGCGCGGCGCTCCTCACCGACCCCGACGCCCTCGGCCTCGCCCCGAAGCGGATCACCGTCTCGACCGTCGGCCTCGCCCGCCGCATCCGCGCCCTCGCCGACGACCAGGCCGCGGGCACCGCCCCGCCGGTCCACCTGGCGATCTCGCTCCACGCGCCGACCGACCCGCAGCGCAGCGCCATCATGCCCGTCAACCGCTCCGAGAAGACCGACCTCGCCGCGCTCCGCGACGCCGTCGAGCACTGGCACGCTCGGACGGGCCGCCGCGTGACTTACGAGTACTGCCTGTTCGCCGGCGTGAATGATTCGGACGAGGACGCGCGCCGCCTCGCCGCCGTGGCGCGGTGGGCACCGAGCAAGGTGAACCTGATCATGTACAACCCCGTCGCGGGCACCGGTTTCTCGTCGCCCGGCGAGGCGCGGCTCGACGCGTTCATCCGGGTGCTCGTGGCTGAGGGCGTGCGCGTGACCGTCCGCCGCAGCCGCGGGCAGGACATCGACGCGGCGTGCGGCCAGCTCGCGGCGAAAGGATGAGCGGAAGAACGGAGGTCGGAAGAGCGGAAGGCGTTCGGATTCACCGCCGGGCGGGCTTCCGCTCGTCCCCGCTTTCGCTCGTCCGCTCCTGAAACCGGAACCGCACGCCCGGCTTCGCCGGTATATTCCCGCTCCTCTCTCACCCAACCCGCCCCTCTGCTCATGGCCGCTTCCAAACCCGGCGTCGGTGCCTTCACCGTCGAGACCGTCGTCGCCTTCCTCGGTGCCCTCCTCGTCTTCCCGCTCGCCATCAAGATTCTGCTCGGTACCGTCAAGGGTGTCTTCCGCCTCGGCATCGTGCGCAAGCTGCTCCTGGAGTCCCTCATCGTGGCGGGCACCACGTTTCTGACGAAGCAGGGCGTGCTCGACAAGCTCTTCGGGCGGCCCGGCGGCACGGGCGACGGCCTCCTCAAGCCGGACGTGAAACCGTAGCCGGTGACCGTACCCGGTGACCGTAGCCGGTGACCGTAGCTCGTGAGAGCAGGGGCTCGTGGGGGTCGCTTCGGCGTAGACTTCTGAGCCCTCTCCCCTTCCCAAAGCTTCGTCCCCCGTGGACTCCTCGCCTCGCTCGCCCGACACCCGCCGCCGCCTCGGCGTGCTCACGCACGGCTCGCTGAGTGCGGGGATCGAGATGAAGCACGCGCCCGGTGCCTCCGTCGAGACGGTGCGCACCGGGCGCTTCTGCGTGGTCGAGGGCGCGCACTACGACTTCTTCGCCCTCGTCACCGACGTCCGGATCGAGGCCGCCAACGAGGGCATCCTGCTCCACCCGCCGGGCGCGGAGGACGAGCTGCTGCGCGAGGTGATGCAGGGCTCCGGCACCTACGCCACGGTCAGCCTCAAGCCTATGCTGATGCTCGAACAAGGCCTCGCCGACGCCGACCCGCTGCCGGTCAAGACGGTCCCGGCGCACTTCTCGGTCGTCGGCGAGGCCAACGAGGACGACGTCGCCCGGGTCTTCGGCCACGAGGCCAACGACGGCGGCGACCGGTACTTCCACGTCGGCACCCCGATCGAGATGGACACCCCGGTGTGCCTCGACCTCGCGCGGCTCGTCGAGCGCTCGAACGCGGTCTTCGGCAAGACCGGCACCGGCAAGAGCTTCCTGACGCGCCTCCTGCTCTGCGGGACGATCCGGACGGGCCGCGCCGTGAACCTGGTCTTCGACATGCACAACGAGTACGGCTTCAGCGCGCGCAAGGAGACCACCGACGGCGCGACGAGCCGCGTCCCCGGCCTGCGCCAGCTCTTCCCGGGCCGCGTCCACGTCTACTCGCTCGACCCGGCCTCGACCCGGCGGCGCGGCCAGAGCCCCGACGTCGAGGTCCACCTCTGGGCCGACCAGGTCGAGCCGGAGGACATCCTCCCGCTGCGCGAGACCCTCAACCTCAACCCGACCGCCGCCGAGAGCACCTACGGCCTGAAGAAGGCCTACGGCACCGGCTGGCTCGCCGCCCTCCTCCGCGCCGACCCCGCCGAGCTCGACGAGATGGCCGAGCGCACCGGCGCGCACCCCGGCTCGCTCGCCGCGCTCAAGCGCAAGCTCGGCCGCCTCGCCGGGCTGGACTTCTTCCACCTCGACCGGGCGGGGCAGCACCGCGACGTGGTCGAGGACCTCCTGGAGAGCATCGCGGCGGGCAAGTCCGTCGTCCTCGAGTTCGGGCAGCACAACAACCTGCTGATCTACCTCCTGGTCGCCAACGTGATCACGCGGCGGCTGCGGCGGCGCTACGAGGAGGCCTACGAGCGCTTCGAGGCGAGCCAGGACCCCGCCGACGAGCCGCGCCAGCTCATGATCACGATCGAGGAGGCGCACAAATTCCTCGGCCCTGCCACCGCGCGCGAGACGCCCTTCGGCAAGATCGCGCGCGAGATGCGGAAGTTCTCGGTCAGCTTGCTGATCGTGGACCAGCGCCCGAGCGGGATCGACGAAGAGGTGCTCTCGCAGATCGGGACCAAGATCGTCGCCCAGCTCAACGACGAGCGCGACATCGCCGCTGCGCTCGTCGGAACCAGCGGTGCAAGCGCGCTCCGGCAGGTGCTCGCCTCGCTGGACTCGAAGCAGCAGGCCCTCGTCCTCGGCCACGCCGTCCCGATGCCCGTCGTCATCCAGACCCGCCCTTACGACGACGCCTTCTTCGCCGATCTCCGAGGCGACCGGCCCGCCGGCACCGCCGACGAGATGCAGACGCAGATGGGCGAGCTGTTTTAGGAGCCGAAGCGTGGACGAGCGCGAGCGACCCTCGTCGGTAGCTCCGTACAGCCGTGACCGAACGGGGCCTCGACCGGGCTCACTGAGGCCGCCGCTGCCCTTTGGCTTTTTGTTGCCGCCCCGCCTCGGCCTCGTCTTGCATTCGCGCGCGTCTTCCCCTATTCTTCAGCACGCTTGTCTTCTTCAGCACGCTTGCCCGTCCCCCATTCATCCACCGGAGTCCCCGACCATGCGCCGTCTCACGATCGTGCTCTTTACCCTCGTGCTCTGCCTGACCGGCTGCCGCGACGCGCTCGTCGACGAGCCGCTGCCGGTCGGCCAGGAGCCGCCGCCCCAGGCGGAGCCCGCAGACAACGCCCGCTCGATCTACGTCAAGGGCGTCGAGACCCTCGCCCTCGGCACCTCGTCGAACTACCGGGCGGAGCTGCTCCCGGCGGCGACGCGCTACACGTGGCTCGCGGCCAACGGCGAGGGCGAGGTGCTCGGCCGCGCGACGGACAGCCTCCGCCGGAACTACGAGATCGAGGCCCTCCGGCAGGGCGACGTCGTCTTGGTCGTCCGCGCCTATGACGCCGAGAGCCGGCTCATTGGCAGGGGGACGAAGACGATCCGGATCACGGGCCGCTAGCCGGATCGCCGCTAGCCGGATCAGGAGTCGCTATCGTTACGTGCTCGCGAGCGGACGCCCGGCCCGCTCGGGCGCTAGCCGACGGCGACGCTCTCGTGCCGGTCGTCGACGTTGGCGTTGTACATCTTCTCGATGTCCCCGCCGAAGGCCTTGCTGACGGCGGAGCGCTTGACCTTCATCGTCGGCGTGAGGAGCTCGTTCTCGACCGTCATCAGGTCCGGGACCAGCTTGAAGCGCTTGATCTGGCTCCAGTGGTCCATCCCCGCGTTCGCCCTGTCGACGAGCTTCTCGTAGGCCGCGACGACCTGCGGGTCCGCGATCCACTCCTCGAGGCTCGACCCCGAGACGCCGTGCTCGCGCGCCCACACGCCGAGGGCGTCGGCGCTCGGGAAGATCAGGCCCGTGCAGAACTTGTAGCCCGAGCCGACGACGACGGCCTGCTCGATCAGCGGCTCGGCCTGGAGCGCGTTTTCGATCGGCGAGGGGATGACGTACTTGCCGGTCGAGAGCTTGAAGAGGGCCTTCTTGCGGTCGGTGATCTTGAGGAAGCCGTCCGGGGTGAACTCGCCGATGTCGCCGGTGTGGAACCAGCCGTCGTGGTCGACGACCTCGTTCGTCTTGTCGGAGGCTTTGTAGTAGCCCAGCATGATGTGCGGCCCGCGCGAGAGGATCTCGCCGTCCTCGGCGATGGCGACCTCGACGCCGGGGATCGGCTGCCCGACGGCCCCGGCGCGGTTGGCCCCGATGCGGTTCATCGTGATGACCGGGCTGGTCTCGGTCAGCCCGTAGCCCTGGACGACGGGGATGCCGAAGGCGTTGAACGACTGCGCGAGGTCGGCCCGGAGCGCGGCCCCGCCGACGGCGACGGTCTTGACGCGCGTCAGGCCCAGCTTCTCGCGGAGCTTCGCGTAGACCAGCTTGTCGGCGAGCGCGAACTTGATCGGGCTCAGGCCGCCCTTGTCCCTGCTGAGGTCGTACTGCGCCGCGAGGCCGAGCGCCCACGAGCCGATGGTCTTCTTGAGCCCCGTCGCCTCCTGCACGCCGAGGTGGACCTTGTCGTAGACCTTTTCGAGCACGCGCGGGACGGTGGCGAAGAACGTCGGCTTGACCTCGGCGAGGTGGCCGACGAGGAGGTCGGGGTTCGAGAAGTAGACCGTGTGGCCCCACGCGACGTGGGCGATCGTGAGCATCCGCGCGAAGACGTGCGTCATCGGGAGGAACGTCACGACGACCTCGGCGTCGCCGTTGTCGAGCACGCCGAGCGAGGAGAGCGCGCCGAGGACGTTGGAGGAGATGTTCTCGTGCGAGAGCATCACGCCTTTCGGCCTTCCGGTGGTGCCGGAGGTGTAGATGAGCGTGCACAGGTCGCGCGGCTGAATCTGGGCGCGGAGCTGCTTCGGCTCGTCGGGGTGCTCGCCGAGGCGGCGGCGGCCGAGGCCGCGCAGCTCGCCGAGCGTGAGGAAGCGGACGCCCTCGGGGAGCGTCGTGTCGCCGAGCGCCCCCTCGGCGAGGACCACGGTCCGGACGGCGGGGACCTGCGGGAGCCAGGCCGCCGCCTGCGCCAGCATCTCGGGGGTCGAGACGAAGAGCGCCTTCGCCTCGGCGTGCTCGGTGACGTAGACCAGGTTCTCCGCCGCGTAGGTCGTGTAGAGCGGCGCGCTGACGATCCCGGCGATGAGCGTCCCGAAGTCGGCGAGCGCGAAGTAGAGGTCGCTCTCCATGAAGAAGGCCGCGCAGTCGCCGCGCTCGAGCCCGGCCTCGAGCAGGCCGAGCGCGACCTCGTCGGCGGCCTCGCGGAAGGCGGTGTTCGAGAGCGTCGTCCAGCCGCCGCCCTGGGGCTGGTTGAAGGCCTGGGGGTTGGGGTAGCGCGCGACGGCTTCGTCGAGCAGTGCGGGCAGCGTCCGTCCGAGGACGGCGTCGCCGAGGCTCGGGGGGGCGGTGTGGGTTTGCAGCGGCATGGGAGTCAGGGCTTGGCGTGAGAGCAACAGCGCTTCCGGCGCGCCGAGGTAAAATACGATAGGCTGCCGAATGCGATACGATAGGGTATCTGCACGATAGGGTGTCCGCAGGTTATCCGCTCGCGTGCGGGACGGCGGCGGTCCGCAGCCCGGCCAGCGCGTGGCGGACCGCCGCCTCGGCGAAGGCGTCGCGGTCGAAGCGGACGTCGACGCGCCGAGCCAGCAGGGCCGCGACGGCCCCGTGGAGCGACGCCCACACGACGCTCGCCGTCAGCGCCGGATCGGCCACGCCGAAGACGCCCTCGGCGACGCCCTCGGCGAGGGCCTCGGCGGAGAGCTCGAGGTTGCGCCGGGCGCGGCGGTACTTCTCGGCGGGGTAGCGCGCCATGCGCTCCGGGTGCAGCAGGAACATCACCTCGTAGTACTCCGGGTTGTCGAGCCCGAAGCGGACGTAGCTCCGGCTGAGCGCCTCGAGCCGCTCGGCGGGGTCGGGGTGCGCGGCGGCGACGTCCTGCAGGGCGGCGTTGAGCCGGGTCATGCCCTCGTCGATGAGCGCGTGCAGCAGGGCGTCCTTGCTCTCGAAGTGGAGGTAGATGCTCGTAGCGCTGCACCCGACGGAGCGGGCGATCTTGCGCATCGAGAGGTGGTTGTAGCCGACCTCGACGAGCATCCGGCGCGTCCGGTCGAGGATGGCGCGGCGGAGGTTGGAGCCGTTGGAGCGGGGATCGGCCATAGGCGGAGGAGGCTGTCACGCTAGGTACTCCAATTCCTACCGGATTGTCAAGGTCCGGCGGCGCGGAGCGCGCAGCGCAGCGGGCGGAGCACAGAAGGCAGCGGACAGCAAGGCAGCGGACAGCACATGCCGGCCCGAAAACGGCGGCGCGGAAGGCAACGCTCTGGGTTACATTCGTCGGTTTTACTTCCCACTCCCTCCACTCCCTCCACTCCCTCCACTCCCTCCACTCCCTCCACTCCCTCCACTCCCTCCACTCCCTCCACTCCCTCCACGCCCCATCCCGTGCGCATCAAAGTCTTCACCACCGGCGGCACCATCGACAAAGTCTATTTCGACGCCCGCAGCGACTACGAGATCGGGGACCCGCAGATCGCCGACATCTTGCGCGACGTGGGGGTTACGGCTGAAGTGGAGGTCGAGACGCTGATGCGCAAGGACAGCCTCGACCTGACGGACGCCGACCGCGCGCTCATCGCCGAGCGGGTCCGCGCCGAGGCGTGCCCGCGCATCCTCATCACGCACGGCACCGACACGATGGCGCAGACCGCCCGCGCCCTCGGCGAGGTCGGCGGCAAGACGGTGGTCTTCGTCGGGTCGCTCAGCCCGGCGCGCTTCAAGGGCTCCGACGCCGAGTTCAACATCGGCTTCGCCCTCGCCGCCGCGCAGACGCTCCCGCCGGGGGCGTGGGTGGCGATGAACGGCCTCGCGTTCCCGGCTGCAGAGGTCACAAAGAACCGCCCCGCGAACCGGTTCGAGGGCGAAGCGTATCAACGGTCTGCCTCCGCGTGAGCTGCCTCTCCTCTCCCCCCTATTCCACGAACCCGACTCCTATGCGCCGACTCGCTCTACTCCTTCTGCCCCTGCTGTGTGTCTCGCTCGCCCCCCAGGCCGAGGCCCAGCGTGCTGCCTGCTCGCGCGGCGTGGTGACTCCGGAGGGCACCTCGACGACCTACTCGTGCAGCCGGGTCGACTTTCTTGGAAGTCTTCGCATCAACGAGATGGGGGGTACGGGAAGCACGTCGGCGAACGACATCTGGGGCTGGACCGACCCGATGACGGGGCGCGAGTACGCCCTGGTCGGGCTCGAAAACGGGACCTCGTTCGTCGACGTCTCGGAGCCGACCGAGCCGGTCTACCTCGGGCGTCTCCCCACGCACACCGAGAACAGCACGTGGCGTGACATCAAGGTGTACCAGGACCACGCCTTCATCGTCAGCGAGGCCGACGGGCACGGCATGCAGATCTTCGGACCTGACCCAGCTCCGCGGCATTATGAGGCCGATCACCTTCGCGGAGACGGCGCACTACAACCGGATGGGCTCCGCGCACAACGTCGCCATCAACGAGAAGACGGGCTTCGCCTACGTCGTCGGAGCGAGCAGTGGGCCGCAGGGCGGCTGTGCGGGCGGCCTCCACATGGTCAACATTCAGGACCCGGCGGACCCGACGTTCGCGGGCTGCTTCAGCGAGGACGGCTACACCCACGACGTGCAGTGCGTGACCTATGCCGGCCCGGACGCGGACTACACCGGCCGCGAAATTTGCTTCGCCTCGAACGGCGGGTTCGGAGAAGATTTCGACCGCTACACCATCGTCGACGTCACGGACAAGGCAAACCCGGTGCTGATTACGCAGATGCTCTACCCGACTGCCGGGTACGCACACCAGGGCTGGCTGACCGAGGACCAGCGCTACTTCGTCGCCAACGACGAGCTCGACGAGACCGGCTTCGGCTTGCCGACGCGCACCCTCGTCTTCGACGTCTCAGACCTCGACGAGGCCGAGTTCCTCGACGCCTACACCCACCCGACAGTCTCTACGGACCACAACCTCTACGTCAAGGACCGCTACGTCTACGCCTCGAACTACACCTCCGGCCTCCGCATCCTCGACACCAACGAGATCGAGGCCAACAGCAGCGACATTCTCTCGACGGTCGCGTTTTTCGACACCCAGCCGTCGAGCGATAGACCCGGATTCAACGACGGTGGGTCGTGGAGCAACTACCCGTTCTTCGCCAGCGGCGTCGTGATCGTGAGCGACATCACAGGGGGCTTGTTCATCCTGGATCCTCAGCTCGCCGGCTTGGTCGACGCCGAGGAAGACGTGGCGGCAGCAGGCTCCCACACCCTGTCGGCCTACCCGAACCCGTTCACCGACCAGACCCGGCTGACGCTCGAACTCGGCCAGCCGGAGCGCGTCACGGCTGAGGTCTACGACGCGCTCGGGCGGCGCGTGGCGTCGCTCTTCGAGGGCACGCTCGGCGCGGGCGAGGCGCGGTCCTTCGTCTTCGACGGATCGGGGCGTCCGGCGGGGCTGTACATCATCCGCGTCACCGGCGAGACGTTCGCCGAGACGCAGCGCGTCGTGCTCGCGCGCTAGCAAGCCCGGTGCTCGTATAGCCGTATTTTTCCAGCCTCGCGCTCTCCCCGTCACCGACTCTCCGCCGTTCCCATGCGTACCCTTCGCTCCGCCCTCGCCCTGTCCGCCTGCGCCCTGCTCTGCTTCGCTGCCGCCCCCGCCGACGCCCAAACCGCGTGCGACGCCTCCGGCAGGATCGGGGACTACCCGTGCAGCAACGTCACCCTCCTCAGCCACATCGACCTGGGGGCGATGAGCGCCCAGGCCGGCAACGACGTCTGGGGCTGGACCGATTCCGAGACCGGCAAAGAGTACGCGCTCATGGGCCTAGCCGACGGCACGGCCTTCGTGGACCTCTCGGACCCCGTGAACCCGGCCTACCTGGGCAAGCTGCCGACCCACACCGTCGCCACCGTCTGGCGCGACGTGAAGGTCTACGGCAACTACGCCTTCATCGTCAGCGAGGCCGACGGGCACGGGATGCAGGTCTTCGACCTCGCCCGCCTCCGCGACGTCGCCCCGACGCAGGGGCCGGTCGAGTTCGACGCCGACGCGCACTACGACCGCGTCGGGCAGGTCCACAACATCGCGATGAGCGACATGACCGGCCTCGCCATCATCGTCGGCAACCGCGAGCGCGAGGGCTGCTCGGGCGGCCTCCACCTCGTCGACGTGACCGAGCCGCTGAACCCGACGCTCGTCGGGTGCTTCGGCGAAGACGGCTACACGCACGACGTGCAGTGCGTCGTCTACCACGGCCCCGACGCGGCCTACGACGGCCACGAAATCTGCTTCGCCTCGAACGAGGACACCGTCACGATCGTCGACGTGACCGACCGCGCCGCGCCGGTGATGCTCTCGCAGGCGGTCTACCCGAACCCGGCCTACACCCACCAGGGCTGGCTGACCGAGGACTTCCGCTATTTCATCGGCAACGACGAGCTCGACGAGCAGCGCTACGGCCACAACACGCGCTCGCTCATCTTCGACGTCTCGGACCTCGACGCGCCCGAGTTCGTCGCGCCCTACCTCAGCCCCCTCCCGTCGATCGACCACAACCTGTACGTCCGCGGCGACGTGGTCTACGAGGCCAACTACCGCTCCGGCCTCCGCCTCCTCGACGCCCGGCGCGTCGCCGAGGGCGAGCTGGAGGAGATCGGCTACTTCGACACGTTCCCGACCGACGACAACGGGCAGTTCGGCGGCGCGTGGAGCACCTACCCGTACTTCGCCAGCGGGACGGTCCTGATCAGCGACATGCAGCGCGGGCTGTTCGTCGTCCGCCCGGAGCGCCCCGAGCCGCTCGCCCTGGCGTCGTTCATCTCGTTCCCCGCCGACGGGGCCGTGGACCTCAGCTGGAAGCTCGACCCCGGCACCGAGGTCGAGCGCTTCCTGGTCGAGCACCGGCGCGGCGACGCGTGGGCGACGGTCGGCACGGTGCAGGCCGCGCCGGGGCGCGGCGCGTACCGCTTCCGCGCCCCCGGCCTCGCCGAGGGCGAGCACACCTTCCGCCTTCGCGCGGTGGACACCGACGGCCTGACCGTCCTCAGCGAGCCGCTGACCTCCGGCATGGCCGCCGACCCCGCGATGGACAGCGGCGGCACGACGGGCGAATAGCCTCGGGCACACGCGAGTAGCCACGGCAGCGCAGCGCGGCGGCTCGGCACCCCCGGGCCGCCGCGCTGCGTTCGGGGTAGGCGGCGAGGGCGTCGGTACGCCCTTGCTTTCGGTTCGAGGGTTTCGTTTACTGTGGGCTCCTCGAGTACTGGAGGCTCATCGAGCTGGCCCACTTAGCCGGTACCGCCATGAACCGTCGGTTCACGCTCCTCGTCTTGCTTTTCCCCCTCGCCGCCCTAGCCCAGCCGATTCCCTGTGAGAACGGCTTTGCCGGGGCCTACCCGTGCCGGAACGTCGACCTCCTGGCGCAGCCCACGGACCGGGGCGCGACCGACCTCTGGGGCTGGACCGATCCGCTGACCGGCACCGAATACGCCATCATCTTTATCGGCGGCGACGCAACGTTCTTCGACCTCAGCGACCCCTCAGCACCGGTCGAGGTGGGCGTCCTGGACGGCGGGCAGGACGCCCGCGTCTACGCCGACCACCTGTTCATCGTAGCCGACTCGGGGCTGCCGGGGATGGTCGTCTTCGACCTGAGGCGGCTCCGCGACGTCGAGAACCCGCCCGTGGCGTTCGACGCCGACGCCGTCTACACCGGCATTACGCGTGCCCACAACCTGTCGCTCGACACGGCGTCGGGCTTCGCCTATCCCGTCTCCGTCAGAAGTAGCGTGTGCTCAGGCTCGCTCCACATCGTCGACGTGCGCGATCCGGTCAGCCCCACGTTTGCCGGCTGTTTCGAGGGCGAGACGCTCGGCAGCTTTCACGACGCGCACTGCTTTACCTACGACGGACCCGATGCCGACTACGCCGGGCGAGAGCTCTGTATCGGCTCGGCACCGCTCGCTTCCACCATCGCCGTCGTGGACGTGACCGATAAGGCCGAGCCGGTCCTGATCGCCGAGGCTCCGTACCCGAACCCGGCCTACGCCCACCAGGGCTGGCTGACCGAGGACGGGCGCTACTTCCTGCTCAACGACGAGTTCGACGAGCCGCAGTTCAGCATCCGCACGCGGACGATCGTCTTCGACGTGGAGGACCTCGACAACCCGGAGTTCGCCTTCGAGCACTTCGCCGAGACGACCTCGAACGACCACAACCTGTTCGTCAAGGGGGGCTACGTGTACCAAGCGAACTACTTCGACGGGTTTCGGCTGCTGGACTTGGCGCAGATCGACAGCGGTACCCTGAGCGAGGTGGCGTTCTTCGACACCACGCCGGGCGACGAGGACTACTTCGGGGCCTGGGGCGTCTACCCGTTTTTCGAGAGCGGCGTCGTGATCGTATCGGACGAGTTGCGGGGCCTGTTCGTGCTCCAGCCGCGCCTCGAGCCTGCGACGGCTACAGAGCCGGTGCCGGAGAACACCGTCGCCCTCGACGCCTACCCCAACCCGTTCGCCGAGCGCGCCACGGTTGCGCTCACGCTTGGGGCCGCGCAGCAGGTGACAGTGGCGGTCTACGACGTGCTCGGGCGCGAGGTGGCGGTGCTCCACGACGGTCCCCTGACCGTGGGTGACCATCGCTTTACGCTCGGCGCGGTCTCGCTGCCAACCGGGGCGTACCTCGTCCGCGCCGAGGGCGAAGGGTTCCGTGCGGCGCGGCGGGTCTCCGTTGTGCGATAGCCCGTGTGCGATAGCCTGTTGTGCGACCCCTCTTCGGCCCCCTCTTCGGCAAGGGAACGTCCCTGAACACCCGTCCCTGAACAGCGGCGAGGGCCGACGCTTGCGCACCGGCCCTCGCGGGAAGCGTTCGGGGGAAGGAGCAGCTACGAGAGCTTGCTCATCCAGTCGCCGGCTTTCTTCGAGAACGCCTCGCCGATGGCCTCGGCAATCGTTTCGGTGAAGTCTTTGGCCTCGCCGTAGCCGTGCTGCGCATTCTTCGAGACGGCGTGGGCCGCTTCGCTGAGGGCGTCGGCGGCGACGGCGAGCTGCTTCGAGATCACGTCCCCGGCGTCGTTCGCGGCGTATTTCCCCTGCTTGGCGAGCAGCTTGGCGCGGCGCTCGATCTTGTCGGTGAGCGTCTTCGGCTCGGGGTCGGGGATCGCGGCCATCACCACGCGCCCGACGACGAGGCCGAGCCCCACCGCGCCGACGATGGCGAGCACGGGGTTCTCCTCGACCCAGAGCTTGGTGCGCGTCACCCAGTCGTCGTTGTCGGCGGGGTCGAGCGAGAGGCGGTCCACGGTGGGGTCGCCGTAGTTGGGCGTGCTCGTCACGGGGCGAGCGCCGGCCGCCGAGACGGAGTTGGTGTCGAGCGCCGGCGGCGGCTTGGGCGTGCCGTTGGCGGTGTCAGCGTTCGGGGTCCCGACGTTCTTCGTCGTTCCGACGTTCGGGGCCGGGGTTCCGGTGTTCTTGTCAGCTTCGTTAGCCATGATCGTAGAGGGGTCAGAGGGGCGGGTGCGAAAAGGGCGACCTCGGCGGCGCGGACGCGGCGGCGCACGTGCGGCAGCGCGAGGTCATGGGGCTTTAACGTGCCGCGCCGGGGTGTTTGTTTCGCTTCGTGCCGGACGCGAAGCGCCCAGGCCGATGCGTTCCTCGGTTATCTTAGGCTGCACCGCGCCTGGGAGGCGTGCTCCCCTGCCCCCGGTGCCACTTCCACCACGTCTGCCGCACCGAGCGGCACCCACTGCATGCACGAGCGGATGAAAGGAAGAATGAATGAAAGGAGGGAAAGGAGCGGAAGCGGGGAGGCGCGGCAGCGGGGAGGCGCAGACGGTGAGACGAGCGCAAGCCGGCACGAGGCGCTCCGCGCTACGCCCTGGCCCCTCCTCCGCTCGCCCGCTCGCCCGCTCCTGCACACCCTCGCGCTGCTCGCCGCGCTCCTCGCCGCGCCTGCCCTCGCCCAGCCCGACCCCGCCACGCCCGAGACCGCGTTCGCCGACGCCTACGCGCTCTTCGACGCCCGCCTCTTCGGCGAGGCCGAGCGCGCCTTCGCGGGATTCCGCTCGGCCTATCCCGACGACCCGCGCACACCGGAGGCGCTGTTCTACGGCGGCGAAGCGGCCCTCGCCGCCGGCAACGACGCCGAGGCGGCCCGCCTCCTGAGTGCTTTTCGGGCGCGTCACCCGAACCATCCGCTCGCCCCCCGCGCCCGCCTCGCCCTCGGCGAGTACTACTTCGCCGAGGGGCGGTACGACGACGCGCTCGCCGCCCTCGGCGAGGCCGCCGAGGAGGACGCGCCGCCGGAGGACGCCGCCCGCGCGCTCCTGCTCATGGGGCAGACCTCGCTCCGGCAGGACCGGCCCGACGCCGCCGTCTCGACGCTCCGCCGCGTCGCCGAGGACTACCCGCGCACCGCCGCCGCCCCGCTCGCGCTCTACACCGCCGGCTTCGCCGAGGTCGAGCGCGAGCACTATGCCGAGGCCGCCGCCGCCTTCGAGCGCCTCGCCCGGGAGTATGCGCGCTCGCCCGAGGACCGGCGCGTCGGCCTCGCCCTCGCGGAGGCCTACCTCCGCACCGGACAGTACGACCGCGCCCTGGCCGAGGGCGAGCGCCGGCTGCCCGACCTCTCGGGGGCGACGCGCAACCGCGCGCACTTCCTCCTCGGCGAAGCCGCCCTCCGCCTGGGCCGGATGGACGACGCCGACGGCTATTTCGCCGAGGTCGCCGAGGGCGGGCCGTACGGCCGGCGTGCGCAGTTCGGGCGGGCCCGCGTCGCGTGGGAGCGCGAGGCCTGGGCCGAGGCCGCCGACGGCTACGCTGCCGTCCGCACCGCCTCCGGCGACGCCTTCGACGACCTCGGCGCCGAGGCGGCCTATTACGAGGGCCTCGCCCTCAAGCGCACCGGGCAGATCGACGAGGCCGCCCGCCGCCTCGCTGCGGTCGAGGTGCGCCGCCCGGAGAGTCCGTTCGCCGACGCCGCCCTCTTCGAGCGCGGGTTCCTGCTCTACGGCGTCCGCCGCTCGGGCGAGGCCGCCGCGTCGTTCGAGCGGCTCCTCGACCGCTACCCGACCTCGGCGTTCGCGGGCGAGGCCGCGCGGATGCTCGGCGAGGCGTATGCCGCGCTCGGCGACTTCTCGAAGGCCGAGCGCGCCAACCGGCGGGCCGAGGCGCTCGGCACGGCCTCGGCGGAGCTGAGCGGCGAGGTCGCCTTCCAGCAGGGGTACCGCCTCTACCAGTCCGGCGACTACGCCGAGGCCGCGCGGCACCTTCAGGGCGTCTACCGCCGCGAGCCGCGCGGGCCGCGCGCGGGCGAAGCCCTCTTCTGGGCCGCCGAGGCGTCGTTCCAGGAAGGACAGCGCGGCAGCGCCGCCGCCCTCGGCGGTGCCGAGGCGCTCTTCACCGACTTCCTCCGCGAGTTCCCCGACCACCGGCAGCAGGACGCGGCGCGCTACGCCCTCGCGTGGGCCGTCTTCAAGCGCGGCGACTACGCGCGCGCCGCCGCCGCCTTCGAGCGCTTCCTCGCGAGCTACCGCCCCGGCACCGAGATCGTCCCCTACACCGTGGACGCCCGCCTCCGCCTCGCCGACGCCTACTTCGCCCTCAAGCGCTTCGACGACGCGGTGGCGGTCTACCGGCAGATCGAGGACGCGGGCGTGGGCGGCGCGGACTACGCCCTCTTCCAGACCGGGCAGGCGCACGCCAACGCCGGGCGGCGGGCCGAGGCCGACGCGGCCTACGACCGGCTCCTCGGCCAGTACCCCGCATCGACGCTGCGGGCGCAGGCGCTCTACGCGAAGGGCGCGCTCGCTTTCCAGGCCGAGAGCTACCCCGCCGCGGTGGCGAGCTACCAGCGCGTGGTCGACGAGCACCCGGGCTCGCCGGTCGCGCCGAAGGCGCAGTACGGCATCGGCGACGCGCTCTACAACCAGGGCCGGCTGCGCGAGGCGACGGCGGCCTACCGCGCCGTGCTCGAGCGCTACCCGAACAGCCCGTTCGTCGTCGACGCGCTCTCGGGCGTGCAGTACGCCCTCACGGCCCAGGGCGAGGACCACCGGCTCGACGAGGTCGTCCGGCAGTACGCCGAGCGGAACCCCGAGGCGGGCGTGCTCGACGAACTCCGCTTCCGGCAGGCCGAGGGTGCGTTCCAGAGCGGCGACCTCCGCGCCGCCGTGGACGCCTTCGAGGACTTCCTCCGCACCGCCCGCGACGCCGAGCTCCGGGCGGCGGCGCACCTCTACCTCGGGCGGGCCTGGGCGGACCTGGGCGAGCCGAGCCGCGCCGAGCCCTACCTCCGCCGCGTGGTCGAGCAGCTACCCCGGTCCGAGGTGCAGCCCGAGGCCGCCGCCCGCCTCGGCGCGCTCCTGCTCGGGGCCGGGCGCTACGGCGAGGCGCTCGACCTCTACCGCTCGCTCGGGGCCGAGGCCGCGACGCCCGAGGCCGGAGCCGAGGCCCGCCTCGGCGAGGCCGAAGCCCTCCTCGGGCTGGGCCGCGCCGGCGACGCCGATGCCCTGTTCGACGCCGTAGCCGCCTCGATGAGCGGCGCGCTCGGCGACCGCGCGCGGCTCGGGCTCGCGCGCTCCGCCGAGGCGCAGGGCCAGAGCCGGACCGCGGTCCGGCTCTACGAGCAGCTCGCCACGGACGACGAGGACGAGGTGGGGGCCGACGCGCTCGTCCGCCTCGCCGGGGCGCTGCTGGCCACCGACCCTTCGGCGGTCCCCGCCGCGCTCGAACGCCTCGGCATCCCCGACCGGTTCGCGGGCTACCCCGACCAGGTGGCCGAGGCCCTCCTCGTCCTCGCCCGCGCCTTCCGCGCCCTCGACGAACCCGGGCGGGCCGACGAGACCTACCAGATCGTCCTCGACGCCTACGCCGACACCCCCGCCGCCGAGACCGCCGCGCGCGAGCGCTAACCAAGGAGGAGCGCTAACCAAGGATGAAAGACCCGATGAAAGGCAGAACGAAAGCCCCTCGGCAGGAAACGCTGAAAGGGTGGAGAGCGCACCCTGCGGCTCTCCTTCCGCTCCTCCGGGCCTTCGCTCTTCCGCTTCTCTTCGCCGCCCCCGCTGCCGCGCAGCCCGAGCTGGAGCGCCTGCCGGACCTCACGCCGCGCGCCTTCGAAATCCGGGGCGACCTCCAGATTTCGCTGCCGAACCTGGAGCGCCAGCCGCTGCGCGGCTTCGCCCCGCCGCCGCGCACCTACGTCGTCCCGGCCGACCGGCGGACGTTCGTCGCGCCCTACCGGCAGGCGCTCGACGGCCTCCCGGCCGACCCGCTCGCCGAGCCGGCCCCGCCCCAGATCGCCACGCTGAATCCGCTCACCGGGCGGATCGACGCGGGCTTCGGGCGGTACGCGAGCCGACTCGGGCGGCTCACCGTCAGCCGGGGCGGCTTCGGGGTGAACGCGGCCTATTCCGGCTTCTCCGGCTTCGAGCCGTTCGACGAGCGGCCCGGCCTCGACGCAGGCTCCGACACCTTCGACGGGCGCGTCGCCTACACCTCGCCCGGCCCGGCGCGCTTCGGCTTCGACGTCGGCGGCGACTACGCCCGCTACCGGCTCATCGGCGCGGCCGTCCCGCAGGTGTTCGATCCCCAACCGGAGCGGAGCGCCCGTACCGTGGACGGCGGCGTCTCGGTCTCGTCGGCCCGGCCCCGCGCTCCGTTCGGTGCCTACGTCCGCTTCGCCTCGACGGAGGTCTCGGCGGGCGTGGCCGACGACCTGCTCGACTCCGGCGTGCCCGAGGGCTCGTTCGATCAGACGGAGACGCGGTTCGAGGGCGGCGGCACCGTCCGGGTCGGCCGCCTCCGCCTCGGTGCCGACGGGGCGCTCAGCGGGCTGGGCGGCGAGGGGCTGGGCGCGAGCCTGGTTTCGTACAGCGCCGGCGCCGTGCTCCGCCTCGCGGCCGGGCGCGGGCAGCTCGAAGTCGGTGCCCGGCTCCTGGGCTACGGCGCGAGCCCCGCCAACGGCGGCGGGTCGAGCACGCTCGTCGCGCCGGTGGTCCGGTTCGAGACGCCGCTCTCGCCCACGGCGCGGCTCTACCTCCGCACCGAGCCGCGCGTCGAGCGGCGCGGGCTGGCCGGGCTGTTCCGCGAGAACCCCTACGCCGAGCCCGAGCCGTTCGTCGCGCCGGACCTCCACCTGATCGACGGCGAGGGCGGGGTCGAGGTCCAGCGCGAGCGCGTCCGGTTCACGGCCTACGGCGGGCTGCGCCTCAGCCCGGTGACCCTCTACTTCGAGCGCGAGACGACGGGGCTGAGGCGGGGCCTCTACCTCGCTCGCTACAGCGAGTCGGTCGCCGTGCGCGGCGGCGGCTCGGTCACGCTCATCGCGCCGGGCGGCCTGCGCGTCACGGCGGGGGCCGAGGCCCGTGCGGCGATGCTCGACCCCGAGCAGGCCCTGCCCTACTTCGCGCCGCTCGTCGGCCACCTGTCGCTCGCGCTCCCCTTCGCCGGCGGGCGCGGCCTCCTCCAGGTCACCGGCTCCGCCGAGAGCCGCCGCCCCGCGGCGCGGGACGACGCCGACGCCGACGCCTGGGCGACGCTCGACGCCGAGGCGCACTACGGGCTCGGCTCCACCGTCGGCCTCCTCGTGCGCGGCGAGCGGCTCGCCGGGCGGGCCGAGCGGTGGCCGGGCTTCCCCCGCCCCCCCGCCGCCGTGCTCGCCGGCCTCCGCTTCCGGTGGTAGCGCCGGCGATGGTGCCGGCGATAGCCGAGCGCCGCGTGTCGTATTCTTCCCCCTTCCTCCCTCGCTCCCGGTTATGCTAGACACCGTCTCCGACGACGTGATCCGCGCCTTCAGCCTCGCCATCCGCGAGCAGCTCATGGACCACCAGCCCGTGACCGTGCCCGGCCTGGGCCGCTTCGCGGTCGAGCACGAGCCCAGCCGCGTCGTCGAGGCCGAGGGCGGGCAGCGCGTGCTGCACCCGCCCAGCGACGCGGTCACGTTCGAGTCCGAACCGGAGCCTTTTTCCGCCTAAGTCATGGCCGACGCCCTCGTCACCCACCTGGCGCGCGCCCTCCACCTCCCCCCGGACGCGGCGCAGCAGACTCTCCACCACCTCCTCTCGACGCTGCGCGAGCAGATCGAGGCGACGGGCGAGGCGGCGGTGCCGGGCCTGGGGGTGTTCCGGCGGGCGGACGGCGCGCTCGCCTTCGAGCCGGAGCCCGGGCTCGTCCGGGCCGTGAACCACCGCTACGCCGGGCTGGCCCCGGTCCAGGCCGCCCCGACGCCCGCCCGCCGGGCCGAGACGCCGGCCGCCTTCAAGCCGCTCCCTTCGTTCATCGACGAGGCCGACGGGCCGGACCAGGCACCCGAGGCCGGGCCTCCCGACGAGCCGGAGATGACGCGCGAGCAGGCAGACGAAGCCGAGCCACACGCCTCCGCCGGACGCCCCGACGAGCAGTCCGAAGCCTCAGACGAACCCGCCCCGGCCGAACCCGCCCCGGACGAACCCGCCCCGGACGAACCCGCCCCGGACGACGCGCCGCCCGAGGCCGCTCTAGCTGACCCCGATCACCTTTTGGACAGCACGCGGGAGGAGGCGGTACCCGGGGACGACCCACTCGGTCCGGGGACGGCGGCGGCGGGAGAGGCAGACGAGGCCCTCGCCGAGCCGGAGCCCACGGGGTCGGACGCGGAACCGGATGAGCTGACGGTGCCGCTCGCCGCGTCGCCGCCCGCCGTCGATCCGCTGGAGGCGCGGAAGACCGAAGAGCCGGAGCCGCCCGCCGCACGGGCAGCCCCGGCTCCGCCCGTCTCGGCAACGCCTGTCTCGGCAACGCCCGTCTCGGCGCGGCCCTCTGTCTCCCGCCCGCCGGTGGAGCGCCCGAGCCGGAAGCCTCTGATCGCCGGGCTCGCCGTCGCAGCGCTCCTCGCCGTGGCCCTCCTGCTCTGGCTGCGCAGCCGCGACCCCGCGCCGCCGTCCGTCGCCGCCCGTCCGCCCGCCGCCGACACCGTCGCCGCGGCTGCGCCCACCACCGACTCACCAGGTGAGGGCTCGCCGGGTGAGGACTCGCCGGCGGCAGTCCTCCCCGCCGACCCGACGCCGGACCCGGTCCCCGCTGCCCCCCCGGACCCGCTCCGCAGCGACGCCGGGATCGACCGAGCCGACGGCGGCTTCACCTGGGTCGTCGCCTCGGAGCTCACCGAGGCGGCGGCCGAGCGCCGGGTGGCGGCCTACCGCGAGCAGGGCTGGCGGGCGGGCGTCGTCGCGGACGAGGCCAGAGGCCGCACCCGCTACCGCGTCAGCCTCGGCCAGTTCGAGTCGCTCGCCGAGGCCGAAGCCCGACAGGCCGACCTCCCCGCCGACGTTCCGCCCGACAGCTGGATTCTCCGGCTCTAAGAGTCTGTCTATGAAGATGCCGAAGGGCTGCGAGCGGCTGCCAAAGCCCCGCCCCGCGTCGCGCTCCCTTCGGCTGCGCTCAGGGCAGGCTCTGCCCGATGCGGGTGCACCGGGCTCCTCACGCGCCTCGGATTCCTCACGCGCCTCGGATTCCTCACGCGCCTCGGATTCCTCACGCGCCTCGGCCGCGTCTTTTTCGCTCGCCTCGCCTTGCTCCCGAACTTCATAGACAGACTCTAACACCCTCCCTATGCCCGCCCTGTTGCAAGACGCCGCGCCGCTCGTGCCCGACACGCTCGCGGCCGCCCCGCCCACCGAGACCACGCTCTCGCTGCTCGACGTTCTCCTCAAGGGCGGCTGGGTGATGGTCCCGATTGCCCTGCTCTCGCTCCTCACGGTGTACCTGTTCGTCGAGCGCTGGCTCGTGCTGCGCCGCGCGCACACCGACCCGCGCCGGTTCATGGAGACCGTCGCGGGCTACGTCCGCTCCGGCGACGTCGGCGGCGCGGTCGGGTACTGCAAGGCGCACGAGACGCCGATTGCCCGCATCCTCCAGCGCGGCCTGGAGCGGCTCGGGCGGCCCATCAGCGAAATCCGCGAGGCCGTGCAGGCCGCCGGCAAGCACGAGACCTACGAGCTCGAGAAGCGCACCGACCTCCTCGCCTCCGCCGCCTCTATCGCCCCGCTGCTCGGGTTCCTCGGGACCGTCCTCGGGATGATCTCGGCGTTCCAGCAGATTCAGGCGCTCGAGGGCAACGTCAACCCCAGCGTCCTCGCCAGTGGCATCTGGGAGGCCCTCGTCACGACCGCCGCCGGCCTCGCCGTCGGCATCCTCGCGCTCTTCGCCTACAACTTCCTGCTGAACCGGATCGGCCGCTCGGTCAACGAGATGGAGCGCGTCGCCACCGAGTTCATCGACCTGCTCCAGACGCCAGCGGACGTGCGCGAGCGCAGGGTGACGGTGTAGCTATGCCTCTCGACTTCGCCTCGGGCCGAAAGCCGCTCTCCGTCTTCAGCCTCGCCGGGCTGACGGACATCGTCCTCCTGCTCCTGATCTTCTTCCTGCTGACGAGCTCGTTCGTCACGCAGTACGGCGTCCAGGTCACGCTCCCGCGCGTCGAGGCCGGGGCCCCGGCCGAGGACCGCTCCGTCACCGTCACAATCACCGACGACGGCCTGTTCTACGTCGGCGACGAGCCGACGCCCGAGGCGGGCCTCCTCGCGGCGATCCAGGCCGCCGCCGCGGACAAGGACGCCCTCATCCTCCGCGCCGACGAAGCGGCGACGGTCGGGCAGTTCGCTGCCGTCGCCGGGGCCGCCCGCGCCGCCGGCCTCCGCATCCTCATGGCGACCGAGCCGGCCGGGGCCGAGCGCTGACGCGAGGGCAGGCACTCGTGGGCCTCGCCCCACGAAAATGGGGCGTCCCCCTCCCACAAGGGACGCCCCGATGAGCCAGCACATCGTTCGGACCGGCTCAACTCGTTACGACAGCCTCACTGCACGACGGTCGTCCGCGTGGACAGGGCGAAGGCGTCGCCGACGGCGCGGACGACGTAGAGCCCGCTCGGGAGGCCGGCGGCGTCGAGCGCGAGCGTGTGGTCACCGGCGGCGAGGGGGCCGTCTTGGAGGCCGGCGACGCGGCGGCCGAGCGTGTCGAAGACCTCGACGCGGACGTCCTGCGGCTGCTCGAGCGCGAGGGCGAGGCTCGCCCGGCCGCGCACCGGGTTCGGGAACGGGGCCGAGAGCCGGGCACCCACCGCGCCGGCTGCCAGCTCGTTCGCGGGCGTCTTGGGCTCCCACACGGTGCCGTCCTCGTCGTACTTCGCCACGAAGGCGTCGGCCCCGCCCTGGCTGAAGAGCGTGATCGCGTTGTCGGGCGAGGGGTCGAAGTCGATGCCCTTCGCCGCGCCGAAGTCGCCGACGACGAGGGCGTTGCCGTCGTCGTCCACGGCGACGGCGCGGCCCTGGTTGAAGCCTTCGGCGGCGACCGCAAAGGCCCAGCGGAAGGAACCGTCAGCGCGGTAGCGGGCGACGAAGATCTCGGGGCCGTCTACGCCGGTGAGTGTGGTCGTGCCGTCGCCGGGGTCGAAGTCGGCGCTGCCGGTGAAGGAGCCGGTCACGACGACCTCGCCGTCGCCGGCCGTGGCGAGGCCGAGGCCGGCGCTGAAGCCGCCTACGTTGAAGGCCCACCGCGCCGCCCCGTCCTCCCCGAGCTTGGCGACGTAGAGGTCGAAGGCGGACTCGGGCGTGAGCGTCACGTCGCCGAGTGTCGTGGAGGCGGCGAGCCGACCCGTGGCGACTACATTCCCTTCCCCGTCAGCGGCGACAGCGGCAACGTCATTGTTGTCTCCGCTCAGCAGCGGGGTCACCCAGCGGAATGCGCCGTCGGTGTCGTACGCGGCGACGAAGGCGTTCGTCGCGCCGCTCGGGGCTGTCGCCTCGGCCGAGCCGTCAGGATCGAAGTTCGCCGTCTCCTGGAAGGTGCCGGCGAGGGCGATCCCGCCGTCGTCGCCGAGAGCCACGCCCGTAGCTTCGTCGTTGCCGCCGCCGCCGACGCGGAACGCCTGCACGAACACGCCGTCGGCGTCGTACTCGGCGGCGAATGCGTCGCTGCCCCCGGCCGAGATGAGCGGCGTCGTGCCGGCACCGGGGTCGAAGTCGGCGGCGGAGTTGAACAAGCCGGCGACGACGATCCCGCCGTCGTCCCCGGCGGCGACGGCCGTGGCGGCGTCGGTCGCGGTGCTGCCCACGCTGAAGGCCCAGAGGAAGGCCCCATCCTCGGCGTCGTACTTCGCGACGAAGAGGTCGCTCGACCCGACCGAGGTGAGGAGCATCTCGCCGGAGCCGGGGTCGGCGTCGAAGCTCCCGTCGAACTCGCCGACGACGACGACCCCGCCGTCGGCCGTGGCGGCCCCGCCGACGACCTCGAGGAGCGGGCTGCCGAGGCTGAAGGCCCACACGAGCGCGCCATTCTCGTCATAGCGCGCGAGGTACACGTCGAACTGCCCGGCGGCGGTGAGCGTCAGCGTCTCGCCGCTCGGGTCGAAGTCAGGGCTGCCCGTGAAGTCGCCCGCGACGAAGGCCGAGCCGTCGGCGCCGACGGCGACGGCAACGCCGTTCTGGTTGCCGGCGGCCCCGATGCCGAAGGGGTAGAAGACCTCCGGCTGCGCGAGAGCGGCCGGAGCGAAGAGGAGCGCGGCCAGGAGGAGGCCGGCGCGGGAGAAGAGGGGTAGCGAAAAGGACATGGGAGGCGGTGTTAGCGAGTGGTGAGGGAAAGAGAGCTAGCGAAGGCCACGGAGGCGGAGGGGGCCGCAGACGCTCGTGGTGCGGCGGAGGCGGTCGGGGATCGCGGCGCACCACGCGCGGCGGTGAGCTGCGACGCTGGTGCGGAGGGCTGGGCGCGGAGCGTCTTCCGGGGCGGTTTCGACGCGCGTAGGGGTGAAGATGGCGAGTTGAGTGCCGCCGGTACCGGCCTGGCCGAGCTGGTTGTCGCCCCAGCAGTAGGCTTCGCCCCCGCCTTCGACGACGGCACAGGAATGCGAGAAGCTGACGGCGATAGATTCGAAGCGTAGGTCCGTCTCGACGGGGACGGGCGTGATAGTATCCGTCGTGTCGCCCGTGCCGAGTTGACCTCGGAGGTTGTCGCCCCAGCAGCTTGCGGCCCCGGTGCTCGTGAGGGCACAGGCATGAATGCCACCACCCCCGGCGAGCGTGACAAAGGGCTCGCTAGGCTCTACGGGCGTTGCCTGGAACACCTGTTCGATGAGGCCGGAGGCGCTTGGCTCGGGGACACTCAGGTCTCCCCAGCCGTAGAGCTGCCCGTTCACATCGAGGCCGGAGGAGGCGAGGGAATGGGCTGCGGCAGATCGGAATGCAATGTCGAAGGGTTGCACACGTACCGGCTCTGGTGAATTGAAGTTGGTATTGAAACCGTTTCCCAAGCGAAACTCAGGGCTATTAAGTCCCCAGCAATAGGCAGCCCCATCTTCTGCGACAGCACAGGTGTGCAGAGCGATACTGCCCAGCGAAGCGAAGCGGACTCCCGAAGGAGCATTGACGCGAACTGGAGTAGCGATACTGATATCGAGTAGATCTTCTTCAGTAGGCGTTGGTGGTGCGCCATTACCTACCGTTCCGCCCCCATCGAAGCCCCAACAATAAACTTCTCCACTGGTAGTACGAGCACATGTTGCGGATTCGCCTGCACGAACTTCAACTACTTCACTCGCTCCTGCTGGAAACCGTGCGAGTACAGGATCGGGAAACAATTCGTTGCCGCTGGTACCGTTGCCGAGGCGGCCGAGGAACGCTTCGCCCCAACAGAACACCTGCCCGTCGTCGAGGACGGCACACGCATGAGAGCCGCCGGCAGAGATGGAAGCGACGGGGCCGGGCAAGCCGACGACACGCTCCGGGACTAGGCGCGGCGTGAAGTCGCCGACCCCGAGCTGGCCGGTGGCGTTCGCTCCCCAGCAGTAAGCCGCTCCTTCGGTGTCCATGCCGCACGAAAAGCCTTCGCCCGCCGAAATCTTCGCGGCGGGGAACGGGCCGGCCGAAAGGAAAGAGACGACGGAGAGCATCAGCGTGTCGGCGGCAGCCCCGTCGGCCACCTTGAAGCCGCGACCTCTGGGTGGTGGGGCGGCGGCAATTACGCCGATGAGGGCCTCGCCTTCCCCGACGCCCCGAACGCCTCGGGTCTCGTCCTCGGCCCCTTCCGTCCCGGCAGGCGGATCGGTGATCTCCGCCACGAGCGTGTCAAGACTGAAGAAGTTGAGACCGTAGCTGGCATAATCCGAGGCAGGGATCACGTTGCCGAAGGTGTCCTCGACGCGTGTGATCCGCAGCACGGTCGTCCGGTCCACCTGGAGCGTGTCTTGTTCGAGCATCGCCTCGATATCCCCGACGGGGCCGGCGCTGACAGACAACGTCGTCGTGCTCGTGACGCCCTCGGCTCCTTCGACGCGAGCGGTGATCTGCTGCTCGTCGGCCGTCGTGCCGAGGGTCCACTCAACCGTCGCCGTCCCTCGGTCCTCGCCGTCGGAGGCGGCCGTGGAGGTTTCCGAGGCGAGGGTCCCTTCGCTGACGGACCACCGGACCGTAGCGCCCGGCACGGCCGTGCCAAAATTGTCCGTCACGAAGGCATTGACCGTGATCGTCCGGTCTACGATGAGGGCCGCGTCGTCTGCGAATGAGACCGTCACCGTCTCCACCGTCCCCTCGAAGTCGTTGCCGACGCCGTCACATGCCGCCACGGCGGCGAGGAGGGCGAGGACGGCGAGAACGGAGAACAGCGGACGAGCGGCGCGGCGGGAGAAGCCGGAAGAGGCGGTGTCAAGCGGCATGGGAGGAGGTCCAGCAATCAGATTACAAAAAGAGGAGATACATCCTGCCTTCGATTGAACTAGACCCGGCCAGCCCCCCGCGAGGGAAGACCGGCCGGGACCGTTTATCGCAGAGACCGCGAGGGCCTCTGTCAGCCGCCTAGTTCTGCGGGTAGTCCGTCCAGCCGAAGTACCAGGTCTGGCTCTGCGAGATGTTCGGCTCGATAGCGCCGACGAAGTTGACCGGGGTGAAGAAGCCCAGCGGCGGCGTCTGCACCAGGCTCGGGCGCGTGATCAGGCTCGTGTTGCGCAGCCGGAAGTCCGGGTTGATGCGGCTGGTCGGGTTGACCGGGCGCGGGTCGGAGGAGCTGAAGCTGGAGGTCTGCACGCACGCCAGCTCGTTGTCCGAGTCGGGGTCGATGGGCGCAATTCCCGAGAGCGCGCCGATGCCGCCCTTGATGATCAGGTTGTCGGTGCAGTTGTCGAACGTGGCGTCGTCGTCGATGTCGAGGAAGTAGCTCCCGAAGCCGCCGATGACGATGTTGTTGTACTCACCGCCGGCCCCACGGCGGAGCTTGAGGCCGGTGTTGTCCTCGCCGGTGCCCGAGGGGAAGCGGCCGACGGCGGTGACGTTGTAGACCGTCGGGTCGGTGAGCGGGCGGTTGAGGAAGTTGGTGCTGCCGTTCTGGATCTCGTTGTTGTCGATCTCGAAGCCGCGGTCACCGGCGAAGCGGTCCTGCTGGATGATCAGGAACTGGAGGCGGCCGGTGTAGCCGTAGGAGAAGTCGAACGAGTCGTCCTGCGCGCCCGTAGCGATGAGGTACTTGCCGTCGACGGTGCCGCCGAAGAACTCGAAGCCGTCGTCGGAGCCTTTGTGGACCTGGACGTACTCGAGCGTGGTGCCGCTGCCGACGCTGTAGAGCGTGAGGCCGTTGATCTCGCGCGTCGGGGTGAGCTCGAAGCCGGCGAACTCGATGCGGACGTAGCGGAGCGAGCCGCTGTTGTCGTTCGTGATGACGGGGTTGCCGCCGTAGGTGAGGTTGTCGAACGGCGCGGGCAAGCCCTCGACGTTGCAGTCGTTGTTGCCCTGGCCGTTGCAGGTCGAGCGGCCGATGATGACGACGCCGCCCCAGTCGCCCGGGAGGCGCTGGCCGACGGGCCGGCGGCTGGTGAAGACGATCGGGTTGGCCTGCGTACCGTTGGCCTCGATGCGGCCGCCCTGGAGGATGAGCAGCGCCGAGGGCTGGTTCGTCGAGCCTTCGATGCGGGTGCCCTCCTCGATCTGGATCTGGGCACCACCGACGACGCTCACGATCCCGTTGAGGATGTAGAGCGTGTCGTTCGAGAGGGCGCGCGTGCCGGTGATGGCCCCGGAGAGCGTGACCTCGGGGAGGCCGCCGAGCACGGCGGCGACACCGGCGTCGCCGAGGTCGGCTCCGTCGACGGAGGGGTTGACGCTGTCACAGCCCACGAGCAGGGCCGGGACGGCGAGGAGGGCGAGGAGGACCGCCACGTGGACCGGGCGGAAGTGGAAAGAGCGCATAACGAGTAAGGGTAGAAGGTGAAGGGGGTTGATGCGAGCCGCTCGGGAGACTGGCGGGAGAGGTCCGGGTGGCCTGCGCTCACAGGGTACGGCCAGCACTCGCGCCTATCTGTGACCTAATTGTTAGGGATGTGTTATCTGTTTCAGAGTGATCAACCAGGTACTATATTTTTAGACACACCTCTAGCCAGGCTCTCGTCTGGAGCCCTCGGTGTCCACCAGCGAGCGGTACCGGCTAAGGCAGCGGCACCTGCGCCGAAAGCTCGGCCGAGGCCGTCGTGGCACGCGCCGTCGTGGCACGCGCGGTGAGGCTGTAGCGGCCCGCGCCGCCGACCTTCCACATCACCGTAGCGACGCCGGCGGCGTCGGTCCGCGTCGTGTCGTCCGGCTCGACGCTCGTCGCGTCGTCGCCCGTCGGGGTCCAGATGACGCGGGCGTCGGGGACGGCGCTGCCGTAGGGGTCGGTGAAGCGGAGCGCGACCGGCAGCATCGCCCCGGCCGCCGCCGCGTCGAAGGCTGACGTGTCGCTCATCACCTCGGCAAACGTCGGGATGCCGACGTTGAGCTCTTCGAGCGGGCCTTCGTCGCACCCGGCGAGCAGCAGGAGGACGGCGGGCACGAGGAGCAGGGTCCGGTTCGAGGGAGAGGGCGTCGAGGTGTGGCGCATGGCGAGCGAAAGGCGGAAACGAGAGGAGCCGAGGAGGTCAAAGCTCCCAGGAGAACGAAAGGGAGAGGTTGCGGCCCCGGTCGTAGGCCGTCGTGGCGAGCGTCTCGCCGTTGGGGAAGTCTTGCTCGAAGCGGACCTCGCTGCCGAGCAGGCGGCGGCCACTCGCGCGGAGCGTCATCCCCCGCCCGAGCGGCTGCTCGACGATCACGTCGAGCTCGACGCGCGACGCCTCGTAGATCGCCGGCCGCGTGACGTCGTTGCTGACGAGCTCGAGCTGGCGGCCCGTGGCCTGGAGGAGCGTGCTGACGGAGGTGCCGACGCCCGGCACCGTGTAGGTGGCGATCGTGTTGACCAGGAACGGCGTCTGCCCGAAGACGGGCCGCTCCTCGGACGGGATGCGGGTCGGGCGGCCGCCGCTGAGGAAGACGAAGTCGTCGACCTCGGAGTACATCAGCGTGAGATTCGCGTTGAGCGTGAGGCCGTCGAGCGCCGAGACGACGCTGCCAGCGTTGCCGCGCGCCTCGAACTCGACGCCGTAGGCGCGGGCGCGGCCCGTATTGGCCCACGTCCGGTTGTTGCCGCCCTGCCAGATGGCCTCGATGGGCCGGCCGAAGCCCTTGTAGAAGGCCCCGACCGAGAGCACGGACTCGGGGTTGAGGAACAGCTCCCAGCGGAGGTCGGCGTTCGTGATGAAGACGCGCTCGAGCTCGGGGTTGCCGATCGCGGTGACGCCGCCGAAGAAGTCGTAGAACGTGATCGGCGCGAGCTCGCGGAACTGCGGGCGGGCGACCGTGCGGGCGAGGCCGGCGCGGACGTTCATCCGGCCGGTCGGCGAGACCGTGAGCGCGACCGACGGCAGGAGGTCGGTGTTGGCCTTCGGCCACGTCTTCTCGAGGTCGCCCTCGGAGAACTGCTCGCCGAAGTTGCCGAAGGCGCGGCCGTTCTGGCGGGCGTCCTCGAGCCGCGCCCCGGCCACGACGCGGACGCCGCGGACGACCTCGGCGTCGAGCATCGCGTAGGCGGCGAGGACCGTCGCGTCGGCGGTGTAGTTGTCGGCGGCGGTGCCCCGGTCCTCGGGGGCGAAGCCGACGAGCGTCCCGGCGTCGGTCGAGTCCGGGACCTCGATGAAGGCCGGCGTGTGGAGCACGTCCGGCGGGAGCGTGTCGAACGGCCCGCTGAGCTCGAGGCCGGTGGCGGCACCCGGGGTGAAGAAGATGCGGCGGGTATAGACGTCGCGGTTGCGATAGTCGCCGAGGCCGCCGAGCTTGATCGCCACGGGCCGCCCGAGGACGCGGAAGGGAACGGCGGCGTCGAGGCCGCCGACGTAGCCGTTGTCGTCCTGGTCCTGGTGGAAGACGGCGGCGAGGCTGGCGAAGTTGCTGTCGTAGTAGCGGAAGGGGACGTCCGGGAGGGGCTGGTAGCCCTCGGTGCGGGATTCCTCAGCCGTCGAGTTCTGGACGTAGACGGGGGCGCGCGTGCCCGGCTCGAAGCGCCCGGTGCGGGTGTAAGCGAGCTGCCAGTCGAGCGTCGCGCCGTTGACGGCGGCGACCTCGGGGAGCGTGTGTGCTCCGCTGAGGCGAAGCGTGAGGAGCTGGCTCTGGAGGCGGCGAAGCTGGGGGATGTAGGTGTTCTGCTCCTCGCCGCCCCGGTAGCCCTCGAGCACGCGCGCGAGGTCCTCCGTCGTGCGGTTGTAGACCGTCGTGAGGGCGAGCTTCGAGGCGTCGGAGACGGCGTAGCCGAGGTTCACGATGCCGCCGACGCGGACGGCGCGCTCGCCGTACTCGCCCCGGTAGTCGGTGTCGAAGATCGGCGCGAGCGGCGCGTCTTCGCTGTCGTTGCCGATGCTGCTGGCTAAGAGGAGGCGCTCGACGTAGTCCTTCCGCACCGAGTACGTCTGGTCGTAGGTGAGGACCGAGATGAACCCGAAGCGGCGGTCGGCGAGGTCGAAGGCGTCGCCGTAGGTGAGGCCGAAGGACTGGTTCACCGGGGCCGTCGCGACCGTCGGGTTGTAGGGCATCGTTGCGGCAATGGCCTCGCCGAGGGCCTCTTGCTCGGCGGGCGAACGGGGGTTGGCGATCGGCGTGTCCGAGTCGTTCGGGTCGTCGGTCACGGCCTGGCCCCTGATGTTGCGGCCGTCGAAGAAGGCTGCCGGGTAGTCGGCGTAGCACGACGAGAAGCCGGTCCACGCGCCGGAGCAGCCGCCGAGGTAGAGGCCCTCCTGGAGCGACGTCGCCGTGTTGTAGGTGCCGGAGGCCTTGACCTGGAGGAGGCGGCCCGGCGGCGTGTCACGCGTGAAGAGCTGGACGAGGCCGCCGACGAAGTCCGCCGGGAGGTCGGGCGTGTAGCCCTTGACGACGCGGACCGAGCCGAGGGCCGAGGCCGGGAAGAGGTCGAGCGGGACCTCGCGGCGGTCCGGGGTGATCGACGGGATCGGGATGCCGTTGAGGGTGAGGTTCGCGTAGCGGTCGCCGAAGCCGCGAACGCGGATGAACTTGCCGTCTTTGGCCTCGGCGGCGGGCGTGCGCGAGATCGCCGAGGCGGCATCGCTGCCGGCGAGCTGGATGTCGGCGCGGCTGACGACGTCGATCACGCTCGGGGCGAGCTTGCGCACCGTGAGCAGCGCCGCCGTCGTGCCGCGCTCGCGCTCGGCGGTGACGGTGACGGCGTCGAGCTCCTCGGCCGCGTCGCTGAGCGCGACGTCGAGCTCGGTCGTGCGCCCGTCGCGGACCTCGACCCCCGTCACGGTCTTGGTGGTGTACCCGAGAAAGCTGATCTCCACGTCGTAGGTCCCGGCCGGGAGGCCGCCGACGGCGTAGCGCCCGTCGGGGTCGGTGACGGCTCCGACGACGAGCGCCGGCAGCACCACGGCGGCCCCGGGCAGCCCCTCCCCCGTGCGCGCGTCGATCACCCGTCCGGCGAGCGTCCCGGCCTGGGCTTCTGGCCCCTCGCCCGAGGCGTGGGCAGGCGAGGCGTCGGCAGGCGAGAGCAGAAGCAGGGCGAGGGCGGCGGCGAGGAAGCGGTGAGCAGGCACGGTCGGCGGCGGCGGGAGGAGAGACGAGGGGCCGCCCGGCGCGAGCGGCCTGTCTCCAGAGCATAGCCGATACCCTGGACTTCCCTGTTACGCTAGCGTTACAGAACCATTACCATGAAGGGGTACCGGCCCCGGCACCCCCAAACGGGAGGCTCACGCCGACGCGCCCTCTCCCACTTCCCTGGCCGAGCGCTCCCCCGCAAGCGGCTCCCGGGAGGCAGACCGAGCGCGCGTCGGACGGACGGCGCGGCCGGGCACCACGTCGCGCGTGCCGTCCTCCCATTCGACGAGCCGGTTGCCGTTGGAGCCGGCTACCCATTCGCCGCCGGTCTGGAGGACGGGCGCGCAGCGTTGGCCGCGAAGCTCGGGGCGTGAGAAGCGGTCCCCACGAAAGGTATAGGCCATGAAGCAGAGGAAGGCGGGTCGGGAAGCACGGCGTGGTGCCCCCGAACTTCCTGACGCTCTCCTCTCGCCGGATTACGGACGGGTTACCAGCAGATGACCCTTGCGTTACACCGTCGCTCGACGCGCAGCGAGGCCCGAGGGGTGCTCCCCCGGGCCTCGCTCTGCCTAACGTCCGACGGTGCCGGGCTACTTCACGAGCGTCAGCCGCCCGGTCTGGGTCTGCTGCCCTGCGGTGAGCCGGTAGACGTAGACCCCGCTCGCCAGGCCCTCGGCCACGAAGGCGGCTTCGTGCGTGCCGGCTTCCACGACCCCGTCCACGAGTACGGCGACCTCACGCCCCGTCACGTCGTAGACGGCGAGGCGCACCGGGCCGGCTTCGCGGGTCGCAAACCGCAGCGCAGTCTGGTGCCGGAACGGGTTGGGGTACGCACCGAGCGCGGCCTGCGCCTCCGTCCGCGTCTGCTCAGCCTTCGCCACCGGCACGGTCTCCGCAGCGAGAACGGGAGACCCGTCGGTCACCTCCACCGTCCGCCACGCGGCGACGTAGTCGCCCGGGGCAGGCCGGACCGGCGTCTCGAGCGTCTTCTCCACCGCGAAGCTGTCGGCGGCAGCGGCGAGCGGAAACTGCCCGGTCTGCACGACGAAGAAGTACTCGCCCACCGGTGCCTGGGCCGGCACGGACTGCTGCAGCGTCACCGGGCCGGCCGTGACTCCGCTGGACAGCCTGACGCGGACCGGACCGATGACCGGGCCGAAGGTGGCCCCGTTGGGCAAGCGCGCCACGGCCCACGCGTCCACGGCCTGCCGGCGGCTCGTCGCGTTGTTCAGCGTCACGGTGAACGTGAAGTCGCCTCCGTTTGCTGGGATGTTTACGGGCGGGGCCTGCGGCGTCGCCGCGATCCCGATGACCGCCGGCAGAACCCCTCCTGCGAAGAGGTACGCCCGGCCGGAGTTTTCCGGGGCGGAACCGGGGTCTTCAAAGTAGGCCCCGGCGAGCACGTCGCCGCGCCCGTCGCCGTTGGTGTCGGGCACGCCGGAGACGGTGAAACCGAAGCGCCCGTCCGCCGCCTCGTTCGGCGAGACGTAGACGGAGAGCAGCGCGCCCGTCGCCCCGGAGAAGAGGTACGCCCGGCCGGAGTTCGGCGGGCTGCCCGAGGGATCCTCGAAGACGGCCCCGATGAGGAGGTCGCCGCGCCCGTCGCCGTCGGTGTCGGGCACGCCGGAGACGGAGAAGCCGAAGAAGCCCTGCGTCTCGGGGTTCGGCGAGGCGAACTCGAAGAGCATCGCCCCGGTGGCCCCGCTGAAGAGGTAGGCGCGGCCCGCGTCCCCGGGAGTCGACCCCGGGTTCTCGCGCTCGGCCCCGATGAGGAGGTCGCCGCGCCCGTCGCCGTCGGCGTCCGGCACGCCGGAGACGGAGGAGCCGAAGTCGCCGAGGGTCTCCTCGTTCGGCGAGGCGAGCTCGAAGAGCAGCGCGCCCGTGGCCCCGCTGAAGAGGTAGGCGCGGCCCGAGAAGATGGGGCTGGGGTCCGGGTCCTCCTGCCTGGCCCCGATGAGGAGGTCGCCGCGCCCGTCGCCGTCGGCGTCCGGCACGCCCGCCAGGGCTGCGCCGAAGAGCCCCTGGAGCTCTGCGTTCGGCGAGGCGAACTCGAAGAGCAGCGCGCCCGTGGCCCCGCTGAAGAGGTAGGCGCGGCCCGCCTCGTCGGGGCTGGCCCCGGGGTCCTCACTGGCCCCGACGAGGAGGTCGCCGCGGCCGTCGCCGTCGGCGTCCGGCACGCCCGCGACGGCTGCGCCGAAGCGCCCGAAGTCCTCCTCGTTGGGCGAGACGAGCGTCCGCAGGAGGGCACCCGTCGCCCCCGAGAAGAGGTACGCCCTTCCCGCAGCGGGCGGGCTCGCGCCGGTGGTCTCGGAGCGCGCCCCGATGAGGAGGTCGCCGCGGCCGTCGCCGTCGGCGTCCGGCACGCTGGCCACGGCCGAGCCGAAGATGCCCTGGGTCTGCTCGTTGGGCGAGGTGAGGGTCCGCAACACGGCCCCGGTGGCCCCGTCGAGGAGGTAGGCGCGGCCCGCCTGTTCGGGAGCGCCGAGCGGGCTCTCGCCGAAGGACCCGATGAGGAGGTCGCCGCGGCCGTCGCCGTTGACGTCCGGCACGCCGGCGGTGTCCCACCCGAAGTAGCCCTCAGCTTTCTGGTTAGGCGATTGGATTTCTTGGAGCACGTACTGCGCCGCGACGGGCGAGCACAGCGCGAGGGTGAGCACCGCCGCCGCAGCGGCTCGCAGTGCGCGTTGATGGGGGGTCAGTAGCATGATGAAGGGGGTAGCGTGGTGAGTTTTGTTTCCCTAGCTGCCGTGGCAAAACGTATTCCGATTCCGCCCACAGCCGAGTGGGCACGCGTCCTGTTTCCCGAACGTCCCAGGATATGGACGAGGCCCGAGGGATGGAGAACACCCCCGGGCCTCGCCCGCTGTTACGCTCAGCGTGGGTCACCAGCGCTAGCGCACCAGCGTCACCCGGCCGGTCTCGACGCGTCCGCCCGCCGCGAGGCGGTAGACGTAGACGCCGCTCGGCAGGCGCGAGGCATCGAACGCCACGCGGTGCGGCCCGGCCTCCATCGGCCCGTCGGCGAGCGTGGCGACGGCGCGGCCCCGGACGTCGTAGACGACGAGCGACACGTCGGCGGCCCGGTCAAGCTCGAAGGCGATCTCGGTGCTCCGCACAAACGGGTTCGGGAAGGCCCCGACGTCTGCCGTCGCACGCGCTGCCGCGCTCGGTGCCGCGCTGGTCTCGTCGGGCCACGGCGAGGCGTCCACGACGCTCCACGCCTCGGCACTCCCCACCGAGCGCGGCGCGGAGTTGACGGCGACGTTGAAGGCTTCGGCGTCGACCGTCGTCCCCGGGAATTGGCCGATCCTCACGGTGTAGACGTAGTTGCCCGGCGGCGCGAAGGCCGGCACCTGCTGGGTGTAGCTGCCGTTGAGCGTGAAGCCGGGCGGCAGCGTGCCCGAGCGCACCTGCATCTGGGCGAGCACGACCCCGCCGCGCGAGGCGGTGTAGAACAGGTCGCCGGTGACCGGGTTGGCCGTGTTGTTGGTGACCGAGTAGGCGACGGTGAACGAGCCGCCCTGCCCTACCCCGCTCGGGACGCCGGCGGCCGAGAGGTCGAAGTTCGGGCCGCCGCCGGTGCAGTCGAACGAGGCGCTCCCGAGGCCGTCGAAGGTGTCCTGCGGGAAGCCCACGTAGTCGTCGGCCGGGTCGAAGACGTCGCTCGTGTCGGCGTCGGCGACGCAGGCGTCGCTCTGGCGGCGGAGCGTGTTGTTCTGGGTCGAGGTGTCGCCGGTGCCCCACTCGTCGCCGGGGTCGAAGCCGACCTGGCCGATGGCGTCGACGACGACGGTAGAGTCGCGGAAGAGGACGACCGCGTCGTCGCCGTTGAAGAAGCTCGCGCCGGAGAGCTGGTCGGCCTCGGCCAGGATGGCCGGGTCCGCGCTGTCCTCGGCGAGCACGAACACGCCGCCGTTGGCGACGGTGCCGCTCAGCGCGACCGAGGTGCCGGCGGTGGTGTTGCCGTTGAAGTAGAACCGGAGGTAGTAGCGCTCGGCTCCGAGGTCGATGGCGCTGCCGGTGCCGTTGTAGAGCTCGACGGCCTTGTTGAACGACGAGCCCTCGACGTACTCCGAGATCAGCAGGTCGGCGGGCTGGGCGAACGCCGCGCCCGAGACGAGCACGGCGAGCGCGAGAGGTAGGAAACGGTGCATGGCAGAGAAGAGAGGTTGAGTGAAAGAAAGCTCCTGCGGGCCCTGTCGCGGCAGAGCGCACAGCAAGAGCGTACAGCATACGACGGCGGGCGCACCCGTGCTAGCGCTTCCAGCTTAAGCTTGTGTAATCTCTCGGCGCACCCCACGACGCGGCCTCACGCTCCCCACCACGAGCGGTCGAGCGAGCGGTACTGCACGGCCTCGGCCAGGTGCCCGGCCTCGACGCGCGCGCTCCCGGCCAGGTCGGCGATCGTCCGGCTCACCTTCAGCATCCGGTCGTAGGCCCGCGCCGAGAGGCCGAGCCGGGTGAGCGCCATCTTCATCAGCGCCTCGCCCTCGGCGTCGAGCGCGCAGTGGCGGCGCACCAGCCGCGTGCTCATCTGCGCGTTGCAATAGACCCCCTCGTCCTCGGCGAAGCGCGCAGTCTGCCGCTGCCGGGCCTCGACGACCCGGCGGCGCACAGCCTCGGACGGCTCGCCGGGGGCGCGGCGGTGGAGCTCGTCGAACGGGACCGGGGTGACCTCGACGTGGAGGTCGATGCGGTCCATGAGCGGGCCGGAGATTTTGGCGAGGTAGCGCTGCACCTGCGGCGGGGCGCAGACGCACGCGCGCGTCGGGTCGTTGAGGTGCCCGCACGGGCAGGGGTTCATCGAGGCGACGAGCATGAAGCGCGCCGGGTACGCGACCGTGCAGCGGGCGCGCGCGAGCGTGATCTGCCCCTCCTCGAGCGGCTGCCGCATCACCTCGAGCACCTGCCGCCGGAACTCGGGCAGCTCGTCGAGGAAGAGGACGCCGTTGTGGGCGAGCGAGATCTCGCCGGGGAGCGGGTTCGAGCCGCCGCCGCACAGCCCGGCGTCCGAGATCGTGTGGTGCGGCGAGCGGAACGGGCGCGCGGCGACGAGCCCGCGCTGCGCCGAGCCGTTGAGCGCGCCGCCGACGCTGTGGATCTTCGTCGTCTCGAGGGCCTCGTCGGCGCTCAGCGGCGGGAGGATGGTCGGCATCCGGCGGGCGAGCATCGTCTTGCCCGAGCCGGGCGGCCCGATGAGGAGCGCGTTGTGCCCGCCCGCCGCCGCCACCTCGAGCGAGCGCTTGACGTTCTCCTGCCCGCGCACGTCGGCGAAGTCCACGGGGTAGTGCCGGGCCTCGTCGAAGAGCCGGTCGAGGTTGCAGCGGACCGGCTCCCCGGGGCCGTCGGTGAGCAGCGCCACGGCGTCGCGCAGCGTGGCGACGGAGTAGACCGACAGGCCCTCGACGACCGCCGCCTCGGCGGCGTTGTCGGTCGGCACGACGAGGCCGGGCTTGCCCTCGGCCCGCGCCCGCAGCGCCGCCGGGAGGACGCCGCGCACGGGCCGGAGCGACCCGTCGAGCGAGACCTCGCCGAGGACGAAAAGGTCGTCGAGCGGCCCCGCCGGGACGAGGCCCGAGGCGGCGAGGAGCCCGAGCGCGATCGGGAGGTCGAAGGCCGCGCCCTCCTTGCGCACGTCCGCCGGGGCGAGGTTCACCGTGACGGCCCCGCGCGGGACCGGCAGGCCGGAGTTCTTGAGCGCCGCCCACACCCGGTCTCGGCTCTCGCGCACCGCCCCGTCGGGCAGCCCGACGACCGTCCACTTCGGCAGCCCCGGCTCGGTGTGGGTTTCGATCTCGATGGGGAGCGCGTCGACGCCCAGGACGGCGGCGCTCCAGACGTGGGACAGCATGGCAGGCGGGAGTCAGGTGGAGGGATACCCCATAGACGCTCGGTGCCCGGCCGCATAACCTTCTCGCTGACATAACCTTCTCGACCAGAATATCAGCCGACAACTTTGACCGTCGACATACCGGCAGGGATAAGGGCGTAGACCCAAAGCGATTGAAATCGCATGGCTAAAGATTTATACTGCACACCGTGCGCCCCCTGCGCTTTCACTCTTCTCGTTCCCACTTCCTGCCATGATTAGCTTCTACCGTAGAGTGGGGCTTCTTCTGCTCTTTGTGCCCTTGTGCCTTTTCAGTACAACCGCTGTGGCGCAGTCCCTCACTCTCGGATCTCCTAACCCAGAGGAGGATGATAGACTCGGATACTCGGTCGCGGGCGTTGCGGATGCCGACGGCGATGGACACGGAGACTTGCTCGTCGGGACTATCGGAGAGAACACCGCTTACTTGTTCAGCGGGGCCACAGGGGCCGTGCTCCATACGCTCCCTCTGCCTGGTCCAGCACCTAAAGGCGGTTTTGGGATTGAGGTGGCGGGTGTACCCGACGCTGATGGCGATGGACACGGGGACCTCCTCATCGGATCCAGACCGGCGAACGAAGCCTATCTCTTCAGCGGGGCAACCGGCGCCTTGCTGCATACGCTGACTTCGCCGGACTCTAACCAAAACGGTGGCTTTGGTAGAGTGGCAGGCGTGCCCGATGTGGACGGAGACGGACGCGGCGATCTCCTGGTTGGGGCGGCAGGAGAGGACACCGGTGGCCTCTTCAATTCAGGGCGGGCTTACCTCTTCAGTGGGGCGACCGGCACCCTTCTCCATATGCTGATTTCCCCCAATCCTCAGCTCGGCGGCCTGTTTGGCCATTCCGTCGCGGGCGTCACCGATACCGACGGTGACGGACGAGGGGACCTACTCGTCGGAGCGATAGGAGAGAACAGAGCATACCTTTTTAATGGAGCCAACGGTGCCCTTCTCTACGAGCTACAGCCCACCGCACCTAATCCGGGGCAGTTCGGCATCTCGGTATCCGGCGTGCCCGACACGGACGGAGACGGGCGCGGAGACCTCTTGGTCGGGGACCGAAACGGGGACGGTGGCTTTTTTCGGTCCGGTGTGGCCTATCTTTTTAGCGGCGCGACCGGTGAGATTCTCTATGAGATCGTCTCCCCGAATGCGGAGGTCGGCGGACTCTTCGGCACTTCGGTATCCGGCGTGCCAGACACGGATGGCGACGGACGCGGAGACCTGCTCAGCGGTGCTCCTCGTGAGGATGTCGTTGTAGGCTTCGACTTCGTTCCTAATGCGGGCCGAGTCTACCTCTTCAGTGGTGCGACCGGCGAGCTGTCTCGTGAGTTCTTGACTCGTGAGGCCGATGCTTTCGGGAACTTTGGTTTCTCTGTATCAGGGGTGAGCGATGCCGACGGCGACGGAAGCGGCGATGTGCTCATCGGTGCCCCCGATGAGCGCCCGGCGGCATCCAGTCTACTTCACGAAGGTCAAGCCTATCTCTTCAGCGGCGTACCTATTGCACTTACCGCGAGAGCCACAAGCTCTACGGGCGTCACGCCTGGGGGGACTTTCACTTTCGACTACACCATCGCGAACAGTAGTACGCTTCCTCTTTCCGGTGCCATTCGCGCCGCGGTCCGCGACGAGAACGGCATCCTCATAACGGACTTCGGACCTGTCGTCACCGGGACGCTTAGCGCAGGCGCGACGTTTGTTAGCGACGCCGAGCAGCAGGTGCCGCCAGGAACGCCCACCGGGAGGTATCGCTACGTCCTTAGAGCCGAAACAGCAGAAGGTATTGTACTCGACCGCGATGAGCTTCGAATCACGGTCACAGAAGGGCGGGGGATCAGGGCTGCGGACTGGCCGCCGCCGAAGTTCCATGGGCAATTCGAGGACGCTGTCATATCCGACATCGCCGCAGTTGTACCTAAATCCGGGGCCAGCACCGGACGCGTAGGTGGACCTTTAGGATTGGTGGTCTATCCCAACCCGTTCCGTGACCAGACCACGCTATCCTTTGATACCAAGACGGCAGATCCCATCCGGCTCGCTGTCTATGACGTGCTCGGGCGTGAGGTGAGCGTGCTGCTCGATGGCACAGTAGAGCCGGGAACCCAAGAGATGTCCTTCGATGGGCGCGGCCTCCCGAGCGGCGTGTATATCTGGCAACTCGAAAGCGACGACCGCGTGGCTACGGGCCGCGTCATCCTTATCCGGTAGCGAGGGCCGTGACACGCTGCGCGAGCCGGTAGGCGATGAAGCCCGTCACGCCGAACGTGATCGCGTAGAGCACGTCGTCATACGGCTTGCCGGTGACGGCTTCGAAGAGGAGCGCCGGAACCCCGGCCCCGATCCCGCCGGCGACGGCGAACACGACGGCGTAAGCGATCCAGAGAACGGCAGCGCGACCGGCGCTGAGGCGAGGGGGTGTCATAGCGGAAGCAGGTGGGTGGAGGCCGGAAGCTACGACCGCGCCTCAGAGCGCGACGCTCAGCCCGCCGCCCGCCGTGACCCCGCTGAAGCTGCCCAGCGTATAGACGAACCGCCCCGTCAGGTGCAGCCGCTCGCTCACCGAGAGCACCGGCGCGAGGCCGAGGTCCGCGAGCGTCTGCCCCTCGCCGAGGAGCGCGCTCCGGCTGTAGCTCCGAACCCGCGCGAGCGCCCCGAGCCGCAGCGCCGGACTGAGCTGGACCTGCCCTTCGCCCCCCACCGTCAGGTGCGTCGGCACGGCGGTTTGCGCCGAGAAAGAGGCGTCGGGCAGCGCGCTCTTGCCGCGCGCCCGGTAGCGGGCGAAGGCGCGCACCTCGTGCGGGCCGATGACCTGGAGGAACTGCACCGTCGCCGCGCCGGTGTTGCCCGGCTCGTAGTCCGTCGGCCCCCAGCGGTCGGTGCCGTTGAGGCCGAGCGAGAGATCGACCGCCACCGACGAGGTGGGGGTGACCTCGAGGTCGGCCCCGAGCGTGAGGAGGACTTCCTCGCCGGGGTCGTAGGCGTCGGGCTCGTCGGCGAGCGGCTCGTACGGCCCGCGGTACTGGTACGCCGCGCCGAGGCCGAGCGCCACGCGCTCCCCCACCGGAAACGCGTACGTCAGCGCCGGGGCGACGCGCAGGCCCTGCCCGAACGACGGCACCCGGAACGCGTAGGCCGCCTGGCTCGCCAGCGTCGCGGCGCGGAACTCCCCGAACGAGAGCGCGCTGCTGCCCGTCGTGACGTTGAAGCTGAGGCTCGTCACCAGGCTTCCCGTGCCGATGGGCTGGAAGTAGCTCGCCGCGATCTGCACGTCGCCGAGCGCGGAAAGCGTCTCGACGTCGTCCCCGCTCACGGCTGCGTAGCTCGTGTTGAGCCCGAGCGCGACGTGCTCCCCGATGGGGACGTAGAGCCGCAGGGGCAGGCTCGCCTCGGCGAGGTCCCCGAAGCGCTGGTACAGACCCTCGAAGGTGACCCGGACCGGCTGCTGCTCGCTCCCCACGTAGAGCGCAGCCGGCTCCCCGGCGGCCTGACCCAGCGCGGGCGGCGCGAGGGCGAGGAGGAGAAGCGCGGAGGCGAAGAGAGACCCAGAGAGGAATCGCACGGCAGTAGAGGTTAGCGAAGGACCGATACCCGGCGGGCGACCGAGGCGTCGCCGGCGCGGAGGCGGACGAGGTACACGCCGCTGGCGACGGGCCGCCCCACCCCGTCGCGCCCGTCCCACACGGCGGTGTGCGCTCCGGCGCGGGCGGTGCCCTCGGCGAGCACGCGGACCCGCCGACCGAGCGTGTCGAAGACCTCGAGCCGGGCTTCGCCCCGGACCGCGAGGTGGTAGCGCAGCGTGGTCTGCTCCGCGAACGGGTTCGGGAAGCCGGCGTCGAGCGCGAACGCGACGGGGACGAGCGGCGCGCCCTCGCTCCCGGCGCGGGCGAACGCTTCCGTCCCGACGATCACCCGGAGCCGCCGCACCGGCTCGCTGCGGCGCAGCGTCACCTCGACGGCCCCACCCGCGAGGTCGAGGCCGACCCCGAGGTCGCGGTCGAGCACCCACAGCCCGAAGCCGGGCGGGCGCACCCCGGCCTCGGTGAGGTCGATGGTCACCGCGCGCGCGCGCTGGGTCAGCAGCCCATCGGTGGCCGTCACCTCGACGTCCCACACGGCCCCGTCCGCCGCCGGAGGCCGCAGGTCGCGGAGCCAGCGCTCGCCGCCGCTGAGGAGGCTGAGGCGGACGTGCTCGCCGACCGGCGGCGGCTCGGCGAGGTCGGTCTCGTCGCGCCCCGGCTCGGCCTCGGCGGCGAACCCTACGGTGTTGAGCGTGTCGCGGTAGCTCCCCGACCGCCCGCTGAGGTGGACGGCGTAGCTCGCCCGCGGCGAGGGCCGCCCCGCCGCGCCTTCGCGCGCCGGAACCCCGAGGCGGACCGCCTGCCCCGTCCGGTTCTCGACGAAGTAGCCCGTCCACGGCCGGAGCACCCCCGTTTCGAGGTAGGACGACCCGCCGTCGTAGGCCAGCAGCGGCCCGACCTCCGCCTCCGCCCGACCGTTGGCGGCCCGGACGTCGTCCCACGCGACCGGGAAGGCGTAGGGGTTGCCGATCTGGTTGTAGCCGGGCGCAAGCACGATGGCCGGCAGCGAGTCCGGGTTGGTCGAGGTCGCCGCCGAGATGTCGAACGAGCCGCCCCGGTTGGCCGCGACCCAGTAGGCCGCGCCGTCGGCGAACGTGTCCGACGGGCCGGTGGCCTCGTCGTAGGCGCGGCGACCGGGGTTCCACCGGAGGAGGCGCCAGCGCAGCGCGTCCGGCTCGCCGAAGTCGTCCGAGAGCACGTCCACGGCGGGCCGCGGACCCAGGTCCGCCGGCACCGAGACCATGCGGTAGGTGCGCGGCTCGAGGTCGGCCTCGGCCCGCTGCTCGCCGATGAGGACGGGGATGGCCTGGGGGGCCGCCGCCGGGCTCGGGAGGTCGGGCAGGGTCAGCGTTTCGGTCACGATGTAGGCCTCTAGGCCGCGCGCGGTCACCTCCCCGGCGGCGAGCTCGACCTCGGCGCTGAACACGCCCGAGGCGGTCTGCCGGAAGGCGAGGCTGCGCTGGTCGTAGCGCGGCGCGCCCGTCGGGCGGTGGAACAGCGTGCCGGACCTCGGATCGTCGCCGACGACGGTGATGGTGGCGGCCAGCGGAAGGCCGGCTGCCGGTGTGTCGCCCGCGATGCACAGCTCCTGCGCGCCGTCGCAGCAGCGGAAGCCGTCGGCGCTGGTCGTGCAGGAGCCCGCGCTCTGTGCGCGCAGCGCCGGGCTGCACAGCACGATGCACCACAGCACGGTGCACCACAGCACGGTGCAGCACGGCACGGTGCGCCCCAGGATGGTGCGCCCCAGGATGGTGCGGCCCAGGGCGGGCGGGGCGAGGAGGAGACGGGGTGCGTTCATGGCGAAGCCGAGCATAGCGAAGCCGAGTTAGTTCCCTCCCGATGGCGGCGGCGGCGGCGGGTCGGGCAGCGGCTCGAAGAGGCCACTGCCGCTGGCCCCTTCGCCGGCGGGGTTCCGCGACTCGTCGCCGGGCACGAAGGCCCCGCCGAGGGTCGCGTTGAGCTTCCGGAGCCGGCTGCCGACGAGCGTCCCGCCGGTGCGCTCGAGACCGAGCGCCGCCGACAGCCCCTTCTCGACCGGCCCTCCGGCGGTGGCGATGGACCCGGAGCGCCCCGCGCGCGTCACCGCTTGCCCGAAGCCGGGGTCGAGCGCGGCGGCGGCACCGAAGGAGCGGGCGGCCGCGCCGAAGTCGCCCTCGTCGTCCTCCTGCAGCCCCCGCGCGTAGAGCAGGAACGCCTGGAGGTTGCGCGTCGGGACCACGTCGAGCGCGGCGCGCTCCTCGCGCGAGAGCGGGACGCCGAGCTCCTCGACGAGGGCGAGGACGATCTGCTGCTTGAGCCGGAAGAGCTGGTCCAGGCCGGCGGTCCGGGTCTGGAGGTCGGGCTGCGGCTCGGTGCCGAGGGTCCAGAGCGCGGCGTCGACGCGGAGGGCGTCGTCGTCGACGTCGAAGGAGCCGCCGACGGCCCGCCCGGCGCGGAGCAGCCGCCCGAGGCGCGGAGCCGTCCCCGGATCGAACGCGTCGGACTGCGAGAGGGCGAGCTCGTCGAGGAGCGCCTGCAGCCGGAGCCGCTCGACGACCTGCACCGCCGCGATCCCCGCGAGGTCTGCCGTGACGAGCTCGGCCAGCCCCCGCCCGAGGGGGGCGTACGCCGGGTCGCTGCCCAGGTAGGCGAAGGGGAAGACGGCCACGACGCGCGGCGACCCGGCCTCGGCCGCGAGCGTGTCCTCACGGGCGACGAGCGCCGCCATCTCCTCGCGGAGCCGCTCCCGCGCCAGCCACTCGTAGCGCCCCTGCAAGAGGGGCCGGAACGCCGAGCGCGGCGAGACCTGGGTGAACCGGCCGTAGAACCGAAGGGCTTCGCCAGGGTCGCCCCCGGCCTCGAGCGCCAGGCCGAGGTAGTAGAGCGTCTTCGGGTCGCCCGGGGCGTCGACGTAGGCCTGCCGGAGATACGCCTCCGCCTCGTCGAAGCGCTCCGTTTGCGCGAGCAGCGCCCCGAGGTCGCGGCGGACTTCGGTGTCGTTCGGCCGGCGGGCGAGGTCGGCGCGCGCGCGCGTCACGGCCCGGTCCAGCGCTTCGCCCTCGGCCCCGACGCGGGCCGGGGCGCAGGCCGCCAGGCCCAGCGGCAGCAGGCCGAGCGCCAGCAGCGCGGAGCACGCCAGCGCGCGGAGAGGAAACGAACCGGGACGGAGGGGCATAGTCGGGCAAGACACGAGAAGGGAGCAGCCGAGGTACAGGATTGCAGCCGAGGTACAGGGTCAGCGAGGAGCAGGCTCCGCCGAGATCAGCCGAGGTAGGGCTTCAGGCTCTCCGCCCGCTGCCGGGCGAGAGCGTAGTCCGGGTCGTGCGCGAGCGCCTCGATGAAGGCAGCGTGGGCCTGCTCGTACCGGCCCTCGTCGATCAGCTTCAGGCCCCGCGAAAAGGCGAGCTGCGCGTCGGGCGAGCGCGTCTCGCCCCGGGTCTCCTGCGAAATCTCCACGTCGATGGCGTCGGCGACGCGCGCGGCGAGGGTGCTGGCGAGGTCCATGAAGTCGTCGCGCTTGCCCTCGATCTGCTCGACGAGCAAAATCTCGCCGGTCTCGACGCTCACGAGCCGGGCCGTGAGCCACATCCGCTTGCCGTGCACCATGAACGAGCCGAAGAGCACGGCGTTGACGCCGAGGAGCCGCCCGGTCTCGACCGCCGACTCCTGGTCGACGAGGCCGTCGTCGCGCTGCAGCTCGAGCTCGTCGAGGAGCCACCGGATGCGCTCGCGCTCGACGACCTTGAGGCCCGTCGCGCCTTGCAGGTCGTGGACCATCATCGAGGCGAAGCCCTGCTCCATCGCCTCGAAGCGCTCGTACTCGTCGACCGAGGTGTTGGCGAAGTCCATCACGGCGAGGGTCTTCATCCCCGGATCGGGGCGCTCGACGGCCGGGCTGCCGAGGAGGTCGCCCCGCGCCTGCCAGTAGATGTGCATCACGTCCGGCGGGTCCACGTCGGACGAGAGCTCGACGAGCGGCGGCTCGAGCGAGAGGAGTTGGTCGATCGCCGCGCGCGCCGCCACGTTGTCCTCCTCGGCGATGTGGAGGTGGGCGAGGTACCGGAGGGCCTCTTTAAGCACCTCCTTGTCGCTCTCCTCGGCGACGACCCCGGTCAGGAGGCCGCGCGCCGTGTCGTAGTCAGCGGCCTGGTAAGCCTCGATTCCTTGCTGGAGTGCGGCGTCCTGAGCCTGCGTGGGCAGCGCGAGCAGCAGCGCCGCGAGGCAGCCGAGGAGACGGCGTACGGTCGGGGTCATAGAAGATGGCTCTTGGGGAAGAGGGCTCTGGAGGAAGGTGCTCTCCGGCAGGACGGGCACGGGCGCACGCGAGGCGGCTCGGACCGAGGCGGCTTGGACCGAGGCGGCGTCGGACGGCGCGCGTACCACGTTAGACGTAAACGTCGGCAATATAGGGCCGCCTCGGCGGCGGTCATGGCCGGCGCAGCTCGAAAACGAGCGGCTCGGTCTGCGGCTCCAGGCCGGGGGCGAGCGTGATCTCCTGCGCCGGCCCGGCCGGCTCGTACCCCTCCCGCCGCACCTCGATGCGGTAGGTGCCCGGCCCGAGCATGAAGGACTCCGGCGTGGTCTCGCCCGAGTCGGCCCCGTCGATCCAGATGTAGCCCCAGACGGGGTTGGCCTGGACGTTGACGCGCGTCTCGAAGTGGCACGCCGCCGACGTGGTGCGGCCCGCGCGCACCCGCGCCGTCCGCTCGAAGGGGGCGTAGTTCGGGTGCGCGCACCGGACGGTGTACTGCCCCGGCGCGAGGCTGAAGGGGCCGCCGCCGTCCTGCCCCGCGACCGAAGCTCGGCCGCCGGAGGCCGGGCTCAGGACGAGCGTGCCGGACGGCGGCCGGTCCGAGAGTGGCCGGTCCGGCGGAGGATCGGCCGGCGGAGGATCGGCCGGCAGCCGGGTCTGCACGGGCTGCAGCGCGACGGCGCGGCGCGTCGCCACGTCGGGGTGGAGGCGGAGGCCGGCCTCCTCCCACGGCTCGTAGCCCGCGCGCTCGAGCCGGAGCGCGACCGGCGACGCGGTGGTGTCGCGGTACGTGAGCGGCGTCTCCCCCGCCCGCTCGCCGTTGACGAAGACCGCCGCCCCGGCGGGGGTGGACGCGACCTCGAGCAGACGCGGCACCGCGTGGCCTTCGGCGAGGGGGACGAGCGCGAGGCGCAGCGCGACGGCCTGGCCCGCGCCGAGCGCGAGCGCCGTGTCCACGGGGGCGTAGCCGAGGCGCTCGACGCGCAGCCGCCCCTCGCCCTCGCTCACCTCTGTCTCCCCGACGGGCGTCTCGCCGAGGCGCTCGCCGTTCCAGTAGACCGTAGCGCCCGGCGGATCGGTCACGACGCCGAGGCGGGGCTCGCCGGCGGACGGCCAGAACAGCACGAGCAGCGCGAAGACGAGAAGGGCGAAGACGAGGAGCACGAGGCCGCCGGCGGCCCACCGGAGCCGCGCCGGAAGCGACGCCGGGGCGGGCTCGGCCTCCGGCGCATCGACGGCGTGGTCTACCACCGTCGGCACCTCGCGCCGGAGCGTGTGGGCGGGCCTCCCGTCGGGGCCGATGGATTCGAAGGCGGCGCGCATCGCGGCGGCGTTCGCGTAGCGGTCGTCCGGGGCCTTCGCGAGCGCCTTCATCACGGCCGCGCTGACCGGCGGCGGGACGGCCGGGACGAGCTCGACGAGCGGCGGGTACTCGTCCTCGACGATGGCGCGCATCGTGGCGAACTCGGTGCCGCCGCGCGCGAAGGGGAGCTGCCCGCTGAGCAGCTCGTAGACCGTCACGCCGAGCGCGTAGAGGTCGCTCCGGTTGTCGAGGCTCTGCTCGCCCCGGACCTGCTCGGGGGACATGTAGTAGAGCGTCCCGGCGACGCCCTGCGTCAGCGTCGCCGTGCCGTCGGGGGTGCGCAGCTTGGCCAGGCCGAAGTCGGTGATCTTGACGCGGCCCGCCTCACTCAGCAAGATGTTGCCCGGCTTGACGTCCCGGTGGATGACGCCGACGCCGTGGGCGTGCTCGAGCGCGGCGACCATGTCGAGGACGAGCTGGCGGGCCTCGGGCCACGCCACCACGCCGCGGTCGATCCGGTCGCTGAGCGCCCCGCCGCCGATGTACTCCATCACGATGAAGAGCCCGGCCTCGGTGCGGCGCAGCGCGTAGATGCGCGTGATGTGGGGGCTGTCGATGCGCGCGAGGGCGCGGGCCTCGGAGCGGAAGCGGCGCGCGAACGAGGCGTCGCCGGCGAACTCGCGCGCGATCATCTTGAGGGCGACCGTCCGGGCGAGGGCGACGTCCTCGGCCTTGTAGACGACCCCCATGCCGCCGCGCCCGAGCTCTTCGAGGACGCGGTAGCCGTCGATCTCTTGGCCGATGAACGTGTCGGGCACGGCGGAGCGGAAACCTGGAAGCGGGGGCGTGGACGTGCGAGAACCTGCGCCTGCTAGCCTACCTCGACGACGAGGACCGTCACGTTGTCCTGCCCGCCGCGCTCGTTGGCGAGCGCGACCAGGCGCTCGGCCGCCGCCTGCGGCACCGCGCCCCGGACGACGTCCCGGATCTCCTCGTCGGCGACGCGGGCGAGGCCGTCGGAGCACAGCACGAAGACGTCCCTCGGCTGCGGCGGCGCGAGGTGCTCGACGTCGACCTCGACGGTGGGCTCGACGCCGACGGCGCGGATCAGCGCGTGGCGCTGCGGGTGGCGCTCGGCCTCGGCCTCGGTCAGCACGCCCTCGCGCCGGAGCGCGTCGACGAGCGTGTGGTCCCGCGTGAGCTGCGTGATGCCGCGCCGGTCGACGCGGTAGGCCCGGCTGTCCCCGACGTGCGCCAGCCACGCCGCGCCGCCGACGAAGGCCAGCGCGGTGCACGTCGTCCCCATCTTCTTCGGGACCTCGCCGGCGTGCGCCCACTCGTAGACCTGGGCGTTGGCCGCGACGAGCGCCGCGCGCACCCGCTCCTCGACCCCCGCCTCGCTGGGCTCGAAGTAGCGCTCGCCGACGACGTCGACCGTGACCCGGCTGGCGCGCCCGCCGTCCTCGTGCCCCCCCATCCCGTCGGCCACGACGAAGAGGTGGTGGCCCGGCGCGCCGTCCGCGGGTTCGGTCGAGAAGTACCCGTAGGCGTCCTGGTTCTCGGTGCGGACCTGCCCGACGTCGGAGCACGCGCCGGAGCGGAAGGTGGGCGTAGGGGCGGAGCGCTTCCAGAGCATGGGAGGGGTCAGTCAGGGCCGGACGGGCGCTCGGGCGATGGCCGGGGTCACCGCCTCCTCAATGTAGCGCTGCAGCGGATTGTCGAAGTCGAACCCGAAGAGGCGCGGGTTCTGGCCGATGACGGCGGCGGCAAAGATATGCAACACATAGTCTTTCGTTTGCTCCGGCATCCGGTCGCGGTACTCGGAGAGGAAGCGCCAGTAGTTGCGCGCCTGCGGGTTCTCCGGGATGTCGGCGAGGTCCTGGCGGAGGACCTCGAGCGGCGTCAGCTCGTCGAGCTTGGGGCCGACGCGGTGCTCGCCCCAGTTGTAGGACGCCATCACGAGCAAGCCCGAGGCCTGGGCGAGGTCCGTGTAGATCGTCAGCAGGTAGCGCGCGGCGGCGTCGGTGGCCTTCTCGACGTCGCACCGCTCGTCGTCCGGGTCGGGGGCGCGCTGGTCCTCGCGGGGGCCAGGCTGCAGGCCGAACCGGCGGGCCGTCATCGGGATGAACTGCCACATGCCTTTGGCGATGCCCCACCGCGTCGGCGGCCCGACGCGGCACGGGACGAAGTCGCTCTCCTGGAGCGCGAGGTAGAAGAACTCCGGCGGCAGCCCGTAGTCGACCAGCGTCTCGACGATGAGGCGGGTGTAGCCGTTCTCCTCCGCCGTCTGCAGCGCCCGCTCGAAGCGCTCGGTCTGCTGCCACTCGGCGATCACCGCCTCGACCTCGCGCACGAACCCGGCGGGCATGGTGAACTCGCTCTCGTTGAAGATGCGCGCGATGCGGTAGATCTCGCGCTCCTCGGGCGTGAGCTTGCGGTAGAGGCCGAGCTCCTCGACGTAGCCCTCGTAGCGCTCGGCGGTGCGGCGGCGGCCGGCCTGGAGGCTCTCGAGCCGGGCGGCGAAGTCGCCGTCCTCCGCCTCGGCGGCGAAGAGCCGGAGCTCCGCGATCCCCAGGTCCTGCTCCTTCATCTCGTAGAACAGCGTCTCGGTCGAGTCTTGGAGCCGGGACACCCGCACCTGCTGCCAGGCCGCGAGCCCGAGCACGGCGGCCAGCAGCACCGCCGCCGCGGCGAGCACCGTGCCGTAGGTCCGCTTCTGCTTCTTCTGCACCTCGTGGAACGCCTGGCGGATCATCATCGTCTGCGCGCCCGCCGGCCGGTCCTCGTCGAAGTAGTGCCGGATGACCTGGCTGACGGACCCCGGCTCGGCGGCCCCCGGCTCGGCGGCCCTCGGCTCCGGTGCGACCCCTTCCCTGCTCGCCGGCCCGCCTTCTTTGGAGCCGACCTCGCTGGAGCCGACCTCGCTGGAGCCGACCGAGGTTTCGGGGGCCTCGGCTCGCACTGCTGCGCGCGGGGGCTCCGCCGGTCGCTGGAGGCCGGAGCCCAGGCCGGAGCCGAGGGGCGCGTGGGCGTCGGGCGTTGTCGGCCCCGCCGGACGGTCGGCTCGCCCAGACGGCTCGCCCCCGCCGCGCTCGGTGGAGAGGACCGAGAGGTAGAGGAACGGTCCTTCGCGCCCGAGCCGGACCGCCGTGTCGCCCTCGAGCACGACCTCCTCGACCCGCTCGCCTCGGTAGTACGTCCCGTTCGTGCTCCCGGCGTCGCGCGCGATCCACCGGCCGGGCGCTCCTGCCTCGCCCTCCTCGAAAACCACCTCGGCGTGGAGCCGGCTGACGCGCCCGGAGTCGACGTGGAGCGTGGCCTGCATCCCGCGCCCGACCGTGAACGACTCGGTGAAGGCGCGCTCGATGCCGAGGACGGACGTGCCCTCGACGCGTGCCCTCACGGCGGGGCGCGCGAGGTCAGCAGGCGGCGAGGGAGGGCGGAAGGAGGGCACGAGGCCTACGAAGCGGAGAGGCCAGGCAGCCTCTGAGGCAGAGAGACGAGGTTAATACACAGAAACGACGTTTCTCGCCGAAGCGGGTCAGTCCGTCTCCGGCGCGAGGCCCCGGGGGTCTCAGGCGCGAGGCACCGGGAGGCCCACCGCGAGGTGGACGGGGTGATACAGGACGTGAGGCGGCGGCTGCAACCGAACCGCCAGCAAGTCATGCCCCTCGATCTCCGCCTTGGGCACCGGCTCGGCCGTCACGGCACCGGCCGGCACGTCCGCTTCGGGCGTCCCAAGAAAGGCGCGGAGCTTTTGGACGACGGCGTCCTGCTTGGCCTCCAGCGCGTCCGCCGGGTCGAGCTCGCCGGGGAGGGTGAGGAGCCGGTGCGCGGCGCGGGCAGAGAAGAGCCCACACGCGAGCGTGGCGTGCGCCGCCGCGTGGGCCGTCTTCTCCGGGTCGTCGAAGGCGGCGGGCTTCGAAAGGTTCGGCGCGTGCGCGAGCCGCAGCGCGTCCCGGTTCGCCTCGCCCGTCAGCACGGCAAACCCGGCCTCGGCCAGCTCCGCCGCCTTCGCCTCAGGCAGCAGGCGGGCGAGCGGCGTCGCGCCCCGGCCCGTCTCGTGAAGCGGCAGGTCGCCGACGCGCCGCCCGGCGAGGTGGGTCGGCCAGCCCGTCTCGGCGAACGAGTCCGCGAGCGCGAGGCCGACGGCGAGCGCCCCCCCGCCCCACAGAAACCCCTCCTCGCCGAGCGGCACCTCCCTCGACGGGTTCTCCGGCCCGTAGGGCGCGCGGAGCAAAAACGGCGGGAACGCGAGGGCGACGTACCGCGCCTCGTCCTTCGCCCGGAGCTTGTTCCAGTGGAGGTACGCCGGCCCGTCGGTGAGGTGGGCGACGAGCGGGATCGCCCCCTCGTCCTCCGGCCCATCGAGCGCAAAGAACGCGGGATCGGCCGAGGCGATGATCGGCGCTTGCAGGCTTGCCCCCGTCCCGGCGAGGTCGTCGAGGAGCACTGCGTCGGCCTGGCTGTTGCCGAAGGCGAATCCGAGGAGGACGGCCGCGAGCGGGGCACGCCCGTCATCGGCACCATGCTCCGGGAGGAGCACCTGCTCGTAGAGCGCCTCGCCCAGCTCGTCACGTCCGGCGGGGAGCACGTCGAGGTGGACCCCGTCGCGGAACGGCAGGCGGTCCACGAGAAATTTCAGGCCGCGCCACGCCGCTTCGAGCCGGCGGAGGTCCGGGTGCTCGAGGATCGCCCGAAGCTGCCCGCCGAGCTTCCGGTCGAAGTCGGCGAGGATAGTGTCGGCGGCGGACCGGGCGACGCGGGGCGTGTCGCCCGCCACGGCTTCGGCGACGGCCTCCACAAAGCCGGGCACCTGCTCGCCCTTGCCCGTGTCCACCATCCCCATGAGCCGGTCGAGTGAGTCGTCTCCGGTTGACTGCTTAGGCGTGGCTTCCGGCGGCGCGACGGTGAGCTGGGCGTACAGCCCGTCGGCGGAGGCTTCGTCTACGCCGGCCTCGGCGAGGCCGGCGCGGAAGGTCGCCGCGTCGGTGCCCTTCGTGCGGACGCCGTCCACCTCGGTGCGGATGGCGAGGAGGCGTGCAAGCGCCGGGACCTGCCGCGCGACCCCGCCCGGCGTGAAGTCCTTGAGCGACGCGAACCGCAGCGCGACCTCCAGCGCCTTCGGCTCGGAGCTGAGGCGGTTCGGCACGTCGAGCCGGAGCCCCGGCTGCCACTCGGCCATCAGCCCAGCGAAGCCGTTCACGTCCACGCGGCGGACGAGCGACTCGCCGCGCCACTTGTGCTCGGTCTGCGGCGTGAGGTCCGCCACGAAGAGAAGCCGGAGCGGTATCGGCGTCTCGCGCCGCCGGGCTTCGGCGGCAGGCTGCGTGACCAAGGTGGTGTCCGGGTCCGAGGTGACGCGGATGCCGACGTGTTCGTGCGGGTGCGTTCCCATGAGGTGGTTCTGTTTCGTGGTGATACTCGGGGAACGCAAAGGCTGCGTGGAAGAGGCCGCCACGCCGGCGCGAGCCCCAGCACCCGCTGCTGAAGGCTGGGGACCCGCGTCTCGAAGAGCGGCCGGTCGGGATGGAGTAGGGCCAACCGGAGTCCTCCGTCTCCCTGCCTCGACCCGCTCCGGCCTCGACCCCTCCGGCTACTCGCCTTCAAGGTCTCCACGGGCGGAACGCTCGGAACCTCCAGACGGCTACAGCCGCTCCTCGGACCCCTCAACCACTTCGTAGACTGACCCGGAGAAACGGAGTCGAACGGAGTATGCATAGTCATCCCCCGCCACAGCGGTTCGGCGTATCTCCACTAAGTTCAGCCAGCGCGCGCCAATTTCCCCGTGCCGCACGGTGTCAGCGCGCATCTCGAAGGGATACGCCGGTCCCCACACGGCCACATAGTAGTCTAGGGCTTGTCTGAGATAGCGGCCCGCAGCAAGCGCCGGATGCAGGCCCGCTTCACCATCGCCAAGCACGACGAGGCCCGCTTGTCGAAGCCCGTCGCCACGCTGCGGTGCTCCTTACGCTGCGGTGCTCCGGGCGGGCGGACGCCCGCCCAAGCCATCCCACCAGGCGCTCGATGCGCCGCCGGTCCTGCTCGCCCTCCCGTACCGGAGGGCGACCCCGCCGCCGACGCTTCTTCGCCGACGCTTCGTGCCGACTGGGAGCTTCCGCTCTGGGATCACCGCCGCTCTGGGATCAGCGCTCGGATACGCCGCGCACGTAGCCACGCCCGCCCCTGCTTCGCATCGCAGCCCCGGTCACGCGCTGCGGTCGGCGCGCCGGGAGCCGCGTGTGGGGTGGGGCACCAGGGATTCGATGAGGGCGAACGGCTCCTCGGCGAGTTCGTAGCGGCGTTGCGGCCTAGAGGACCGAGAGTAGGTGGCGCACCCAAGCTACACCGCATCCAATCTCAGACAGAGCCTAGCGTCGCGGTCTCTTTTCTCGTGAGCCGACTCCCCGTCCGTCGGCCCATCGCTGGCGCTCAACGGCCAACGGACTGTCCCCCTCACGCGAGGGGGACAGCTTTCGCTGCTCGGAGCAAAGCGATGGCAGCGGAAGCAGGGGGTTCGCCTACAAGCAATCGTCTTGCACTCTAGGGAGGGTGGCCCCCACGGTGCGTGCCCGCGCGGAGTCGCTCCCGGACGGCCCTGACACGCAGCGAGATATCACTGGAGAGCCAGGAGGGCTACCCCGCCCAGGCCGGCGCGAGTCCCAGCATCCGCTGCTGCCGGAAGCCCGGTGCCCGGACCTCGAAGAGGGGTTGGTCGGGATAAAGCAGCGCTAGCTCCAGCGCCGCTGCCGCTCGCTGCCGCTGCATCCCTAGCCGGAGCGCGTCCTGCAACACCGGCTCGCTCAGCGGTTGCCCCAGGAAGTAGCGGGTTCCTGTCTGGAACGCCCCGCCGTGCGTGTGCCACCACGCCGCGACGAGCGCCGGGTCCGGCCACGGCAGGTCTTCGTCCCGGTCCATCTCGACGTTCTCGTCCTCCGAGTCTTCCGTCGGCCCGGCCTCGAACCCCTCGGGCCACTCGCCTTCGAGATCGTGGTAGGCGAGGTCCACGCCGGTGATGTTCGTGAACGCCTCTCCGGCAACGCGAGACAGTTCCGGCACCGCCATCTGCTCGATCAGCCACGGCACGAGCGCCGGGTCTCCGACCACTCCGGCACCGATCACACCCAACCGCTGCCGCTCCGGCTCCGCGTCGAACCGGCGGACGACGTCCAGCGCCTGCGCGACGGGCAGCCGCCGTAGCGCGAGGTCCAGCGCTTTCTCTGCGTAAAGGCCGCCAGCCTCCGCGATCTCCATCAGCACCCGGACGGCCCGGTCGTCCCCCAGCCGCACCGCCGACCACGCTGCGTAGAAGCGCGACTTCTGATCCTCCGCCTGCAGATGGGGGTAAAGCGACCCGAGCAGGTCCCGCCGCCCTAGCTCCCCCACCGCCTTCAGCGCCCGCGCCTGCAGCCTCCCATCTGGCACCGCGAGCGCCGTGGCAAGATGCACCCCAGGGTCCTGCCGATGCACCGCTGCCCCTGCGATTCCGAGGTATTGCATCGCTGCCGACTCTGCATTCAGCAGCTGCTCGATACGCGCCTTTACTCGCTTGTAGGGCAGCCACCCGAGCGCAGAGACGAACCCGCGCGCCTGTTCCTCCGTGCCGCTCGCGGCTTCGAGCACCGTGCTGTAGCGCTCGTCGGTTCCACCCTCCAGCGCCAGCACGGCGGCGGCGAAGGTCTCGCCCCCCTCCTGCCAGACCAGTTGCTCCCGGCAGACAACCCATCCTGGTTCGCTCGCGATTCGCAATCCGTCGAGGTGAGCCTCGGCGCGCTCGTCGTGCCCGGCCAGTTCTTCGAGCGTGTAGTGCGGCGCGTGGACGATGCCTCCCCGGAGCTGCCACAGAAAGGCGGCTTCCTCGGCGTGCTGCGTGATGATATCGGTGATGATATCGCTCATGAGGGTAGGCCCTGCTGCCCCTACAGGAGTCCCCATCGCCCCAAGACCGAGAGGGTCTGCTCTACGAGTTTCTTTCCGAATGTGCGCCCAAACTTGATGCGTGACCAAGACACGTCTAGAGCCTGTGCAAAAGCCGAGGCGTCGGGCTCAAACTGAATAAGAAGATAGTACATAGGAGCATTTTCATACTGAATTTCACTCCACTCGGTGTGCGTCTTGATTTTCAAACTAATATATTACTGAAAAAATACCTAACTCCTGTATTATATTTTTTGCTTTTAATTTCCAAATTCATTCTATTAATTACATGTGTCAGTTCGTCCATTATAGGATTACATTCTTCATCAAAGCATCCTTTTAGCAAGACACCAGTCATTCCTTCAACGATAGACATCATCCCATATATTACGGCACTATACTCTTCACAATCATCTTCGCAAAGATGGATAACGCGACGCATCAAGTCCGTCAAATCTAATACTGTCCCTCCGAAGACGGCAGTTTTCTTCCCATATATATCTGATATTTGAAATATCTTATTCTTAACTTTATCTCTGTATTCATAAGCTTCTTCATGGCCTTCGTATAGTTCCATATTATCGTTGAAAGGTTCTAGCATATCACTGATCGCAGTGGAAATATCCTCGCGATCTTGGATTACACTATCTACATAGTGGTCGGATAAAGAACCTGCGAGACGTAGATCACAACTCAATACAGCCGCCTGATAAGACGATAGTCTAACGAAGTGATCTGAGTCGCTGAACAGACTAGCAAGTCTCAAAACAGAGGAAGAGGGAGCAGATTGAGCGAATAACCTCAGCGAACTATCAGTTAAACTAAAGTCGTCACTTGCCCTGGCGACATCAAGAAGTACTTCCACATTGCGAAAATCACCAGATTGCGCTTGAAGAGTGACGCAAATAACCCTTTCCCACAAATTCGAACTCGTCAGATATTTATCTTCGCGCATGGAAGACGGAGGTGTAGACTTAAATTTGTATCCGTCGCTGCAAGTAAGCCATGTAGGATTTACGTATTTAGGCCTCCTGTTTCTTGATGATGCCATCCTATCGTTATTGCCTAAATCCATTGTTGTATTTTCGCTAAGTTTGTAGATCTATGATGCTGCGAATCATTCTTTCTAGCGTTCACATAATCCATAACGTTCTTCATCTTTTCATCCATATCTTTTTTATCCTGGCCGTCAATATCTATTAAATCCTGGTGGAGGGAACATCCTCCGTATTTCCTCGGATGAGGATGATGGACTGGTCCATTCACAGTTATTGCTCCAGCCTTTTTCGCTCTTCTCATTGCTTCCTTGAATTTCTTATATCTAGCTTTGACTTTACTCGGTTTCACAAATGAGTATTTGGCATTGGAAGGAGGCAACATAGTCTCTAATCCTGGATATAGAGAAGCTATTATATCAAAATACCCCCTTTCTTCTTCAGTGAAAAAATCTTCATATGATTCTCCTCTACTTGCTGATTTACATTGCTGACATTTATCCTCATCCTGCCTCAGGTGTTCCTCAGGAATTGCGAATGTTTGTGCTACTCCTACCATTGTAGCTGCGTTCGCTGGCGTTCCACTACCGGCTCCGTTGTTGGTCACCGGGTCGCTAAGCAAGTGGACGTTCTTACCCTCGAACTTGACATCCATTGAGCCAGGGCCTATGAACTTGCAGGGGCCGTGGGTGTTGGCGGATACTATTCCGCCGCCGGTTCCCTTACTCGCCATGTCGCCCATGCTGCCGAAGCTGGCTCCCCTGACGGCAACGGGATCTCCGTCGGCCTTTACCTTCTTCGTGTACCCTTTAGGGCTGCTCCCCGATTTGCCGATGTTCGGAAGCGGTGCGGGCACAAAGGGAGCCGGCGGCCCCGGCATCTTGCACACGTTCGGGATAGTCGCCGCCGCGATGCCATTGCTCCCCTTGGTGACGGGGGTCTTGGGAGGATTGATGCCGACGCTCATCTTGCTACCTCCTCCTGTCTCGGGATGAGCTTCAGGAGCACGGCAGCGCGCAGGCCCGCCTCGGAGCTGGTCCAGATCAGGTAGCGGGTGCCTTTTGCCCACCCTCGTCGGCTCGCTAGCACGGCGATGACGACGAACAGTGCACCGGACGCTGCCCCCACATCGCCCCAGCAGGAGGCCGGCAGGTCGTATCCGGTCGGGTCCACGAAGGCGATGGGGAGACGCAGGAGCACGAAGCCCCACTCCTCGGAGCGGTAGCGCTCGCCGTTGATGTCGCACAGGATGCCCTCGACGGCTTCAGCGGGGAGGCGAAGCGGTGCGACGGCCTGACCGACACACGCCGTCAGCCCCTCACCCAGACAGACGGCATCGGTCTTGATGAGCTTGGTCTCTGTGGCAGTTCCCGTCCCCTGGATGACGGCCAGGGTGTCCAGTCTATACCGCCGAAGCGCGGTGCTGGAGGCAACGGCGAAGGCCCCCGCGCCCTCGCCGGGGAAGAAAGCCCCCCGATGGTAGGAGGTGGCAAGCTGCCGGTTCTCGTCCAGCCACCGGAGGGTTTCGGGCTCCAGGTAGCTGTCTACGCCTGCGACCACGCACAACTCGGCCTGGCCGGCGCGGAGCTGCTGGCAGGCTACACCCAGCGCTGCGAGGGCTGCGGCGTGCCCGGCGGGGAAGACCGTGATGGACTGGAACTCGACGGGCTGGAGTCTCTCCTCTATTCCGCGCACCACGGTCTGCACGTCCTCGCCCCCCCACCCCGGCCGCTCTTCCGGCAGCGCAAGCAACAGCGGGACGCTCCGAAAATCGACCTGGGCCTCCCGGAGCCTGTCACACACCTCTGTCAGCGCCGTCACCGTCATCTCGATGAGCCGCTCGGGTCCCATCAGCCCTGGGTCGAGCTGGCTGTCCTGGGCGAGCCGCACCGGCTCGGCCACGCGGTCTATGAAGAACGGATGCTCGGTGATGTGGCTGATCCCCGCCCGTACCGCTGCCACGCTCGCTTCGGCGCTCAGGCCCAGCGGCGTGCGTGCCCCGACAGCAACGATATGGAGGTCCTGGCTCACAGGGTCTGCTCCTCCTGTCGAATCACGGTTCGGTCCAGGTAGTCGGCGTCGTTGCCGCACGGCAGGCTCGTCTGCCAGACGAGAATCAGCCGGGGGCCTTCCGACTCGGCGATGACCGAAACCAACTCCGAGGTGTGCTCTTTGCGTGTGCTCCCAAAATACGTGTCGAACTGGAACGAAAGCTTCGGAATCGTGAACGCTAACCGACCGCTCGGGGTCAGGTTGGTCAACTCCAGCCGGTCCCCGCCTTTCAGGTACCCTGGAGCCTGTTGGTCCGCCGGGGCGCAGAGCAGGTGCCTCGGGTCGTAATCGACAGGAAGTAGCGGTCGTCTCTTGGCCGCCCACCGCTCGTCGTAGGTCCCGGCGAGCTCTCTGCGCGGAGACCAGTGGCTGGCGACGGCTCCAAAGCCCGCGGGTCGGCCCTTCCCTGGTTTCTGGGTCGGGTCCTCGATACTAGGTGCGGGGGTCCCGATGAGCTGGCTCTCCTGAGTCGCTACTCCGGTCCCGACCGGGTTCTGATAGTCCATCCGATGCTTCCGTGGATTCGGGTCCTCCTGGTCGGTGCCCCCGAATGCTCGCTCGTAGGTGATCGGCATGGTCACGAAGGGGTCGGGCGACGACGGCTTCGCGCCGCCCGTCAGCGTCCGCTCCCATACCCGGTCTCCGTAGACGAGCAGGTCCTTGCGGAGGCGGTTGATCTGGACCGAGACCGTCACCTTCTCGCTCGGCCTGCCCTGCGGCGCGTAGGCCACAGCGTTGAGGTAAACGTCGGTTCCCGGCTTCATAGCCGTCAGGTCCGCCTCGTAACGCAGGCTGGAGAGGCCGTCCGCCCCGTGATACTCCGGGGCGTAGAGGGGCGCTACCGGCTCCTCCGATAGGCTCGGCGTGCCGTCCGTGCCGATATCGTAAGTCGCCTTCACCACGACGATCCAGTGGTGCCGACCGTCCTTGTCGCGCACCCACGTCCGCTCGGCTTCATAAGGCGTCTGGTTGTCCAGCATCCACATGCCTCTCCTCCCCTAGTTGATCTGGACCGACCCGCCTTTGATCCGGTTCACCCCGGAGGACCGGCTGAGCACGTATTCGCCGCGGATCAGCACCTTCCCCGCCCGCGTCAGCGTGAGCGAGGCTTTCCCGCAGCGCAGCACAATCTCCCGCTCCGCCGAGAGCGTCAGCCGCTCTCCATCAGCGCTCACCTCGATATGGCCCGCTGCCTCTGCTCCGGGGGTGCCCTGTTCGCTCGGCGGGTCCGGGGTCCAGAGCAGCCCCATCACGACGGGCTTCCACGGGTCACCCTGTTCGAAGAGGAGCGCTACGTCGCGGCCTACACAGTCGGCGTCGAGCGCCACCGTCGAGCGCGCCGTCAGCACCACCCCCAGAGGGGCGAGGTCGAAGTCAACGAGTGGCTGGCCGACCTCGTCCAAGCCAACGACCTGGCCGATCACAACGCCGTCGATGCGCGGAACCGGCTCCGCCGCGCCGGTCTGGGCGGGGCTTACCCACCGTTCTGCTTTTCCGGCGGGGACGAGTCGCTGTGGAGCCTGCGGCTTCTTCATATCAGTTCGCTAGGACCTTGCTCCCCTTGATGACCACGTCGCCGGACCCCTTGATCTGGATCTTCTTGCCGTTGATAAGGATGTCGCCGCTCTTCTTCAGCGTGATTGTCGCCTTGCCACACTTGAGGGTCAGCTCGTCGGCGATGGTGATCACGCCCTTCTTGCCGCCGGAGACGGCGAAGTCATCGCCTGCGCTGAGCGCCATCTTCTTCCCGGCCTGGACCGCCACGTCGTCGCCCGCCTGTGCGCTGAAGCTCTTGCCGGCTTGACAGGAGAAGTTCTTCCCGGCACTCTCCGAGATGCTACCTCCGGCGTCCACGGACTTGTTGAGCCCCACGTTCTCGCTGCTGAGCGCGCCGACGGCCACTGTCTTCGCACCGCCGACCTCTTGGGCGAGAAGGCCGCCGACGGTGTGGTTCTCAGCACCGCCCACAGTGACCTGGTAGGCCCCGCCAATCGTCAGCGCTTTCGCTATGGCAATCGTCTCCGCCTTCGAGGCAGCGACCGTCTGGGTCATGTTGCTCCCAATCGTCTCGCTGTGGTTGCCCCCGACGTTGATCGTCTTGTTCGCGCCGACCGTTTCGGTCTGGTTCGCGCCGACGGTCTTGTCCCGGTTCGTCCCGACGGAGAGTGTCTGGTTGTTGCCGACCGACTCCGTCTGGTCGTTGCCCACCGTCTGCGACTGGTCGTTGCCGACCGTGATGGTCTCGTCGTTCGTCACCTCGACCGTGTGGTCCTTCGTGGCATGGAGGTAGATGTTCTCCGCGCCCTGCTTGTCGTCGAACGTCAGCTCGTTCTTGCCCCAGGTGCGGATGACGTTCTGGTGCTTGTTGGCCGCCGCGGACGGCGAACCCTGCGACGGATTCGGCACGGTCCCGAGCGCGAACGGGCGGTCGATGTCGCCGTTGAGACACGCCCAGATCATCTCGGTGGCGGCGTGGTTCGGGAAGTGAATGCCGTAGTCTGACCCTGAGTACGACTGGTTCATCGGGATAGGCAGCGAGGCCGTGCCGTCGCCCGCGTCGCCGAGGTCGAAGTCCATCTTGGCGTGGTAGCGGCCCTGGTCGTCGAGGTGGGCGTAGGGGCCGCCAGCGGTTTCGACTTTGGCCGTCATGACGCCGGGCAGCGTTGGCTCGGGCGTCAGGCGCTGCGGGCGGAACGCCACGTCGGTCGGGATGCAGACGAAGGTGTTGCGGTAGGGCAACGTGTCGTCCGTGCCCGCCTGCATCGTCACCAAGCCGGGCTGCGAGCCGTAGTGCGTGACCTCGGTCAGGAGGTAGGCGTGGTTGAGGTCGAGCCGGTAGTGCTGGTCGAGCGTGAAGGTGTGCCCGGCGCGGAGGCGCGCGCACGTCCCCTCGCCCTGCCCGATCCGCCGCCGGCACTCGATCTCCTCGTTCCTAACGCGCGCGAGCCGGTTGCCCTCGCCCGCGTCCTGGTAGTGCGGGCCGTACTCGTAGTAGACCCCCGGCAGGTCGCCGTTGATCTGGGACTCGACGCGGAGGTCGTCCTCGGGGGTGCGGTAGTTGTAGTCTTTGAGGACCACCTTGCCGGTGACGAGGGTCTCGCGGAAGACGAACTCCTGCACGGTCTCGGCGTGCGGCTGCGCTAGGCCCGCCATCGCCCGGTACGTCACCGTGTCGTCGCCCTCGATGGGCGGGTTCTCGCTCCGGTCGTCGGTGAAGACGAGGACCTCGCGGCTGTCCTGGTGCTCGAAGAAGAACTGGATGCCCTCGTGCTCGCACAGCCGGGAGACGAACGCGAGGTCGGTCTCCTGGTACTGGGTGCAATACTCGCGCGGCGGGTACAAGCCGCTCAGGCGCGACTCGAAGTCGTCCGGGGCGAAGCCGGAACCGACGAGCACCTCGCGTGCGATCTCGGGGACCGACCTCTCCTGGAAGATGCGGCTCTGGTGCGTCAGCGAGAGCCGCCACAGGCGGGGCACGAGGACCGCCCGGTAGCGGTAGTAGTCGCCGACGGGCCCGCCCTGCTCGAAGTGGGCGACGACGCCGTGGACCGGCCACGCCTCGTCCTCGGCCCCGTGCATCGTGAGCGTGGCGGGCTGGTCCACGACGTCCGAGAACGGCACCGACGGGTCGGTCGAGAGCAGGTCGAGCTCGAAGCGGAAGGGCTGCGAGATGGCCTCGTGCCCGGTGAACGTGACGACCTCGAGCCGGCCCTCGCCGAGCTGGGCCGTCGAGAAGGAGAACCGGGTGGCGTTGGCGGCGAGCGAGGGCATGGAGTCGGGATGGGGCTAGGGCGTGCTGCGGAGGCGACCCTCCACTTGGACTAACGCGTTCTCCGGCCTCAGAGGGCCGCCGCTGCCGCCGCCGGCTCGTCGGACTCGGTGGCCGGACCTGGCGCGTCGGCAGGCGGCGTGTCGCCGAAGGTGTAGGTGAAGTCGCCGTACTCGTCGAGGCCGAGGGTGAGGCACTCGGGCGTGGTCTCGTCGGCCATCTGGGCGAGGAGCGCGCGGCTCGCCTCGGGCAGCAGCGTCCGGTCGATGATGAAGTCGATGTTGCGCGCGCCGGAGTCCACCTGGGTGCAGCGCTCGGCGATGCGCTCGACGATCTCGTCGCCGTAGTCGAACGCCATCCCGTGCGTGGCCCCGAGGCGGCGGCCGATCTGGTCGAGCTTGAGCCGGGTGATCCGGGCGATGGCGCTGCGGTCGAGCGGGTAGTACGGCACCACCTTCATCCGCCCGAGGAGGGCCGCCTGGAAGTGCCCGACGAGCGCGGGGTGGATCGCGGCGCGGAGCGCGTCGGCGTCGGGCCGCTCGCCCTGCGTGTCGGCGGTCGCTTCGAGCACGGTGTCGCTGCCGAGGTTCGAGGTCATCAGGATGACGGTGTTGCGGAAGTTGATCTCGCGGCCCTCGCCGTCGCGCATCACGCCGCCGTCGAGGACCTGGTAGAAGAGCTCCATCACGTCGAGGTGCGCCTTCTCGGCCTCGTCGAGGAGGACGACCGAGTAGGGCTGGCGGCGGACGGCCTCGGTGAGGACGCCGCCCTCGCCGTAGCCGACGTAGCCCGGCGGCGAGCCTTTGAGGGAGGACACGGTGTGGGCCTCCTGGTACTCGCTCATGTTGATCGTCGTCAGGAAGCGCTTGCCGCCGAAGAGCTGCTCGGCGAGCTGCTTCGCGGTCTCGGTCTTCCCGACCCCGCTCGGCCCGACGAGCAGGAAGACGGCGATCGGCGCGTCGGGGTTGCCCATTCCGGCCTTCGCCGTGCGGATCGTGTCGGCGATCTGGTCGAGGGCTTCGTCCTGCCCTTTGATGAACCGGCCGAGGTCGGCCTCCAGGCTCAGGAGCGTCTGGGCCTCGTCGCGCTCCATCGTGCCGGCCGGGATGCCGGTCCAGTCGGCGATGATTTGGGCGACGACGTGCTCGTTGACGGCGGCGTAGACGAGGGCCTCCGCTTGCTGCACGCCGCCCAGCTCTTCCTTCAGCCGCTTCAGCTCGTCGCGCAGCCCCTGGTCGGCGGGTGCGGAGCCTGTGGTGAGCGAAGCCGAACCATCGCCGCCCAGGCCTTCGGCGATGCGGTGCCGGACGGCCTCGATCTGGAGGACGATCTCGCGCTCGCGCTCCCAGCGGTCGAGGAGCGCGTCGCGCCGCTGCTCCAGCTCGGCTTGCTCGGCTTCCACCGCTGCGAGGGCGTCGTGGTCGTCGTGCAGCCCGGTCTCGAGGTCGCGGCGCATCGCCTTGGCGGTGATGGCGAGGTTGAGGAGGCGGCGCTCGACGTCGTCCACCGCGCCGGGCTTGGCCGACTGGCTCATCTTGACGCGCGCCGAGGCGGTGTCCATCAGGTCGACGGCCTTGTCGGGAAGCTGGCGGCCGGTGATGTATCGGTCGCCGAAGGCGGCGGCGGCGCGCGCGGCCTCGTTCGTGATCTGGACGTCGTGGTGGTCCTCGTAGATGGCCTTGATGCCGCGCAGCATCGTGGTGGCGTCCTCGACGGAGGGCTCGTCGATCTTGACGAGCTGGAAGCGGCGCTCGAGGGCGGGGTCCTTCTCGATGTACTTCTTGTACTCGCTCCACGTCGTCGCGGCGACGGTGCGGAGCTCGCCGCGAGCGAGCGCGGGCTTGAGGAGGTTAGCGGCGTCGGCGGTGCCGGCGGCCCCGCCGGCACCGATGAGCGTGTGCGCCTCGTCGATGAAGAGGATGGTCGGCTTCGGGGCTTCCTTGACTTCCTGGATGACGGCCTTGAGCCGGTTCTCGAACTCGCCCTTGACGCCGGCCCCGGCCTGGAGCAGCCCGAGGTCGAGCGCGACGATCTCGACCTCGCGCAGGCTGTCCGGCACGTCGCCCTGGGCGAGCCGCAGCGCGAGCCCCTCGACCACCGCCGTCTTGCCGACCCCGGCCTCGCCGACCAGGATCGGGTTGTTCTTGCGCCGCCGGCTGAGCACGTCGATCATCTGGCGGATTTCGCCGTCGCGCGCGAAGATGGGGTCGATCCCGCCCTGCCGCGCCTTCTCGGTGAGGTTCTCGGTGTAGAGGTCGAGCGCGGTCTCGCCGGGCCTGCCCGGTCCGGCGGCGCGCGGCCCGCCGGTGCGAAGCGCCCCGTCCTCGGCGGAGCCGGCGACGATCTCGAAGAAGTCCTCCCGCAGCGCCTCGGGCTTGACCGGCGCGAGCACGTCGGTCACCTCGTCGAGGCGCAGCCCGTCGCTCTCGAGCAGGGCTTCGAGGACGTACCCCGAGCGGACCTCGCTGTCGCCGTGGTGAACCGCCCCCGCGACGAAGGCGCGCTCGACGAGGTCGAGCAGCAGCGGCGAGAACGCCGGGCGGCCGGTGTTGCCGGACTTGAAGTTTTCGAGCCGCGTCGTGAGGGCCTCCCACAGGCGGGCGCTGTCGACGCCGAAGCGGTCGAGGACGCGCGGCAGGTCGCCGTCGCCGGCTTCGAGGAGCTTGGCGAGGAGGTGCTCGGTCGAGACCTCGTAATGCCCTCGGGCGATGGCGAACCCGGCGGCGGCCTCGAGGGCGCGCGTGAGGGTGCCGTTGAGCTTTTGGAGGAGCTTCTTGAGGTCTTTGGAGATCATGGCGGTACGGGTCGGGAGTCGAAAGTCGAAGGGAGCTCAGGCGTAGGCGACGAGGCGCTCGGTGAGAGCGTCGGGCGGGCGGCCCAGCCAGGTGTTCTCGCCGAGCCGGGCCGAGCGGTCCCCGAGGCGGAGGCCGGTCACCTCGTCGGCGCGGAGCCGGAGGAGCACGTCGAAGTCGAGGTGGTCGGGGGCGTAGAGGCCGACGAGCCAGCCGAGGGCTTGGGCGCGGTCGCCGCCGGGGAGGTAGCGCTCGAAGTCGGCCAGCCCCATCGGGCCGAGGGCAACGCGGAACTTGCCGCCCGCGTCGAGCACCGTCGCGCCGAGGAGCGCCGAGCCGCCGAGCGTGGCGCGCGCCCCGCCCTGCCCGAGCCGGGGCCGGTCGGCGACGGGCACCCGCCGCAGCACGTTCTCCTCGACCTCGACCGGCAGCCCGTCGGTGAACGCGGCGAGGAGCATCGCCAGCCCTTCGGCGGTGCGGACGCGGCGGTTGAGGAGGCCGGCCAGCCCGGCGAGGCGGTCGGTGGAGACCGGGGCCCCGTCGAGCACCGCCGGCGTGCCCAGCCCGGCGACCGCGAGCAGCCGGTGGGTCCGCCGCTCCCGGCTGGCGATCTCGTCGGGGCGGTACTTTTTCCAGGCTCGGTAGAAGTAGCTGTAGAGCCGGTGGTTGAAGATGTCGAGGAAGTGCCGGAGCGCGTCCGTCTCCGGGGCCTCCGTCGCGAGGTCCTCGTAGAGGTACACCGGGAGGGGCGAGGCGATGCCGTAGAGCCCCATGAACGTCACCGCCACCTCGGCCCCGCCGGCCCCGAGCGTCACCGAGCGCACGTCGGAGGCGGGGAAGACGGTCGCCGGGTGCGGGACGAAGCGGATGCGCTCCCCGCCGGCGCTCGTGCCCGGCGCGGGGGCATCGGGGAAGTAGGCTTCGAGGAGGCGGACGGCCTGGAAGAAGTCGAACCGGTAGCCCGCGCCGAAGAGGTCGGCGTAGATGCCCTTCGCCGGGACGGCGGCGCGCCCTGCCGGGCCGGGGGTGGCGTCGGTCATAGCAGCGGCTGCTCCCCGCGCCCCGGCTCCCAGCGCATCGTCTCGCCCGAGGGCACGAGCACGACGGCGAGGTGCACGAACGAGTTGATCGTCGCGTACGACGCGAAGAACCGGCTGAGCACCAGGCCGAGCAGCGCCGCGTCGCCCACGTCCGCGAACTTCGCCTCGTCGAGCTCGACCGTGACCTCGCTGCCCCGGAGCACGGCCCCCCGGTGGACGCGCTCCTTCGGTGCCCACCGCACGTCCCGGATGCCGTCGATGCGGCGGCGGACGCTCTCCGAGCCGCTCCACTCGTAGAGCCGGAGCGTGCCGGCGAGCGCCTCCCGCGTCGCCGCCGAGCGGTAGTTGAACGACCAGTGCGAGAGCAGCATCCAGTAGAAGTCCGGCCGGTCGGTCGGCGGGTAGCGGATGAGGGTCGGCTGGACGAGGTTCTCGAGCTCGACGCCCTGGATGCTCTTCGAGGCGAACCGGGTGATGGACCGCTCGCGGAGGTGCTCGCGCGGCGCGCTCCCATTCGTGCAGCGGAGGGCGATCGACAGGGTCTCGGTGGGCAGCGTGCCGTCGGTCGGGGCGACGCCCTGGAGCGCGAGCGTGGTCTCGTAGCGGTCGGTGAGGCCGCGCCGGGAGGTGGCGGTGTAGGTCCGCCCGCCCTCGGCGCGTTCGGGCGAGAGCAGCCGCCGGTAGGCGTGCCGCCGCCCGGTCATGTCCTCGATCCCGGTGACTGTTTCGACCGAGTAGACCTCGACGCCGGCGCGGCGGCGCACGTCGGCAGTCACCCGGTGCTCGGCGCTGCGGTGGTCCACGCGGACCGGCTCGGCGTCCTGCGCGAAGAGGTTCACGGCCGGGGACGCGAAGAGGCGGAGCTGGGCGGCCCCGAAGCGCTGCGCCTCGGGAAAGCTCCGGTCGAAGTCGAGCCGCACGCGGAAGGCGGCGGTGTCGCCCGGCGGCTCGAAGCGGTCCAGCCCGAGGAGGTCGGCGCACCAGAACTTGGGGCGGAAGGCGAGGTACTCCTGGAGGAGCCGGAGGCCGGAGGGCGCGCGCTCGGCCTCGGGCAAGAGTGCCTCGTCCACCTCGAGACCACCGGGGCGTAGCCACTCCTGCCCGTGCAGCCGCAGCGACGCCTCGCCGGGGCCGGCGGCCCCGCTCTCGACCGTGACGGCGCGGACGCGCTGCGTGACGAAGTAGTGCATCGCCGCCGCCGTCGCCGGGTCGGCGTGGAAGGTGAGCCGGAGCGCACCCAGGTCGAGGCGCTCGAACGCCGCGCCGGGCGCGAGGGCGAACGACAGCGTCGCGCTCGACGTCCCGTCGGCGGCCCACTCGAGCGCCACGTCGCGGAGGGCGAGCGGCTGCACCGTGACGGCGCGCGTGGTGACGAACCGGCAGACGGTCCCCTCCTCCCCCACCGGCTCGCTCTGCACCTCGGTCCCGCGCGGCAGCGTCGTGGCCTCCTGCCCCGGCTTCGCCCGGAAGGCAACGAGCGAGAGCGACGGGACCGGGCGCAGGAAGTGCGGGAACAGCAGCTCGCCCAGCGCCTCGGTGACCTGCGGCAGCTCGTCGTCGAGCCGCTCGCGGATGCGGCCCGTCAGGAGGGCGAAGCCCTCGAAGAGCCGCTCGACGTACGGGTCGCGGTCGGTGAGGCTGTCTACGTTGAGGTAGCGCGCCTGCTCGGGGTGGACCTCGGCGAAGGCCTTGCCGGCCTCGTGGAGGTAGCGCATCTCCTCGTCGAAGTAGCGTCGCTGGCTCATGGCGGGTGCTTAGCGGGGACTCGCGACCGGCGAGACGTGGGCCTCCTCTTCCGACGAGAACGTCGTCTTGAAGCGGACCCGGTTGCCGTCGAGCGTCTCGGCGGTGAGCAGGAAGACGAGCTGCATCGCGAAGCGGTCCGTCGATTGGTGCTCGACGCGGACGCGGCGCAGGCGCGGCTCGAAGGCCTCGACGGCGGCCTCCACCGCGCGCTTGAGTTGGACGACCGAGCCGGGCATGTCGCGGTAGACCTCGCAGAGGTCCGGCAGGCCGTAGGCCGGGAGGTGCGCGAGCGCCCCCTGCCGGGTGTTGAGGAGGCGGTCGAGGTTCGAGACGATGCTCACCTCGCGCCGCGCCTCCGGCGGCACGGCTTCGACCCGGCGGCCGTCGCCGAAGCGCCCGCGCAGTACGTCGTAGAGGCTCGCGTTCATCGGGCGTAGAGGCTCGCGTTCATCGGGCACCCGCTCGGTCGGGGGAGACGCCAAACGCCGCACGAGCCGGCGGGAAGCCCCGAGGGGCCGTGCCCGCGGTCCGTGCGGCGTCCCGCGTCGGAAGCCGGACTAGGCCGCCACCGCGGCCCACTCGTCCTCGTACTCGTAGCCGTCGGCGTGCTTCCAGTTGATCTTCTCGTAGAGGAAGTGAACCCGCTCCTGGTGGTTCATCTTCTCGAAGTCCGGGTTCTTCGTGTTCGGCACGTGGTCGGTGACGGAGGCAACCTTGACCCCGCTCATCGTGATCGTGTAGTAGACCTCCTCCTTGCCGGCCGGCGTGATCTTGTAGAAGTCGATCTTGATCTCGTCGAGGGTCTGGCCGGTGCAGCAGGCTTGGTAGAGCGACGGCGAGGCCGTGTCGATCTCCTTCGTGACCTCGGCGGTGCCGTGGACGCGGCTGCCGGTGACGCTGCCTTCCTGCACGTCAACCGGGCTGTAGACTTCGTGCTTGAACTCGATCACCGCCGACGTGTCGGCGCGGCCTCCTTTGGTGTTCGAGCCGACGATGCTGTTGGAGTAGGTCATGGCACATTCGAGGGGCATAGCGGATACCTCCGTACAGGGGTTGGTTTGTGGGGTGAAGCGGAGCCGTAAAGCCGGCGGGTAGTGCTTCGGGTGTCTACCGGGGAAACGGCGAACTCCCCGTCCCGGGGACACGCAGGAAGCGCATAAAAAGCAGACCACGGGATGTGACAAAAACGTGAGGCGTGAGCCCGGGCCCCGCCGCCGGGCCTGAGGCCACGCCTCACGTAGCCACGCACGCCTTCAGGCTCTACTTCGCCTTCGGCATCTTGCTGACCATCGAGAGGTTGATGTCCATGCCCTCGATCTGGAAGTGCGGCATGATCGCCATCTGGACGCGGTAGAAGCCGGGGTTGTCGTCGAGGTCCTGGACGGTCACCTGGCCGCTGCGCAGCGGGTACTTGGCGATCATGTCCTCGGTCGGGTTCGGCATCTTGGTGACCAGGCCGTTGATCCACTTGTTGAGCTCCTCCTCGATCCGGCCGGCGTCCTTCGTCGCGCCGATGTTTTCGCGCTGGAGCACCTTGAGGTAGTGCGCAATGCGGGAGCCGAGCATGATGTACGGCAGCCGAGCGTTGATGCGGCTGTTGGCCGTCGCCTCAGGCTCGTCGTAGAGCGTCGGTTTCTGGGACGAGTTGGCCGAGAAGAAGCAGGCGAAGTCCTTGCCCTCGTAGATCGAGAGCGGGACGAAGCCGAGGTTCGCGCACTCGAACTCGAGCGTCTCCGAGATCGGGACCTCGGTCGGGATTTTCATCTGCTTGCCCTTGCCCACGTCGTAGAGGTGCACCGGCAGGTCGGAGACCTTGCCGCCGGACTGCGGGCCGCGGATCTGGACGCTCCACCCGTCGCGCACGAACGCCTCGACCATGTTCCCGGCGAAGGCGAACGAGGCGTTGCCCCACAGGTAGCGCTCGTGGTCGGCCCCGGTGACGTCCTCGTTGTAGTTGAAGTTCTTGACCGGCACCGTGTCCTCGCCGTAGGGCAGGCGGAGCATGAAGCGCGGGAACGTGAGGGCGAGGTAGCGCGAGTCCGGGCTCTCGCGGAATGCGTTCCACTTGACGAAGTCGACGGTCTCCATGTGCGCCGAGACGTCGGGGATTTTCTTCCACTCCTCCATCGAGGGCTTGCCGAAGAACTCGTGCCCGACCGACGCGACGAACGGGCAGAGCGCCGCGGCGGCGACCTTCGACGCCTGCTGCATGAGGGCCACGTCCTGCGGCGTGTTCCTGAACTCGTAGTTCGTGACGATCGCGCTGTAGGGGTCCGCGCCGGGCTGGTCGTAGGCGTTCGTGTAGACGTGCTTGTAGAGCGCCGACTGGATCAGCTCGGGCGCGTCCTCGAACGACTCCAAGAGGTCCTCTTTCGAGCAGTTGACGACCTCGACCTTGACGTTCTTGCGGAAGTCCGTCCGGTCGACGAGGAACTTCAGGCTGCGCCACGAGGACTCGCTCTCCTGGAACGCTTCGTGGTGCATGATCGCGTCGAGCTGCTGGGAGAGCTTGTGGTCGAGCTGCGCGACCATCGAGTCGATGAGCTCTTTGTCGACCTTCTCGACCGGGCTTTCGAGGTCGTTGACGGCGTCGACGAAGACGCGGAGCGCGGCGGCGACGACGGCCCCGCGCGGCTTGTCGGCATTCGCCGTCACGTCGTCGAACTCGCCGACGTGGACGGCGCTCTCGGGCGCGGCGACGGCGACCTGCTGGAAGATGGAATCGAGGATGCTGCCTTTCTCTTCAGTCGCGGCGGCCGCGGCGGCCCCGGCTTGTTGGGTCTCAGCCATGATTTCGGGAGTCTAGGGTCGGGAAGGGTCGGAGGGGCGGGGGTCAGCCTTCGGGTTCGCCGTCGGCGTCGTCGGCCTGGACGAACTGGTCGAGCTCGGCGGCGAGCGCGGCGAGGGCGTCCTCGTCCTTGACGATGCCTTCGAGCTGCTTGCGGAAGTCGTTGGCCGAGACGACGCGGTTGCGGAGGTCTTGGAGGAGGTTCCGCATGGCGAGCATCCGGTTGAGCTGCGGGACCTGCTTGGCGACCTCCTCGGGGCTGAAGGACTTCATCGACTTGATGTCGAGCTCGACCTTCATCTCCTCGTCTTCGCCGCCGGAGAGCGCGTCCGGGACGGTGTATTCGAGCTTGACGTCCATCGACTTGAGGACGTCCTCGAAGTTGTCCTTGTTGAGGTTGATCAGCTCGCGCTCGGCGAGCGGCGTGTCGTCCGGGCGGCCTTTGTAGTCGCCCATGACGAGGAGCCGCATCGGGAGCTCGAGCTTCTGCTGGGCCCCGCCTTTCTCGACTTCCAGGAAGAGGTTGATGCGGGCGGGTGGTTTTTCGCGCTGAAAACTTTGAGCCATGAGGGTGCCTCGGTTGGGGATGGGTGAGGGGTTCAGGAAGGTAGGGTAAAAGGCTGAAAGTGGAGGGGGTTAAATCGGCCCGGCCTGGGCCTACGCCGTCCCGGCGGCGAGGGCGAGCGCGCGGCCCGGTGCCGCCGCGCAGACCTTGCCGAAGACGCGCTCGGCAGCGAGGGCGAGGGCAGGGTCGTCGGACGAGCGCCGGAGCGCGGTGTAGCACCCGTGGAGGGCGGTCCACACTTCGAGCGCGAGCCCCGGGTCCCACGCGTCGAGCCGGTGCGCGGCGATCTCGGCGTCGAGCGCTTCGAGGACCGGGCGGGCGACGGCGGGCCGGCCGCCGCGCAGGCACAGCGAGGCCAGGTAGAACCGCCGCCGGAAGCGGTCGCGGCCGGCCGCATCGGCGGCCTCGGTGAGGGCGGCGATGGCGGCGTCGAGGTCGCCCGAGGCGAGGCGCGTCCGAGCCTCGGCGTAGGCGACGTCGAGGGCGGTGGCCTCGCCGGAGGGCGGCACGGGCTCGGCCTCGCCGCCGCCGAGCGCGGGGCGGATGCGGACCTCGATCCACTCGCGCGTCGCGGCGTCGGCGAACGGGGTGCCGTCGTTGAAGGCCAGCGCCGGGAGGTCCGGGAAGCGGCGGACGAGGCCGACGAGGTCTTCGACGACCCCGTCGCGCGCCGGAGCCAGCGGCGCGCCGAGCGCGTCGAGGCCGGTGACGACGTAGCGCTGGAGGTCGAGCCAGAACGGCTGCTCGCGGAAGGTCTCCTCGGCCTCGCTGACGAGCTCGGCGAACTGCGCCCGGTCGAGGAGTCCGTCGAGGAAGGTCTTGCGCTGCCCGACGAACGGCGGGACGAGGGTCTGGCCGTCCTCGGCGGGCGGCGCGCCGAGGAGGCCGCCCCAGTGGAGCGCGCGGGCGAGGCGGAACGGCGCGGGGTCGGTCTTGTCGTGCCCGTGGAGGAAGGCGGCGGCGGCCACCACGGCGTCGGCCGCATTCGCCGGGCTGCGAAGCTCTCCGGCGGCGGCACCGGGCGGAACGGCCTCGCCGACGGCCCCGTCGCCGGAGGGCGGCGCGGGCGCTTTCGGCACCGCGCGGAGCTTGGCCTCGAGGAGGCTCGTCATCTTGCTGACGACGGGCGCGTGCTCGGCCATCTGCTCCATCGCCAGGGCCTGGAGCGCTTTGTAGCTGGCGAGCGCGCGCCCGAGCGCCTCGTCGTCGCCGCGCTTCGGCTTGGCGGCGTCGAGCCAGTCGTGCGAGCGGTCGATGAGGAGCTGGAGCGCGTTCTTGCGCGCCGCCATCCGCCGGACGGGCGGGTAGAGGTCGTCCCAGTAGGTCTCGCAGAGCAGGCGCGCCGCGTCCACGCTCTCGGCCACGCCCGCGACGCCCCCGGTGCGGACGAGACCAACGCTGAGATACGCCGCTGCCGTGAGGTCCTTCGACTGCTCGGCGAGGACGCGCCGCCCGAGCGCGACGATGCGCTCGAAGTCGGCGTCGGCGTTCGCGCTCTGGAGCTTGTCTACCTCGGCCTTGAGCTGCTGGAAGCTGTCCTCGTAGGTCACGTCCTCGCCGACGGGGTTGGCCTCGGAGATCGGCGCGCGGACGGCTTGGAGCAGCGGCGAGAGGTTTTGGGCTTCGGTGGCGTCGGGCATGGCGGCGGGGAGCGGCATTCGAGAGCCTCTCTGTGGAGCCTCTCTGTGGAGCCTCTCTGTGGAGCCTCTCTGTGAACCGGTGCGGGTGAACCGGTGCGGCTCTATGGACCGATACGGCGAATGAAGTCGAGAAGGGTCACCGTGTCGCTCTCGATGAGGTGCCCGACCTGCGCCGGGAGCGAGAGCGCGGCGTGGACCGTCGGCTGCCCGCGCGCGTCGTCGAGCGCGAGCACGTCCTCGGAGGCGGCGGCGAGCCCGCCGGAGAACAGCTCCGGCGGCGGCGGTGCCGTGGCGAGGAGGACCTGCCGGTCGGCCTCGCCCGCGAGCCGCCAGAAGAGCACGGGCTGGTCCGGCGTGGTGCCGAGGAGGTGCCAGCAGGTCTCGAGCCAGAAGCTCGCGTCGAGCGCGTCGGGCGCGGCGGGGAGGGGGAGCCGCAGCGCGGTGGGGAGCCGCCGCGCCCGGCGGTCCCGCATCTCGCCGAGGACCTCGGTGAGGTTCTTTAGGAGGACGTACTTCCGCCCGTCGTCGGGGTCGCCCCACGTCCGCGCCCAGAGGGTGCAGGCCGGGACCTGCCGGAGCCGGAACTCGTAGTCGACCGGGAACGGCGTGGCGGCGTAGACCGAGCCGAGCCTCCGGAGCCGCGCGGCGAGCTCGCCCTGGGCGAGGCGGTCCGCCACGGCATCGTCCACGAGCGCGGCGGCGGCCTCGTAGAAGGCGTGGTAGCGCACCGGCCACGACGGAATCCGCCGCCCCTCGACCTGCCGCTTCTCGACCTCGACGGCGACGAGGAACGGGTAGCGGCGGCCCGTCCGGTCGCGGCTCGGGCGAAGCGCCCCGGCTAGGGCGTGGGGCGCGCCGGGCACGTCGGCGAAGAAGCAGAACGCCCCGCCGCCCGGCTCGGCCTCGCCGCCGGCCGAAGCGGCGGCGAGCCGGAGGCCCCGCTGCACCCACTCGTCGAAGGTCCGCATCGCCCGCCCGCCCGCGTGGTGGCGGACGAAGTCGCCGTGCGTCGGGAGCTTGCCGAAGCACGCGGCACCGGGGGAGACGGCCTGCATAGGCTTAGGGAACAGTAGGCGGCGAGGCGGTGGACGGCGGGGCGGGGACGGGGTGGCCCTCCTCGAACCGGGCGCTCCCGTGGGATCGCCCCTACGGGCGCGAAAGCCCACGGCCTCGCCAGTTGTCGGTTTCGCTCGTCCCTCTCGTCCTCAGTTCAGCGTCGCGGGTGGGGCGAAGGCGAAGAAGCGGAGCGGGTCGTCGTACGGGAAGGCGGTGCTCCGCGTGCGGAGCGTGTAGCGGGCGGTGACCACGTACCCCCGCTCCTGGAAGGGCCAGCGGAGCTCGTACGCTGTCGACGAGGCGCGCCGGACGGTGGCCTGCCGGAGGAGCCGGAACCACGCCCAGTCGCCCTCGGCCTGCTTCGTCAGGTCGCCCCGGTTGGTCGAGAGCGTAAGGCGCGCCTCGGGGCTTCCGGGCCACGCGAGGGGGGTCCATGGGCGGAACGACCCCATCCCGTAGCTGTCGCCCGACCCGTGGACCGAGACCGAGACCTGGCTCGGCGTCGGGGCGTCGCCGTCGCGCGCGGGCACCTCGGCCTGGAGCTCGAACTCGAGCCGGAGCGTGCCGCCGCTGAAGAGGGTACTGCCGACGTCGCGGGCTTGGCGGACCGCGCCCTCGGCCCGGCCCGAGAGGCCGACGGAGCGCCCCCCCCACGCGCGCGGCCTGCCCTCGCGCGTCAAAAACGGCGCGAGCACCTCGTCGTAGAACACGGCAAAGGTCCCGTCGCCGGGGCGGAAGAACTCCTCGAAGTCGTTGAGCGGGGCGTCCTGCCGGCTGTCCGGGTCGAAGGGGTACCGGCCGGCGAGGGTGCGCTCGAACGGCTCCCGGACCTCGTCGCGCCAGCGCTCGTTGAGGTGGCGCTGCGCCCCGCCCAGGATGGTTCCCCACGCGGCGAAGACCGGCTCCTCGAAGAGCGTCTTCCGGACGTCCGCGCTGAGGTGGCGGAGGCGCTGAATCTGGCGGAGGGCGTTGCTCAGCTCGCCCCCGCTCTGGCCGAGGACGCCGGCGGCGAACTCGGCGGCCTGCGCCGGGTCGGCGGCCACGCGGTCGAGCGCGCTGCCGACCTGCCCGAGCGCGTCGAGGGCCTGGTAGAGCTCGTCGGCGGCTCCGCCGGCGAGGCCCTCGTCGGCCCGGAGCGTGTGCAGCCCGGCGAACTGCTGCGTCACGGGGTGGAGCGCGCCCCCCCCCGCCTCGGTCCCGCGCCCGGTCAGGCGGCGCGTCGTTCGGTCGACGCCGCGCCGCGCGGCGTCGGCGAGGCGCTCGCCGACGGCCCCGCCGGGCAGCTCGCCGAAGGTCGTCTCCTCGGTGACGCGGGCGAGCAGGTGGAGCAGCGGCGAGTCGGTCGCACTGGCGAGGGTTTCGAGATAGGCGACGGCCGTGGCGGCGTCGGCGGCGGGCTGGTAGCGGACGCTCCGCATGAACTGCTCCCACGCGCGGGCATAGTCGTCGAAGTACAGGTCTTCGAGCTGGGCCCGCAGCTCGCCGGGCTCGAGCGTCGCGGCCAGCGACGGGCCCGTCGTGCACTCCATCACCCAGTCGTCGCGCTCGGGGTCCTGGCTCGCCGCCTCGAACGCCTCGCGGGCGAACTCCGCCCAGCCGCGCTGGGTGAAGAAGCCGGGCACCCGCGCCGCGCCCCCCGCCGTCTGGAACATCGACTGGAAGCGCCCGGTCACGGCGTCAGCGAGGCGGACGTCGGGGACGTGCCCGCTGCCCTCGCTCCTGATCCGCTCGTAGACGTTGCGGATCGACGGCTGCTCGCAGTTCTGGGTGCGCGTGCGCAGGACGAGGGCGTCCTCGCGGTCGAACGGTTCGACGCGCCGAGCGCGCAGCCCGTCCACGAGCGCCGCGAGGTGCCGGTCGAACCCCTCGGGCGCGCGCCCGAGCGCTGGCGCGTCGGCCTCGTACAGCGCGGCGTAGGTCACGTCCGTGAGGCGCTGGCGGAGGAAGCTCGTGTCGGCGGCCTCGCCGAGGCGCGCGGCCTCGGAGGTCACGAGGAGGTACGCCTTGAGGTTGTCGCGGACCTCGGCGCGGGCCGCCGAGTCCGAGGCGGCGAGCGCGATCCGGCGGCGCAGCTCGGGCAGCGTGTAGGTCTCGGCGAAGGCGCGCGCCCGCGCGTGGTAGAGCGCGCGCGCCGGCCCGAGGACCTCGCCGCGCCGGCTCAGGCCGAGCTGGAGCACCGGCAGCCCCCCGTCGAGCCGGTCGATCTCGGCGCGGAGCGCCTCCATCCGGCCCAGGTCCGCCGCGCTCGGGCGGGCCTCGTCCCAGCGCACGACCGCGGCCTCGGCCGCCGCGTCGCGCGCACGGTTGAGGTCGAGCGTGCTGCGGACGAGCGCCTGCGAGGTGCCGACGACGAAGAGCGCGAGCGCGGCGAGGGCCGCCGCGGAAGCCCCCGCGCGGGCGAGGCGGCGCTGGGTCGCCGCGCGCGAGGTCCGCCGCCCGAGGTACTGGTCCGGCACCACGACCTGGGTGAAGAGGTCCTTGATGAAGTAGCTCTTCGTCTCGGTCTCGGCCCCGAGCGGCGTCATCTCCGGCGGCAGGTCGAACTCGGCCTCCACCGCGCGGATCACGCGGTCGATCGGGATGCCCTCCTGGGTGCCGCTCGTGAAGTAGAACCCCCGGAAAACCGGCGTCTCCTGGTACGGGTTCGGCTGGAAGAGCCGCCCGACGAACGCCCCGAGGGTGCCTTCGAGCGCGGCGAACTGGAGCGGGAAGTTGTAGACCAGCTTGCGCTCCTCGCGCGGCATCGCCCGCCGGAGCCGCCGCGAGCGCACGCCCGAGAGCGCCTCGGTGAGCACGCCGAACTCGCGCTCGAAGAGGCCGCCCGGCCCGGCCTCGTGGCTCGCCTCCGGCGCGAGCGTCGCTCCCCAGATGGCCTCGCGCTCGCGCCGGTCGAGCTCGCCGAAGAACTCGGCGAAGCCCTGCACCAGGTCCGACTTCGTGAAGAGGAGGTAGATCGGGAAGCGGATGCCGAGGCGCTGCACGAGCTCGTCGATGCGCGCGCGGACGGTGTCGGCGTGGCGCTCGACCTCGGCTGGGGCCGCGCCGATGAGCTCGTCGAGCGCGATCCCGACGAGGACGCCGTTGATCGGGCGCTCCTTGCGGTGCTTCTTGAGGATGTCGAGGAAGGCCAGCCACTCGTCGGCGTCCTCGTGCTCGGTGACGTAGCGCCCGGCGGTGTCGAGCAGGATCGCCTGGTCGGTGAAGAACCAGTCGCAGTCGCGCGTCCCGCCGACGCCGCGCACGCGGTCGGTGCCGACGGGGAAGTTGAGGCCGGAGTTGGCGATGGCGGTGGTCTTGCCGGCGCCCGGCGGGCCGATCATGAGGTACCACGGCAGCGCGTAGAGCGCCGCCTTGCCGCCGCCGGGCCGCCACCCCTTCTTGCCCAGCTTGGACTGCTTCAGCGTCTCGATGGCGCGCTCGAGGTCGGCCTGGAGGCGGGCGATCTCGGCCTGCTGGTCGGCGCGGACGGTGTGCTGCTGGGCCTGCGCCTGGGCGAAGATCTGCTGCTCGAGCCCGCTCGACGCCTGCGCCGCCTTCACCTGCCGCAGCAGCGCGAGGAGGCCGGCAAGCAGCAGCGCCACTGCCAGCCCCAGCCCCGTCACCACCAGCGGCCACTCCAGCACGAGCGCCGCCAGGAGCACCGCCGCCGCGAGGAGGAAGAGCCCGAGGCCGATCCAGAAGCCCCGGCTCTTGAAGACGTTCAGCAGTCTTTTCATCGCATCCACCTGGTCATCGCTCGGCTCCGTTCATCGCCCGGCCTCGGTCCTGATCTGCTCGGCCACGTCGTCCGCCGCGCGCTCGACGTAGACGCTCATCCCGAGGTAGAGCACGAGCCCGACCACGAGCGCCGCCGCGACGACGACCCACGTCGGGAACCGGCTGCGGACCTCTTCGGCGACCTGGCCGCGCGGCTGCCCGTGCGGGGCGAGCGCGCCGGGTGCCATCCCCGGCTGCTGCTCGGTCTCGGCCTGCACCTCTTCGATGAGCGCGCGCAGCTCCTCCTGCCCGTGGAGCTGGTACTTGCCCTTGAAGCCCAGCGCCATGCAGAGGTAGTACACCTCGAGCACCTCGGCGTGGAGGCCGGGGTTGGCGCGCAGCCCGTCGAGCCGGTCGAAGAACGCCTCGCCGGCGTCGTAGCGGTCGTAGAGCTCGAGCTGGAGCGGGCGCGCGAGCCAGCGGTCCTTCTGGCTCCACTCGGACGAGAGGAGCGTTTCGTCGAGAAAGGCGACGAGGGCGAACTCGGCCTCGCGGATGTCCTCGGGGGCGAGCTCGGCGGCGGCGGCCTTGCGCTGGAGGGCCTCGAGCAGGTGCTTGATCCGGCGGCGGAGCACCTCGGCGTCGCCGTACTCGTCGGTCGCGCGGAGCTGGAGCGCGAGCGAGAAGCACGGCGCGTAGACGTCCGCGAGGCGAGCGGTGCGCTGCTCGAGGCTGACGCGCAGCGGCGGAGGGTCGGCGGTAGCGGGCATAGGGGTCGGGAACGAACGGGGGGTCGTGGGGCGTGGAGGGCAGGAAGGGCACGCGCGTCGGCGCGAAGCGCCCCGGCCCCGCTACTTTGTTCGGTTTTCTTGCTCTCTCCTCTCTCTGCTCTCTCTGCTCTCTCTCACGTGGCGATCAGCTCCATCTTCAGGTCGCCGAACTCGGCGGGGACGAACAGGGCGAGGCCGCCGCTGGCCTCGACGGCCTCCCAGAACGGCCCGCGCTTCTGTAGCTGGAAGTACGTCGCCTGCTGGTCCATCGGGACACCGGGCGGCAGGCGGTTCGTGTGCTCGACCTTGAGGGCGCGGACGTGGGCCCGGAGCACGGCGTCGATGGTGTCCGGCGAGGCGACGCGGACCATCTGCGGGAGCTCCTCGGCGAGGCGGGCCTCGGGCAGGGCGTCGCTGCGGGCGATGAGGAAGAACTGGGCCTCGCCGAGCAGCCGCTCGCCGGGGTGGGCGACGTAGAGGTTCTCGCGCTCCTCGGTGAGCGGGACGCGGGTGTAGTTGGCCTTCGGTGCCGCGCCGCCGAGGAGCTCCGTCAGAATGCCGTCGAGCGCGTTGAAGCAGCCGCCCAGGTCGGCGTGGGTGTAGACCGGGTAGTCGCGCGGCGGGGTCGCGCCGGGGGTGAAGGCGGCGAGGTGGCCGGCGAGCGCGAGGAGCGTCGTGTAGAGGGCCTCGGGGTGGGTGTCGCCCCCGGCGTGGTGGTGGTTGAGGAGCGGGACGTAGGTGCTCATCGCGAGGTTCAGCCCGAGCACCGTCAGGTCGGCGGGCGAGAGCTCGCGCTGCTGCGTCACGCCGCGCCACCGCTCGGCGAGCGTCGTGTGGCGCGCGACGAGGAGCTCGAGCAGCCGCCGCGCGAGCTGCCGCAGCCGCGCCGAGGCCCCGACGCGGAGGCACGTCGGGACGAACGTCTCGCGCAGCGCGAACAGGCCGGTCTCGCGGCGGACGACCTCGGCCACGGGGAGCACCGTGAACTCGGGCAGCGCCTCGCTCCCGAACCCGATCCGGAAGCGGGGCTGCGCCACCTCCACCGTGCGCTCGTCCGCGCCCGTGGTGTCGTCGGGGAGCGAGACCGGCGTGCTGGCGTAGCGCGCCTCGCGGGCAGCGGCCCCGTTGCGCGCCACGTTGCCCCCGCCGGGGCGCTCCGCCGGGAGCGCGAGCACCACCGAGAGCGCCTCGCCCGTGGCGGCGAAGTGCTCCTCCACCGCGCGCGGCTCCGGCAGCGGCCCCGCCTCGGGGAGGGCGAACGGCAGGCCGTCGGGGAGCACCCCGGCGCAGCGGAGCACGGCCACCTCGCCGTTGGCGAGGCGCTCCTCGTCGAGCGACAGCTCGGTCACGCCCCACCCGTGCCGCGTCAGCGCGCCGACGCGGGCGTGGACCACGTCCTGGTGGTAGCGGTCCCACTGCTGGAGGTGGTGAGGGTCGAGGGTCATCCCCTCGTACCAGACGACCTTGCCTCGGTCCTGGGCCATGGTGGGGTACGGGTGAGCGCGCCGCCGGGGGCGCGCTATGGGATGGTCACGAACAGGCGGTTCTCGCCGACGCGCACGGCGACGGCCTTGCCGCGCACCGCGTCCACGGGATAGACCGCGCGCCAGTGGTCCGGGTCCGGCGTCCGCAGGTCCGCCGCGAAGCCGACGAACTGCGTCCCGGCCTCGAGCGCGAGCTCGACCGTCTCGCTGTCGTCGGGATAGAGCAGCACCTCGCGGGCGCTCCCGAGCAGCTCGTCGCCGAGGGCCTGCTCGTCGCTCTGCCAGAAGTCCTGGAGGTCGGCGCGCTGGAAGCCCGCGTCGCCGGCGAGCTGGTAGATCCGCACGACGGCGGCGTTGCCGCCCGCGTTGAGGTCAGCCTCTCCGGTGACGACCACGCGCGTCGGCGGCGGCGGCGGCAGCGTCCGGCTGCACCCCCCGAGCGCGAGAGCCAGCACACAGACCGGAGCCAGCCTACGGGGTGAGAAAACGAGCGAGAAGGGAGCAGACATGCGGGCCATCGAGCGGTTGAGGTAAGGGGTGGGGAGCACGCCGGCGGCTCAGGGCGGAGACTCTAGAGACTACACAGAGACTACACGGCGTCACGCTCTGCGCCGGGTCATCCGGGCGAGGTACGCGTTGATGAACGCCGGGCGGAAGGCCCGCCGCTCTGCGACCGACCAGTCCTCGCCGCCCAGCTCTTGGTGGATCTCCTTGAGACGGTCCAGCACCGCGACGCCGCGGAGCTGAGGCACTTTGTAGACCGGGCTGCTCGCCTCGATCTCCTCCTCCAACGCCACGGGGTCCACCTGCCCGAGGAGCCGACCGGCCCCCTCCTGCACGCTCGCCTTGTAGCCGTCGAGCAGCGCGAGTTGGTGCACCACGACCGCCTCCGCCGCGTCCAGCACCGCCTCCATCCGGCGCTCCGCCTCCGCCGGGTCGCGCGCGTCGAGCAGCAGCGCCTTCAGCTCCGACGGCGAGGTCTCGTAGAGAAGGGCGGTCTCCTCGGTCTGCACGATCGTCTGCCCGATGAACTCGTGCCGGAACTGCCACGGGATCGCGAGGAGCCGGGAGGCCACGTCTGTGAGGACGTCCAACACGCGCTCGACCTGCCCCGCCGGGGCCGCGCCGGGCGCAGGCCGGCCGGCCGCGGGCAAGCCCGTCGCCGGCGGTCCGGTTCGGGACGGCTCCGTCGCGGGCGGCGCGGCCTCCGCCGGCGGGGCGGCGGGGACGGCGACCGGCTCGAGCTGCGTCACGGCGAAGGGGGACACCGCGGGGTCCGGAGCCAGCAGATCGGCGGGCGGCGTAGGCGTGGGCGGCGGCGCGGCGGGCGGCGGCGCCAAAGGGGCTCGCTGCGCCCCGACCTCTTCCCCGCTGCCGCCGAGGAGCGCTGCCACGACGGCACCCGGCTCATCTTCCTCCTCACCGCCGACGAGGGCCGCGCCGAGCGCCGTGCGGAGGGCGTCGGCCCGGTGCGCCCCAGCCTCGGCGCTCCAGACGCGCCGCAGGTCGCCGAGGGACGCCGCCAGCTTCTCGGCGGCCTCCTCGAAGGGGTTGACGAAGCTCGCCGCGAAGACCGTCCGGTCGTCGTTCGGGGACGGGGCCGCCTCAGGGTAGAAGCGCAGCTCGAAGTCGCCGACGGTGAAGCGGTCGCCGGGGCTGAGCCGGGCGGGCTGGTCCGAGGGCAGGCGGTTGCCGTTGAGGAAGGTGAAGTTCTTGCTCCCCAAGTCGGCCAGGAGGTAGCCGCCTCCGGTGTCGCGGACCTCCGCGTGGCGCTTGCTGACGATCCGCGCTGGGTCCGGCAGGGTCAGGTGGTTGTCCCCGTCGCGGCCGATCGTGACGGTGTCCTGATCGAAGACGTACTCGTCCGGCGACCCCTCGTCTTCGGCGTGCGTGACCAGCAGCTTGATCGGCATGGAAGGTTCGGGGTGGGCGGGACGGTTCCTCTAGCGGAGCGTGGGGGCTCCGCCGAAAGCAAAGTAGGCGTCGCACCTTCAACAAGCAAGACGCGCCGGGCGGGTTTGCGCCGGGCGGATTTGCGCGCGAGGCGATGGGCGCTCCCCGGTGATTATTGCGGTTAACAATTTGTTATAACGAGTACCCGAACCTCTCGTCCTCCGCCCAACTCGAAGGCTGCGTCAACGACATACGGCGCGCTCCGCTCCGCTGCGCCGCCGCCCCGAGGACGGCGCGGCCCGCGCGGCACTTTCCAGCGTGTCCTCGGTATCAGCCCCCTTCTGCTCCCTCCTCTTCCCCCCACTTCCTTCTCTTCCCCATGCCCTTCTTCGACCAGCTCCGCCAGCACCTCCTCGCCGCCGACGCCGACGCCGTCGCCGAACTCTACCACGACGACGCCGTGATGCTCTCGTTCGAGTTCGGCGCGAAGCAGGGGCGGGCGGCCATCCGCGACCAGTTCGCCGAATTCTTCGCCTTCCACGGCTCCGTCTCCTCGGTCGAGGCCGACCGCAAGGCCGAGCATGGCGACGACCTCTTCGTCGAGTTCACGATGCGGAGCGAGCGCGGCGAGTTCCAGCTCGTCAACGCCTTCGTGCTCGACGGCGGCCAGGCCCGCCGGCACTTCTCGAACGTCATCCAGGGCGACGTCGCGGCGGACGAATCTGAGGCGTGACGACGCACCGGGGGGAGGCTCCGCCGCGAAGCGAGGCCTCCCCCGGGCCGGTACCGCCGAAAACGCTAGGCCTTCGCGGAAGCGGGCGTGCCCGGCTTCGAGGTCGCGGCCCCGTCGCCCTGGCTGTCCTCGGCGTGGGCGTCGCCGGGGAACTGCTTGACGACGTCGGTTTGGACCGGGCGTCCGGTGCCCTGCGCCGTCGGCGAGGACTCGTGGATGTAGAAGGCCTCGTTGGGCTGCGTGTCGGTGAGGGCGTACTGCGCGTGGGCGGCCTCGACCATGGACTGGTCCGCGTTGCGGCTGAGGCTCCGGACGTTCTCGCGGATCTGGAGGTCGGCGAGGCGGAGGAAGTGGAGCGCGGCGGCCTTGTCGCGCTCGAATTCCGCCCCCCGCTCGCCGGCTCGGAGCTGGCTGTCGAGCTTCGAGAGGACGCACGCCCAGGCGTACATCAGGATCGCGTTGTCGGCGAGCCGGGCCTGCATCACCTGGCGCGTGACGATGGTCTCCTCGAGCCGCTTCGAGGTCAGCTTGAACTCGCGGCTGTGGGTCTGGACGTGCCGCGCGAGCAGGTCGGCCTGGCCCTGGAGCGCGGGGTGGAGGCGCTGCACGTCGGCGCGGGGGCGCTTCTTGCCGAGGAAGATCTCGGCAGCGAGCGGGGTCCCCTTCTTCACGATGTCCGGGTTGACGGCGCTCGCGACGATCCGCCGGAGGTTGTCGAGCGCGCCCGACTCCTCGTCCCACTCGACGGCGTTGAGCACGCCGAGCATGTACTCGGCGAGCTGCTTGCCGCCGTAGGCGAAGACGAACGACTGCATGACCTCGTTCGAGCCCTCGACGATGCGGTGGATGCGGTTGTCGCGCCACAGCCGGTCGTACTCGTTCTCGGTAACGTAGCCCTCGCCGCCCATGATCTGCATCCCGGCGTCGATGACCTCCCAGCCGTAGTGCGAGCAGAAGACCTTGCACGCGGCGGTCTCGACCATGATGTCCTCGTCGTGCCGGTCGAGGAAGCCGCACGTCATGTAGAGCATCGCGTCCATCGCGTAGCAGTAGGCCGCCATGTGGGCGACGTGCTGCTGGACGAGCTCGAACTCGGAGAGCGGGCGGTTGAACTGGTAGCGCGTGCGGACCCACTTGGCCGCCTGGTCGCGCGCCTGCTTGGCCGCGCCCGTGACGCCGGCCGAGAGCGTGCAGCGCCCGTAGTTGAGGCACGTCAGCGCGACCTTCAGCCCCTGCCCCTCGTTGTGCATCCGCTGGGCGACGGGCACCTTGACGTCGGTGAAGCGGATGCGGGCCTGCCACGTCCCGCGGATGCCGGTCTTCGAGCGGTTCTTCTGGAAGATGTCCACGCCCTCCATGTCCGGGGTGACGATGAGCGCGGTGACGCCTTCGCGCGTCTTGCCGGCCTTCGGGTCCGTCACCTGCTGCTTGGCGAGGACCGTGAAGAAGCCGGCGAGCGCGCCGGACGTGGACCACTTCTTCTCGCCGTTGAGGACGTAGTGCGTGCCGTCGGCGCTGAGCTCGCAGCGGGTCTCCTGCCCGGCGGCGTCGGAGCCGACCTGGGGCTCGGAGAGGCAGAACGCCGAGAGGTACTCGCGCGCGACCTTCGGGAGGTACTCCCGCTTCTGGTCCTCGGACCCGAAGAGCATCAGCGCCTTGCAGCCGATCGACTGGTGCGCCGAGACGACGACGGCGGTCGAGCCGCACGTCCGCCCGATCCGTTCGAGGACACGGTTGTAGCTCGCCACGCCGAGGCCGAGGCCGCCGTAGGCCTCGGGGATCGTCATGCCGAGCACGCCGAGGTCGAAGAGCCGCTCGATGGCCCACTCGGGGATTTCCTCCTCCTGGTCGATCTGGATCGTGGGGTGCTCGTTCTCGAGGTACGCGTCGAGGCGGGCGAGGAGCGCGTCGCACGCGGCCTTCTCCTCGCGCGAGACCTGGGGGTACGGGAAGACGAGGTCTTCGCGGATGCGGCCCCAGAACATGTTCTTGATGAAGCCCATCTCCTCGGGCTCCGGCCCCATCATCGTCTCGGCGTCGCGGATCATCTGCTGATCTTTGGCGGCGACGCCCTTCATCTGGGAAAGAATAGACATGGCGTAGTTCGGTAGGTGAGAGCGTCAGGGGGAGGCCGAGCGCGGCGGCGTCGGGGTTCGAACGGACGCCGCCCCCGCCGGGTCCGGCATCACGAAAAATATACGGCACCGGACCCGGGCGGCCGGCCTCGACGACGGGGAACGCGCCGCCGGCCTCCGCGTTGGTCCCCCCGCTATGCGCAGCCTCCGGCCCTCCTACTACGCTTCGCTCGTCGCGCTGCTCGCCGGCCTCGTGCTGACGGTGACGATGCCGCTCGCGCAGCACGCGTGCGCGATGATGGACGCGCTGGCAGAACACGCAGAACGCGAAGAGCACTCGGTGCCTGACGGGCCTCCGGGCCCTGCCGAGCACTCGACGCCGGAGGTGCCGCCGTGCCACGGCGAAGACTCCGCTCCGGCGGACGCCCCGGCCTCGCCGCCGACGGCAGCGATGCCGTGCTGCGTGCTCGTCGCCGTCGGCGCGCCGGCCCCCCCGGCCCCGGCGCTCGGCGTAGCGGCTGTGCTCGTTCTTCCGAACGCGGCGCTCGCTTCGCCGCCGAGCCGGCCGGTCCCGTCGCCCGACGCCTCGCCGCCGGGCCGACCTATCCCGCTCCATATCGCTCTCGGCCGCTTCCTGACCTGATCGGCGGCCCAGCAGCTTCGGCTGCTGCCCGGCGGCTCCGTGGTTGAGCCGCTTGCTCACACGCTCCCCCTTGGGCAGACGTGTGTCTTTTTGATCTCTACCCCGATCAGGTCATGCTCTACAGAGGCTACCTCCCGGCGCTCGTCTGCGCCGGCTTCACGCTCGCAGGCTGCGCGGCGGTCCAGCCGCAACGCGCCTTCGAGGACGTGGGCACCACGCTCGACGGGCGCACCGCGATGCGCACGGTCTGGCGCACCGGCAGCGAGGCGGACGCCGCGGCCGACCGCGCCGTGGACTCGCTCCTCGCCGGCCCGCTCACCGCCGAGGCCGCCGTCCAGGTGGCGCTCCTCAACAACCGACGCCTCCAGGCGACCTACGAGGACCTCGGCGTGGCCCAGGCCGACCTCGTGCAAGCCGGGCTGCTCTCGAACCCCGTCTTCGGCGCGGGCGCGCGGTGGTCGCTCGAAGAGAGCGGCCCGCCTGAGCTCCGGTTCACCGCCGCGTTCGAGTTTCTCGACGTGTTCTACCTCCCGCTCCGCAAACGCATTGCCCGGAGTGCCTACGAGGCCGCACGGCTCCGTGTAGCAGAGGCGGTGCTCGGCTTCGCTGCGGAGACCCAGACGGCGTTCTTTCGAGCACAGGCTGACGCTGCCCTCACCGCGATGCAGCGCGTGATCGTCGAGAATACCGAGGCCGCGTACGGTGCGGCACTCCTTCTCCGAGAGGCCGGGAACGTGCCCGCCGCCTACCTCCTCGCCGAGCAAGCCCGGTTCGAGCAGGCCCGCCTCGACCTCGTGAGCGCCGAGGCACAAGCCGTCGAAAGCCGCGAGGCTCTCGCCCGCCGGATGGGTGTCTTCGGCGAGGACGCGGCCTTCACGCTCGCGGGCGATCTGCCCGCGGTGCCCGATGCCGCGGTGCCCGATGCCGCGGTGCCCGATGCCGCGATGGCGGCGGCGAACGTCGAGGCCCAGGCTGTCGAGGCCAGCCTCGCGCTTGCGGCGGCCCGGCAGGACATCGTGACCTACGGCGAGCGCCTCGGCCTCGCCCGGCCCGAAAGCCTGCTGCCCGAGCTAGAGGCCGGCGGCGAGCTAGAGCGTGAGGAGGGCGAGTGGGAGGCCGGGCCGGAGGCCGACGTCGTCCTCCCCCTCTTCGACCAAGGCCAAGCTCGCCTCGCCCGGCTCCGCGCCGAGCTTCGCCGCCGACAGGCCATCTACCACGCCCTCGGCGTCGAGGTACGCTCAGCGGCCCGGCTCCTTACGGCCCGGCTTGATGCGGCGCGCACCGTGGCGCGGCACTACCAGGCCGTCGTCCTCCCGCTCCGCGCCGAGCTGACGGCGCAGACGCTCCGGCAGTACAACGCGATGCAGACGGGCGTCTTCGGCCTCCTGCAAGCGCAGCAGGAAGAGGTCCGCGCCGGCCGCCACTACCTCGACGCGCTCGCCGCCTACTGGACGGCGCGGGCCGACCTCGCCCTCCTCCTCCAGGGCGGGAGGCCCGACCTCGACGCGGGTGCCCTCTCGACGTCCAGCCCTACCGGCGCTCAGGGCGACGCCGGTCACTAGCCCTTACGACTCGGTCACTACCCCTCACGACTATGTCTACGTTTTCTCGCCGCGACTGGATGAAAGCCGGTGCCCTCGGCCTCGGCGGTGCCGCGCTCGGCGCGCGCCGGGCGGGCGCGCTCCCCGTCCGGCTCGATCCCAACGCACCGCGGACCCCGGCGCTCCGGTCCACGCCGGGCGGCCTCGCCACACGGTGGACGGGCGACCGGCCCGCCCGCGTCTACACCCCCAACGGCTCGTCCCTCACCGGACGCCGCGCGAGCGACGGCGCGTGGGTCTACGAGCTGACCGTCGAGGAGGTCGAACACGCGTTCGCGCCCGGCCTCACGGCGACGTGCTGGGGCTACAACGGGCAGGTCCACGGCCCGACGTTCGAGGCCGTCGAGGGCGACCGCGTGCGGGTCTACGTCACCAACCGCCTGGGCGTGGCGACGACGGTGCACTGGCACGGGTTCTTCCTCCCCAACGGCATGGACGGCGTGGGCGGTCTGAACCAGCCCGTGATCGAGCCCGGCCAGACGTTCGTCTACGACTTCCCGATCCGCCAGAACGGGACGTTCATGTACCACAGCCACCACGATGAGATGACGCAGATCGCGCTCGGGCTGACGGGCCTGTTCGTCGTCCACCCACGGGAGGCGCGCGACCGCGTGGAGCGCGACGTCGCGATCATGCTCCACGAGTGGCGCGTCCGCCCCGGCACGAGCCGCCCGGACCCCAACGCGATGGCCGACTTCAACGTGCTCACAATGAACGCACGGGCGTTCCCCGGCACCGACCCGCTCGTCGTCGGGCACATGGACAGGGTCCGCCTTCGCTTCGGCAACCTCTCGCCGATGGACCACCACCCGATCCACCTCCACGGGCACTCCTTCCAGATCGTCGCAACCGACGGCGGGCCGGTCCCCGCAGCGGGGCAGTGGCCCGAGACCACCGTCCTCGTCCCCGTCGGCTCGACGCGCACGGTCGAGTTCACGGCGGACGCGCTCGGCGACTGGGCGATGCATTGCCACATGACGCACCACGTGATGAACCAGATGGGCCACGACGTCCCCAACACGACCGGCGTCGACGCGGCGTCGCTCGACCGCGACGTGCAGCCGCTCCTGCCCGGCTACCACACGATGGGCGAGCACGGGATGGACGAGATGGGCAAACACGTCCAGATGGGGCACGTGCCGGTCCCCGACAACTCGATCCCGATGGTAGGCTCGCCCGGTCCGTTCGGCTACATCACGATGGGCGGGATGTACACCAACCTCAAGGTCCGCCCGAAGCCCGTCGACTACGACACCGACCCGGGCTGGTACAACCACCCGCCCGGCACCGTCGCCCGCGCCGTCACCGCCGCCGAAGCCGCCCGCGACGGCATCCGCCTCACTCCGGGCGCAGCTCCCGCCGAGCACGGCGATCACTCGATGCACTGACCACTCTCCCCTCCCCCGTTCCCTCCTCCCATGTCCTACCTTCGCTTTGCTGCCATGATCGCCACCTCGACGGTGGTGATGTTCGTCCTCATGTACTCGACCGTCTACGGCCTCGACCACGTGTGGTGGAGCCAGACGAAGCTCTGGATGGCGCTCTACATGGGCGCGGCGATGGCCGTCATTATGCTCACCTTCATGCTCGGGATGTACAACGACTGGCGGAAGAACATCGCTATCTTCGTGGGGAGCGCGCTCGTCTTCGCCGCCGCCCTTTTCCTCGTCCGCAGCCAGGACACCGTGGGCGACGTGGCGTGGATGAAGGCGATGATTCCGCACCACTCGGTCGCCATCCTGACGAGTAAGCGGGCGCGCCTCTCCGACCCGCGCGTCCGCCGGCTCGCCGGCGAGATCATCGAGGCGCAGCGCCGCGAGATCAGCGAGATGGAAGCCCTAATCGACAGCCTCGACCACCGCTAACCGCTCCCGACCGCTAACCGCTCCCGACCGTGCGCCTGCTCCTTTTCCTGATTTTTGCCGCCCTTCCCGCCGCCGCGCAGCACGGCGATCACCACAACCACGCGGACCACGCGAATCCCTCGGCTTACGCCGGCGACACGGACCGCACCGTCAAGGCGCTCTCTGCCGAGGAGACGGCGGGCCTGCTCGAAGGGCGCGGGCTGGGGCTGGCGAGGGCGGCGGAGCTCAACGGCTACCCCGGCCCGCTCCACGTCCTCGAGCTCGCCGACAGCCTGGCGCTCTCGGGCGAGCAACGCGCCGAGGCGCAGCGGCTCTTCGACGCGGTGCAGGCCGACGCCCGGCCGCTCGGCGCGCAGATCGTCGAGATGGAGCGTCACCTCGATCAACTCTTCGCACGCGGCGAGGCGACCGAGGAGATGGTGGCGCGTATGACCGAGCACATCGGCGAAGCGCGGGGGCGGCTCCGAGCCGTTCACCTCAACGCGCACATCGCGATGCGCGACGCGCTCACGCCCGAGCAAGTCACCGCCTACGACCGCCTGCGCGGTTACACCAACTGACCACGACCATGCGACTCTCTCTCCTCCCGCTCCTCCTCCTCGCGTTCGCCCTGGCGGGCTGCCGCTCCGAGGCGCAGACCCCGAGCGTCACCGTCTACAAGACCCCGACCTGCGGCTGCTGCGGCCTCTGGGCAGACCACATGACCGAGGCGGGCTTCGAGGTCGAGACCGTCGAGGTGTCGAGCACGGCGGACGCGCGCGCGCGGCTCGGCGTGCCGGACGAGCTGGCCTCCTGCCACACCGCCGTCGTCGGCGACTACGTGGTCGAGGGCCACGTGCCGGCGGAGGACGTGCGGCGGCTCCTCGCCGAGAAACCGCCCGAGGCCGTCGGGATCGCCGTGCCGGGGATGCCCATCGGCTCGCCGGGGATGGAGGTCGAGGGCCGCCCGGCGCAGCAGTACGAGGTGTTCATGTTCACCCGCGATGGGCGCGCCGCCGTCTTCGCCCGGCACTAGCGTGCTGCGAAGCGTGGGGTGCGCTCCGCACGAGGGCAGACCCAGAGGTCTGCCCTTACGGCCGCTCGTGGCGAGGCCGGTGCCGTAGCTTCACGGCTTCTGCCGTACTGGCCGTCCCCCGTCCTCTGTGCCCTCGCTCGCCGACGCCCGTTCCCGCTTCTCTTCCGCCGACGCCGAGGGGATCGCCCGCGAGCGCTTCGGCGTCGTCGCCGAAGCGTCCGCCCTGCCGAGCGACCGCGATCAGAACTGGCTGCTCCGCGTCCGCGGCGAACCGGCGTGGGTGCTGAAGATCGCGAGTGCGGCGGAGGACCGGGCCGTGCTGGCGATGCAGGTCGAGATGATGCAGCGGCTCGGGGCGTGCGGCGTGCCGTGCCCGGTGGTCCGGCTCGCCACGTCGGGCGAGGCGATCACGACGGTCGAGGACGACGGCCGGGGGCATCTTGCCCACGTCGTCTCGCACCTCCCCGGTGTCCCGTTGGCCGGGGTCAACCCGCAGACCCCGGCGCTGCGCCGCGACCTGGGCGGCACGCTGGGTCGGCTCGCGGCCTGCCTCGACGGGCTCGACGCGGCGGCGGCACACCGCCCGTTCGACTGGGAGCTGAGCCGCGCCCCGGCGGTCGTCCGCCGCCACCTTCGGCACGTCCCGGACGCGGAGTGCCGCGCCCTCGTAGAGCGCCACCTCGGACGCACCGAGCGCGAGGCCCCGCCCCTCGGCGCGCTCCGCCACAGCCTCGTTCACGGCGACGCGAACGACCACAACGTCCTCGTCTCGCCCCTGCCATCGCCCGGGCGCACGGTCGTCGGGCTGATCGACTTCGGCGACGCGGTGTGGTCGCCGACCGTCGCCGACCCGGCGGTGGCGGCGGCGTATGCCGTGCTCGGCGCGCCCGACCCGGTCGGGGCGGCGGCGGACGTGGCGGCGGGGTTTCACGCGGCGTACCCGCTGAGCGAAGCCGAGCTCGCCGCCTTCTTCCCGCTCGTCGCGCTGCGGCTGTGCCTGAGCGTGGCGATGTCGGCGGCCCGGCGGCGCGACGAGCCCCACGACGCCTACCTCTCGGTCAGCGAAGCCCCCGCGTGGGCCGCGCTCGAACGGCTCGACCGCGTCCACGGGCGATGGGCGCACTACCGGATACGCGCCGCGTGCGGCCTCGCCCCGTGCCCGCGGACCGCTGCCGTCGCGGCGTGGCTCGAGGCGAACCGGGACGCGCTCGCCCCCGTGGTCCATCCCGATCCGGGCACCGCGCCGGTCGTCGTGTTCGACTTCGGCGTGGGCAGCACCGCGTGGGGCGCGGACGCGCTCTCGGTGCCCATGCTCGCCTCGGACGAGATCGAGAAGAAGATGCGCGAGGCCGGGGCCGAGGTCGGCGTCGGACGCTACGACGAGGCGCGGCTGGTCTACACCGGCGAGCAGTTCCGCACGGAGACCGGCGGGGCGCGCACGGTCCACCTCGGGATCGACCTGTTCCAACCGGCGGGCGCGCCGGTCTTCGCTCCGCTCGACGGGACCGTCCACAGCGTCGCCGACAACGCCCTCCCGCTCGACTACGGGCCGACCGTCATTCTCGAACACCGGCCCGGCGGGTGGCCCGAGGGGTGCCCGCCGTTCTGGACGCTCTACGGCCACCTCAGCCGGGCCTCGCTCGGCGGGCTCGCCGAGGGCGACGCGGTGCAGGCGGGGCAGCCCATCGGCACCCTCGGCGCGCCGGAGGAGAACGGCGGCTGGGCCCCCCACCTCCACCTTCAGCTCGTCACCGACCTCCTCGACCGGCGCGGCGACTTCCCCGGCGTCGGGGCCGCCGACGAGCGCGACGTGTGGCGGAGCCTCTGCCCCGACCCGAACCTGCTGCTCCGCATCCCCGAATCCGCCTTTCCCGAACCCGAACGAACCGGCGAGGAGATTCTCGAGGCCCGGCGCGAGCGCCTCGGGCCGTCCCTCAGCGTGTCGTACCGAGAGCCGCTGCACCTCGTCCGGGGCGTCGGGGCGCGGCTCTACGACGCCGACGGGCGGGCGTACCTCGACGGCGTGAACAACGTCTGCCACGTCGGGCACGCGCACCCGCGCGTGGTGCGGGCGGCGGCGCGGCAAATGGCGGTGCTCAACACGAACACGCGCTACCTCCACCCCCTCGTCGTCGCCTACGCCGAGCGCCTCGCGGCGCTCCTCCCCGACCCGCTCTCGGTGTGCTTCTTCGTCAACAGCGGCAGCGAGGCCAACGACCTCGCCCTCCGCCTCGCCCGCACGCACACGGGCTGCCGGGACGTCATCGCGCTCGGCGGCGCGTACCACGGGCACACGACCGCCCTCATCGAGGTCAGCCCGTACAAGCACGACGGGCCGGGCGGCCACGGCCCGCCGGGCTACGTCCACGTCGTCCCGATGCCGGACCCTCTGCGCGGCAGCCCCGACGCCGGGCCCTACGCTGCCGGGCCCTACGCCGCGCACGTCGCCGGGGCGGTGGAGCAGGCGGGCGGACAGGTCGCGGCGTTCATGGCGGAGTCGCTCCTCGGCTGCGGCGGGCAGATCGTCTTCCCGGACGGGTTCCTCGCCGAGGCGTACCGGCTCACACGGGCGGCGGGCGGCGTCTGCATCGCCGACGAGGTGCAGGTCGGGTTCGGGCGCGTCGGGCGGTGGTGGGGGTTCGAGACGCAGGGCGTCGTGCCGGACGTCGTGACGCTCGGCAAGCCCATCGGCAACGGGCACCCGCTCGCGGCGGTCGTGACCACGCCCGAGATCGCAGCGTCGCTCGCCCCGATGGAGTACTTCAACACCTACGGCGGCAACCCCGTCTCGTGCGCCGTCGGCCTCGCCGTGCTCGACGTGATCGAGGACGAGGGCCTGCGCGAGCACGCGGCAACGGTCGGCGGCTACCTGAAAGAGCGTCTGTCTGACTCGATGCGACGCCACCCCGTCATCGGCGACGTGCGCGGCCTCGGCCTCTTCCTCGGGATCGAGCTCGTGCTCGACCGCGAGACGCTCGCTCCCGCGCCGGAGCGCGCGACCTACCTCGTCGAGCGGATGCGCGAGCACGGCATCCTCCTCAGCACCGACGGGCCGCTCGGCAACGTCGTCAAGATCAAGCCGCCCCTCGTCTTCAGCCGCGCCGACGCGGGCCGCCTCGCCGACGCGCTCGACCGGGTGCTCGGCGAGGATTTTCTGCAGACCGATTATACCACTTCTCTGAATGACTGAGTCCTTGCCGCGCAGGCGGGAATCCATACGGCGAGGGCGCGTGGCTCAACCCTCGCAGGGTTCCCCGCCTTCGCGGGGATGACTTAGGGAAGGAGGGCTAACAAACCCAATTATTTGATACTAATCCGTGAGATAAATATCTCGCACCATAGCCTTGCTATGAGAGCCGATCTGGGTTGAAGGTCCACGCGGCCTAGCCGAGCGCGATGCGCCGGAGCCGGAGGCTGTTCGTCACGACCGACACCGACGAGAGCGCCATCGCCGCCGACGCGATGACCGGCGAGAGGAGCAAACCGAAGACCGGGTAGAGCACGCCCGCCGCCACCGGGATGCCGAGGACGTTGTAGACGAAGGCGAAGAAGAGGTTCTGCTTGATCGTCCGCAGGGTCCGGTTCGAGAGCCGGAAGGCGGCGGCGACGGCGAGGAGGTCGTCCCGCACCAGGGTCACGTCGCTCGCCTCGACCGCGACGTCGGTCCCCGCGGCCAGGGCCACGCCCACATCCGCGGCGGCGAGCGCGGGGGCGTCGTTGATCCCGTCGCCGACGTGGGCCACCACCTTGCCCTCGCGCTGGTAGCGGCGCACGACCTCGGCTTTGCCGGCGGGCCGCACGTTCGCCTCGACGCGCTCGATGCCGACGGCCTCGGCGACGGCCTGCGCCGACGCCTCGGCGTCGCCCGTCACCATCACCACCTCGACGCCGAGGCCGCGCAGCGCAGCGACGGCCTCCCTCGACGTCGGGCGGACCGTGTCGGCGACGGCGAGCACGCCCGCTGCCTCGCCCTCCACCGCCACGCGCACCACCGTCTTGCCTGCCGCCGCGAGGCCGCCTTCGATGCCGTCGAGCGCGCCCTGCTCGACGCCGTGCTCGGCCAGAAAGTCGCGGTTGCCGATGAGCACGGCGCGGCCGCCCACGGTCGCCTCGACGCCCAGCCCGGTCTGCGATTGGAAGGCTTCGACGGGCGACAGCGCCAGCCCGCGCGCTTCGGCCTCGGCAGCGACGGCTTCGCCGATGGGGTGTTCGCTCCGCGCCTCGGCGGCGGCGGCGAGCGCGAGCAGATCGGCCTCGCCCCACCCGGCGAGCGGCACCACGTCCGCGAGGCGGGGACTGCCTTCGGTGAGCGTCCCCGTCTTGTCGAGGAGCACGACCTCCACGTCGCGCACGCGCTCGACCGCGTCGCCGCCCTTGAACAAGATGCCGTGCTCGGCGGCCCGGCCCGTCGCCACCACGATCGCCGTCGGCGTGGCGAGGCCGAGCGCGCACGGGCACGCGATGATGAGCACGCTGACGAACGTGAGGAGCGCGTAGCCCAGCCGGGGCTCCGGCCCGACGAGCATCCACACCACAAACGTGACGACAGCGACGAGAAGCACGACGGGGACGAAGACGCCCGCGACGGTGTCGGCGAGGCGCTGGATCGGGGCTTTGCGGCCCTGCGCCTCGCGGACGAGGCGGACGATCTGCGCGAGCGTCGTGCCCTCGCCGGTTCGGGTGACGCGGAAGGTGAACGCGCCCGTCCGGTTGACGGTGGCCCCGGTGACCGCGTCGCCGGGGCGCTTCTCGACCGGGAGGGGCTCGCCGGTGAGCATACTCTCGTCCACCGCCGACGCGCCCTCGACGAGGGTTCCGTCGAGCGGGACCCGCTCGCCGGGCCGCACCACCACCGTCTCGCCGAGCGCGACCTCGGCCACCGGCACGTCCGTTTCCTGCCCATCACGGACGACGCGGGCCGTCTCGGGCTGGAGGTCTACGAGCCGCCGAATCGCCGCGCCGGTCTTGCCCTTCGCCCGCTCCTCGAGCAGCCGGCCCAGCAGGAGGAGGGTGACGATCACCGCTGCCGCCTCGAAGTACACCTCCGGCCTCTGCCCCGCCCTCGCCCACAGCCCCGGCGCGAGCGTGGCGACGACGCTGGTCCCGTAGGCCGTCCCGACGCCGAGCGCGACGAGGGTGTTCATGTCCGCCGCGCGGTGCCGGAGCGCCCGCCACGCCCCGGCGAAGAACCCCGCCCCCGCCCACGCCACGACCGGCGTCGTGAGCGCGAGCATCAGCCCGCGCATCCCGGGGAAGTCGATCGCGCCGTGGGCCATCGAGAGCACCACGACCGGGAGCGACAGGAGGGCGGCGACGACGGTGCGGCGGCGCGTCGCTCGGTAGCGGTCCTCCTGCTCTTCGGCGGCCTCGGCTCCGCCGGGAGGCTCGGGGCGGACGCGGTAGCCCGTCCGCTCGACCGCCGCCGCGAGGAGGTCTAGACCGACCGCGCCGGCGTCGTATTCGACGAGCGCCTCGCCGGTGGCGTAGTTCACGCTCGCCGTGCGGACCCCGGCCTGCTTGCCGAGGGCCTTCTCGATCCGCACCGCGCACGCGGCGCACTCCATCCCCTCGATGGGCAGCGCCACGCGCTTCGGACCCTCCGCTTGGCGCTGAATAGGAGAAGGTGCCGTCGTTTCCATCGCTGCTCGTGGGACGGTCTGCGCGCTAGGCCGTCTTCTTCCGGCGACCGCCCTTCTTCCCCCCCTTCTTGGCTGCCTTCGCGGCGATCAGCTCGACGGCCTGCTCCAGCGTGACCTCGTCGGGGTCGGTGCCCTTCGGGATGGTGGCATTCGTGCGCTTGTGCTTGACGTAGGGGCCGTAGCGGCCCTCGAAGACCTCCACCGGGTCGCCGGTCTCGGGGTGCGTGCCGAGCGTGCGGAGCGGCTTGTTCTTCTGGCGCTTCTGCGCGAGGAGCTCGAGCCCGCGATCCAACGCGACCGTCAGCACATCGTCCTCGGGCTTGAGCGAGGCGAAGACGCTGCCGTGCTGGACGTACGGCCCGTAGCGCCCGATGCTCGCCTTGACGACGCCGCCCTCGGGGTGCTCGCCGATCGTGCGCGGCAGGCTCAGCAGGCCGAGTGCCGTGTCCATGTCCACGTCCTCCGGCTGGACGCCCTTCGGGAGCGAGGTCCGCTTCGGCTTGCCTTCCTGCTCGTCGTCGCCGAGCTGGACGTAGGGGCCGTAGGGGCCCTGCTTGACGAAGACCGGCTGGTCGTGCTCGGGGTGGATGCCGAGCATCTCGTCGGGCTTGTTGCTGGTGCGGAGGAGGTCGGCGAGCGCGGCCTCGTCGGCGTCGGCGGGCGCGAGGCCGTCGGGGAGCGAGGCGGTCTTGGTCTCGCCGTCGATCTCGCCCTCGACGTAGGGGCCGAACTTGCCGACGCGCACGCGGTAGCCGCCCCACTTCGGGTGCTCGATGGTAGACATCGCTCGGGCGTCGATACTTTCCAGCCCCGCCTCGACGCCGGGCTCGATGCCGCCCTCGCCCCGGAAGAACCGTTCGAGGTAGCGCGTCGGCTCCTTCTTGCCCTCGGCGATGTCGTCGAGGATCTGCTCCATCTCGGCGGTGAAGCCGGTGTCGACGAGCGGCGAGAAGCTGTCCTCCATCAGGTTGGTCGTGGCGAAGGCCGTGAAGGTCGGGGCGAGCTGCTTGCCGTCGCGCCGGACGTAGCCCCGGTTCACGATCGTGTCGATGATCGAGGCGTAGGTGCTCGGTCGGCCGACGCCCTCGCTTTCCAGCATCCGGACGAGCGTCGCGTCGGTGTAGCGCGCCGGCGGCTTGGTCTCGTGGCCGAGGGCCTCGACCTCGCGGCACGCCGGCGTGTCGCCCTCATCGAGGGCGGGCAGCGGGTTGTCGCGGTCTTCGAGCGCCGCGTTCGGGTCGTCCGAGCCCTCGACGTAGGCGCGGAAGAAGCCGGCGAACTCGACCGTCTGGCCGTTGGCGCGGAAGGTCGCCTGCTCCGGGCCGTCGGCCCCGGCGGTGATCTCGGCGCGCGTCTGGCGGAGCTTGGCGTCGGCCATCTGGGTGGCGACGGTCCGCTTCCAGATGAGGTCGTAGAGCTTGCCCTCGACGCCGGAGAGCCCGATCTCCTTGCGGGTCCGCATCTGGGTGCCAGCCGGGCGGATGGCCTCGTGGGCCTCCTGCGCGCCCGAGCTCTTCTTGGCCGAGAACTGGCGCGGCTTGGGCGAGAGGTACTCGCTGCCGTAGCGCTCTTCGACGGCCTTCCGGCTCGCGCCGATGGCCTCGGACGAGAGGTTCGGCGAGTCGGTCCGCATGTAGGTGATGTGGCCGTTCTCGTAGAGCTTCTGCGCGACCCGCATCGCGTCGCGCGCCGAGAGGCCGAGCTTGCGGTTGGCCTCTTGCTGCATCGTGCTCGTGATGAACGGCGGGGCCGGGCGGCGCGTCACCACCTTCGACTCGACCGACGCCACGCGCCACGGCTCGTCCGGCAGGCGCTCGGCGAGGGTTTGGGCCTGCGCCTCTTCGAGCACGAAGGCCTCGCTCCCCTCCTTGAGCTTGCCCGTGTTCTCGTCGAAGTCGCGCCCCGTGGCGAGCCGCCGGTCGCCGAGGGCGATCATGGTCGCCTCGAACGCCTGCTCGTCCTGTTCGAGGGTGACCTTGAGGTCCCAGTAGCCGGCGGTGACGAAGTCGAGGCGCTCGCGCTCGCGCTGCACGAGGAGGCGGACGGCGACGCTCTGGACCCGCCCGGCCGAGAGGCGCGGGGCGATCTTCTTCCACAGGAGCGGGCTGATGGTGTAGCCCACCAACCGGTCGAGCACGCGGCGCGTCTCCTGGGCGTCGACGAGCCGCTGGTCGATGTCGCGCGTCTCGCCGAGGGCGCGGTGGATGGCCTCCTTCGTGATCTCGTGGAAGACCATCCGGCGCACCGGCACGGTCGGCTTGAGTACCTCGAGCAGGTGCCAGCCGATGGACTCGCCCTCGCGGTCCTCGTCGGTGGCGAGGTAGAGCTCGTCGGCCGTCTTGAGCGCGTCTTTCAGCTCTTTGACGACTTTGCGCTTCTCCTTCGGGACGACGTAGACGGGCGCGTAGCCCTCGTCCACGTTCACGCCGAGCGTGCCCCAGCTCTCCTTCTTGACGGCGGCGGGGACCTCGGAGGCCGACGACGGGAGGTCGCGGACGTGCCCCATGCACGCCTCGACGCGGTACTCCCCCTTCGGGAGGAAATTGCGGATCGTGCGGGCCTTCGTGGGGGACTCTACGACGACGAGTCGCTTCATAGCTCTGGGCAGTGAGGTGGGGAGGGGCGCAAGATACCCGCCGGGGCTGCGGGGTGCGGCAGCCTCACACGCGGGGTCTATCGCCGCGTTCCCAGCCTGCGAGCGACGACAGCGAGCGACGACAGCGAGCGCTCTAGGTTCGGCGCTCGTACTTCGTCGCTCGTCAGAGTTGCTTCATCCAGCCGTTCTCGACGCGGGTGAAGCCGAGCCGCTCGTAGAAGCCCGCCGAGAGGTCCGAGTCGCGCAGGGCGAGCTCGGTCCCCTGGCAGCGCTCGAGGACTTCGGCGATGAGCTTTTTGCCGATCCCCGCCCCCTGCACGTCGGGCTCGACGGCGAGGTCGCACAGGAACGAGAACTGCTCGCCGTCGGTCAGCACGCGGGCGAGGCCGACGAGCCGGTCGCCGATCCACGCCGAGAGGACGAGCGACGAGCGGGCGAACATCCGCTCGATCGCGGCGCGGTCGCCCGTGGGCCGGAGGAGCGGGGCGCGGCGGTAGAGCGTGGCGATGCGGGCCGGCGTCAGCCCGTCGAGGTCGTCGCGGAGGGTGAGGTCGTCGTCGGTAGTCATGAGGGGAGTCGCGGGCAGGGGCGGCGCATCCGTCGCCCGTACGGAGAGGGACGAGAGGTGGGACAGGATACGGCTACGCCCGCACCCAGTGATGGGTCGAGGCGCGGACGAAGAGCGGATCGGGGACCGGGGCCCCCGGCGGCATCCACACGCGCAGGGCGGTCCCGAGCGCCTCGACGGTCCACTCGGCGTAGGCCCCCGAGGTAGAGCCGGCTGCGGAGCCGCGCCGGGACCGAGCCCGCCTCGTCCTCGCCGGCGGCCCCCACCCTCGCCGGGGCGGACCGAGAGCACGTAGCCGTCGGGGCGCGGCTCGTCCGGCACCAGGCCCGCGATGAGCGCAGCGTCTTCGACGACGTTGCTGCCGCCGAGGAAGCGGGCGACGTAGGCCGTCTCGGGCGTGATGTAGAGCGTCTCCGGCGGCCCGACCTCGACGACGCGGCCCGCGTGCATCACCGCGATCAGGTCCGAGAGCGCGAGCGCTTCGGCCTGGTCGTGGGTGACGTAGAGGCTCGTCGTGCCGAGCTCCTCCTGCAGCGCCTTGAGCTCGCGGCGGGTCTCCTCGCGGAGGGCGAGGTCGAGGTTCGAGAGCGGCTCGTCGAAGAGCAGCACGTCGGGCTCCACCGCGAGCGCCCGCGCGAGGGCGACGCGCTGCTGCTGCCCGCCCGAGAGCCGGCTGACCGGCTTCGCCTCGAGCCCGCCGAGGTCCACGCGCCCGAGCGCTTCGGCGACGCGCTCCCGCACGCGCGCACGCTTCCACTTCTTGACCTCGAGCCCGTAGGCCACGTTCTCGCCCACCGTCATCGTCGGGAAGAGGGCGTAGTTCTGGAAGACGAGGGCCGTCGGGCGGCGCTGCGGCGGCACGTCCGTCACGTCCTGCCCGGCGATGGCGACGCGCCCGGCGTCCGGCGTCTCGAAGCCGGCGACGAGCCGGAGCAGCGTCGTCTTGCCGCAGCCGCTCGGGCCGAGGAGCGAGAAGAAGCTTCCGCGCGGGACGGCCAGCGTCACGCCGTCCACGGCCGTGAGGTCGCCGTAGCGCTTGGTCACGCCGTCGAGCCGGATGCCGGCGTCGGAAGACGGAGGACGGAGAACAGAGGACGGATCGGCAGGGGCCACCGGTCTTCCGTCTTCCGTCCCCTGTCTTCCGATCACTTGCCCAGCGCGGCGGTCACCTTCTCGGCGGCCTCCTTGAGCTGGATCGCCGACTCGATCTCGATGCCGCTGTTCCGGATGATCTCCATGCCCTCCTCGGCGTTCGTGCCCTGGAGGCGGACGATCAGCGGGACCTGGATGTCGACGTTCTTCGCCGCCTCGACGACGCCGCGCGCGACGCGGTCGCACCGGACGATCCCGCCGAAGATGTTGACCAGGATGGCCTCGACGTTGGGGTCCGAGAGGATGATCCGGAAGCCGGCCTCGACGGTCTCGGCGCTGGCCGTGCCGCCGACGTCGAGGAAGTTGGCCGGCTCGCCGCCGGCGAGCTTGATCAGGTCCATCGTCGCCATCGCGAGCCCTGCGCCGTTGACCATGCAGCCGACGTTGCCGTCGAGCTTGATGTAGTTCAGGCTGTGCTTGCCGGCCTCGACCTCGAGCGGGTCCTCCTCGGCCTCGTCGCGCATCGCAGCCAAGTCTTTGTGCCGGAAGAGCGCGTTGTCGTCGAGGTTGATCTTGGCGTCGAGCGCGACGACCTCGCCCTGCTCGGTGAGGACGAGGGGGTTGATCTCGGCGATCGTCGCGTCGCTCTCGCGGTAGGCGTTGTACAGCTGGGTGACGAACTTGGCCGCCTCTTTGAGCTGGTCGCCCTCGAAGCCGAGGCGGCGGGCGATGTACTGCGCCTGGAAGCGCTGCAACCCGAGCGAGGGATCGACCCAGACCTTGACGATTTTCTCCGGCGACTCGGCCGCCACCTCCTCGATCTCGACGCCGCCCTCGGTGCTCGCCATGACGACGTCCATCTTGCGGGCGCGGTCGAGGGTCACGCCGACGTAGTACTCGTGGGCGATGTCCTCGGCGGCGGTGATGAGGATTTTCTTGACCTCCTGCCCCTCCGGCCCGGTCTGCGGCGTCTTGAGCTGCATCCCGAGGATGGCGTCGGCCTTTTCGCGGACCTCGCCGATGGTCTTGGCGAGCTTGACGCCGCCGCCCTTGCCGCGCCCGCCGGCGTGGATCTGCGCCTTGACGACCCACATCCCGACGCCCTCGGCCTGCATCGACTCGGCGGCGGCGACGGCCTCCTCGACGGTGCCGGCGACGCGCCCGCGCTGGACGGCTACGCCGTAGTTTCCGAGGATGTCCTTCGCCTGGTATTCGTGGACTTTCATGGGGGTGCGGTCGTTTGGGGGGGAAGACGGGATGAGCACCGGCAAGCTACGGACAACGGGTTTGAGGTTCGGGGTTCGGGGTTGTGAGTTCTCAGTCAACCACCGCCGCGCTTGAACCCATACCCTCAAACCTACAACCCCAAGCTCTATCACCACCTTCGACCGCCACATCATCGCCCGGTTTCTGGCCGCGACGGTCCTGCTCGTCGGGCTCCTGATCGTGTTCTTCGTCGTGCTCGACTACCTCGAGTACGTTGACGACTTCATGGACCGGGGCGCGACCCCCGCCGAGGTCTTCGGGACGTACTACCTCAACTACGTCCCCGAGATCGTCCGGCTGACGAGCCCGCTCGCCGTCTTCCTCGCGGCGATCTACGTGACGGGCCGCCTCGCGCAGAGCCTCCAGCTCGTGGCGCTGCTGTCGAGCGGGGTGTCGCTCGTCCGGATCATGGTGCCGTTCGTGCTCGTCGGCCTCCTGGTGACGGGGTTCATGTTCTGGTTCAACGGCTTCGTCGTGCCGCGCACGAACGGGGTCGTGATCGAATTCCAGAACCAGTATTACAAAAAGGCCCCGGCGCAGTCCGAGACGAGCCAGATCCACCGGCAGAACCGCCCCGGCTCGGTCCTCTCGGTCGGCTTCTTCGACCGGCGGACCGAGCAGGCGTACCGCGTCTCGCTCCAGGACTTCGAGGACGCCGCCGGGGCCCCCGGTGCCGAGCGCGTGGCGCGCCGCCTCGACGCCGAGTCGATGCAGTGGGTCGACTCGCTCGGCGTGTGGCGGATGCGCGGGGTGACGCTCCGCTCGTTCACGCGTGGCGGAGCCGCGCCCGGCGGAGGCGCGCCCGGCGGAGGCGCGCCCGGCGGAGGCGCGCCCGGCGGGTCCGGCTCCGGCGGCGCGGCGGCCTATGCGGAGGTGGCGGAGCTCGACACGGCGCTCCAGGTCCTCCCCCGCGACCTCGCCCGCACCGAGCGCGACGCCGAGCGCCTGACGATCCCCGAGGCGCGGGACTACCTCGACGGCCTTCGCCGCGCCGGGGCCGACCAGCTCGGGCGGCCACTCGTGAGCTACTACGGGAAGTTCTCCTACCCGGTGGCGAACCTGATCCTCGTCGTGATCGGGGTGGCGATGGCGTCGGTGCGGCGGCGGGGCGGGCAGGCGGTGCAGTTCGGGACCGGGCTGCTCGTGGCCTTCGTCTACCTCGCGCTCCAGAAGCTGAGCGAGCCCTTCGGCTACGCCGAGGCGGTGCCGCCGGTGCTCGTGGCGTGGGTGCCGCACGCGCTCTTCGCCGTCTTCGCCGTCGCCCTCGTGTGGCACGTCCGGCGGTAAGACGCGCGTTACACAGCGTCCTCCACCGTGCGGTCCACCCGGCGCGGCACCAGGCAGACCACCTCGCGCTTGCTCTCCACTTGCCGCCGCTTCGCTGCTTCGAAGATCGCTCGCACGTCGTACCCATGCTCAGCGGCCAGCGCCTCGCGGATGGCACGCACCTCTCGGATAACCTCATCCTGGCCTGTAGCTTCCATCGTTTCAGATGCCCTCCAGCAGTTCTTCCGGTGTGCAGATGATCGCCGGCTCGTACCCCCTCGAACGACACGCCCACTCGATTTGGTTTCGTATCGTCGCGTTTGCGAGGTGCTTGAAGTTCCACGTCAGTAAGTACTCCACGCCCCCGCTGACGGCGGCCGCGATGTGGAGGGCATCCAGCGCTGTCTTCGCTGGGAGCGGCCCATGCTCGACCAGCGCCTCGGCAAGCTCAGCTGCCGTCTCGGTCAGAGCGATTTCTGGGATGCCCTCCAGGGCACAAAGCCGGAGTCGAGAAGCATCAGTCGTCCCAACCGGGTCGGTCGTCCCACTCGGCGCGGAGGCGCAGTTGATACGCCAAGCCGTCGCCGCCCTGCCAGTCGATTTGCTCGGCGAGCCGGCGGCGGTACGCGGCGAGCTCCTGCGGATCGGTCGGCACCTCGGCCGCCGCGTCGCCCCCGGCGTTCGTTTTCGCTTCGGCGCTGCGGCGTAGCTCCTCGATCAACTGCTGCTGCTGCCGCCGGGGGAGGCGGCGCACGGCCTCGATGATTTCTTGTAGGCTCACGGTTTCGTCTTCTCGGTTAAGCAGTGTGGTTAAGCAGTCTACAGCCTCGCCGCTTCCGGTGCAACGCCATCGGGTTGCGAAAGGATGCAGGTACGCTGCCCGCGAGGCGTAGGACAAGCCACGGCTCACGCTGGACGCCTCGTCGCTGCCGAGTGGGGTGTACCTCGTCCGGGCTGCGGGCGCAACGGGCACTCGTCCCGCAGCCTCCGACCGCGAGCGCGGCGGGGGTCCCCCTCGGGATATACCTTCGAGACCGAACCGGCGATACCTTTGGGCCGGGTTCTCCTTCCTCTCGATGCTTTGGATTTTCGCGGGACCGGTGCTGCTGTTCCTGCTGGCCGTGCCGTTTCTCCTCCCCCACCGCTCGCTCCGGCTCGCGCTCGGCAACACCCGGCGCACCGACGGCTCGCGGAGCCGCTCGCGCCTCCGGCGTGAGGCCCGGCACGCGGCGCGCTTCCTCGGCCCGGCGCTCGGCCTCCCCTTGCTCGCGCTCGTGCTGCTCGAGGTGGGCCTGTTCTCGTTCCACCGCCACGCGGTGCCGAGCACGACGCTCAACGAGCTCTTCGGCGACTACTTCCCGGAGACCTCGCTCCACGCGCCGGACCTGGAGGCGTGGAACGAGGCCATCGCCGAGGCCGAGGCCCACGCCGCCGACGCGCGCCGCGAGCGCAGGCACCGGAGCCGGCGGCACCCGCTCGCGCGGGCGCTGCTCGAGCACTTCCCGCTGCACCTCGTCTTCGTCATCGGCCCCTCGGCGCTGCTGGTAGAGTTTCTCCGCCGGACCTACCCCCGGCGGCGCGGGCCTACCACGCCGGCGTCCGGCGACGGCACGACCGCTACCGGCTGCGAGCGTCGCTGCGCTGACGCCTGCCGCGGCGCTGAGCTTGGCAGCACCGATCCGGGGCGCGGCGGCGGCACCGATCCGGGGCGCGGCCCCCACCTTGTCGTCCCTGCGTCCGGCTGCTATCTTCAGGCCCGTCTTTCTTCGCGGCCCCATCCCCCTCGCAGTCCCACGCGCGCCGCTCTCGTCTCTCTGCGACTCCCACGCCCATGAAACCCTCCCCACGCCCCTGCAGCGTTCTGCTCCTTCTCGCCCTCGCCGCCGCCGGCTGCACCGGCTCGCGCTCTGTCACGACGCCCTCCGATGCTTCCGAGAAGAAGGACGACCCCTCCTTCGCCGAGGCCGTCAAGTCGGCGGAGGCGATTGAGGGCCTCTTTACCGTCTACCGCGACACGACGAGCGGGGCGATCCAGCTCGTCATCGAGCCCGAGCAGTTCGACGAGGAGTTCATCTACTTTACCCACGTCGTGGACGGCGTGCCGGTGGGCGGGCACTTCCGCGGGCAGTTCCGCGACAACAGCGTCTTCACGGTCCGCCGCCGCTTCAACAAGGTCGAGTTCGTCGAGGAGAACACGGCGTTCTACTTCGACGAGGACAACGCCATTGCGCGCGCCGCCGACGCCAACATCAGCCCGGCGGTCCTCGCCGTCGAGGAGATCGTCGCCGAGGACGAGGCCACCGGGCGCGTCCTCATCAAGGCCGACGACCTGTTCCTCTCCGAGGCCCTCGCGCTCGTCCGGCCGCCGGACCGCCCGGGCCGCCCGCCGACGGCCTTCAAGCTCGGTGCCCTCGCCAAGGACAAGACGGCGGTGGTCGACGTGCGCAGCTACCCCGAGAACACCGACGTGCTCGTCCGCTACGTCTACGACAACCCGGCCCCGCTGAGCGGCGGCGGCGCGGCGGTGACCGACGCCCGCTCGGTCTCGGTCACGCTCCAGCACAGCCTCGTCGCGATGCCCGAGAACGACTACGAGCCCCGCCTCGACGACGCGCGCGTGGGGTACTTCACGCACCAGGTCACCGACCTCACGTCCGACAGCGCGACGCCCTACCGCGACCTCATCCGCCGCTGGCACTTCGAGAAAAAGGACCCGGCGGCGGCGGTCTCCGACCCCGTCGAGCCGCTCGTGTGGTGGGTCGAGAACACGACTCCGGTCGAGTACCGCGACCTCATCCGCGACGCGACGCTCCGCTGGAACCAGGCCTTCGAGGCCGCCGGCATCTCGAACGCGCTCGAGGTCCGCATCCAGCCCGACGACGCCGCCTGGGACGCGGGCGACCTCCGCTACAACGTCCTCCGCTGGACCTCGTCCCCGACCCCGCCCTTCGGCGGCTACGGGCCTAGCTTCTCGAACCCCCGCACCGGGCAGATGATGGGCTCGGACATCATGCTCGAGTACGTCTTCCTCAAGAACCGGCTCACCTACGACCGCCTCTTCGAGACCGCCGCGCTCTTCCTCGACCAAGCCGAGGCGACCGAGCACGCCGCCGATCCGCACCGGTGCTCGCTGGGGCTGAGGCTCCAGGCCGAGACGCTCTTCGGCCTCCAGGCGCTGCGCGCGAAGGACGCCCCCGAGGCCGACGTCAGCACCCTCGTCGAGCAGTCGCTCTACTACCTCGTCCTCCACGAGGTCGGCCACACCCTCGGCCTGAACCACAACATGAAGGCCAGCCAGATGCTCACGCCCGAGCAGACCACCGACTGGGACCTCACGATGGAGAAGGGGCTGCTCGGCTCGGTGATGGACTACCCCGCGCTCAACCTCGCCCCGCCCGGCGAGAGCCAGGGGGCCTACGCCGCCGTCAAGCCCGGCCCCTACGACGTGTGGGCCGTCCAGTTCGGCTACGGCACCTTCGACGAGGCCGGCCGCGAGGCGCTCCTCGCGCGCTCGACCGAGCCGGACCTCGCCTTCGGCAACGACGCCGACGACATGCGCGCCCCCGGCAAGGCCATCGACCCGCGCGTGATGATCGGCGACCTGTCGAGCGACGCCCTCACCTACTCCGACCGGCGGCTCGACCTGATCGACGAGGTCATGGCCGACCTCGTCGAGCGCTACGACACGCCGGGCGACACGTACCACGAGCTGCGCAACGCCTACCTCATCCTGACCGGGCAGGCCGGGGCCGCCGCCGGCGTCGCCAGCCGCTACATCGGCGGCATCTACGTCGACCGCGCCGTCGTCGGGCAGCCCGGCGCGACCCAGCCGTTCACGCCCGTCCCGCGCGCCGAGCAGAAGCGGGCGATGGACATCCTGACGCGCCGCCTCTTCGCGCCCGACGCCTTCGACGCGCCCGCCGGGCTCTACAGCCGCCTCGCGATGCAGCGCCGCGGGTTCGACTTCTTCGCGCAGTCCGAGGACCCCAAAATCCACGAGCGCAGCCTCAACAGCCAGCAGAGCGTCCTCGACCACCTCCTCCACCCCGTCACGATGCAGCGCATCTCGGACGCCCGCCTCTACGGCAACGCGTACCCGCTCGCCGAAGTCCTCGCCGACCTGACCGACGCCGTCTTCGAGGCCGACGCCGACGGCGACGTGAACACGTTCCGGCAGAACGCGCAGATCGAGTACGTCACCCGCTTGGCCGAGATCGTCGAGGACGAGGACGACGCCTACGACTACCTCAGCCGGTCGCAGGCCCTCGCGCAGCTTCGCCGCGTCGAGGCTCTCGTCCAGGCCCGGCGCGGCGGCAGCGACGAGACGAAGGCCCACGCCGGCCACATCGGCTTCCTGATCGAGCGGGCGCTGGAGGCGGAGTAGGCACCCCCTGCTTTCTCCGCTGACGCTCCGAGCGCTGGCCCCCTTGAAGGGGGACGGTTTGGGTCGTGTCTGAGCGCAGCGATGCACGATCTAAACGGGGGGTCCGAAGACTGCCCAAGTGTTTTCCCCACCCTCTCCACCCCGCTGATGCCTACGGTTCTTCTGCTGCACGGCCTCGGGCGGACGGCGCGGTCGATGGCGTGGCTCGCGCGGCGGCTCGAACGGGCGGGGTTCCACACGGTCAACGTGGGCTACCCCTCCACGTGCCACGGCGTCGAGAGGCTCGCGGCGGAGTTCGTGCGGCCCGCCGTCGAGCAGGCCGGGGGCGGGCCGGTCCACGCCGTGACGCATTCGCTCGGCGGGATCGTCCTCCGGGCCTACGCCGCGCGGCACGGGCTGCCCGGCGGCTCGCGCGTGGTGATGCTCGCCCCGCCGAACGCGGGCAACGCGCTCGCCGACGTCTTCCACGACCGCTGGCCGCTCAGCCGGCTCTGCGGCCCCGCCCTGGCCGAGCTCCGGACCGGCGGCCCTGCCGCCGCCCTCGGCGCGGTGGACTTCGAGCTCGGCGTGATCGCCGGCGACCGGAACGTCTACCCCGGCCTCGGCCGGCTGCTCGGCGGGCCGAACGACGGGCGGGTGTCGGTCGCGGCGACGCGCGTCGAGGGGATGGCGGACTTCGTCGTCGTCCGGGCCGGGCACGCCTTCATCGCGCGGCACCGCGCCGTCGCCGAGCAGACGGTGCACTTCCTCCGCGAGGGGCACTTCCTCCGCGAGGGGCGCTTCAGAGCGCGGTAAGCGAGGTCCGCCCCGGCGTCCGGCCTCTCGGTTATCTTTACCCGGCGCGCGGCGCAGGCGGCTCCCCCTATCACATAACCCTGAGAGGCCTATGCTGAGGAACAGCACGATCACCGGCTGGGGCCACGACGCCCCCGAGCGCGTCGTGACCAACGACGAGCTGGCCGAGACGATGGACACCTCCGACGAGTGGATCCGCTCGCGCTCCGGCATCCGCGAGCGGCGCATCGCCGGGCCCGACGACCACACCTCGACGATGGCGACCCGCGCCGCCGAGCGCGCCCTCGACCGCGCCGGGCTCTCGGCGGCCGACCTCGACCTGATCCTGGTGGCGACCTCCAGCCCGGACTACCTCACCCCGCCCGTGTCGAGCCAGGTCCAGGACAACCTCGGCGCGGCCTGCGGCGCGATGACCCTCGCCGTCGGCTGCACGGGGTTCGTCTACGGCCTCGTCACGGCGCACCAGTTCATCGCCGCCGGCTCAGCCTCGACCGTGCTCGTCGTCGGGGCCGAGCTCATCAGCCGCAACCTCGACTGGACCGACCGCACGACGTGCGTGCTCTTCGGCGACGGGGCCGGGGCCGTCGTGATGCAGGCGACCGACCGGCCGGCGGGCCTCCTCGCCCACGTCCTCGGCTCGGACGGCTCGGGCCACGAGCACCTGATCCAGCACTCCGGCGGCTGCCGCATCCCGCCGACGCACGACAGCCTCGACGCGGGCCAGAACTACCTCCGGATGAACGGCCGCGAGGTGTTCAAGTTTGCCACGACCAAGATGGTCCAATCGCTCGACCACGTGATGGCCGCTGCCGGAATCGGGGTGGGCGACATCGACCTCTTCGTCCCGCACCAGGCGAACGCCCGGATCATCGAGTACGCCGTCGAGCAGGCGGGCCTCGCGCCCGAGAAGGTGGTGGTGAACCTCGACCGCTACGGCAACACCTCCGCCGCCTCGATCCCGATCGCCCTGGCCGAGGCGCTCGACGCCGGCCGGGCCGGGCCGGGCGACACGCTCGCGCTCGTCGGCTTCGGCGCGGGGTTGACGTGGGCCGCCTGCCTCTTCCAGCTCGCCGCCGACCCCGCCCGCCCGGACGACGCCCACGAGCACCCGGCGGTCGAGGGATTCATCGCTTAGAGCTTGTTTGAGAGGTCAGGGTGAAGGCGAAAACGAGGCTCGCCATTGATCTCATAAGCAGGCTCTTAGTGCTGCAGCCTCTTGCTCGTGAGTGGACCCCCTGTCCGTCAGCCCCTCGCTCCGGGACGAGTCCCTGCGCTCAACGGGCCGACGGACGGTCCCCCTCAAACGAGGGGGACAGCTCTGCTCGGAGCGCAGCGAGGGCAGCGGAAGCGGGGGGTCGGCCTACGAGCAACCGGCCCTCACTCTAGTGTTGCAGCCTCTTGCTCGTGAGTGGACTCCCCGGACGTGCGCCCTTCGCTGTGCCCCTCGCTGTGCTCAGCGGGCGCGCGGCGTGCCCTCGGCGGTGAGGAGCAGGCCCACCACGTCGGGCGTCGCGTCCACGAGCTCGTCGGCCCCCTCGCGGCGCAGCTCGTCCTCGGTCCCGAAGCCGCAGAGCACGCCGATGGTTTGCGCCCCGGCGGACTTGCCGGCGAGGATGTCGACGACCGTGTCGCCGATCATCACGCACGCCTCGGGCCGGACGCCCATCCGCTCGGCGGCGTACTCGACCGGGTCGGGGTAGGGCTTCATCCGCTCGGTCGTCTGCGCGGTGACGAGCGCGGTGAAGTGCTTCCGCAGCCCGAAGGTCTCGAAGAAGTGGGCGACGCGCTCGGCACCGCCCGTCGAGATGGCGCACATCGGGTAGTGCGCGGCGAGGGTCTCGATCATCTCGCCGATGCCGGGGACGGCGAGGTGCTCCGGCTCGGCCTCGCCCCCGCCCCGGAGCCCGTCGAGGTGGCCGCGCACCCTCGACAGCTCGTCGTCGATCCCGAGCCGGTCGGCGAGGCCGTAGAGCTTGTTGACCGGCGTCTCGGCGTCGAGCACGAGGCGGCGGGCGAGGCGGTTCGAGTGCCGCCCGCTGAGGAACGGCAGCTTCGTCAGAAACATCGCGATCCGGTCGACGAGCTGGTCGTCGGTGTCGGAGAGCGTGCCGTCCACGTCGAAGCACAGGGCGCGGACGCGGGAGGGGTCGAAGGGCATCGGGAATCGGCGAGCGGCGAGCGGCGAGCGGCGAGCGCGAATGATACGGCTCCCGTCGCTCGTCGTCCATAGCTCGTCGCTCAGTACCCCACGGGGGTCACGTCGCGCCGGGCGTCGAAGGCGCTGAGGAGCGAGCCGTCCTCGCGGACGAGAATCGCCGAGACCGCGCCCGTGTTGCCGAACGGGTCGAGGCTCCACCCGAGGGCCTCGAGGCTGTCGAGCGCGGCGTCGCGGAAGCCGCCGCCGGGCCACGTCTCGACGGCGGTTTCGTAGCCCAGCTCGTCGGGGCTCCACTGGTGGTGGAAGCGCTTCGCCATCACGGCCTCCGGGAGCGTCAGCCCGAAGTCGAGGAGCCCGGTGACGACCTGGAAGACGGTCGTGATGATGCGCGGCCCGCCGGGCGTGCCGACGACGAGGAAGAGGTCGCCGCCCGGCCGCTCGACGATCGTCGGGGTCATCGACGAGACCATGCGCTTGCCGGGGGCGACGGCGTTGTTCTCGCTCGTCACGCTGCCCCACAGGTTCGGCGCGCCGGGCTTGGCGGTGAAGTCGTCCATCTCGTCGTTGAGGAGGAAGCCCGCCCCGTCGACGGCGACCTTCGAGCCGTACCAGTCGTTGATGGTGAGCGTCAGGCTGACGGCGTTGCCCTCGGCGTCGACCACCGAGAGGTGCGTCGTCTGGCTCGACTCGCTCGCGCCCGGCGGCGTGCCCTCGGTGACGCTCTCGCTGCCGGTGGCGCGGTCCGGGTCGAAGTCGGCCATCCGGCTGCGCATGTAGTCCTTCGAGAGCAGCCCGCCGGTCGGCACGTCCACGAACGCGGGGTCGCCGAGCCAGTGCGCGCGGTCGGCGAAGACGCGGCGCTCGGCCTCGGCCATGCGGTGCATCGAGGCCGCCGTGTGGAACCCGAGCGCGCCGAGATCGACCGTCTCGACGGCGTTGAGGAGCTGCACGAGCGCGATCCCGCCGGACGACGGCGGCGGCATCGAGAGCACGCGGTAGCCCCGGTACGTCCCGCGGACCGGCTCGCGCTCGACCGCCCGGTAGGCCGCGAGGTCGGCGTGGGTGACGAGGCCGCCGCCGCGCTCCATCTCGGCGACGAGGAGGTTCGCGGTGCGGCCCCGGTAGAACCCGTCGCGCCCGGCGGCGCGGATGCGGCGGAGCGTGGCCGCGAGGTCGCGCTGCACGAAGGTCTCGCCGGGGACGAAGTACGCGGCCACGCCGTCGGCGTCGGGCTTGGTGAAATACTTGACCGTGCTCGGGAAGTCGAGGAACGCGTCGCGGTACTGGTTGAGGTGGCGGCTCTGGAGCTCGGTCAGGCGGAAGCCGTGCTCGGCGAGGGCAATCGCGGAGTCGAGCACGGCGGCGCGGCCCAGCGTCCCGTAGCGCTCGAGCGCCGTGAGGAGCCCGGCGACGGTCCCCGGCACGCCGACGGCGAGGTGCCCGACGCGGCTGCGGCGAGGGTCCGGCTCGCCGTCGTCGCCGAGGTACATGTCGCGGCTCGCCGCCCCGGGCGCGACCTCGCGGAAGTCGAGCGTCGTCGCGGTGCCGTCGGCGAGGCGGATCACCATGAAGCCGCCGCCGCCGAGGTTGCCCGCCTTCGGGAGCGTGACCGCGAGCGCGAAGCCCGCCGCCACCGCCGCGTCGACGGCGTTGCCGCCGCTCTTCAACACCTCCACGCCGACGCGCGACGCCTCCGGGTGCCCCGACACCACCAAGCCGTGCGTCGCCGCGACGCCGCCGGCGGTATCGGCGACGGCCGCGCTAGATACCGCCGGCGCGGCCTCCGCCGGCACCCGGGCATCCGAGGCGGAGAAGCACCCGGCCCAAAGCGGAACGAGAAGCAGGAGAAAACGGAGCGGGCGAGCAGTCACGGGCGGGCGAGCAGTCACGGGCGGGCGAGCAGCCACGGGCGGGCGAGCAGCCACGGGCGGGCGAGTCTAGACGGGGCGGGGGTGAAACTACCGGTAGCGGCGCAGAAGGTCAACGCGGCGCAGCGCGGGCACCGGCGCATCGTGGGCGAACCGGCGCATCGTGGGTGAATAGCGCCGCGCAGCGGTCACCCTTTCCCCCCGGAATATCAAATTGAACCCGCCGAGGTCCCGGACCGTCTCATTTCAAGTCTCACGGCAGCATCCTTGTTGCACCTCCACCACAACGGTCGCACGGCGAGACCGACGAGGCCCCATCCACCACACCCCCGACCCCATGCGCTACTACGGACGATTTCTCGCAACCGTGTACTCCGGCGTCGGGCTTGTCAGTCTCGCCGTCCTGTGGGTGTTCCAAACGGCCCCTTGATCCGCAGGTCCCGAACCGTGGCTACCACCACCAACGGCGCGCTCGGCTTGATGTCGGGCGCGTCGTTGTTTTGTCGGGGTGGATGGCAAGGTCATTCCCGACCCAAGCCTGCCCCCGCAAGCCGACAGGCCGGCGAAGCCAACGAGGGGGCGACCGCCTTCACCTTTGCCGGGGCAGCCTGCCCACTGCCGGGGTCCTCATACCGGTTATTCAAATTGATGAGTCATTCCCGCGCAGGCGGGCATCCATACGGCGGGGGCGCAGGGCTGGCTGCTGCACGACCTCGCCCGGCAAGAGGACGAAACGCTGACCTGACGAGCGGTGGGCAGTGAGACGGTGGACAGTAGGACGGTGGACAGTGGGACCATTTCCGACCAGAGCCTGCCCCCGCAAAGGCACGAGTGCCGGAGGCGGGGGGCGATCACGTGGGATCGCCCCTACGGGCGCGTTGCACGGCGGGCTTCGTAGCTTGGTGAGTTTGCCCGCGCTCTTCCGCTCTTCCGCTCTTCCGCGCCTGAGCGCTCGGTATCTTCGGCCCCGCGTCCGCCCCCCGCTTCATGCGCATCCTCGTCCACGATTTCGCCGGACACCCGTTTCAGGTTCAGCTTAGCCGCGCCCTCGCCCGGCGCGGGCACACGGTCCTCCACGCCTACTGCGCCTCGCTCTCTTCGACCCCGCAGGCCATCGACCCGCTGCCGGGCGACCCCGAGACGTTCGAGATTCGCGGCCTCGCGCTCGGCGCGCCGATCAACAAGCAGGCGTTCGTGACGCGGTGGCGGCAGGAGCGCGCCTACGGACGGGTCGCCGCCGAGGCGCTGCGCAGCTTCCGGCCCGACGCGGTCCTCTCGGCCAACACGCCGCTCGACGCGCAGCGTTCGCTTCTCGGGGCGGCGCGCGAGGTCGGCGCGCGGTTCGTCTACTGGGTGCAGGACCTGATCGGCTGGGCGTCGGAGCGGTTGCTGAAGGAGAAGGTGCCGCTCGTCGGCGGGGCTGTCGGGTCGCACTATGCCCGCGTGGAGCGGCGGCTGCTCGCCGAGAGCGATGCGCTCGTCCTCGTCAGCGACGCCTTCGCCGGGGCGGTGCCGGAAATCCAAGCGCACCCCTCGGCGCACGTCCTCCCGATCTGGGCACCGCTCGACGCCGTCCCCGTCCGCCCGCGCGGCAACGCCTGGGCCGAGGCGCAGGGCTTCCCCGAGCACAGCCTCCGCTTCGTCTACGCTGGCACGCTCGGGCTGAAGCACCACCCGCAGCTCCTGCTCGACCTCGCCCACCGCCTCCCCCACGAAATCGTCGTGATCTCGCAGGGTGCCGGCGTCGAGTGGCTGCGCGAGCGGAAGGCGGTGGAGAACATCAAAACCCTCCGCCTGCTCCCGTTCCAGCCGTTCGAGGCGCTCCCCGACGTGCTTGGCGCGGCGGACGTGCTCGTGGCGATCCTCACGCCCGACGCCGGCGTGTTCTCGGTGCCGTCGAAGGTGCTGACGTACCTCTGCGCGGGCCGCCCGCTCCTGCTCGCCGTGCCGCCGGCGAACCAGGCGGCGCAGATCGTGACCGGGCACGAGGCCGGGCTCGTCGTCCCCCCGAAGCAGCGGTCGGCGTTCGTCGAAGCCGGGGCCGACCTCGCCCGCGACCCCGCGCTCCGCGAGCGGATGGGCCAGAACGCCCGCGCCTACGCCGAGCAGCACTTCGCCATCGACCCCATCACCGACCGCTTCGAGGCCGTGCTGAATGGTAGATAGTTGGTAGTGGATAGTTGTTCGCAAAACATCCATCATCCCTGCGTAACCACCATTCACTACGAACGCGTCCCCACGCCCACACCCCATGCTCCACCTCCTGCTCAACGCCGACGTGTACGCGCCCGCTGCCCTCGGGCGTCGGCACCTCCTCATCGGCGGTAAAAAGATTCTCTATGTGGGCAAAGACGAGCCGCAGCTCGCCGGGCCGGAGGTCCGCGTGGTCGACCTCGGCGGGCGGCGCGTGATCCCCGGGTTTGTTGACGGGCATGCCCACCTGACCGGCGGCGGCGGCGAGGCGGGGCCGCAGACGAAGGTGCCGCCGCCCGCGCTGACGGCCTACACCCTGTCCGGCGTCACGACCGCCGTCGGCGTCCTCGGGACCGACGACCTGACGCGGACGACGGCGGAGCTCGTCACGCAGGTCCGGGCGCTCCGCGCCGAGGGGCTCTCGGCCTACTGCCACACCGGCGGCTACCACGTCCCGCCGACCACCCTCACCGGCTCGGTGCGCGGCGACATCGTCTACCTCGACTGCGTGATCGGCGTCGGCGAGATCGCGCTTTCGGACCACCGCTCGAGCCAGCCGACGGTCCAGGAGATCGCCCGGCTGGCGAGCGAGGCGCACGTCGCGGGCCTGATGACGGGCAAGGCCGGGATCGTCCACTTCCACCTCGGCGACGGGCCGCGCGGGCTGGACCTGATCCACCGCTGCCTGGACGAGACCGAGATCCCGGCGCGGGTCTTCAACCCGACCCACGTCAACCGCCGGAAGGCGCTCTTCCACGAGGCGTGCGACCTCGCGGGGCGCGGCTGTGTGATCGACGTGACGGCCTTCCCGAAGCAGAGCGACGACGAGTGGAGCGCCGCCGAGGCGGTCCGCCGCTACCAGGACCTCGGCCTGCCGGACGGGCGGCTCACCGTCTCCTCCGACGGCGGCGGCTGCCTCCCGACGTTCGACGCCGAGGGGCAGGTCGCTTCGATGGACGTCGGCCACCCGCACGAGCTGATGGACACCCTCCGCGAGCTGCTCCGCGCCGGACGGGCGCTCGACCTGGTGCTGCCGCCGTTCACGACGAACCCCGCCCGGCTGCTCCGCCTCCCGGCGAAGGGGCGGATCGCCGAGGGGGCCGACGCCGACCTGATCGTGCTCAACGAAAACGACGGGGCGAACGACGTGATGGCGCGGGGCCGGTGGCACGTCCGCGACGGCGCGCCGGTCGTGCGAGGAACGTTTGAATAGCGCCGAGGGACGAACTACGGACGCCGAACGGGGTTTTTCTTCCGGGGCCTGCCTTCGTCCCTCGTCGTTCGTCCCTCGCCGTTCCTAGCTAGACCTCCATGCCTTCCCCCCCCCGACCCGGCGTCGCCCGTGGCTTCGTCGTCCCCATCGGCGGGGCCGAGCGGAAGAAGCGCGGCCCCCTCATCCTCGAACGCATTGCCGCCCTCGCCGGCGGCGGCGACGGGCGCATCGCCGTCCTCCCGACGGCCTCCGAGGTCGGCGACACGGGGCGGCGCTACGTCTCGCTGTTCGAGGACCTCGGCATCGGCTCGGCGGTCTCGCTCCCGATCGAGCAGCGGGCCGAGGCCGAGGACGAGGGGCTGATCGCCGAGCTGGAGGAGGCGACGGGCATCTTCATCACCGGTGGCAACCAGCTCCGCCTCTCGACGATCCTCGGCGGGACCGGCGTCGCGAAGACCGTCCGGCAGCGCAGCGCCGACGGCGTGCCCGTCGCCGGGACCTCGGCCGGGGCCGCGATCATGTCCGAGCACATGATCGCCGGCGGTACCTCGGGCGCAACCCCGACGCCGAGCAAGGTCACGCTCGCTCCCGGCCTCGGGCTGACGAACGCGCTCGTCATCGACCAGCACTTCCGGCAGCGCGACCGCCTCGGGCGGCTCCTCGCGGCGCTCGCCTACAACCCGTTCATGTCGGGGATCGGACTGGACGAGGACACCGCCGCCTTCATCGGCCCGGACGGGGTCTTCGAGGTCGTCGGCAGCGGGGCCGTGACGGTCGTCGACCCGAGCGAGCTGGAGCACTCGTCGATGGGCCGGGCCGGGCGCGCCGAGCCGGTGTCGCTTCTTGGGCTGCGGTTGCATATTTTGACCAACGGCGACCGCTACGACACCGTCTCGCGCAGGGCGACGGCGGGATCGTAGCGACGTGCGCTCCCAGGGAGACGCCGTGCTCGAATAGGGCAGACACCCCGGCTGCCTCTACGGGTGCCCATAGCGACTGTCTTCCGTCCTCTGTCCACCGTCCACCGATCCCCATGAACGTCCTCTCGACCAACGTCTACGTCGGCCCCAACGCCTATGCCAACTTCCCGGTCATTCGGCAGATCCTCGACCTCGGGCCGCTCGAGGACTACCCGACGCGCAAGCTCGGCGACTTTCAGGAGCGCCTCGTCGACGCGCTGCCGGGGCTGGGGGAGCACGGCTGCTCGTACGGCGTCCCCGGCGGCTTCGTTCGGCGGATGACCGAGGACGAGGGGACGTGGCTCGGGCACGTCCTCGAGCACGTCATCATCGAGCTCCAGAACATCGCCGGCAGCGACGTGACCTTTGGCAAGACCCGCTCGGCGGGCGAGCCGGGCGTCTACACGATGGTGTTCGAGTACAAGCAGCGCGAGGTCGGGCTCGAGGCGGCGCGGCTCGGGCGGCAGCTCCTCTTCCACCTCCTCCCCGATGAGCTGGGGCAGCCCTTCCGCTCGGAGATCGAGGACGGCTTCGACTGGGAGACCGAGCGCGACGACTTCATCCGCTACGCCCAGAAGCGCGAGTTCGGGCCGAGCACACAGTCGCTCGTCGACGCCGCCGAGGCGCGGGACATCCCGTGGATCCGGCTCAACAAGTACAGCCTCGTCCAACTGGGCTACGGCAAGTACCAGAAGCGCATCCAGGCGACGATCACGAGCGAGACGCGGCACATCGCCGTCGAGGTCTCGTCCGACAAGGAGGACACGCGCAACATCCTCTCGGACCTCGGGCTGCCGGTCCCGCAGCAGGAGCTGGTCTACAGCGAGCGCGAGGCCGTCCGCGCCGCCGAGCGGATCGGCCCGCCGGTGGTCGTCAAGCCGCTCAGCGCGAACCACGGGCGCGGCGTCTCGATCAACCTCACGACGCCCGAGCAGATCGAGACGGCCTTCGCCACCGCGCGCGAGGCCGCGCGCGGCAGCGGCGTGCTCGTCGAGAGCTTCGTCACCGGCTTCGACCACCGGATGCTCGTCGTCAACGGGCACCTCGTCGCGGTGGCGAAGCGCGTCCCCGGCCACGTCGTCGGCGACGGCGAGCACCCCATCGAGGCGCTCGTCGAGCTCGTCAACGAGGACCCGCGCCGGGGCGTCGGGCACGAGAAGGTCCTCACCAAGCTCGCCTTCGACGAGCAGGCCGAGCGCCTGATGGCCCGCCGGGGCTACACCCGCGAGACTGTCCTCCCGAAAGACGAGGTCTTCTACCTCCGCTCGACGGCCAACCTCTCGACCGGCGGCACGGCCATCGACCTGACCGATGTGGTCCACCCCGACAACCGCGAGATGGCGGTGCGCGCGGTCCAGGCCGTCGGCCTCGACGTGGGCGGCGTGGACTTCCTCTCGGACGACGTCACGCGGTCGTGGCGCGAGACCGGCGGGGCGATCGTCGAGGTCAACGCCGCGCCGGGCTTCCGGATGCACGTCGCCCCGAGCGAGGGCACGCCGCGCGACGTGGCCGGGCCGGTGATGGACATGCTCTTCCCGCCCGGCACCCCGAGCCGCGTCCCCGTCGCCTGCGTCACCGGCACGAACGGCAAGACGACCACGACCCGGATGCTCGCGCACATCCTCAAGTCGACCGGCGCGCGCGTCGGGATGACGTCGTCCGACGGGGTCTACATCGACGGCAACCTGACGGTCAAGGGCGACATGACCGGCCCGGCCTCGACCCGGATGGTGCTGCGCGACCCGACGATCGACCTGGCGATTCTGGAGACGGCGCGCGGCGGGCTCGTCCGCAGCGGCCTCGGGCTCTCGCGCTGCAACGTCGGCGCGGTGCTCAACATCGCCGCCGACCACCTCGGCCTGAAGGGCATCGACACGCTCGAAGACCTCGCCGAGGTCAAGCGCGTCGTCGTCGAGGTCGCCACCGACTGCGCCGTGCTCAACGCCGACGACCCGCGCTGCCTCGACATGGCGAACCACACCAAGGCCGAGCACCTGTGCTACGTCACGATGGACCCCGGCCACGAGCTCGTCCGCGAGCACATCCGCTCGGGCGGCCACGCGGTGGTCCTCGAGAAGGGCATCAACGGCGAGATGATCACGCTCTTCGAGAAGGGCGCGCACCTGCCGCTCGTCTGGACCCACCTCGTCCCGGCGACGCTCGAAGGCAAGGCCGTCCACAACGTCCAGAACGCGATGTTCGCCGCGGCGATGGCCTACGCCCTCGGCCAGACGCTCGACCAGATCCGCCACGGCCTGCGCACCTTCTCGACGAGCTACTACGAGGCCCCGGGCCGGCTCAACGTCTTCGACGAGCACCCCTTCAAGGTCATCCTCGACTACGGCCACAACCCGGCGGCCATCCGCGCGATGTGCCAGACCGCGAGCCGGATGGACACCGCCGGCCGCCGGATCGCCGTCCTCGCCGCCCCGGGCGACCGGCGCGACGAGGACATCCGCGAGATCGCCGAGACCGCGGCCCCGTTCTTCGAGCACTTCGTCTGCAAGCGCGACGACAACCCGCGCGGGCGCGGCGAGCGCGAGGTGCCGCTCATGCTCCGCGACTCGCTCCTCCAGAGCGGGATCGACGCCGAGCAGATCGAGGTCGTCCCCGACGAGCAGGAGGCCGTCCTCCGGGGCCTCGCGCTCGCCCGCCCCGGCGACCTCGTCGTCGTCTTCGGCGACAACATCGCCCGGTGCTGGAAGCAGATCATCCACTTCAACCCCGCCTCCGGCGATGGGGCACCGACGCCCGAACCGGCCTCAGCCTCGGCGACCGCCGGCGGCGACGACGAGCCGGAGCGCTTCACCCTCGCCGAGGGCCAGCAGCTCGTCCGCGACGAGCGCGGCGTCCGCCTCGTCCGCGACGAGGAGGCCGACTGACCGGACCCCCCGTTCCGAGAGCACATCGCGCTCCGGGACAAGTCCCTGCGCGCTCAGGCACTCCCGGAACTGTCCCCCTAAACTAGGGGGACAGCTTCTCGAAGCAGCCGCAGGGACTTGTCCCGTAGGCGCGAGAGAAGCAGGGGGTCGGCGCGGGGTCTGCCCAACGCACCAACCGATGAAGCCTGAGACGAAACACTGGTGGCGGCGCGGCGGGCGGCTCCTGGCCGAGCTCCTCGTCGTGTTCGTCGGCGTCTACGCCGCGTTTGCGCTGAGTACGTGGCAGGAGGCGCAGCGCGACCACGCCCGGCAGCGGCAGATCCTCGAGACCCTCCGGGGCCACGTCGCGCTCGTCGACGGCGAGCTAGAGGCGTCATTTCCAGAAGCCGATTCGCTCTACCTCCAGCCGCTGCTCGACAGCATTGAGGCGGGCGCGATGCCGCCGCTCGTGGCACTCAACGTCAGCGCCGGCGAGACCGGGATCGGCATGTGGGAGGCGATGCTCCAGTCCGGCGGCCTCGACGTGCTCGATGCTCAGACGATTGGGTTGATGCAGCGGTACTTTGCGATCATCGCCAGTGGCGTCGAGGCGGGGGACGAGTTCCGCACGCTCGTCAACAACCAGCTCTACCCCAACCTCGGACGAGAGCCGGACGAGTTCTACGATACGAGCACCGGCGCGCTCCGCCCAAAGTATGGGTGGTACCCTCGGCGGCTCCAGCGTGTCCGCCGCGTGGTAGGCACGCTCAATGACGCGGGCGACGAGGTCCTCATTCACCTCGACTCGCTCCTCGGCACTCCGCCCGCTGACTCGCCCTCCGCTTCTCGATGACGCTTTCCTTCAACGACAGCCGCCGCCTCACCGGACCCAACTTCTTCGCGCCGACGCCCGGTGCCGTGCTCGAGGCCTACGTCGAGGACGTGCCCGTTGCCGGTGCCGTCGCCGCGTGGGAGCGCCACGCCCGGCGGCTCCTCGACGCCGTCGGCTGGGAAGGTTCGGAGCTGTTCAGCCGGCCGTTCCCCGCGGGCGCGAGCCTCGGCTTTACGGCCCCGGAGGACGCCCTCTACGCGGCCACCGAGCTCAACGAAGCCGCGTGGAAAGCGGCCGTCGCCGAGATGGAGGACCGCCACCCGCCGGACGAAGCTGCCACGGTGGAGCGGCTGCGGACCGGGATCGAGGCCGAGCGTACGCCGGCGCTCCTCGCGCTCCGCGAAGCCGCCGACGCCCACGGCGTCGCGTTTCTGCCGGACGACGACTTCGTCTCGGTTGGCCTCGGGACCGGCAGCAGAAGGTGGCCGGTGGACGCTCTCCCCGATCCCGAGTCGGTCGATTGGTCGGAGATTCACGACGTGCCTGTCGCGCTCGTCACCGGCACGAACGGCAAGTCCACGACGGTCCGGCTCACGGCTGCGATGGCGAAGGCGGCGGGACGCGTCGCCGGGCGGTGCTCGACGGACTACATCCGCGTCGGCGACGCCGTCGTCGAGCAGGGCGACTACTCCGGCCCCAGCGGTGCCCGCGCCGTGCTGCGCCACCCCGAGACCGAGCTGGCGATTCTGGAGACCGCACGCGGCGGTCTCCTGCGGCGCGGCCTCGCGCTCGCCCGCGCCGACGCCGCCCTCGTCACGAACGTCGCCGAGGACCACCTCGGCGACTACGGCGTCCACACGCTCGACGACCTCGTCGAGGTCAAGCTGACGATCCGCCGCGCGGTCGAGGACCGCGGCGTGCTCGTCCTCAACGCCGACGACCCCGGCCTCGTCCGGCACACGCAAGGCTACCCCGGCGAGGTCTGCTGGCTGGGGCTCGACCCGGACCACGCGACGCTCGCCGCGCACCGGCGGGCGGGCGGACGGATGTGCTCAGTCGAAGACGGAGCCGTCGTCTGGACGTGGGGCGACGCCCGCGAGGTCGTGCTCCCGGTCGAGGCTATCCCGATCACGCTCGGCGGCGCGGCGCGGCACAACGTCGCGAACGCCCTCGCCGCCGTCGCCCTCGCCAAAGAGCTCGGGCTGCCGACCGGGGCGATCCGCGACGGGCTGCGGGCGTTCCGGGGCGACGCGGCCGACAACCCCGGCCGGGGCAACTACTTCGAGATCGGCGGGGCGCGCGTGCTCGTGGACTTCGCCCACAACGCGCACGGCGTCTCGGCCATCGCCGAGACCGCCCGCGCCCTCCCCGCCGAGCGGCGGCTCGTCCTCCTCGGGCAGGCCGGCGACCGCACCGACGGCGAGGTCCGCGCCCTGGCCCGCGCCGCGTGGCGCGCGGTGCCGGACCACATCGTCATCGCCGAGCTGCCGAACTACCTCCGGGGCCGTGCCCTCGGCGAAATCCCCGCGCTCATCGACGACGAGCTCCACCGCCTCGGCGCGACCGAGGCGCACGTCACGCACGTCCCCGACCCCATCGCCGGCGTCCGCGCCGCGCTCGACTGGATGCGGCCCGGTGACCTGCTTCTGCTTTTCGTCCTCACGCGCCGCGACGAGGCCTTCGCCCTCCTGCGCGAGGCGCAGGCCCACGCCGGCGTGGGGTAGCCGCTGGCTTTTCGCTCTCCGTGCTGTGGTCCCGTAATGATGTGAAGATCGGGGACAAGGAGAACGTGGCAGCCCTGCTCACGCGAGGGGGACCGCTTCCGCTGCTCGGGGCGGAGCCGTAGACCGGGAAGCGGGAGGTCAACCCGGAGACCTGGAGACCTGGAGACCTGGAGACCACGAGCTATCAGCCACGAGCCGTTCACCGAATGCAATGATTTGTTAATGTCCCCGGCGTAACCGGCGACCGGGCGCGGCGTGCAAGGGCGGTTTTCATTTTCCTCTCCCATGTCCAGCCGCTCCCTCTCCACTACGGTCGTCCCCCGCCGGGCCACGTTCCTCCGGGCCGTCCGCGGCGAGCGCACGTTCCTCGTCCTCCTCGCGCTAGGCTTCTTCGCGGCGGGCGTCTCCTATCCCCATCCCGCCGTCGCGATGTGGGTCGGGTTTGCGCTCGCGGCCTACTCGACGGTGGCGAACGACTCGATCCAGACCGTCGGGACGTTCATCGCCTCGAACGGGGGGCGGCGGTGGTGGGTGCTGTGGCTGTTCGTCGGCGGCGTCTTCCTCGCGACGGTGGGCTACGGGTGGTGGGTGCACGGCGGCGACGTGAGCTACGGGCGGCTCTCGGCAAAGGGCTTCGCCGAGGCCCCGCAGACGTTCACCTTCCTCCAGGTCGCCGCCCCGCTCTTCCTCCTCGTGCTGACGCGGCTGCGGATGCCGGTCTCGACGACGTTCCTCCTGCTGAGCTGCTTCTCGACGAGCGCGGTGGGCGTCGAGGCCGTCCTCGTCAAGAGCCTGGCGGGGTACGTCGTCGCCTTCGCCGTCGGCCTCGCCGTGTGGATCGCCGTGACGCGGGCGCTCGGCGGCGGCTTCACCGGCCCGGCCTCGCGGTGGTGGACGCCGCTGCAGTGGGCCTCGACCGGCTTCCTGTGGTCGAGTTGGATCATGCAGGACATGGCCAACGTCGCGGTCTACCTCCCGCGCTCGCTCGGCCCCGCCGCCTTCCTCGCCTTCGCGCTCACGATCTTCTTCGGCCTCGGCGTGCTGTTCTACCTGCGCGGCGACCGCATCCAGCGGGTCGTTACCGAGAAGTCCGACACGCTCGACCTCCGCGCGGCGACCGTGATCGACTTCGTCTACGCGCTCCTGCTCTTCGGCTTCCACCAGGTCAGCGTGATCCCGATGAGCACGACGTGGGTGTTCATCGGCCTCCTCGGCGGGCGCGAGCTCGGGCTGACGTGGAGCCGCGCGCTCGTCCATCGCCCGCTCGGCGACAGCCTCCGGCTGATGGGCCGGGACCTGCTCTACGCCGGGATCGGCCTCGCCGTCTCGGTCGCCCTCGCGCTCGCCGCGAACGCGAGCCTGCGGAACTGATTACGGCGTGGGAGCAGTGGAGGGACGAGCCTCGCGTAAGCATCACGGTCTCATACCAAATCGCTGAGTTTGTGCGCCCTCCTCCCCTTCAAGTCATCCCCTTCAAGTCATCCCCTTCAAGTCATCCCCTTCAAGTCATCCCCGCGAAGGCGGGGACCCATGCGAGGGTTGAGCCACGCGCCCTCGCCGTATGAATTCCCGCCTGCGCGGGAAGGACTCAGTAATTCAGAGAAAGGGTATCAGCAGCTTTCTCGGTTCCCTTTTCCACGCCCTCCACGCCCTCCTATGCCGTCATCGGCTCGGCGAGCGGGGTGAAGAGGCGGCGGCGGTCGTGTCCGTGCATCGCCGCCCGGAGCGCGTCGGCGAGGACGGTCAGCACGAGCGTCGGGTTCGCGTTGCGCTCGACGAGGTCGAGGGCGTGCTCGACGAGGCCGGCGAGGGCGTCGAGCCGCGCCGCCGGGAGGTTCGCCACGAAGCCCTCGACGGCGGCGCGCTGGTCCACGTTGACGAGCGCCGCCTGGGCTCCGGCGTGGCGGGCGAGGAGGAGGTCGCGCACCCAGCCGAGCATCAGGTGCAGCACGCCCTTGAGCCCCTCGCGCCCCAGCCCGGCGAGGTCGGCGACCAGGTCGTCGAGCGCCCCGCTGGAGCCGGAGTAGGCGGCGCGGAAGAAGGCGAGCACGCCGTCGCGCTGCCGGGTCAGTTCTGGGCTCCCGGCCAGCGCGAGCGCCCGCGCGTACGACCCGTCGGCCATCCGGGCCAGCAGGGCCGCCGGGCCCGGCTCGATGCCTTCGCGCTCGGCGAGCGCCGCTTCGAGAGCCTCCGCCGGAAGCGGGTCGAACCGGAGGCGCTGGCAGCGCGAGAGGATCGTCGGCAGCAGCCGGTCCGGGTGGCTCGCGGTGAGGACGATGACGGTCTGCTCGCCGGGCTCCTCCAGCCCCTTGAGGAAGGCGTTGGCCGAGGCCTCGTTCATGGCGTCGGCGTCGGTGAGGAGGGCGAAGTTGACCCGGCCCTCGGCGGGGCGGTAGCGGAGGTCGCGCGTGATCTCGCGGAGGCGGTCCACGTTGTAGATCGCCTGCCGGGAGGAGGTTTTGGCCGGGTCGTCCAGCGCCGGGCGTCGGCGGAAGTCGACCTCGGCGTAGGGGTTCTCGCCGAGGCGTTGAAGCCGGGCCGCGAGGTCGTCCGCGCCCGCGTCTTTGGGCTGCGGGAGGTAGACGTGCACGTCCGGGTGCAGCATCCGTCCCGCCTTGTGGCAGGCCGGGCACTCGCCGCACGGATCGCTCCGGTCGGGCGGCCGCTGCCGGCACTCGAGCGCCTGCGCGAGGGCCAGCGCCGCCGCCCGCTTGCCGACGCCGTCCGGCCCGTGGAAGAGGTAGGCGTGCGCCACCCGCTCGCCCGCCACCGCCCGCCGCAGCGTCTCCACCGCCCGCTCCTGCCCGATGACCTGCTCCCAGCCCATAGCCGCTCGTTTTGCCCGGAAAGATACCGCCGCCGGCCCCATCGTTTTCGGAGCGGCTTCACCGTCGGGCGGACGAAAAACGTTGAACGGCCGCCGCCGAAGGCGCTATCTTGAGGGTTCTGCTTGACCTTGTCATTCTGAGCGGAAGCTCGCAGAGCCGAAGTCGAAGACTCTCTCGAGGCGACAGCGACTCTCTCGAAGCGACCGCCTCGGCCGAGTTCTTTCGCTGCGCTCGGGATGACAGGAGCCGAGCGAGCCCCTCTGGCGTGGTAGCTCAGCTGGTTAGAGCGTCGGATTCATAACCCGGAGGTCGGGAGTTCAAGTCTCCCCCACGCCACCGCTCCGCCCCGCCCGGGCAGATGGAGACCGCCGTCTCCATTTCTCCCATTCCCTCCACGCCTCCCATTCCGTCGCTCTCTCCGCACGAGGCGTCTCGGGTTCAGAAAGCAGCAGACCGCCTGCCGAGGCACTAGCCCCCCGAGGCAAGCGGCGTCGGGGCTTCACCGAGCAGACAGCGCTCGGGAAGGCCGACTGCCACCGTGGTCCATTTAATCCTGGGGTCCATTTAGCCTCAGTGCTTCGCGGCGCGGCGTGTCGGCCCGGCTGTTGAGCGACCAATAGGGCAGCATTTCCCGCCCCTTGCGCGTGGCCGTCGTGGTAAGCGTCTGAGCCTCGGAGCCCTGGGTCTCGGTCCACCTCTCGACGGTGTGCGGGAAGGCGGCGGCGAAGGTGATGGCGAGCGTCCGGTCGAGTTCGGGGTAGGTGAGCGCGTAGGTTCGCGTCCCGTCGCCGCCGTCGGTGAGGGTGGCGGTCGCCTGTTTGGGTTCGAGGTGGAGGTGGCTGAGGCGCTGGTAGACGGTGCCGGGGACGAGCGTAAGGTCGCCGGTCGGGAGCGCGTCGGGGTTGAGGCGAAGCTGGGTCCAGAGGTCGTCTTCGAGGAGGCCGGGCAGCGCGCGCTCCTGGTCGCTCTCGCTCTCGAAGTAGGAATAGAGGCGGAGGCGGTAGCCCCCGTCGCGGCGGTTGAGTTGCGTGAACGTGTGCCCGCACCACTCCTGCGACGAGGTGGTGACCTTCAGCGCCGGGCCGCCCTCGACGGGCGCGAAGACCGAGGTCATCATCGAGTACGGGTAGAGGCCCGTGTTGAACGTCCGGGTCGCGTTCAGCTTGAGGACCGTCACGGCGTCGGCGGTGCCCGCGTCGTCGGCCTTGACGTGTTTGCCTTCGAGGAACGGCTCGGTGACGTAGATCAGCACGGCCTCGCCGGGGTGGACCTCGCCGTAGCGCGCCTGCTGGAGGTCGTAGCTCGTGATCTCCGCGAGGCCCTGGTACCAGTAGTCGCCGAACTCGTCGGCGGGCACGCTGAAGCGGGGCTCGGTGGCGGCGGCGCGGACGGGGACGGCGCGCTCGTCGGCCCGCTCCGGCGTGGTGCACGCGGCGAGCGACAGGGCGAGGCAAAGGGCAGCGCGGATCGGCATGGCAGCATCGGGTTGGCGTGGTCAGCATACCCCGGTCCGCCCCCGCTGATCCTCGCGAAGGAGTTGCGCCGCACGGCCCTGCGCCCTGGTTCGCCCCGGTGAAGCATGGCGCAACCCGGAACACGGCCGCCCCGCCGTGGGCCGCCCCGCCATCTCCCTTCCCTCCACTCCTCCCATTCCTCCCATTCCGTCCATTCCTCCCCTTCTTTCCACTCCGTCGCGCTCGCTCGGCACGAGGCGTCTCCGGTTCAGAAAGCAGCAGACCGCCTGCCGAGGCCCTAGCCCACCGGCTCCGCGGTCCCGCGCCCGCCGAGGGCTTCGACGAAGGCGGCGCGCAGCGCCTCGGCCTCGGAGCGGCGGACGTGGACGACGAGCTCGGTCTCGCCGGAGTAGTGCTGCTCGGCGACATGCGCGTCGAAGCGGTGGAGGGTGTGCATCGCGGGCGACGTGTCGTCGTAGGCGAAGCGGAGGCGGACGGGGACGCGGACGATGCGCTCGACGATGCGCGCCGCGCCGAGTGCGTCGGAGGCCGCTTCGCCGTAGGCCCGGACGAGGCCGCCGGTGCCGAGCTTCGTCCCGCCGTAGTAGCGCGTCACGACGGCGACGGTGTTGGTGAGGCCGCGGGCGTCGATCTGCCGGAGGATGGGCGCGCCCGCGCTGCCGCTCGGCTCGCCGTCGTCGCTGGTGCGGAAGGCGTCGCCTTCGGTCCCGATGCGCCACGCCCAGCACCAGTGCGTCGCCGCGTGCTCGCGCTTTCGGACGGCGGCGAGGTGGGCCTCGGCCTCGGCTTCGGTCGCCGCCGGAAAGGCGTCGCCGATGAAGCGGGAGCCCTTCGTTTTGGGCGGCTCTGCGCGGGCCGGGCGGAGGAGCGTGCGGTAGGCGTCGGACACGGCAGGCGGCGAAGGGCGAGCGGGCACCCGAAACTACCACTCGGCCGTTTATCACTCGTTGTTCGTCGCTCGCGGCGCGGCGCTCCCGCTCGGGTCTGCTATCTTCGCTGCATGATCGGCGCGCTCCTCCTCTTGCTCCTTCAGGTCCTCGTGCCCGCTCAGGTGGCGGGCACCGAGCCCCGCACCGTCGAGGCGGCCCCGGCCGGGGGCGCGATGTCGGTCGATGGGCGGCTCGACGAGGCGGCGTGGGGCGCGGCGGGCGTGGCGGCGGACTTCGTGCAGTTCGAGCCCGACGAGGGGGCCCCGGCCTCGTTCGAGACGGAAGTCCGCGTGCTCTACGGCGAGCGCGCGCTCTGGGTCGGCGCGGTGCTGCACGACCCCGAGCCGGAGGCCATCCGCCGCCCGCTCAGCCGCCGCGACGCCCCCGGCGGGGCCGACCGCTTCGTCGTCGCCATCGACGGCTACCGCGACGGGCGGACGGCGTTCGTCTTCACCGTCACCGCCGCCGGGGTGCAGCTCGACGCCGTCCAGAACGGCGGCGACTTCGACCGCTCGTGGGACGCCGTGTGGGCCTCGGCGGTCCGCCTCACGCCCGACGGCTGGGTGGCGGAGCTGGCGATCCCCTACTCGATGCTCCGCTTCTCGCGGGCCGAGGAGCAGACGTGGGGCGTGCAGTTCCAGCGCGTCATCCCCCGCCGGAGCGAGACCGCCTCGTGGCAGCCGGTCACGCGGGAGAACCAGGGCACCGGGTTCATCGCCGGGCACCTCGCGGGCCTGCGCGGGATCGCCCCGCGCCGGACGGTGCAGCTCACGCCCTACACCCTCTCACGCGCCCGGACGTTCGAGGACGCCGCCCGCCCCGGCACGGGGGACGCGGCGCTCGGCGGCGACGCCGGCGCGGACCTCAAGCTCGGCCTCGCCTCGAACCTCATCCTCGACGCCACGCTCAACCCCGACTTCGGGCAGGTCGAGGCCGACCCCGCCGAGCTGAACCTCTCGACGTTCGAGACCTTCTTCGAGGAGCGCCGCCCGTTCTTCCTCGAAGGCACCGCCATCTTCGACTACACCATCGACAGCGGGCGCGACGGGCGGCTGCTCTACACCCGGCGCATCGGCGGCGCGGCCCCGGTCATCGGCGCGGCCAAGCTCACCGGGCGCTCGCAGCGCGGCCTCTCGGTCGGCGTGCTCTCGGCGCTGACCGGGGCGGACTTCTCGCCGAGCCGGTTCTTCGGCGCGGCCCGCCTCAAGCAGGAGTTCGGCGGGCGCTCCCACTGGGGGGCCGGGCTGACGGCCTTCGACGAGCGGGGCACCGCGCCCGCCGGAGGCCGCCGGGCGCTCGTCGGGGGCAGCGACTGGGAGGTGCGCGTCGCGGGCGACACCTACCGCTGGGACGGGGCCGCCACGCTCAGCCACCGCACCGGCGGCCCGCCGGGCACCGCCGCCTCGTCTGAGACCGGCTTCGCCGTCTACACGGGCTACGACAAAATCCGCGGCACGACGACGTGGGGCTCCGGCCTCCGGGTCTATTCCGACGGCTTCCGGGCGAACGACCTCGGGCGGCTCCTCCAGAACGACCTGATCCGCGTCAACGGCGGCGGCGAGACGTTCCTGCGCGGCGGCGAGCCGGTCGGGCCGTTCCGCCGGGCCCGCGCCGGGGCCTACGGCAGCCAGTCCTGGAGCTACGCGGGCCGCGCCAACCGGGGCTTCGGCCTCTCGGTCTTCTCGGACTGGGAGCTGCGCGACTTCAGCGAGGTCGGCCTCCGCCTCGGGATCGACGGGGCCGGCGGGTTCGACGTCCGCGAGACGCGCGGCCTGGGCCTCGTCCGCAACCGCCGCACCGTCAGCCTCAGCGCCGACTACGAGAGCGACTCCCGCCGCCGCTTCCGGTTCGACGCCGGCGGCGGCCTGAGCCTCCAGCAGGGCGGCGGCCTGGGCTGGAGCACCGGCGTCGGGATCGCCTGGAACGCGAGCGACCGGCTTGACCTCGCGCTCGAGGCCGGGTACGAGGCCGACGACGGCGTGGTCGCCTGGGCCGCCAACGAGGCGCTCGTCCGCACCGGCGACGGCTTCGCCATCGGCGCGGACGACGGGACGCCCGACCCCGAGGAGCTCGCCCCCTTCGACGACCTCGGCGCGCTCGACGCCGCGCTCGGCGGGCTGCCGTTCTACGGCGGCGCGGCCGGCCGGTACTTCCTCCCCGTCTTCGGCGCGCGCGACACGCGGGAGCTCGAGGTCGAGCTCCGCACCGGCGTCACCTTCCGCCCGAACCTCTCGCTCCAGCTCTTCACCCAGCTCTTCGCCGCCCGGGGGCGCTACCGCGACTTCGCGCTCCTCACGAGCCCCGGCGGCCTCCAGCCGTTCGAGGCCTACCCGAAGCGCCGGGCGTTCTCGTTCGAGTCCCTCCTCTCGAACGCCGTGCTCCGCTGGGAGTACCGCCCCGGTTCGGCGGTCTTCGCCGTCTGGAGCCACACCCGCCTCGGCGAGGACGACACGGTCCGCTTCGCGGGCGACCCGGCGGCCTCCCCGTTCGACACGCCGACCACGACCCAGCTCGGCGACACGTTCGCGATCTACCCGGAGAACGTCTTCCTCGTCAAGCTGAGCTATCTGCTGATGCGGTAGGAGGTGGCAGGGGTTGGACGCCCCCTCCCGCCTCAGCAGTCACGCGCGGACCGAATGGATTGGGTATCCCCTCCTCGAATACCAGTTCTCCGAATTAATGAGTCATTCCCGACCCTGATCGGGAATCCAGAGCGGACAGGCAACCTTGCTGGATTCCCGCCTTCGCGGGAATGACGAAGTAGGGGGTGGCATACAAACTCAGCGACTTGGTAGAAGAAGCCTCTGGCCTCCTCGAAGAAGCCTCTGGACAGACCAAGACGGCACGCCCCGACGTTGGCAACACGTTGCCCGCCGCCGTGTCCTGCCTCTCCCCTATGCCGCCTGCCGCTATGCTTCGCCGCTCCGCCTTCGCGCTCCGTGCCCGTGGTGCCCTCGTCGCCCTCCTGCTCGGCGCGCCGGGGCTCGCCCTCGCCCAGCGCTCCACGCCGCCGCCGGGGTTCGTCGAGACCACGTCGGGCTGTGTTCACGATGGGGGCCTGTGCCTCGTCCCGCCCGCGCACCAGTCCGAGCCGGTCGAGGTCGTGCGCTACCTCGACGGGCAGCAGATCTGGCTTCACGACGACCTAGTCTACGGCACCGGCCACGCCGAGCTCGTAGCGCCCGGCGGGCGCGTGCTGCTCTCCGTCAGCGACAGCCTCCTCCACGGCCACGAGTGGTTCGCGCCCGCCCCGCCGGCCCCGTACTTCCCCTACCGCGGCGGGCTCTTCCGCGACCACAACCGCCGCCTGCGGAAGCTGTGCCTGGCGGCGGGTGCCGAGCCGGAGGCGTGCCAGCTCCGGCTCTCCTACCGGCACGCGACCTCCGACGTGCGGTGGGAGCGGCAGTCGTGGTCCGAGCGCGGTGCGCCCGCGCTGGTCGACACGCTCGACGTGTCGTGGTGGGGCGTGGTGCCCTCCCCTCTCGGCGGCGAGGCGTACGCGGAGCGGGACTACCAGCCCCTGCTGGCCCACATCCTGAACGTGGCTCAGCTCCGCCGCGCCTCCGTGGTGCTGTTCCCCGAGTGCGGGGACTACGGCTACTACGGCCCGCTCGCCTTCCCCGAGGTCACGCTCGTCGGCGTAGGCGGGACGGAGATGGTGACCGCCCAGGACGACCTCGGCCACACGTACCGCCCCGTGCGGATCGTGGACTGCCCGACCCGGCTGCGCGCCTTGCCCGGCACCGCCGCCCGGCACCTGCGCACCGCCCTCGGCCCGCGCGACGCGCGCTACCTCCCCCCGGACCCGAAGGCGGCGCTGCACGCCGAGCCCACGGCGTTCTACGTCCAGTCCGGCGTGATGCGGGCCGGGCTGAAGAACATCGTGCTCGACGGCAACTGGCGCGGCCAGGCTGCCGACCTCGAGGCCCTCAAGCGCGACGAGCGCGGGCGGGAGCTCTTCGAGGTGTTCCGCAACTCCCCCGCGCACGCCGGCTTCGTCGCCGCCAACCACTCGAACGTCGAGGTGCCCAAGGGGCAGCACCTCACGCTCGAGAACGTCGCGATCGTGGGCTACTCGACCTCGACGCTCGGGCACGTCAACAACACGTGGACGATGCGCAACGTCCGCCTCGCCGACGCGCCGCTCAACCACCTGGTCTACTGCGCCGACGGCGACTGGACGAACGTCACGCTCGCCGGCTTCTCGTGGCACGCCGGGCCGACGTGTCCGAAGACCGGCCCCGACGGGCAGCCCATCACGACGACCATCCGCAACCTCGTCCTCGAGGACGGCGCGCCCAACCGGTTCCGGCAGCCCTTCGACGGGGTCATCGACTTTCGCGGCAGCACGGTGTTCATCGACGGCTTCTACCTCGACCTCCGGGGCTCGGGTTACCGCCGCCCGTTCAGCGGCAGGGCCGGGCGCTTGTGGGTGCGAGACGGCGTCGTGATCTTCGACAAGGTGGGGGCCCCCGCCCTCTACGCCGGCAACTCGGAAGGCCTGTTCTTCGACGACGTGGACATCGTGCTCAACGAAGGCGTCGAGTATCTCGTCGGGATCGGCAAGAAAAAGATCGTCGGGTTCCGGGACGTGCGGGTGCGGGCGCTGCCGGGCACGTCGGCGTCCCTGCTCGGCGTGCTCGCCGCGAGGTCGTCGGGGCGCGGCCCCCTCGTCTTCGTCGAGAACGTGGACCTCGGCGTGCCGCTCCGCGAGGGCTTCGGGAACGTCCACGAGAAGCGCGCCCAGCCGAGGCTGCGGCTGTGCGCCGACGGGAGCGTGCGGGACGTGGTCTCGACCCTGCCACCGGCCCGGTGCGACGAGCTACGCACGGCGTTCGTCCAGGCCCTCTCTAGCTCCACCACCTCGGTCCCTCCCGGCCGCTAGGGTCGCAGCCTTCTGCTCGCCGACGGACCGACCTACGCGACAGACCCTAGTGCTGCGACACGAGCAGAATGACGGGTAGATCGGCGTGTTCGGGTGCTGCGAGTCAAGGCGACCGAGGAGCTAGATGCACCGCATCGGGCGACGAGGTCAACGCCGACGCGCGGCGCACGGGCTGCCGAGAGCCTGTCAGAATCGAGTTGTCGTAGCACTAGTCGCGGCGGAGGAACCACACGACGCCGCCGACGCCGAGCGCGAGCGCGAGGCCCGTCAGCACGGGGGGCGTCGTCAGAATCTCGGTCCACGGGCTCTGCTGCCGCGCGGCGGTGTCGAACGAGCGCTGCTCCGCGATCGCCCCGTCGTCGCGGTGGATGACGACGCGGCTCGGGGCCTGCCGCCGGGCGAACGTCTCGGCGTGGTCGATGGCCTCGCGCTGCGTGGCGGCCACGCGCGACGGCTGCTCGACTCCTTGCTTCTTGACGGCCCATTCGTCGCCGCTCGGGACGACGTGGTAGACGGTCTGTGCCATGGGGGATGCCTCGCTGATCGTTGGACGGCTGGGGAGAGCACCGGGGGGCGAACCCCGGCGCGGTAAGCCATGATACGCATGCCGATGAAGTGAGGTTAGACACCCTCCGGCTAAACTTTGCGTTTCTCCCTCCGTACCGCCCCCCAGCCCTCCACCTACCCTCTCTCTCATGACTGACCCCGTGACCGATCCGACGACCGCCCGCGACCTCGACGACGCGCCCCTTGCCGTTCCCGACAGCGTCTGCACGACGGCGGCGCTGCTTCACCTGAGCGCCCTCGTCGGCCTCCTCGGCAACGGGATCGGCTTCGTCCTCGCCCCGCTGATCTTCTGGTTCGTCAAGCGCGACGACGACCCGTTCCTCGACGATCAGGGCAAGGAGGCCGTCAACTTCCAGCTCACGATGACGCTCGCCGCGCTGGTGTCGGTCCCGCTGATGATCGTCCTCGTCGGGTTCGTGCTGATCGGCCTCGTCGCCCTCGCCGCCGTGGTCTTCCCGGTCGTCGCCGCGATGCGCGCCCGCGACGGCGAGCCGTACCGCTACCCGGCGACGATCCGCTTCATCAAGTGACCCGCTTCGTCAAGTGACCCGCTTCGTCAAGTAGCGCCTGCCGCGCGGAAGAGGTCCTCGTAGGGATCGGCCTGGCCGAGGAGCGCGGCGGCGACGGTGCGCCCCAGGCGGAACCCGTAGCCCATCCCGTGCCCGGTGAACCCGCCGAGCCACCACGCGGCGCGCGCGCCGGGCACCCGCCCGAACGCGGGTAGTCCCGTCGCGGAGAACCCCATCGTCCCGCTCCACCGCCGGGTGACCTCGGCACCGGCGAAGGCGGGGAAGTGGCGGCGGAGGTAAGCTTCGAGATCGGCCTGCAGCGGCTCCGTCGTGCGGTCGTCGAACCCGACCTCGGCCTCGCGGTGGCAGTGGCGGGCACCGCCGAGGAGCACCTCGCCGGTGGGGAGCTGGCGGACGTAGAAGTAGCCCTCGTGCGAGTAGACCGGCTGCCCGAGCACGACCGGCTGCGGAGCCGTCGCCAGCATCTGTGCCCGGACGGGCCGGACGAACGCCGCGAGGCTTGGGACGAGGCGAGGCAGGTACGCGTTGAGCGCGAGCACGACGCGCCTCGCCGCAAGCACACCGCCGCTCGTCACGAGGCGGACGCCGTCCCCCGACGCCTCGACGGAGTGCACCGCACAGCGCTCGGCGAGGCGCGCCCGACTCCGCTCGGCGAGGGCGTGCACGGCGCGGACCGGGTGCAGCGTCGCGCCGCCCGCGACGTGCAGAGCGCCGGCGAACCCCGTGCTTCCGGTTCGTTGGCTCACCTCCTCCGGCGGCACGTAGCCCGCCTCGACGCCGTCGGCGCGGAGCAGGCCGGCGGCGCGCCGGAAGCGGGCGTCCTCGGCGGCGTCGCCGGCGACGGTGAGGCTGCCGGAGGTCGCCAGCCCGACGTTTGCGCCGCCGAGGGCTTCGACGAGCCCGTCGCGGTTCGCCTGCGTGAAGCGCCACAGCCGCCGCGCCGTCGCGGGGCCGCGCGCCGCGGCCGTGCGGGCGAAGTCAGCGTCGGTGCCCTGGAGCAGGAAGCCCGCGTTGCGCCCGCTCGCGCCGTGGGCGAGGACGGCCTGTTCGACGAGCACCACCTCCCCTCCAGCGCCGAGCTGCCGGAGCCAGTAGGCGGTCGAGACCCCCGCGATCCCGCCGCCGACGACGGCCACTTCGCAGCGCGCCGGGAGCGGTTCGGACGGCCCCGAGTGCGGCACCTCGGCCTGCCAGTGAGAGACGGTGGGCATGGAGTTAAAGCGCAGGGCGTAGAACGTAAAGGCGTACAACGCGGAGGCGTACAACGCGAGGGTGCTTTGCCACGCCGTCTCGCTACGGGCACCCGTAGGTTTCACCCGTCACGCTTTCACGTCCACGACGATCCGGCCCTGCGTCTCGCCGCGCGTGATCTTCTCGCTGAAGGCCACCACCTCGCCCAGCCCGATGGTCTGCTGCATCGCCTCCAGGTCGCCGCTCGTCAGCACGTCCGCGAGGCGGTGCCACGCGGCCGCCCGGCGCTCCGGCGGGCACGTGTTCGAGTCGATCCCGAGGAGGTTTACGCCGCGCAGGATGAAGGGGAAGACGGTGGTGTGGAGCTCGTGGCTTTGGGCGAGGCCGTAGGCGGCGATGCTCCCGTGGCGCTCGGTCTGCGCGAGGAGCGCTGCGAGGGTCGGGCCGCCGACGCCGTCCACCGCGCCGGCCCAGCGCGCCTTCTCCATTGGGCGCTCCGGCCCGCCGCCGAGCTCGTCGCGCCCGATGACGCGCGCGGCCCCGAGCGAGTGGAGGTAAGGGTGCGCCGCCTCCGTCCCGGTCGAGGCGACCGCGTCGTAGCCCAGGCGGTGGAGCAGGGCGACGGCCATGCTCCCGGCCCCGCCCGAGGCCCCGGTCACGACGACCTCGCCCGCGCCGGGCGCGACGCCGTGCTCTTCGAGCGCCATCACGGCCAGCGCCGCGGTGAACCCGGCGGTGCCGATCACCATCGCCTCCTTGAGCGACAGCCCGCCGGGCAGCGGGACGAGGTGGCCCGCGCTCGCGCGGGCCCGCTCGGCGAAGCCGCCCCACCGGTCCTCGCCCGTCCCCCACCCCGTCAGGATCACCGCATCGCCCGCCGCAAACCGCCCGTCCTCCGACGCGGCGACGGTCCCGGCCAGGTCGATCCCCGGCACGAAGGGGAACGCCCCCCGGACGACCGGGCCCTTGCCCGTGACCGCGAGGCCGTCTTTGTAGTTGAGGCTGGAGTAGGCGACGTCGATCAGCACGTCGCCCTCCGGAAGGTCGGCCTCGTCGACGGCGGTGAGTGCAGCGGCCAGTCCTTCGTCCGACTGGGTGAGAAGAAGCGCGTTCATTCGGTGGACAAGTGAGGCGGCGGACAGTGAGGCGGGGAGACGGGGTGCTTCTCTCGACCCGGGCGGCCCCGCGGGGCCGCCCCTACGGATGCGGAGCGCGGAGGCCGGGGCCGCTCAGCCAGCCGTGCTCCGCGCTCACTCTGCCACCGTCTCCGCCGGGGGGACTTTCGCCGGCACCTTCGCGTCGTCCGGGTTCTGGAGGACGAGGCGGCTGTCGCGGTAGACCGGGAGCAGCAGGATGGCGTCGACGCGGGCGCAGTAGGCGACGTCGTCTTCGAAGCCAAGCTCGACGAGGTGCCGGGCGTGGTTGCTGCGGGCGAGCGTGGTGACGAGGTCGCCCTGGTCGGAGGCGTACTGCGCGAGGGCGATGTGGGCGGCGTCGGAGCGGTGCTTGGGCTCCTGCCCGTCCCAGAGCTGGTTCAGGATGAGGCCGGCGCAGAGGATGTCCTCGAGCGCGGCCCGGTCGGCGGACCCGGCGCAGACGATGGCCACGTCGTGCTCGGTCTGCCACGCGAACTCGATCACCTTGCTCGCATTCAGGAAGCACCCCACCGCGACCTCGGCGGCGGCGCGCGCCTTCGTGATCGCCCGCGTGCCGTTGCTCGTGTTGAGGACGACGGTCTTGCCCTGCACGGCCTCGGGCGTGTAGTCCGCCGGCGAGTTGCCCAGCGCGTAGCCGTCGATCTTCTGCCCGCCGCGCTCGCCGCCGAGCAGGCTCGTGGCGGTGTCCATGTGGGCCCCGATGCGGCTCGCCTCGGCCATGTCGGCGACCGGGATGACGGCGCGCGCGCCGTGGTTGAGCGCGGTCACGATCGTGGAGCACGCGCGGAGCACGTCGACCACGATGACGGCCTTGCCCTTCAAGTCGTCCTCGGTGGCGGAGTGGGCGGTCAGGTAGACTTCGACGTTCATGCGTGAGCCCAGGTCAGAAGGGGGAGCCGGAATAGTACGGGGCCTCGCTGCCAGCGGTGCGTCAGCGCGCGCTGCGCGGCGGCCTCCGCGGGGTCAGCTTTTGTGAAACGGAGGTTTCGTGACGGTCGCCGGGAGGATGCGCCCGCGCACGGCGATGCCGACGGCCGCGCCGGGCGTCGTGAAGGTGTCGTCGTTCGGGACGTAGCCCAGCCCGATGCCCTGGCCCAGCAGGGGCGACTGCGAGCCGCTCGTGACCGCGCCGACGGGCTTGCCGTCGAGGTCGGTGATGGGGTAGCCCTGGCGCGGGATCCCGCGCTCGTCGACGACGAACCCGACCAGCCTGCGCGGGACGCCCCGCTCCTTCTGCGCCGCCAGCGAGCCGCGCCCGACGAAGTGCTCCTTGCCGAGCTTCGTGACCCAGCCCAGCCCGGCCTCGAGCGGCGTCGTCTTCTCGGTCAGCTCGTGGCCGTAGAGGCAGTAGCCGGCCTCGAGCCGGAGCGTGTCGCGCGCGCCGAGGCCGGCCGGGAGCAGGCCGTGCTTCTCGCCGGCCTTGAGGAGGGCGTTCCAGACGTGCTCGGTCTGCCCGGCCTCGCAGTAGATCTCGAGCCCGCGCTCCCCCGTGTAGCCCGTGTGCGAGAGGATGACCTTGTCGCACCCGAGGAACGCGCCCGGCTCGGGCCGCATGAAGTGGTAATAGCCGACGTCCGCCACCGGCAGGTCCGTCACCTCGGCGACGATGTCGAACGCCTTCGGGCCTTGCAGCGCGAGCAGGCCCATCGTCTCCGACACGTCCTCGACCGTGCAGTCGAAGTCGCCGCCGGCGTGGACGGCGCGCAGGTGGGCCACGTCCTTCTCGATGTTCGAGGCGTTGATGACGAGGAGGTACGACGCCTCGCCCATTCGGTAGACGAGCAGGTCGTCCACGGTGCCGCCGTTGGGGTTGCACATCACCGTGTACATCGCCCGCCCGTCGGTGAGGGCGGCGGCGTCGTTCGTGACGAGGTGCTGGACGAAGGGCAGCGCCCCCGTGCCCTGTACGAGGACCTCGCCCATGTGCGACACGTCGAACAAGCCCGCGGCCTCGCGGACGGCGCGGTGCTCGTCCAGGATGCCGGAATACTGGACGGGCATCTCGAACCCGCCGAAGGGCATCATGCGCGCCCCGAGCGCGCAGTGGGTTTCGTAGAGCGGGGTGCGTTGGAGGGTCTGTACCGAAGGCTCCATGCGGACCGGAAAGAAGTGGCGGAGAGCAGAGTCGAGTAAGGTACACCTCCCGCTCGGGCGGCGCAATCGGGGAGGACCGGATAGCATCGGGAAAGGCCGGACGGAACGGTTCGTCAGAACGTAAAGAGCGGAAGGCAGAAGGCGGAGCAAAAGGCAGAGAACAGCAGGTCGTCTCTTTCGTCATCCTGAGCGGAGGCCCGAAGGGCCGGAGTCGAAGGGCCTCTTTGGGCACGGCACCAACAGTCTGCTGGGACGTTCCCCGGACAGACCCTTCGACGGACAGACCCTTCGACGGACAGACCCTTCGACGGACAGACCCTTCGACGGACAGACCCTTCGACTTCGTTCGCTTGTGCTCACTCCGCTCAGGGTGACACACTCCAGGTGGCACCGAGGCCGCGCAGCCTGTACCTTCCGCCTGTCGCCTTTTCAATTACCCTAACCGCCATGCGCCTCGCCCTCCTCGCTGCCCTGCTCGCCGCGCCCGCCCTCGCCCAACCGACGGCCTACGTCGGCGCGACGATTTACCCCGTCGCCGGGCCGCCGGTGGAGGACGGGATGCTGATCGTCGAGGAGGGGAAAGTCGTCGAGGTCGGGCCGGTCCGCGCGAACCTCAGCCCCGGCACCCGGCAGGTGGACCTCGCGGGCAAGGTGATCATGCCCGGGCTCGTCGACACCCACTCGCACGTCGGCGAGGGCGACGGCGGCGACGGCTCCTCCGCGCTCCACCCGGCGGTCCGCATCCTCGACGCCGTCGACCCGTCGAGCGACAGCTTCTGGCGCGCCCGCGCCGGCGGCATCACGACGATGAACGTCATGCCCGGCTCGGGCCACCTGATGAGCGGGCAGACGGTCTACCTCAAGCCGCGCCCCGCGCTCGCCATCGACGAGATGCTGTTCTGCGACGACACGGGGGGCATCTGCGGCGGAATGAAGATGGCCAACGGCACCAACTCGATCCGCGACCACCCCGACCCCTTCCCCGGCACGCGCGCCAAGAGCGCCGCGCTCGTCCGCCAGCTCTTCCTCAAGGCGCAGCAGTACCGCGAGCAGAAAGAGCGCGACGAGGCACCCGACCTCGACCTCGAGATGGAGGCCCTCCTCGAAGTCCTCGACGGGCGGCGGATCGTCCACTTCCACACCCACCGCTCGCACGACATCCTGACGGCGCTCCGCCTCGGCGACGAGTTCGGCTTCACGCCGGTCCTGCACCACGTTTCCGAAGGCTGGAAGGTCGCCGGCGAGATCGCCGCGGCCGGTGCCCCGGCATCGATCATCGTGCTCGACTCGCCCGGCGGCAAAATCGAGGCCGACGAGCTCTACCTCACGACCGGGGCCGTGCTCGAAGCGGCGGGCGTCGACGTCGCCTACCACACCGACGATTACATCACCGACAGCCGCCTCTTCCTGCGCTCGGCCGCGCTCGGCGTGCGCGCCGGGATGAGCCGCGCCGCCGCGCTCGAATCCGTCACGCTCGCCGGCGCGCGGATGCTCGGGCTCGACGGGCAGGTCGGCTCGCTCGAACCGGGCAAGGACGCCGACTTCGTCGTCCTCTCCGGCGACCCGCTCTCGACCTACACGCTCGTCGAGCAGACCTACCTCGACGGCGTCAAGGTCTTCGACCGCAACGACCCGGAGGACCGCGCCTACGCCACCGGCGGCTACCAGGTCTACCGCAGCGGCGCCGGCCACGGCGAGCACTGACCCCCTGTCCGTCTCGCGGTCGCTGCGCTCCCCGCTGCGCCGGACGGTCCCCCTCGGCGAGGGGGACCGCTTCTCGCGCCCCGAGCAACGCGGTGGCGCGAGCAGCGGGGGGTCGCCCCCTCCACCTCCACCCTCTCCCCCATGCGCCCGCTCTTCCTCCTTCTGCTTCTCGCCCCGACGGCCCACGCGCAACTCGCCGTGCGCGGCGACCTCGTCTACACGATGGAAGGCACCCCGATCCAGAACGGTGTCGTGCTCACGGGCGCGGACGGGACCATCGAGTATGTCGGCCCGGACCGCGACGTGCCCGACGGCTACCGCGTGCTCGACGCCGCCGTCGTGACGCCGGGACTCGTGGATGCGCGGGCGACGGTCGGGCTGTCGGGGATTCTGAACCAGCCTGGAGACCAGGACCACCTCGACACCTCCGCCCCGATCCAGCCCGAGCTGCGCGCCATCGACGCCTACGACCCGACCGAGGCCCTCGTCGATTGGGTGCTCTCGTTCGGGGTGACGACGGCCCACGTCGCGCCGTCGCCGGGCGCGCCGGTGGCCGGGCAGACGGCGATTTTCAAGACGGCGGCCGAGACGGTGGACGAGGGCTTGGTCGAGGAAGCACCGATGGTGGTGTTCGTGCTCGGCTCCGGCATCCGGCGCAACTTCGAGTCGCCGGGGACGCGCTCGAAAGAGATCGCCATGCTGCGCGAGGCGCTGATCGGAGCGCAGCGCTACGCCGAGAACATGGCGAGCGAGGACGAGGAGGAACGCCCGAGCCGCGACCTCCGCAACGAGGCGTTGGGGCGCGTGCTCTCGGGCGAGGCCGCCGCGCTCGTCACCGCCCACCGCGCCCACGACATTCTCACCGCCCTCCGCCTCGCGCAGGAGTTCGGCCTGCGGATGGTGCTCGACGGCGGGGCCGAGGCCTACCTCGTCGCCGACCAGCTCAGCGACGCCCGCATCCCGGTCGTCCTCCACCCGACGATGATCCGCCCGAACGGCGACGCCGAGAACGCGAGCTTCGAGACAGCCAAGACGCTCCGCGACGCCGGCATCACGGTGGCGATCCAGAGCGGGTACGAGTCCTACGTCCCCAAAACCCGCGTCGTCCTGTTCGAGGCGGCGGTGGCGGCGGCGAATGGGCTGGGCACGGAGGGCGCGCTGGAGACGATCACGATCGACGCCGCCCGCATCCTGGGCGTCGACGACCGCGTCGGCTCCCTCGCGCCAGGGAAGGACGCCGACCTCGTCCTGTTCGACGGCGACCCGTTCGAGTACACCTCGCACGTCTGTACCGTCATCGCGGACGGCGTGGTCGTCCGGGATGAGTGCCGGTAGGCACCGGGTAATCCCATGCGCATTCTGATCACCACCGCTGGATCGCGCGGCGACGTGCAGCCGTACGTCGCGCTCGGCCAAGGGCTGGTCGAGGCCGGGCACGCCGTCACGATCTGCACGCACGCCCGGTTCGAGGGCTTCGTCACGGAGCACAAATTGGGCTACGCGCACTTGAGCAACGACCTCCTCGGCCTGATGGAGTCGAGCGTCGGGCGCGGCGCGCTCGAAGACATGGGCAGTTTGGTCTCTGGGGTCAAGACAGCCGTCCGGTTGCTCCGGCGCTCGGGCGAGATCCAGCGGGGGCTCGTGCGCGACGGGTGGGCGGCAGCCCAGGCCGTCGGCCCTGACCTCATCGTCTACAACTCGAAGATGTTCGGCGCGCCGCACTACGCCGAGAAGCTCGGCGTCCCGGCAGCGCTCGCGATGCTGTTCGCGCAGTTCGTCCCGACGGCGGCGTTCCCCTCGCTGGGGTTCCCCCGGTGGCCCCTCGGCAGTGCCTACAACCGGCTGACGTACCGGATCGTCCAGGGCATCGCCGCGCGCATAGCGAAGAAATACGTCGCCGAGTGGCGGTCGGCGCACGGCCTGCCTCCGCACCGGACGGGGCTTCTGCGCCGGAGCGACGGCACGCCGATCCCCGTGCTCCACGGGTTCAGCCGCCATCTCGTCCCCCGCCCTGCCGACTGGCCGAGCAGCGCGGTCGTCACCGGAACGTGGTTTCTGGACTGGGATGAGGAGTGGACACCACCGCCCACGCTGGCGGCGTTTCTGGACGAGGGCGAACCGCCGGTCTACGTCGGCTTCGGCAGCATGGCGGGGCGCGACCCGGAGCGGACGACGCAGATCGTAGTTGAGGCATTGCAACAAGTCGGGCTGCGCGGGGTGCTGGCGACGGGCTGGGGCGGGCTGGCACCGAGCGACCTCCCGGACACGGTGTTCGCTCTCGACCGGGTGCCGCACGACTGGCTCTTCCCTCGCGTCGCAGCCGTCGTTCACCACGGCGGGGCGGGGACGACCGCTGCCGGGCTGAGGGCCGGCTGCCCAACGGTCATCTGCCCGTTTTTCGGCGACCAGCCGTTCTGGGGCGGGCGCGTGCACGCTCTGGGCGTGGGCAGCGCCCCGATCCCGCAGAAGGACCTGAGCGCCGAGAAGCTGGCCGCCGCGCTGCGCGAGGTGACGGCCGACCCGCTCATCCGGCAGCGGGCCCAGACGCTCGGCGAAGCGATCCGGCAGGAGGACGGCATCGCCCGTGCCGTCGCCGCGACCGAGCGGGTCTACCGCTCCGGGGGACGAAGCGCGTAGCCCCTGGCCCACACCCTGGCGCATCCCCGGTATATTCCAGCATCCGCGCCCCGCCCACCGGATCGACCGACGCCCGTGAGCCGATCCTCGACTCGCTCCAGACCCAAGAAGAACCGTAGCGCGGCCAAGAAGCGCGACGCCGCGCTCGTCTCGTCGCAGCGCAAGAAGGAGGTCTTCGGGCTCGTGCTGATGGCGCTCGCGCTCCTGCTCGCGCTCGCGCTCGTCACCTACAGCCCGGCCGACGACGCGCTCGCCCGCGCGGGGTGGCGCGACGCCCTCAACCCGGGAGGGGCCTCGACCGACAACGCCCTCGGCCTGGTCGGCGCGACGCTGGCCTATGGGCTGATCCCGCGCTTTCTCGGCTACCCCATCGTCCTCCTCACGGGGCTCCTCGGCGCGTGGGGCTACGTTTTCTTCCGCCGCCGCGAGACCGTTTTCCTCCCCGTCCTCAGCGCCCTCGCGGTCGTCGTCACCCTCCTCGCCTCGACCTTCTTCGGCTGGTTCGCCGACGGACCCGGCACCACGCTCGCGCTGTGGAGCGGCGACGTCGGCTTGGGCGTCGCGGGCTGGATGACGCAGCTCGTCGGGGCGACGGGCTCGTTCGTCCTCCTCATCGTCGCGGCCCTCGTCGCGCTGTTGCTCCTCATCGACCGCGACATTCAGCTCACGCTCGACCGGGCCGAGGCGTCGGTGACCTCGCTGCGGGGCCGGGCGAAGGAGACGTGGACCGAGGCCCGCGCCGCGAGCGCCCGCCGGAAGGAAGCCCGTGCGTCGCGGGCCGCCGAGCGGCGGAAGGCGCGCGAGGCGAGGCAGCGGGAGAAGCTGAAGCAGGCGAAAGAGCGGAAGAAGACGGGAGCGGACGAGCGGAGGAGTGGACGATCGGACGAGCGGAGAGCGCCGGTGCCGGTCGCGCCGGTCGCCGAGACGCCGCCGCCGGTTGCGCCGCCGGTTGCGCCGCCGCCCAAACCTCAAGCCTCAAACCCCAGACCTCTGACCCCCAGAGCTGAGCCGACGCTCAACGTGCAGGGGCCGGTCGAGGAGGCGAAAGGCGACCTCGACGCGCTCCACGAGCGGCCGGAGGCGGCGACGCTGCCCTACGACTTCCCGCCCATCGACCTGCTCGACGAGCCGGACGCCACCGCGGGCGTGGACTACGCCGAGATCGAGGAGAACAAGCGCGTGCTCCTCGACAAGCTCGAGACCTACAAGGTCGAGATCACCGAGATCAACGCCGTCGTCGGGCCGACCGTGACGCGCTACGAGCTGACGCCGGCACCGGGCGTGCGGATCAGCCGCATCACCGCGCTCGAAGACGACCTCGCGATGGCGATGGCCGCCCCCGGCATCCGCATCCTGGCTCCGATCCCCGGCAAGTCCGCCATCGGGGTCGAGATCCCGAACCGGCAGCGCGAGCTCGTCCGCCTCCGCAGCGTCCTCGGGACCGCGCGCTTCACCGACGCGAAGATGGACCTGCCGGTCGCCCTCGGCAAGAACATCCAGGGCGAAGTGAGCATCGAGGACCTCGCCCGGATGCCGCACCTGCTGATCGCCGGCGCGACCGGCGCGGGCAAGTCGGTCGGGCTGAACGGCCTCGTCGTCGGGCTGCTCTACGCGTGCCACCCGGCGGACCTCAAGTTCGTGATGATCGACCCGAAGAAGATCGAGCTCGGGCCGTACCAGGTCTTGCTCGACCACTTCCTCGCGCTGCCCGAGGACGCGGAAGACCCGATCATCACCGACTTCACCCAGGCCGCGGGCGTGCTCAAGAGTTGCGAGCGCGAGATGGAGGACCGCTACGACCTCCTCGCCGAGGCCGGCGTGCGCGGCATCAAAGAGTACAACGCCAAGGTGCAGACCGGCGTGCTCGACGAGGGCGAGGGCCACCGCCACCTCCCCTACCTCGTCGTCATCATCGACGAGCTCGCCGACCTGATGATGACGAGCGGCAAGGAGGTCGAGCCGCCGATTGCGCGCCTCGCGCAGATGGCGCGGGCCGTCGGCATCCACCTCGTCCTCGCCACGCAGCGCCCGAGCGTCGACGTCATCACGGGCCTCATCAAGGCCAACTTCCCCAGCCGCATCGCCTTCCAGACCTCGTCGAAGATCGACAGCCGGACCATCCTCGACACCGGCGGCGCGCAGCAGCTCGTCGGCAACGGCGACCTGCTCTACATGAACGGCAGCCGGATGGAGCGCCTGCAAGGCCCGTTCGTCTCGAACACCGAGATCGAGCGCGTCGTGACGCACATCGGCGGGCAGAAGGGCGCGGGGCCGTACCTCCTGCCGCCGCTCGAAACCGAGAGCGACAGCGTGCTCGGCCCGACGAGCGAGGAGGACCGCGACGACCTCTTCGAGGACGCCGCCAAAGTCATCGTCCGCAGCCAGCAGGGCTCGGTGTCGCTGCTTCAGCGCAAGCTATCGGTGGGCTACACCCGCGCCGCCCGCATCGTGGACCAGCTCGAGGACGCCGGCATCGTCGGCCCGTTCGAGGGGTCGAAGGCGCGCGACGTGCTCGTCGGCGACCAGGAGGCGCTCGAGGCGCTGCTCCACGGCGAGGAGGAAGAGCTTGAGGACGGAGAATAGCGAGATGGAGGATGGAGGGCAGACGGCAGGAAAACATGTGCTAGTCGTCCCCGCCTGCGCGGGGATGACTTTTTATAAGGCGCGGGAGCTACCCATTCGTTGACAACCCAGCGCACATCGTGTTGAAGGCTACCTCAAATCAAACGGGCGCTCGATCCACCGTCTCACCGTCTCCCCGTCCACCGTCCACCGGCCCCGCCGTCCTCGGCATCCTCGGCGGCGGGCAGCTCGGGCGGATGACGGCGCTGGCGGCGATCCCGCTCGGCGTGCGCGTCCGCTTCCTCGTCCCGAAGCCGGCCCCCGCCGTCGAGGGGCTGGGCGCGGTGACGGTGGCGGACTGGACCGATGCGGGGGTGCTGCGCGCCTGGGCTTCTTTTTGTTCTGCAATAACGGTAGAAAGCGAGTGGGCCCCGGCGGACCTCCTCGCCGAGGCCGCGCCCGAGGTCGCCCTGTGGCCGCGCCCGGAGACGCTCCGCCTCGTCCGCCACAAAGGCCGCCAGAACCGGACCCTCGCCGACGCCGGCCTCCCCCTCCCCGGCTTCGCACTCTGTCCCACCCTCGATGACGCGCTCGCCGCCGCCGAGCGCTTCGGCTACCCCGTCGTGCTCAAGCAGTACACGCACTCGTACGACGGCTACGGCAACGCCACGGCCCGCGCGCCGGACGACCTCCGCGCCGCGTGGCCCGACCTCGCGAGCGACGACGGCTTGCTCGTCGAAGCCTTCGTCCGCTTCAGGCAGGAGCTGACGGTCCTCGTGGCGCGGCACCCGGACGGCTCGCACGTCACCTACCCCGTCGCCTACACCGAGCAGCGCGACCACCGCTGCCACGCCGTCGTCGTCCCGGCGGACATCTCGGAGGCCACGGCCGAGGAGGCGCGGCGCGTCGGCCTCGCGGCGGTCGAGGCGGTGGGCGGGGTCGGGATCACGGCGGTCGAGCTGTTCGAGACCCCGTCGGGCGAGATCCTCGTCAACGAGCTCGCGCCGCGCCCGCACAACACGGGGCACTACTCGATCGAAGCCTGCCACACGTCGCAGTTCGAGAACCACGCCCGCGCCGCGCTGGGCTGGCCCCTCGGCAGCCCCGGCCTGCGCGTCCCCGCAGCCGTGATGGTCAACGTCCTCGGCGAGCGCGAGGGCCCGGCCCGGCCCGACCTCGCCGAAGCGCTCACCGTCCCCGGCGTCGGCGTCCACCTCTACGGCAAGGCCGACGTGCGTCCGAAGCGCAAGATGGGCCACGTCACCGCCACCGGGGAGGACCCCGCCGAGACCCGCGCCCGCGCCGAGCGGGCTGCCGGGCTGGTCCGGTTGTGAGTGAATTCGGCCGGGGGTCCGGGGTTTGAGGTTGTGGGTCTGTCGGTCTTCCACGTTTATTTCGCCCCTCCCGAGCCCCGAACCCATGACCTCGAACCCCAAACCGCTCGTCGGCATCGCGATGGGCAGCGAGTCCGACCTCCCGACGATGCAGGCCGCCGCCGACGTGCTGGCCGAGTTCGGCGTGCCCTTCGAGATGCGGGTGCTCTCGGCGCACCGGACGCCGGACCGGATGACGGACTGGGCGAAGTCGGCGCGGGCGCGCGGGCTGCGCGTCGTCGTGGCGGGCGCGGGTGGGGCGGCGCACCTACCGGGGATGATCGCGGCGAGCACGACGCTCCCGGTCGTCGGCGTGCCGGTGCAGACGCGGGCGCTCAGCGGCCTCGACTCGCTCCTCTCGATCGTGCAGATGCCCGGCGGCGTGCCCGTCGCCACCGTCGCGATTGGTCAGGCCAGGAACGCGGGGCTGCTTGCGGTGCAGATTCTCGCCGCGTCGGACGCCGCGCTCGCTCGGAAGCTGGCTGACTTCCGCGCCTCTGAGGTCGAGCGCGTCGAGGCGATGGACGCAAGGGTGCGCCGTGGGCCGCGCGACGGATGATCCTGCACCCGCTCGTCGTTCGTAGCTCGTCACTCGTCACTCGTCGTTCGTCACTCGTCGCTCGTCACTCCAGAAACAGGTCCCGCGTGCGCTCGGCGGCCTCGCCGGTGAGGGCGTCGCGGACGCGGAGCGTGAGCGTGTAGAGCCCCGGCTCCTGGTCCGCCGCGTCGAGGACCGCGTAGGTCGCGTCGTCCGGGCCGGTGCCGCCGGCCTCGAACTCGACCGACACGCCGCCGTCGTCCCCGCCGAAGAGGTTCTTGGCGAGGCGGGCGATCCCGCGCGCGGTGTCCTTCGGGCGGAGCGCGACCTCGACGCTGTACTGGTTCTGGCCCTCCGGATTCTGGTCGAGGTTGTAGGTCTCGAAGTAGACGTAGACCGGCTGGCGGCGGCTGAAGACGCTCCACGGCGCGGGCTGGACCACGAAGTCCCCCCGGCGGACGAGGCCGCCTTTGACGCCGTCCCCACCCGTGCCGTCGCCGCCCGCGCCGTCGCTGCTCGCGCCGTCGCCGGTGCGGTCGACCTCCTCCTCGACCTGGTAGGCGAGCATCACGTCGCTGACGGCGAAGCCGCCGCTGAAGTCGGGCACCGTCACGTCGCGGCGCTGCGCGGCCTCGGCCCCGCCGCCGGCGGTCTCGAACTCGACCGAGACGGTGGCCGGGCCGGGGCGGGCGCTCATCGGCTGCGTGTCGGTCCACAGCGTGGCCTCGTCGAAGGCGGTCACCTGGTCGGTCTTGAGGCCGTAGAGCGTGCGGCGGCGCTCCACGGTGATGTCGCGGGCGTCGTTGATGAGGAAGGTGCCGGTGCGCACGGTGAGGCCGACGAGGTCCTGGCTCAGGTCCACGCCCTCGCCGAGCGGGATGCCGTAGCTGACGTAGAGGTCCGCCTCGCCGCCGTCGCCCTTGAAAGCGCTGACGAGGTACGGGAGGTTGATCCGGCGGCCCGGCGGCTCGTAGAGGTAGCGCTCGGGCTGCTCGCGGAAGGTCTCGCGGGCGATCATCTCGTAGTCCATGCTCTCGACCGCGCCGGCGGAGACGTCGGCGAAGAAGTCCGCCGGCGGCGAGTAGAGCCGGAACTCGCCGTTGCGGAAGGGGTCCTCGAAGACGAAGCGGAAGCTGCCGTAGTCCCAGATGTTGAAGACGTTGGCGCGGTCGGCCATGTCGAAGCGCTCGCCGAACTCGCGCGAGGCCTCGTCCTCGACCGCGTCGCCGGTGAACCCGAAGTTGTTGATCACCTCGCCGAAGTTGCCGGTGATGGTGAGGTCGGTCTGCGGCGGCCCGTAGCGGACGATGATGCGCCCGCGCTGCGTCTCCCAGCCGCGCAGGTCGAGGTCCTCGGCGGCGTAGAGGAGGTCGGCGTAGGTGAGGCGGGCGTAGTGTTCGAGCTTGCGCTCGTTGTAGGGGGTGAGGTAGCGCGGGTCCTGGCTGGTCCAGAAGCGCGCGGCGAAGGCGACGGGGTCCTGGCCGTAGCGCGCCTGGTCGTCCTCCGAGAGGATCGGCGCGAGGTCGTCGAAGGCGGCGCGCTGCTCGGGGCTCATGAACCGCAGAGCCTGCTCGAAGCTCTTGGCCGCCGCGTCGGTCCGCCCGGCGCGGTGGTTGGCGAGGCCGAGGTAGGTCCACGTCTCGGGGTCCTCGGGGAAGAAGACGACCATCTGCTCGAGCGCGCCGAGGGCCTCGCCGTACGACTCGTCGAGCGAGTAGACGCGCATGAGGTGGTCGTAGACCGGGCGGCGGCGCGGGTCGTAGCGGAGGGCCTTCCGGAGGTGCCCGAGGGCGAGCTCGTAGGCTCGGTCGGCGCGGCTGCTGAGGTCGATCACGCCGACGCCCTGCGCCTCGAGCGTGGCGATGTCGAAGCGGTTGTCGAGGTCGAACTGGCCGGTGGGGGCGAGGTCGGCGCTCGGGATGGGCAGCGGCAGGGCGATCTGGGCGTTCTCGCCGCCGGTCGAGCCGGAGCCTCCGCCGTCGTCGTCGCCCTCGGTCACGTCGGCCCCGCCGCCGGCCTCGTCCGCCCCCCGGTCGAGGTCGCGCCGGGCGAACTGCAGGTTCGGGAGCGCGATGGCGTTGCGGTACTGCCAGAAGTCGCGGATGTACGAAGCCCCGAGCTCCTCGTGCGCGAAGGCGTTCGTCGAATCGACCGCCAGGATGAGCCGGGCCAGGGAGCGCCGCTGCTCGTGCTGGAGCAGCTCGGCGACGTTGTTCCACGACGAGAGCCGGAGCTGCTGCAGCTCGGCAACCATGTACTCGACGTTGTCGGGGTCGAGCGTGCGGGCCTGGGAGATCGCGCTCCCGGCCTCGCCCTTGTCGAAGAGCGGCGTCTCGTAGTACACGCGCGAGAGCATGTAGTACGCCTCGGCGTTCGAGTCGTCGGCGTCGATAGCCCGCTCGAAGGCGGCCCGGGCGGCGGCGTAGTCCTCGGCGCGGAACGCCTCGATCCCCGCCTCGAGCGCCTGCTGCGACGCGCGCGCGACCGGCGCATCCGGCGCGTCCTGAGCGGCGACGGGGGCCCACAGGACGAGGGCGAGGGCGGAGAGCAGAAGGGGTTTCGTCATGGGAGTCGGGGTCTCGGTGAAGGTCCGCCGTTCGGTGAGGGTCCGCCGTTCGGTGGGGGGCTGCCGCTCGGTCGGGGTCCGCAGGGCGGTGGTACCCTGCGTCGGGGTCGCGCGTTTCTCTAGTCCAGAAACAGCTCCGCCGTGCGCGTCGCCGTCGCGCCCGAGGCCAGGTCGCGCAGGCGCAGCGTGAGGACGTAGGGGCCGGGCCGCTGACCGCTGGCGTCGAGCACGACGTAGTCGCCGAAGCTCCGGGCCGGGCTGCTGCCCTCGAACTCGACGGCGACGCCGCGCTCCGGCTCGCCGAACAGGCGGCGCGCGAGGCGCGCGAGTCCCGTCGCCGGGGCCCTCGGGCGGAGGGCGACCTCGACGGCGTAGCGGCTCCCGCCGCCCGAGGCCGCGAGGCCGTAGCCTTCGAAGTACACGTAGACCGGCTGCCCGACGGCGAAGACGGCCTCGGGCGCAGGCACGATCTCGAATCCGCGCCGCGACAGCCCCGCCCCGCCCCCCTCGCTCTCCTCGACGAGGATCGCCAGCATCGGGTCGCTGAGGGCGAAGCCGGCGTAGCTCGGCACCGCCAGGTCCGCCCGCTCGAACCCGACGTAGCGCGCCGTCTCGACCTCGACGGCCAGCCCGTAGGCCCCCGGCCGGGCGGGCAGCGTGAGCGCCCCGACCTCGCCCCCGCCGCGCTGCCGCCGCTCGCCGACGACCGCGCCGTCGGTGCCGAGAAGGAAGGCCCCCGCCTCCCGCCCAGCGTCGGCAGGCGCGCGGTACGCGACGACGACGTCGGTGGCCCCGGCCTCGCCCCGGAACGTCGCCGCCCGGAAGGGGAGCGCGACCCGGTTCGGGGGGGCGTAGTCGAACCGTTCGGGGAGACGCGTGAAGAGGCTGCGGGCGCGCGTCGCCTCGTCCTCGCCCGTGGCCGAGCTCTGGAAGGCGTAGTCGCCGTCGCGGAAGGCGTCCTCGAAGAGGAGCGTAAACGCCTGCCCCGGGCCCGACCCGGGGTCGCCGTAGGCCCAGCGGTTGTAGCGGCTGAAGTCCTTGCCGACGATGTCGTTGGCGAGCCACGTCGCCTCGGCGCGCGGGAGGCCGTAGCGGACCGTGACCTCGCCCTTCGTGGACTCCCACCCTCGCCGCCCGGAGCGCGGGTCGGAAAAGAGCAGGTCGGCGAGGGCGAGGCGGGCGACGTGTTCGAGGCGGCGCTCGTTCTCGGCGGTGAGCAGACGCGGATCGCGCTGCTGCCAGAAGCGCTCCGTGAAGGCAGCCGAGTCGGCGGCGAAGGCCGCCTCGTCGCCCGGCCCGACGAAGCGGGCGACGCTCTCGAAGGCCCGGCGCTGATCCTCGGGCATCAGGTCCAACGCTCTGGCGAAGTGGGCGGCAGCGACCGTCGTCTTGCCCTGACGGTGATGAGCCAGCCCCATAAACAGGCTCGCCTCGGCATCGGTCGGTCGCGCCGTTATCATCCGGAATGCGGCAGCAAGCAGCGCTGCGTCGTCGCGGGCGGTGACGGCCGTGCGGAGCGCGAGCCAGTGCGCCGAGGCGCGGGTCGGCTCGGCTGCGAGGGCCTGGCCGAGGTGCTCCCGCGCACGGTGGAGGGCGCGGTTGGCGGCTCCGCTCATCCCCCGCGCGGCGGCGCGGTCCCACCCGCCCTGCCGTGAGGCGAGGCTGCGCCGCCAGTCGAACTCGAGGAGGTAGCCGAGCGCCCGCTCCTCGTGGGCGAGGGCACTCGCCGCGTCGAGCGCGAGAATCCGGCGGGCGAGGCTCGCGCGGCGGCCGTCGGTCATGCTGAAGGCGCGCTCCTCGCTGAGCTCGCGCCGGAGCTGCCGGAGCCGGGTTTCGAGGTAGCGCGGGCTGTCCGGCGCGGCGGTCACGGCCCGCTCGGCGTGGCCCCGGGCGCGGCGCTCGTCGCGCAGCGGGCCGGGGTGCCCGTAGGCGAGCGCGAGGAGGTGGTGCGCCTCCGCGTTCCGCCGGTCCCGCTCTACGACCGTCGCGGCGAGGGCAATCGCCTCCCCGACCGCGCCCGTTTCGAGGGCAAGGGCGGCCTCGGCCAGCGGCGCGTCTCCCGGCTGCGCGAGGGCCGTCGCAGGAAGCAGGAGCAGGAGGGTCAGGCAGCGCATCGCAGGCGGAGAAGGACCGGGACCGTATGATCGGACCGCGCGTGCCGCAAGGCAAGCCCGCCCCGGCGAACGGTCCGATCGCGGGGCAGAAATGCACAAATCCGTGCCCCGGCGGTCGTGATTCCAGCACAGCGTACAGACTCTCGCCTCGCCACCGATACTATCCCGGGCCGCCCGGCGGCTTTTTCGTGGACGCCCTCCTTCCGCTCTATCCTCTGCTACCTACCATGCGACGCTCCCTCCTCCTCTCCCTCGCGGCCCTGCTCGGCCTCGCCGGTTCCGCTCGCGCGCAAGCGCCGTCCAACACCGAGCGCCTCTTCGTCCAGGCTACGCTCGACGGGATGCGGCTGCACTTCGACGAGGACAACTTCGACGAGAGCGACGAAGGCGGCAGCCTGAACCTGCGCGTCGGCTACGGCATCTCGCGCGTCGTGACCCTCTTCGCCGGGGCGAGCGGGTCCCGGATGGACGGCGAGAACAACGGCCTGATCGACGACGACTACGGGTTCGGCGTCGGCGAGATCGGGGCGCGGTTCCACTTCGGGGCCGAGCGCCGCGCGCTCGTCCCCTACCTCGAAGTCGGCCTGCAGGGCGCGGCGGCGACCTACGAGGACGACTTCGACCTCGAGTTCCGGGGCGGGGCGCTCGGCCTGGGCGGCGGCCTGGCCTACTACGTCTCCGAACCCCTCGCCCTCGACGTCGGGCTCCGCTTCGCCGGGGGGGCGTTCGACGAGGTGGACCTCGGCGGCGTCGCCTTCGACCTCGACGAGGACGACTTCGGCTTCGGCGTGAGCCGACTCACCTTCGGAATCTCCTGGTACCCCTTCCGCTAGACCCCGAGCCGGCTACGCCCGCACCAAGCGCGCGAACCGGCGCTTCCCCACCTTCAGCACCACCGGCGTATCAGCGAGCGGCACCTCGGCAAACGGGTCCGTCACCTTCTCGTCGCCGAGCGAGACGGCGTTCTGCTCGACGAGCCGCCGCGCCTCCCCGTTCGACTTGGCGAACCCCGCCTGCCGCATCAGGTCGATGATGCCGACGCGCTCGCCCTCCACCGCGACCTCCGGCATGTCGTCCGGGATGCCGCCCCGGATCACCGTCTGCTCGAAGTGGGCGCGGGCGGCGGTCGCGGCCTCCTCGCCGTGGTACAGCCGCACGATCGCGAGGGCGAGGTCGTGCTTGGCGTCGCGGGGGTTCTCGTCGGCGAACTGCCTGAGCGCGGGGAGCTGCTCGGTCGGCACGTCGGTCGCGAGCTCGAAGTAGCGGTAGATCAGCTCGTCGGGGATCGAGAGCGTCTTGCCGTACATCTGCTCCGGCGGCTCGGCGATGCCGATGGAGTTGTCCAGCGACTTCGACATCTTCTCGACGCCGTCCGTGCCCTCGAGGATCGGCATCGTGAGGCAGACCTGCGGCTCCTGCCCCGCCGCGCTCTGGATGTCGCGCCCGACGAGGAGGTTGAAGGTCTGGTCGGTCCCGCCGAGCTCGACGTCGGCCCCGAGCTCGACCGAGTCCTGGGCCTGGGCGAGCGGGTAGAGGAACTCGTGGACCGAGATCGGCTCGCCGGCTTGGTAGCGGTTCTCGAACTCGTCGCGCTCGAGCATCCGGGCCACCGTGTAGCCCGAGGCGAGGCGGATCACGTCGGCGAAGCTCATCCGGCCGAGCCAGTCGCCGTTGTAGCGGATCGTGGTCCGGTCGGGGTCGAGGATGGTCGAGGCCTGGGCGAAGTACGTCTCGCCGTTGGCGCGCGTCTCCTCGAGCGTCAGCGCCGGGCGCGTCTTGGACTTCCCGCTCGGGTCGCCGATCATCGCGGTGAAGTCGCCGACGATGAGGACGGCGCGGTGGCCGAGGTCCTGGAACTGCCGCAGCTTGCGGAGCACCACCGCGTGCCCGAGGTGGAGGTCCGGGCGCGACGGGTCGCAGCCGAGCTTGACGGTGAGCGGCGTGCCCGTAGCCTCGGCCCGCTTCAGCTTCTCGGCCAGGGCGTCCTCGGGAATGATCTGCGCCGTGCCCCGCCGAATCTGCGCAAGCTGGTCGTCGATCGGGGGAAAGGTGCTCATGGCTCAGAGAGATAGGGGCGAACCCGTGTGTGGGCCCAGCGAGAGAGGCAGGGCGATGAGGGCGGACACGTCGGTCGGCCCCTACTCCTTCATGGCGCGGTCGAGGCGGCGCTTGGACTCGCGGTCGGCGATGTCGCGGCGCTTGTCGTGGAGCTTCTTGCCGCGCGCGAGGGCGACCTCGACCTTCGCCCACCCGGCTTTGAAGTAGATGCGGAGCGGAACGATGGTGAGCCCCTTCTGCTCGGTGCCCTTTTTGAACTTCTCGATCTCCCTCTTGTGGAGCAGCAGGCGGCGCGGGCGGGCCGGCTCGTGGTGGGCGTAGTGGCCGTAGGGCGCGATGTGGCAGCCCAGGAGCTGCATCCCGGCGTCGTCCACCGAGCAGAACGCCTCCTGCAGGTTCACCTTCCCCGCCCGCAGCGACTTCACCTCCGAGCCCTTCAGCTCGATCCCCGCCTCGGCGCGGTCGAGCAGCTCGTACTCGTGCCGCGCGCGGCGATTCGTGATGATGACCTTGACGCCCTCGCTCATGCCTCCGCCTCGTCGCCCGGCTCGCCGTTTTCTACCGGGATCACGACGAACGGGATCTCCGGCATCGCGTCGAGGGCCCGGTGGTAGAACAGGTGGTTCACCCACTCGTCGAGGCCGGCGTGGGCGAAGCCCGCGAGCGTGACGCCGCCCACGCCAGGGTCGGTGCCCGCGTCGGCGGGGCCGTCGTGCTCCAGCGCGATATCGCGGAGCCGGCGCGCTTCGTCCGGGGTGAGGCTCCCGGCGGGCGCGGCGAGCAGCGCCCACACGAAGGGCCGCGTCGTGAGCTCGAACCACTCGCGCCCGAGGTCGAGCGCAACGCCGTCGCCGGCCGCTCCAACGCCGTCGCCGGCCTTTCCAACGCCGTCGCCGGCCGCTCCGCCGACGCTCAGCACGGCGTCGAGACCGGCGGGCTCCGGCGCGTCGGGGTCGAGCGGGACGAAGGTGGGCTGCGCGTCGTACAGCTCTCTCAGGAGGACCTGCGCGAGGAGCGCCTCCTGCCCGTGGCGCGGGTCGAAGCCGACGCGGTGGACGGCATCGAGCGCGCTCCGGACTTCGAGGCGCACCGGCGTCCCCGCCCCGCCGACGAGCGCGACGCCGGGGACCACCGCGAACGCATCGGGGTCGCGCAGCACGGAGAGCGTCGGGACGAAGGCGAGGTCGGCCTGCCCCGCCCGGAGCAGGCGCTCAGCCTCCCTCGGCGGGGCCGTCTGCCGAGCGCCCACGGCGCCGCCGTCGGCCCACGCCTCGGCGAGGGCGCGGGCGGCGGGCACGTCGGGGAGGAGGAGGCGGAGGGGCGCAGTCACGGCACAGACCACTCGGGGGTCGGCTACTTCCGGCCTTTTTCCTGGATGCGGGCCGCCTTGCCGCGGAGGCCGCGGAGGTAGTAGAGCTTGGCGCGGCGGACGCGGCCCTCGCGGACGCGCTCGATCTTCGCGAGCTTCGGCGAGTAGAGCGGGAAGACGCGCTCGACGCCGATGCCGCCGGAGACCTTGCGCACGGTGAACGTCTGCGTCGAGGTGTGGCCGCCGCGCGCGATGACGACGCCCTGGAACTGCTGGATGCGCTCCTTGTCGCCTTCGATGACGCGGACGTGCACGTTGACCGTGTCGCCGGGCCTGAACTCGGGGAGGCCGTCCCGGAGCTGGGTCGCCTCGACGAGGTCCATCAGTTCGTTTGCCATGATCGTTGGGGGTTGTAGGGGTGGGAGCGTGCGGGGCACGCGGGCTAGCTAGTCGGAAAGGAAATCGGGCGGATCGGGGGCCGCGGAGCCGAGCAGGGCGGGGCGGCGGGCGCGGGTGCGGGCGAGGCGCTGGTCCTCGCGCCACGCGTGGATGCGCTCGTGGTCGCCGGAGAGGAGCACCTCGGGGACGGCCGCGCCCCGGAACTCCGCCGGGCGCGTGTAGACCGGCGCGCCGAGGAGGCCGTCCTGGAACGAGTCCGAGAGCGCCGACTGCGCGTCGCCGAGCACACCCGGCACGAGCCGCACGAGCGCGTCGACGAGCACGAGCGCGGGCAGCTCGCCGCCCGAGAGCACGTAGTCGCCGATCGACACTTCTCGCGTGACGAGGGCGTCGCGGACGCGCTGGTCGATGCCCTTGTAGTGCCCCGCGACGAGCAGCAGCCGCGCCTTCAGCGACAGCTCGTTGGCGAGCGGCTGGCCGAGCAGCTCGCCGTCGGGCGTGAGGAAGACGACCTCCTCGCCGCCGTCCGTGTCACCGTCGGCGGCCCACTCGGCCCGGATCTGCTCGACGGCCGCGAAGAGCGGGCCGGGGGTGAGCACCATCCCGCCGCCGCCGCCGAAGGGGTAGTCGTCGATCGTCCGGTGCTTGCCGTCCGCCCAGTCGCGGAGGTCGTGCACGCGCACGTCGACGAGCCCCTTGGCCTGGGCGCGCTGGAGAATGGAGTGCTCCAGCGGCCCGGCGACGAGGCCGGGGAGCGCAGTGACGATGTCGATTCGCATCAAAGAACAAGGCGAGTGACGAGCTACGAGTGACGAGCGGGCGGCATAGGCACCCGTTCGTCGCTCGTCGTTCGTCATTCTAAGAGGCCCTCGGGCGGGGCAATCGTGACGGTGGCCGCGTCGAGGTCGATCCGGAGCACGATCTCGGCCACGTCCGGGACGAGGGCGTCGGGCTTCGCGGGGCGCTCGACGACGAAGAGCGGCTGCGCCGTGCCGGTCAGCACGTCGGCCACCGTCCCGACGGTTTCGCCGTCCTCGGTGACCACCGCGAGGCCGATCAGGTCGTGGAGGAACACCTCGCCCTCGCCGAGCGGCGGGAGGTCGGCGGCGTCGGCGAAGACGCCGTGCCCGCGCAGCGCGTCGGCGGCCTCGCGGCCCCCGACGCCTTCGAGGCGCACGAGGGCCACGGTGCCGCGCTTCGTCGGCTGGAACCGGACGGCCTCCACCGTGCGCGGCTGCGCCGTCTCCGGCGTCGCCCCGACGTACACCTGCTCGAGCGCCGCGAGACGCTCCGGGTCATCCGTTTCGGGGATGACCTTGAGCTCGCCCTGCACGCCGTGGGCGCGCCCACAGGTGCCGACGAGGAGGAGGCTATCGGTATCGACGGAAGACACGGGATCGAGGCGATGCAGCTAGTTCGAGGCGGTGCAGCTAGTTGGCTTTTTCTTCTTCGGCTCCGGCGGGGTCCGGCTTGCCGTCTTCGGCTCCGGCGGCGGCCTGCTCGGCCACCTCGGCTCCGGTCGCGTCGGCGACGGCCTCGGTGGACCCGGCTTCGGCGGCGGGCTGCTCCTCGGCGGTGTCCGGGGCTTCGTCGGGCACGTCGGCGGCGTCGGCCTCGGCCACGGTCGCGTCGATCTCGGCTTCGGTCTTGGCCTCCCCTTCGTTCGCTGCCGCGACGGCTTTCCCCGTCTCGACGTGGACATCCGCTTCGGGCGCGGCGGCCTCGGTGGCGGGCTGGTCTTCAGCCGTCCCATCTCCGACCGGCGGCTCGGTAGCCGCCTCGGCGGCTTCCTCCTGCGCCTCGTTCTGGGTTACTTCCTCGACCGCGTTTTCGGCGGAGGTCGTGGCGGCTTCCTGGGCTTCGCCCTGAGAAACCTCCTCGGGCGTGTCGGACTGGACTTGGGCGGTCTCGGCTTCGAGCGCCTCCTGGCGGGCTTCGTCCGCTTTCTTAGCCGCCATGGCCTCGGCGTCGGGGTCGTCGGCCGTCACCTCGGCGCCTGCTTCGGCGGCGGCGGCGATCTCGGCTTTGGCTTCGGCCTCTTTCGCTTTGCGCGCGGCATCGGCCTCTTCGCGGGCTTTGGCCTCAGCTTCGGCCTTCTGCTTGGCGAGCTCGGCCTCGCGCGCGGCGCGCTCTTCGGCCAAGCGCTTGGCGTCGGCAGCGGCAGCGGTGCGCTCGGCGTCGAGGGCCTCGCGGCGGCGGTCGGCGGCGGTCGTCTTCACGGCTCCCTCCTGCTCGCCACGCCGCTCGCGGAACTCGGCGACGGCCTGCTCGATCTCGTCCCCACTTTTGCCTTTGCGGAGCAGGTGGAGCTGGAGCATCAGCCCGTGGTCCGAGAGCAGGTTGCGCACGGTGTGGCTGGGCTGCGCGCCCTGCTGGAGCCAGTAGAGGATGCGGTCCTCTTTGAGGGCGACCTGGGCCGGCTCGTCGATAGGCCGGTAGCGGCCGAGGTCCTCGATGAAGCGCCCGTCGCGCGGGCTGCGAGCGTCGGCGGCGACGAGGGCGAAGATGGGACGCTTCTTCCGGCCGAGCCGGCGCAGGCGGAGTTTGACTGCCATGGGGTTGGGTGTGAGGTTGGGGGTAAGAGGGTTGAGGTCAGCAGCAGTCGCGGGGGCGGGTACTCGCGGGAGAGCGGGTGCTAGGCCTCCCCCGCACGATCTCCGGCCGGGTCAGCGCCCACCGCTGAGCAGGCTGCCGAGGTCGGCGGGGCGGCCCTTCGAGGCCATCTTGCTCATGGTCTTCATCATTTTCTTCATCTCGCGGAACTGCTTGAGGAGCTGGTTGACGTCCTGGACCTGGAGGCCGGAGCCGCGCGCGATGCGCTGGCGGCGGCTGCCGTTGATGAGGTTCGGGTTGGCGCGCTCCTCAGGCGTCATGCTCTGGATCATCGCCTCGATGTGGACGAAGGCGTCGTCCTCGACGTCGATCTCCTTGATCTGCTTGCCGACGCCGGGGATCATGCCGAGGAGGTCCTTCAGGGACCCCATGTTCTTGATCCGCTGGAGCTGGGTATAGAAGTCCTCGAGGTTGAAGTCCTGGCTGCGGATCTTCTGCTGGAGCTTCTCGGCCTCGGCCTCGTCGAACTGCTCCTGCGCGCGCTCGACGAACGAGACGATGTCGCCCATGCCGAGGATGCGCTGGGCCATGCGCTCGGGGTAGAACTCGGCGAGCGCGTCGAGCTTCTCGCCGGTGGAGGCGAACTTGATCGGCTTCTCGACGACCGTGCGGATCGAGAGGGCCGCGCCGCCGCGCGTGTCGCCGTCGAGCTTGGTCAGCACGATGCCGTCGACGTCGAGGCGGTCGTTGAAGGCCTTCGCGGTGTTGACGGCGTCCTGCCCGGTCATCGCGTCGACGACGAAGAGGACCTCGTCGGGCTCGGTCGCGGCCTTGATGTCGACGACCTCCTGCATCATCTGCTCGTCGACGTGGAGCCGCCCGGCGGTGTCGATGATGACCGTGTCGCGGCCTTTCTTGCGCGCTTCGGCGACGGCCTCGCGGGCGACCCTGACCGCGTCGGAGAGCGGCACGCCGTCGTCGCCGCGCAGCGCGAAGACCGGGACGTTGATGTCTCGGGCGAGGGTTTCGAGCTGGTCCACGGCCGCGGGCCGGTACACGTCGGCGGCGGCGAGCAGCGGGCTGCGGCCCTTGCTCTTGAGGTGGCGCGCGAGCTTGGCGCTGAAGGTGGTCTTGCCCGAGCCCTGGAGGCCGGCCACCAAGATCACCTGCGGCGGGCGCTTGGGCTTGTTCAGGTCCACGTGGACGTCGCCGAGGAGGAAGACGAGCTCGTCGTAGAGGATCTTGACGAACTGCTGGCCCGGCGAGACGGCGGTGAGGACGGCCTCGCTCGTGGCCTGCTCCTTGACCCGGTTCGTGAAGTCCCGGGCGACCTGGTAGTTGACGTCGGCGTCGAGGAGCGCGCGGCGGACCTCGCGCATCGTCTCGGCGATGTTGAGCTCGTTGATCTTGCCCTGGCCCTTGACGTTCTTGAGGGCGACGTCGAGCTTGTCGGACAGGCTTTCGAACATGGTGCGCAGTGGGGAGGGGTGGAGGAAGAACCGCAACCTTCGCGGTGCTGGGGGCGGAGCCGTGACGCACGGCCGTACCCCGAGGCGGGTTCCGGACTGGGCAGCGCCAAAGATACAGACCCGCCGGCCGGGTTCCGTGCAGACGCGGCGAAGAAGGGCTTCGCCCGACGGCCCGAACCCCACCGACGGCCTGGACAAGCGCTTCACCGACGGCCCCTAAAACTTCAGCCGACTCGTACCATCTAGCAGCCTTTTTGTTATTTTGAAAAGGGTCGTGTTTTCCCATTCAACTGTTCAGCCATGTTTAGCCCTCTTCACGCTCTGCGGAGCGCGCTCGCCGCGGTCCTGCTCCTGATCCCGGCAGCACACGCTCAGGAAATGCTACGCCTGGCCCCCGAGGGCCTCTCGGAAGGGGCGATGTTCGGGTACAGCCTCAGCGCCGGCGACTTCGGGTTCGTCTTCCCGTTCATCCTCGCTCACGAGGCCGTGGTCGTGGGTGCCCCGCACGGCGAGTTGGGCGACTCCAGCGGGATCGGGGCGGCCTACCTCTACCACAACGAGACGAACGCGGACTTCACCGAGCCGGTCACGCTGCCGAACCCCGCGCCCGAAGCCGGAGACCTCTTCGGGTTTGCGACGAAGCTCAGGTCGGGAGGCCTCATCATCGTCGGGGCACCGGGTGCCGGGCGCGCCTATACGTTCGGGGCATGGGAGCGCGTCGACGGTGCGTGGGCCCCTCAGGCGGTGTCGACGTTCGAGGGGGCTGCCGGCGGGGACTTCGGCGCGGCCGTGGGGCTTGGGTTCGGGACGGCCCTAGTCGGTGCCCCGGCCGAGGAGGAGGCGGGGGCCGTCTACGTCTACAAGACGTGCGGGGGGTCCGGCCTGCTGCAGACGCTCTACCCCTCCGTCGCTACGGACCGCGCCTTCGGCCGCTCGCTGGACGTAGACAACTCGACCCTAGCCATCGGTGCCGTAGCAGAAGACGGCAGTGGGGTCGTATACCTGTACCGCCAGGCCGACGGGCACTGCGCCGTCTCGCCGCCGCCTTTCGCGGAGGAGACCAGGCTAGCCGGCGGGAGCGGGTTCGGCGACACCGTCCGGCCTTACACCGCGGGCCAGAACGTCTACATCACCGAGCCTGGAACCGGGTCTGTCTACAGATATGACCGCAGCCTCTCCAGCGGCTGGGGCCTGGGTGAGGAGATCCCCCCTCCCCCGAATGCCCCGGCCCCGTTCGGGAGCGCGCTCTCGGACGGGACGTGCCCCTGCCTCGTCGGGGCCCCCTCGGCCCAGGGGGACAGCGGCGTCCTGTACGTGTACAACAGGCAGGATGCTGACCTTCCTCCCGCGATTTACTCCCCCCCGGAGCCGAGCCCTTCGTTCGGCTACGACGTGAGTCTCGTCGACGTGGCCTTCGTCGGCGCTCCCTTGGACAGGGGCACGGGAGCCTTGTACATGACGCCGGTATCTGTGCCGGTTTCCGCTGAGCCGTCCCCGCCGGTCCCTTCCCTCGTGTGGGACCTCTACCCGAACCCGTTCCGGTCGCACGCCACGCTCAGCTACACGCTGCCCGAGGCAGGCCCCGTGCGGGTCACGGTCTACGACGTGCTCGGGCGCGAGGTCGCCGTGCTCCACGACGGAGCGACCCCGGCCGGCGAGGCAGAGGTGACGCTTGCTGCGGCGGAGCTCCCGGCGGGCGTTTACCTCGTCCGGTTCGAGGCGGGCCGCAGGGTCGAAACGCAGCGGGTGACGGTGGTGCGCTGACCGGCCTGGGGTAGAGCGTCGGTCCCGGGGTAAGGCGTCCGCCGACGTGTCCTCGCGTGCAGACCTGGCGAAGAAAACGCGCCGCCGCGTTCCGGGAAACGCGTGGAGTTCTGCGAGGTACGAGCGCCCGGCCTGGTTCCCCCGAGTCCCTCCGGGTTTCCCCGGGTTCTCGCGGCGCGCTCTCACCCCCTCCTCTCGCTTCTTCCGTGCTGCTGCATCTCGGACTCCTCGCCGGCGGCCTCGTGCTCCTCTTCGCCGGAGCCGAGGCGCTCGTGCGCGGGGCCGCCGCGCTCGCGTTTCGGTTCGGCCTGAGCGCGCTCCTGGTCGGCCTGACGGTGGTGGCGTTCGGGACGAGCGCGCCGGAGCTCGTCGTCAGCACCCAGGCCGCGCTCGGCGGTGCGGGCGGGATCGCCGTGGGCAACGTCGTCGGCTCGAACGTGGCGAACCTTACGCTCATCCTCGGCCTGACGGCGCTCATCCGGCCGGTCCAGGTGCAGCAGCGCCTGGTGCGGCTGGACCTCCCCCTGCTGCTCGGCGTCTCCCTCGTCGCGGCCGTCTTTCTGCTGGACCGGACGGTGAGCCGGTTCGAGGGGGTGGTGCTCCTGGCCGGGCTGTGGGCGTACCTCGGGCTGACGGTGTGGCTGGCGCGGCGAGAGCGCGCCAGCCTCGACGCTGCTGCGCTGCCGCCGCGCACCTCGACGGGCCGCAGCGTGGTCTTCGTCGCCGTCGGGCTGGGGATGCTGGTGCTGGGCTCGGCGTGGCTGGTGCGCGGGGCCGTGGCGGTGGCCGAGGCCGCCGGTCTGCCGCAGGCCGTGATCGGGCTGACGCTCGTGGCGGTGGGGACGAGCCTGCCGGAGCTCGTCACCTCCTCGGTCGCGGCGCGGCGCGGCGAGGGCGACCTCGCGGTGGGCAACGTGGTCGGCTCCAACCTGTTCAACCTGCTCGGCATCCTCGGCGTCGCTGCCGTGCTGCGCCCGCTCGGCGCGCCGGGGCTGGAGCCGTTCAGCGTGGCGGTGATGGTCGGGGCGGTGGTGCTGGTGCTGCCGCTGGCCCGGAGCGGCTTCGTGCTCAGCCGCCTCGAGGGCGCGGTGCTGCTGGCGCTCTACGCGGGGTACCTCTCGTTTCTCCTCTAGCCTAGTCTCCTCTAGCCGGGCGGCTTGCGAAACGAGCCGGAGCCTAACCGAGTAGGACTGTCAGCCTGCCCCTGCCCGCTCACCCTGCCCGCTCCACAGCCCTCTTCTGCAGCACCTCCACCGCGCCGCACCTCTCACTCCCCGCCGCTCTATACCATGCCTTCCAGGAAAAGCCCCAAACCGTCCTCGCCCCAGCGCACCCTCGGCCCCGTCTCGGACCTCGAGCGCCACCTCCCCGCCGACTGGTGGCGGACGCTCTTCAATTCGGTCTACCTCAAGACCGACGGCGACGTCGTCGAGAACGACCAGAACACCGTCCACGAGGTGGACACCATCGTCCGGGCGACGGGGATGGAGCCGGGGGACCGCATCCTCGACCTGTGCTGCGGGCAGGGCCGCCACAGCCTCGAGCTCGCCCGCCGCGGCTACGCCCGCGTCACCGGCCTCGACCGCTCGCGCTACCTCGTCCGCCTCGCCCGGCAGCGCGCCCGCCGGCAGGGCCTCGACGTGAGCTTCCGCGAGGGCGACGCCCGCCGCTTCCGCCTCCCCGACGGGGCCTTCCACTACGTCATGCTGCTCGGCAATTCGTTCGGCTACTTCGAGAGCGCCGAGGACGACCTCCGCGTCCTCGAGGCCTGCCGCCGGCTCCTCGGCCCGCGCGGCACGGTGGTGCTGGATCTCACCGACGGGGCCTGGACGCGCGAGCACTTCGAGCCGCGCTCGTGGGAGTGGATCGACGAGCAGCACTTCGTCTGCCGCGAGCGCTCGCTCGCCGCCGACGGCGAGCGCCTGATCTCGCGCGAGGTCGTGACGCACGCCGAGAAGGGCGTCATCGTCGACCAGTTCTACGCCGAGCGGCTCTACAGCGAGGCCGGCATCCGCGACCTGTTGGAGCGCGCCGGGTTCGAGGCCGTCCGCGTCCACGGCGAGCTCCAGGCGCGCTCCGAGCGCGACCAGGACCTCGGCATGATGGCCCAGCGCCTCCTCATCACCGCCTCGGTCCCCAAAGCCCCACCGGCGGCCGCAGCCTCGGTCCCCTTCCCCCGCGTCACCGTCCTCCTCGGCGACCCCCGCCTCCCGGACGAGGTCAAGCGCGACGGGCAGTTCAACCCCGAGGACCTCGACACCGTCGACCGCCTCCGGCGCGCCCTCGACGAGCTCGAGGCGTACGAGTTCGAGTACTTCGACAACCACGAGGCCTTGCTCAGCCACCTCCGCGCCGAGCCGCCCGAGTTCGTGCTCAACCTGTGCGACGAGGGGTTCATGAACGACGCCTTCCTGGAGCTCCACGTCCCGGCCTACCTCGAGATGCTCGGCGTCCCGTACTCCGGGGCCGGGCCGACCTGCCTCGGGCTGTGCTACAACAAGGCCCAGGTCCGCGCCCTCGCCGAGGCGCTCGACATCCCCGTGCCGCTCGAGACCTACGTCGCCCCGGGCGACCAATCGGCGACGCTCCCGGCAACGTTCCCGGTCCTGGTCAAGCCCAACTTCGGCGACAGCAGCGTCGGCATCACGAAGGACGCGCTCGTCCACACCTCGGAGGACCTCGTCGCCTACATCGAGACCCTGAAGCAGGACTTCCCCGGCCGGCCGGTCCTCGTCCAGGAGTTCCTCTCCGGGGCCGAGTACAGCGTCGGCGTCGTCGGCAACCCCGGCACAGTGACCCAGGTCTTCCCCGTCCTCCAGGTCAACTACACTGATCTCCCCGAGGGGCTGCCGCACCTCCTGGGCTACGAGTCGAAGTGGGAGCCGGACTCGCCCTACTGGAGCGCGATCCGCTACGAGGAGGCCGACCTCTCGGACGAGGCCGTGCGCACGCTCCAGGACCACGCGCTCACGCTCTTCGAGCGCCTCGGCTGCCACGACTACGCGCGGTTCGACTTCCGCGCTGACGCCGAGGGCGCGATCAAGCTCTTGGAGGCCAATCCCAACCCGGGGTGGTGCTGGGACGGCAAGCTGAACCTCATGGCCGGCTTCGCCGGGCTGCGCTACGCCGACCTCCTCCGGCTCATCCTCGAGGCGGCCCAGGAGCGCAGCGCCGTCCGCGCCCCGGCTCACACCTCGGGCGACGGCGCGGCCGTCCTCGCCGCCATGCCGGCCACCGCCGGCTGAGGCACCGCAGGGGCGGAGCACGCAGCCTTCAAGATAGGTCCCTCGTGCGCGCTGCCGCACGGGGGACCTACGCTTTCAGGGAAAGCCGCACCGCGAGGCGGGGGATTACTCCAGGTGTAGAACGGGGACCCCACTATTGCATGGTGGGCCGCAAACCTATACGTTGAAAGCGTCCTCCTCACCTTCTTCATGTTCTTCCTGAGAGGTCCATCATGACTGTCCACCGCTACCCCCCCAGCAGAGCTGCCCTCTATACGACCGCCCTCTGCGCCTGCATGCTCTCCTTCCTCGCGGCCCCCGTTGCTCAGGGGCAGCCCGACATCCCCGGCATCATTGGGGGCGTCCAGCAGTCCGACCCCCCGGTCTGCCTCACCGGCGGGTCGAACTGCAACACGGAGTTCCCCACAGCCGCGTTCGTCCGCCTCTCAAGGACCGGCCTCTTCCCCCGGGGACTGGCGCCTACACCCTAACCCTCCCGCTCAACGGGCTGCTCAACTACGTGTTCTACTACACGGCGCAGGGCGACTTCATCAGCGAGGGGACCTATTCGGCGACGTACCTCAAGGTCAACGGCGACGCCGCGTTGCAGCAGGGTGGTGGCACCTTCTCGGGCCAGGCCAACTACAACCTCGCGTTCCCCCAGTACCTCCGCAGTGTGACCGTCGAGCGTGTCCCGTCGGGCGACGAGCAGACCATCAACCCCGGTGGGGGCGGTCCCCTCGGCATCAGCGGGACCGTGTTCGTGGGTAACGACCGCTTCCGGGGAGCGACCCTCACGCTCGTCAAGGTGGGCAACCTCTCGGGCGCGCCCTTCCCTTCGCCCGTCGTGATCTACTCGGTGAAGACGAATGAGAACGGGTTCTACTCGTTCTACTATGACCCGGACAACGTCAGCGCCGGGAGCACCACCGGGGCTGCGGGGCGTGGGTTCATCCGGCCAGGGCGATACCGGGTCGCCGCCTTAGTGCCCGGCTTCTCCCAGAGTCTCTCCAGAGAGATCACGTACGACCCCCAGACGACCGGCGCGCCCACGAATAGCAGCGGCCCCCAGACGGGCTACTTCGTCAATGGCGCGAAGCAGACGGCTCTCTTCTGCCTCGGGTCCCCCGCCGCCTGTCGCATCGCCGCAGATGGCGACGTCCTGGTGAGCGATGCGCTCGGCGACGGGGCCGCGGCGGCCGATGACGCCGACGGAGCGCTGAGCCGCGCGGCACCCGACGTGTTCGGCATCACGGAGCTCTACCCGAACCCGTTCTCGTCGGAGCTCTCCCTGCGCTACGCGCTCCGCCAGAGCGGAAGCATGGACCTCGCCGTCTACGACCTCCTCGGGCGCCGCGTCGCCACGCTCGAAGAGGGCCGGCGCGAGGCCGGGGTCCACACGGTCAACGCCCGCCTCAGCGGGCTTGCCAGCGGGAGCTACCTCGTCCGGCTCAGCCAGGGCGACGCGGTGAGCACCCAGAAGATCACGCTCGTCGAGTGAGCCGCACCGCAGCCCCAGGGCTGCACCATCGCCGGCGGGCTTAGGCCCGCCCACGAGGAGGGCTTGGGGAGGGGGCCGCTGCGATCCAGCGGTCCCCTCCCGCAGTCTGAGCCCCACGCTAGGCGGCCTCGGAGCGGGCGAGGAAGCCGGCGATCGAGCCGGTCCGGCTGTTCGCGGAGGGCGACGCGGGCGGTGTCACGGAAGTCCCCGAGCCGGGCGGCGATCTCGGCGGCGAGGGTGTCGCGGTCGCGCGTGGCCTGCTGGGTGAGGCCCTTCCGGTCCTCCTGCTCGCGCTCGGCCGCGACGAGGGCGTCGACCGCGGCCGTCACGGCTGCGACGCCGCGCGCGGCAAGGCGGGCGCCGAGGTCGGCATCGGTCTGGGGCACCGTGCTGCACGGCGGAGGCAGGAGGCGCTGCGGGAAGGTCGGTAGCGCCTGCGGAGCGGCCGGGGCGGGCTACGGCACCGCTCGTCGGCCCTGCCCGGTGGGTGCGCGGGCCTGCGGAGCCGCTGGCGAGGGCTGCGGCACCGCTCGCCGGTCCTGGCGGTTCATCGGGGAGAGCTACGGAATCAGTAGGCGAGCCTGCGGGATCAGTGGGGAGGCTGCGACGCGGCGGGGGGCGAGGACGGGCGGTGCCGGACGGGACCCCCCGCTTCTCCGTCTATCGCTGCACTCAGAGACGGAGAAGCTTGTCCCCCTCGGCGAGGGGGACAGTCCGTTGAAGTGGGAAGCGGAGCGACCGCGAAACGGAGGGGGGGTCCGGCGCAGGCAGGGCGGGCAGCGGCAGGCGTGACCCCGTCGTCTCCAGGAGCACACCCCTTCACCCGTCATCCCCGCGCAGGCGGGGATCCAGAGAACGGAGCCGGCCGGTGGGTCCCCGATCGGGGTCGGAGATGACTTTTCCTGGAAGGTTAGAAGGCCCCAGCCCTGATGCACGCCCGGCCGAGTCCGGCGCAGGCGGGACGGGCCTAGAAGTCGAGCGCGCTCTGGGTGCTGCCGCCGCCCCGGCGGGCGCGGGGGGCGCGGCGGAAGGTCTGGTTCATGCCTTCGAGGTGCAGCGGCGGCATCTCGATGCCGTAGCCGTCGAGCAGCTCCTCGGCGGTGAGGACCTGGACGCGGGGGTATTTCTGCCGGGTGTACGGCGACTCGTAGAACCCGGCGCTGTAGGCCTCCTTGCTCATCGGGCCGGTGGGTGACTCCAGGGTGAGGAGCACGCCGAGCTGCGCGCCCTCGCGCTCCACGGTCCCGACGAGGTCGCGCACGTCGCGGACGCTGACCTTGCCGGACTTGACCTGGACGATGACCTGCTTGGTGCCGCCCTTGGGGTCGTCGTGGAAAAACAGGCGGCCGTCTACGCCCTGGTCCGCGCCTTTCTTCTCCTGATGGGGGCGGGCACCGACGAGGCCGAGCGCCCAATACTGGAACTGGTAGCGGTCCTCCCCGGCGAGGGCGGTCGCCCCGTCGAGCGACGTAGGTTCGCCGACGACCTCGTAGGCGACGGCGTTCTCGTAGGTGTCGCGGAGGCGGTGCTTCATGAGGGAGACGGCGAGGTGCGTGACGTCGATCCCGATCCAGCGGCGGCCGAGCTTCTGCGCGGCGTCGATGGTGGTGCCGCAGCCGCAGAAGGGGTCGAGCACGAGGTCGCCGGGGGTGGACGAGGCTTCGATGATGCGCTCCAGGAGGGCGACGGGCTTCTGCGTCGGATAGCCGAGGCGCTCCGCCGCCTGCGAGTTCAGCGGCGGGATGTCATTGATGACGTCCTGAGCGGCCACGCCCGGCATGTCATCCAGGTATTGCTTGAGCCGCGGCCACGCTCCCTCTCGGCTAGGCCAGTAGATCCGATCCGTCGCATCGAGCAAGTCAAGTTTCTCCTGTGAGGTCAGAGCCTCTGTGCCTCTATCGTCGTTGTCTCTCTCCAGGAGTGCTGTCGCTACAGCTTCTCGTGATACCGCCCAATGTCTCCCTTTGTCCGTTGGATTAAAGCCTCGCCACGAATCGCCGCTGTCGCCCGTTCGCACCCCCGCGCCCGTCAAGTCGGCATCTTTCCACGGGCCCTTGGAATCTTCGCGGCCGAAACGCTCCTGTATGTACAGTGGGTCATACTCCTCGTGCTGAGGATTCCAGACGTACCTGTCTGACTTTGCGTAGAAGAGGATCGTGTCATGTGCAGGTCCCCAGCGTTTTGCGCTGCTGTGTCCACTCGTCCTCTTCCAGATGACCTCGTTGCGGAAGTGCTCGGGGCCGAAGACCGCGTCGAGGAGGAGCTTGAGGTAGTGGCTCGCCGTCGGGTCGCAGTGGAGGTAGAGGCTGCCCGTCGGGCGAAGCACGCGGTGGAGCTCCACGAGGCGCGGGGCCATCATGGCGAGGTAGGCGAGCATGTCGGTCTCGCCCATCATCTTGCGGAAGGCCTGCATGGTCTGGCTGACGGGGACGTTCACGGTGTCCCGTCCCCGCCCGGTCACCACGTCCTCGAACGCCTCGGCGGCGGCGCGGTCCCACCGCCACGTGTCCTCGAACGCCTTGATCTGCGCGGGCGAGCGGTCGCCCTGCTGCGTCTTGAAGAGCACGTTGTAGTCCTGCGCGCTGTTGAACGGCGGGTCGAGGTAGACGAGGTCCACCGTCTCGTCGGCGACGTAGCGCCGGAGGATGTCGAGGTTGTCGCCGAAGTAGAGGGTGTTGGGCATGGGCGCGGGGGCGGAGGCGGTCCGGGAGCCTGGAAGAAACCGCCGAGCGAGGAGAAGAGCAACCGCCGCCTTCCCGTAGCGACGCGCGGCGGCGGGCGGAACCCCCTGCCCGACCGCGCATCGCTGCGCTCAGGCGCGGCCGGACGGTCCCCCTCGTCGAGGGCAGGGCCGCTAAGTTCTGGCCCTTCTTTCAAACAGAACGTCATTCCCGCGAAGGCGGGAATCCAGCAGGGTTGCCTGGCGCTCTGGATTCCCGATCGGGGTCGGGAATGACTTCTATCTCTGTATCGGAGACGAGGAGAACTTAGCAGCCCTGCTCGTCGAGGGGGACAGCGTGTCGTGCTCGGGAGCGGAGCGACCTGCCGGCACGCGGGGGGTCCGGTGCAGGCGGTGTGCGCTGCGTGCTGCCGCCGGTCCGGGCGAGCGGCCTCCTCAGGCTCGGTCCGCGCTTTTTATGTCGGTGAGCAGGTACGTCGTCCTCTTCCGGTTGGCAGCGACGCTGAACATCTGCGTGCGGCGCAGGGCCGCCGTGACCTGGTCGCCGAGGCGGAGCTGCCGGACCGCGGCTAGCATGTTCAGGGAGTACGTGACGTGGAACAGCCGCCCCTCCGGTTTCCCCTTCGCGCTCAGCTTCTTCAGCTCGATCCGGCCCCGCTGATTCATGCCGTCCACGACCGCCGTAATCTGAACGGTGTCCTGCTCCTGCTGCTTCAGCGACAACAGGCGCTCTTCGAGCGAGGCGATCCGCTGGCGCGTCCCCTTCCAGACCACCTCCTCGTTTCCCTCATCGAGCCACCGGAACGAGGCCTCCAGGCTGTGCCTCTTAAGCTCCGAAACGAACTCCCCCATCCGTCGCGCGCCCTCCGTCCCCACGCGGTCTACGGCGTCGAGGATAGCGTCCGTGCCGGAGGCGTTGAGGAGGCCGAACGTCGCGTGGAGCGTCTCGCTTGCCAGACTGCTCCCGAACAGGTCCGGCTGGGAGCTCGCCGTGAGAATGAGCCGCGTGCTCCCCTGTGCCATCCCGGCGAGCTGGAAGTCAAGCGCGCTCACGAGGCCGGCATCGCGGACGTGCTTGATCTCGCGTCCGTTCTTCTGGTAGGCCGCTGCGGTGTAGAAGCCCCGGTGCAGGCTGGTGGTGAGGTCGCTCACGATGTGGAGCGGGAGGCGGCCGTCGTTGGCCGGCTGCCCCTGGAGCCGCAGCTCGACCACCTCGACCCACCTCCGCGCCCACGCGCTGTTCAGCTCCGCCTGGAGCTCTTCACGGACGGCATGGAGGGACTCGAGCGTCAGACGGTCGGCGAAGGAGAGCGCCCCCCTGGAGCGAATCGCCCGGACCTCCTCCTCGAACCCAGCAAGCCGGGCCTTGATCGTCGGAATCTGGCTCATAGCGGGTCACCGGGGGTGAGGTCGAAGCAAGGTAGTCCCTTCGGGCTGTCGTCGCGCGCGCTGCTGAAGAAACTGATCCACCTCCTACAGGTGCCCTCGTCCTCCTCTGCGGCGAAGAAGGGATGCGTGAGATAGCGGTGCTTGACGACGGCCAAGTTGTCCTGCGCGAAGAGCGACAGGAGAAAGGTCTGCTGCTCCTGTGTCAACCCCTCGACATCGGCCCTTGCTGCCGTGACGAAAATGTCTACGTCCTCCGGCGAAAGGCTCTCCGTCACGAAAGAACCGTCGGCGTAGACTCGGAACTCGATCCCGAGCGACTGCAGCTCCTGGAGGAACGCTTTGAACCGCTCCCAGACCAGCTTCCGCCGCTCGTTCTTCGGGAACGCAGCGGTGAGGCGCTCCTCGAGACCCCGGAAGGTGAGGGGATGAACGCCGGGCGGGAAGAGGGGTGGGAAGACCGGCTTGTTGGCTTCACCCATCCGAGGCTATGCTGAGAGGTACGGAGCTTAGGTAGAGCACCCGTAGTAGGCGGACGCTCATCCGGAGCCGTCGGCGGGGTGGGGGCGTGAAAGAAACCACTCAGCGGCGAAAGACGCAACAGCACGTACCCTTTGCCCCGCCTCCACACCCTCGCCTCCTCTATGACCGACTCCCGCTTCACCGACGATCCCGGCGTCGAGATCGTTCAGTGCGCTCTCTGCCTTCACCTCCACCAAGACGCCGCCTTGTGCGACGCCTTCCCCGCTGACATCCCAACGGACATCCTGCGCGGAAAGCACGACCACCGCGAGCCGTACCCCGGCGACAGCGGTATCCGCTTTGAGCCGGCCGGGAAGGACTGAGCGACAGTCGAGACGCACCCTGGCGCGGCGTGCCTATCCTCTCTCCTTCCCCCTCACTCTTCTGCTATGCCTGACCTCCCAACTGACGCCGCTGCCGAACACGACGCGTGGTGGGACTTCGCCCTCGACCCCGCCGACGCCCGCCGCACCGACGAACACGGCGCGCCCCTCGTGAACCCGCCGGGCGAGGGCGGCCGGCTCGGGCTGGACTACGCCGCCTACCTCCACCTCGACGCGCTGCTCAGCGCCCAGGTCCCGGCCTCCCGCGTGCCCGAGGAGCGCGTGTTCATCGTCATCCACCAGCTCTTCGAGCTGGTCTTCAAGCAGATGGCGTTCGACCTCGCGGTCGCAGCCCGGACGTGCGAGGCGCTCGCGGCGATGGACGACGCCGCCTTCCGCGAGGCCGCGACCGAGCCGCTGCCGGACGAGCGCGGGCCGAGCGCACGCTGGCGACCGGGGATGACCGCCGCCGCCCGCCTCCGCCACAGCGCCCGCGTCGTGCTCCCGGCGGTGATGCAGCTCGTCGGGCGCGGGGCCGACGACGACGTGCTCTTCTCGACGTTGGAGTACGAGCGCTTCCGCGACTTCCTCACCCCGGCCAGCGGTTTCCAGACGGCCCAGCTCCGGCTGATCCAGCGGGCCCTGGGCAAAGGCCCGCTCCTCGACGTGCCGGTGTTCCCCGGGGACACCTACGGCGAGCACTACGCCGGGTCGCCGTGCGGGCACGTCGCCCTCGGCGACCCGCTCGTGCTGGGCTCTGGGCACGCCCGCGCCTTCCCCGACCCCGCCCACCCGGCCCACGCCGTGGCGCGCCTGGACGACCTGGCCCACGCCGTGCTCGCCCGCCTCGCGCCCGAGGCCGACGGCCTCTCCGGCCCGCCGACGGTCCGCCGCATCCTGGCCGAGGACGTGGACCGCGCCGCCGCCCGCGTCCGCTCCACGCTGGGCGACGCCCCCGGCGGCGAGGCCGCGACCGCCGCGTTCCGCCGCGGGCTCGCCGCCGCTGCCGACGCCGAGAACGCCCGCCGCGCCGGCTTCGCCGACGCCCGGCTCGGGGCCCACGCCCTGCACGTCCGCCACCCCCGCACCTGCCTCGCCTTCGTCCTCGACCGGATCGCCGCCTCCGACGCGGCGCTGCACGCCCCGGACCCCGAGAGCTTCCTCACGGCCCACCGCAAGGCCGTCCGCCGCCACGTCGCCGGCGAGGGCGGCACCGGCGGCGGCGGGATGCCGTACCTGGTCACGAGCCAGCGCTTCCTGCTCCCGCTCTTCCCCGCTCTCGTCGCCTACGCCGACCTGGGCGTCGGCGGCACCGCCGAGGGCGCGGACCGGTGGTGAAGGCTCACACGGGTGAGGGCTCAGCGCGGAGGCAGGGAGAGGCGGAAGGCCCTGGAGCACCCCCGCGTCAGTCCTCCGTGCTTTCGCGCTTGGCCCCTTCGGCTCTCGCCCTCAGCAGGTCCACCGTCTCGACGGCGTGGCGGAGGTGCGGGATGACGATGCTCCCGCCGACGACGAGGGCGACGTTCATCGCGTCGTCGATCTCGTCGTCCGAGAAGCCGGCCTCGACGCACTGCCCGAGGTGGTAGTCGATGCAGTCGTTGCAGCGGAGCACGGCTGAGGCGACGAGGCCGAGCAGCTCTTTGGTCCGGCCGTCGAGCGCCCCGTCGCGGTAGGCGGCCGTGTCGAGGTTGAAGAAGCGCTTGAGGCCGAGGTGGTTCTTCTCGTCCAGGATGCGGGCGTTCATCCGGGTGCGGTAGGCGTCGAACGCGTCGAGACGGTTGGGCGCGTTGGTGTCGTGCGGCATAGTGTCTGAGTTGGGTGTATGCTTGGGGAGTTGGCTGTAGGCTTGGGGAGCCGCCCGCAGTACCCTCTAACCCTTTCTTCGTCCCCCTGGAAACTTTGCGGGCCCCGTCATCCCGAGCGAAACGTAGTGGAGTCGAGGGATCTCTACGGGTTTACAGCTCTGCGCCTTCGTCGCCTCTTTCCCCGAAAAGATCCCTCGACCACCTCGGGATGACAGAAACCGATCGCTGTGACAGACCTGCCTGACCCCGGCTTGGTCGCCGAAAAGGCCGCTCTCCGCGCTCGCTTCCGCGCCGCCCACCTCGCCCTCACCGATGCCGAGGCCGCTGCCCACAGCGCTTCGATCTGTGAGCGCATCGCGGCCCTCCCCGAGGTCGAAGCTGCCGGGGCGGTCCACGTCTACTGGCCGCTGATTGCCCAGCGCGAGGTCGACACCCGCCCGCTCGTCCGCCGGCTCCACGCCGAGGGCAAGCGCATCGTCCTCCCGGTCGTCGCCGAGTTCGACGGCGCACGCCAACTCCGACACGTCGCTTTCGAAGACGAGGCCGCGATGCGGACGAACCGCTGGGGCATCGCCGAGCCGCACGGCACGCCGGAGGTCGATCCCGCCGATCTCGACGCGGTCGTCGTGCCTGCCTTCGGCGCGGGCCGCAACGGCCACCGGATCGGCCACGGGCGCGGCTTCTACGACGCCTTTCTCGCGGACCTGTCCGCACCGACGATTGGTGCCGTCTACGCCGCCTGCCTGGCCGAGTCCGTCCCCGCTGAGGCGCACGACGTGGCGCTCAGCGTGGTCGTGACCGAGCAGGAGGTTTTGAGAGTGGGCAGATGAAGGCGTGGAGGGCAGGGAGGGTGCGGAGGGCGCTCTCGCCTTCAGACCTGCTTACCAAACAGTCTCTAAAAACTTCTTCCTCCATCCTCACGCCTCCTCGAGCGCAGCGTTCTGCGCGATCACCTCGTCCTGGACGTGGCGCGGCATCGCGTCGTAGCGGTCGAACTCGGCGTGGTGCAGGCCCCGCCCCTGGGTCATCGAGCGGAGGCTCGTCGAGTAGCGGTAGAGCTCGGCCTCGGGGACCTGGGCGATGACCTTCTGGAACGGCCCCTCGGCCTCCATGCCCTGGACGCGCGCGCGCCGCGTGTTGAGGTCGCCGAGCACGTCGCCCATGTGGTCCTCCGGGACGAGGACCTCGAGGCGGTAGATGGGTTCGAGGAGGACGGCTTTGGCCTCGCGGAAGGCGTCGCGGAAGGCCATGCGCGCGGCGGTCTTGAAGGCGTTCTCGTTCGAGTCCACGGCGTGCATCCCGCCGTCGTAGACCACGACGCGGACGTCGCCGACGGGGTAGCCCGCGACCGGCCCCTCGCGGAGGGCGTCGTTGATGCCCTTCTGGATGGCCCCGAAGAAGCGGCGCATGTCGATCACGCCGCCGACGATCCCGTCGATGTACTCGACGGTCGAGCCCCACTCGGTCGTCACCTGCTCGACGTTGCGGACCTTGATGTCGTCCGGCGGGCGGAACTCGCCGCCCAGGGGCTCGACGAGCAGCGAGAGGTCGGCGAACTGGCCGGCCCCGCCCGTCTGCTTCTTGTGGCGGTACGAGGCGCGCGCCCGGCCCTGGACGGTCTCGCGGTAGGCGACCTTCGGACGGTCGAACTCGACCTCGACGCCGAAGCGGTGCCGGAGGCGGTACTGCGCCACGTCGAGGTGCATCGCGCCCTGGCCCGCAAGCGTCATCTGGCCGAGCGACGCGTCGTGCTCGACGTGGAGCGAGGGGTCCTCCTTCTGGAGCTGGTTCAGGCCGGTGGCGAGCTTGTCCTCGTCGCCGCTCTGGGCCGCGCGGATGGCGACGCGCATCCGGGGCTCGGGGAACGAGATCGGCGTGCGGACGGCGTTCGAGCCTTTGCGCCGGAGCGTGTGGTTCGTGGACGTGTCGCGGAGCTTGACGGCGGCCCCGAGGTCGCCGGCGACGAGCCGGGTGACGGCGTCGCGCTCGTGCCCGTTGATGACGAAGAGTTGGCCGAAGCGCTCGGTCGCGCCGGTCTGCGCGTTCTCGAGGTCCATGCCAGGCTCGAGGGTGCCGCTGTGGACCCGGAAGAACGAGTACTCGCCGACGTGCTGCTCGGCCATCGTCCGGTAGACGAACGCGATCGGCTCGGCGTGCTCGTCGTAGGACGCCTCGCCCTCGTCCATCTGGGCCGGCGGCATCATCGCCGGGCTGGGGCACACGTTGTCGATGAAGCCCATGAGGCGGCTGACGCCGACGTTCTCCCTCGAGACCGTGAGGAAGACCGGGAAGAGGTCGCGCCGGATCATAGCCTCGCGCAAGCCCTGGCGCATCTCGTCCTCGGTCAGCTCGCCCCTCTCGAAGTAGAGCTCCATCAGGGATTCGTCGTTCTCGGCGATGTTCTCGACGAGCTCGTTGTGGAGGCGCTGGGCCTCGGCGCGGAACGCCGGGTCGATCTCTTCCTGTGTGGCCTGCCCCTTGTCGTCGAAGCGGAGCTGCTTCATCAGGAGCACGTCGATGATGGTCCGGGTGCCGGCCCCGCCGGGGAGCTGGACGACGGTGGCGGCGCGCCCGAAGCGCTCGTGCATCTGGCGGACCATCTCGCCGAAGTCCGCCTTGTCCTGGTCGAGCTTGTTGACGACGAACATCGACGGCGTGCCGGTCTGCTGGCAGTAGCGCCACGCCTGCTCGGTCCCGACCTGGACGCCCTCCACCGCGTCGAGCACGAAGACCGCCGTGTCGGCCACCTTGAGCGCGGTGACGACCTCGCCGACGAAGTCGAGGTAGCCCGGCGTGTCGAGGATGTTGATCTTGTGGCTGCGCCACTCGGCGTGGAGGAGGCTGGTGAAGATCGACATGCCGCGCTCGTGCTCGCTCGGGTGGTAGTCCGAGACCGTGCTTCGCTCCTCCACCGTGCCCATGCGCTGGAGCGCGCCGGAGGAAAAGAGCATGGCTTCGGCGAGCGTGGTCTTCCCGCTGCCCTGGTGCCCGACGAGGGCGACGTTGCGGACGTGGTCGGCGTCGTAGACTTTCATGGGAGTCGGGGTCTGGTGTCGAGGGTCTGTGGGTGCGACGAGGGGGTAAGATATAGTGAAGATCGGAAGAGGGAAAGAGCGGGGTGGATGGGACACTGACGGAGTGGGAGGAATGGAGGGAATGGGAGGACGAGCGTCGGCGCGGAGCGCGGTGGGCTCGGTATCTTTCCGGGTTTTATTCCACTCTCCCCACTCTCCCCACTCTCCCCACTCTCCCCACTCTCCCCACTCTCCCCACTCTCCCCACTCTCCCCACTCTCCCCACTCTCCCCACTCTCCCGTGCTCCTCGCGCTCGAAACTGCCACCGACGTGTGCAGCGTCGCCCTGCTCGACGCCGGGGGCGGGGTCGTCGGCGTGGCCGAGACGCTGGAGCCGCGCTCGCACGCGGCGCGCCTCGTCCCGCTCATCGGCGGCCTGCTGACCGAGCACGACGTGGTGCCGACGGACCTGGGCGCGGTGGCCGTCTCGGCGGGGCCGGGGTCGTACACCGGGCTGCGGATCGGCGCGAGCACGGCGAAGGGGCTGGCGTGGGTGACGGGCGCGGCCCTCGTCGCGGTGCCGTCGCTGGAGGCGCTAGCGTTTGGGGCCCTGGCCGCCGGAGCCCAGAGCCGACTCGGGGCAGGCGACCTGCTCGTCGCCGCGTTCCGGTCGCGCCGGGGCGAGGTCTACGCCGCCGCCTTCGCCTGCGAGAGCGAAGGCCTGGTGACCGTCTCTTCCGCCGAGGCCGTGCTCCTCGGTGACCTCGCGGGCCGGCTGCCGGAGCCGGCGGGTGCGCTCTGGATCGCGGGCGAGGCCGGAGCCGCCGTCGCCGAGGCGCTCGGCCGCCCGGCCCGCGTGCTCTCGCCGGAGGAGGCCCGCCCGTCCGCCGCCGCGGTCGGCGCGCTCGGGTGGGCGCGCTGGCAGGCGGGCGAGACGGTGGAGGTGGCCGCCTTCGAGCCGGACTACCTCAAGGCCTTCGTCGCGAAGCGCGGCGGCTCTATCTTTGACCGGCTGCCAAAGTGACCGAACACGCGCTCGGCCTCAGGCGTTCGATCCTCCTCTTTTCCGCCATCTCCCTCCCGCCATGTCCTGGTTTCAGCGAAAAAGCGCCGGCATCAAAACCAACCGCACCGAGCAGAACGAGACGCCCGAGGGCTACTGGCGCAAGGACCCGAACACCGGCGAGATGGTCAGCCAGCGCGTGCTCGAAGAGAACCACATGGTGACCGACTCCGGCCACCACTTCCCGCTGGGCGGCCTGGGCTACTGCCGGATGCTCTTCGACGACGGCGAGTTCACGCGCCACGACGAGCACCTCTTCTCGACCAACCCGCTCGGCTTCCGCGACCGCAAGCCCTACGAGGTGCGCCTCAAAGCGGCGCAGGAAAAAACCGGGCTCAACGACGCCGCCGTCGCCGCGATGGGGACCGTCGGCGGGCACCGGCTGTCCCTGGCGGCGATGGACTTCTCGTTCATCGGCGGCTCGATGGGGTCGGTCGTCGGGGAGACCGTGACGCGGGCCATCCGGCGGGCCGTCGAGGAGCGGTGCGCGCTGATGGTGATCTCGCAGAGCGGCGGCGCGCGCATGATGGAGGGCGCGCTCTCGCTGATGCAGATGGCGAAGACGAGCGCCAACCTCGCCGTCCTCGACGAGGCGGGCCTGCCCTACGTCTCGCTGATGACGTACCCGACGACGGGCGGCGTCACGGCGTCGTTCGCGATGCTGGGCGACTTCAACATCGCCGAGCCGGGGGCGCTGATCGGCTTCGCCGGGCCGCGTGTGATCCGCGAGACGATCGGGCGCGACCTCCCGAAGGGCTTCCAGAGCGCCGAGTTCCTCCTCGACCAGGGCTTCCTCGACGACATCGTCCCGCGCCCCCGCCTGCGCCGGGCCCTCATCCACATGCTCGACCTCCTGTTCGAGGAGAAACAGGCGAAGCGCGACGAGCCGGAGCCGGCGACCGTCGTGACGGCGGCCTGACGGTGCCGTAGCGCACCGTCACGGCCCGCCGCACCACAGGCCGACGCCTGAGGGACCGGCAGTCCGGCGGGGCCTCAGTCTCGGGCCTCAGTCTCGGGCCTCGGTCGCAGAGAGTGCCGGGGGCCTCTCGCCGACGGGCCGCCCTCGGCCAGGGCGTTTTCGCGCGGGCCCGGCCGCACCCGGCCGGCGCGGTCCCGCAGAACCCGGCGATTCCCCGAGGAGTTGGCAGCTCCTCCCCTCTCCCTCCTCCTGATGGAGCGCCCGACCCGCCCGTTCCCGTTCGACACCGCCTTCAGCCTGGACCGGCTGATCGACTTCTGGGAGCAGGCCGCCGACGGCCCGTGGGCACCGCTCGCCGCGCCCGTCCTCGGACGCCTCGCCGATGCTTCCGCCCTGCGTGCGGCGGACCTCGGCCCCGGCGCGCTCCGCAACCACGCCGAGCTCGCCGACCTGATGCTGAGCGCGGTGTTTCCGCGCGCGCAGTGGGGCGAGACCGTGGCGGCGGTCCTCCCGCCCTTCGGGACCGAGACGGCGCGCGCGACGCCCGCGTGGGACCGGCTGGGCCTGCTCGGCCCGCCGGAGATGCTGAACCGGCGGCCGGCGCGCGCCGGCTTCGAGCTGGGCCGGACGATGCTGGCCTACCACCTCGTGCTCGAGCGCTGCTACGGCACGGCGGTCCCGTTCGAGGTCCCCCTCTTCCTCCGCGTGCCCGACGGGGCGACGGGCCTGGAGCGGACCTTCAGGCTGCGCCTCGATCCGCGCTTCGCCTGGGCCGAGGCCCGCGAGCGGCCCGCGCTCTCCGACGCCGACCGTGCCCGCCTCGTCGCCGCGCCGATGGACCGGGCGCTCTGGGAACGCCTGCTTCCGCCCGAGCCCTTCACGCTGCGCGGCTTCAGCATCGCCGCCGCGCTCGACGTGACCGAGGAGCACGTCCTCTCGGCCCTCCGCGACGACCTCCTCGCGAAAGGAGCGATGACCTCCGAGGCGAGTGTGGTGACCCTGGAGCGCCGGCTCCGCGCCCTCCTCGGCCGCCCCGAGGCCCGGTTCGGGCTGATCTGCCTCGAAGACGCGGACGACCTCGGCGAGACGCGGCGCGTCCGCGCGGTGGGCCGCAGCCTCCTGCTCTCGACCGGCACCGCCCCGGTCTGCCCGGACCGCGGCACGTCGGTCTACGCGCAGGCGCTCGGCAGCGGGCGGCCCGTCGTGGTGAGCGACCTCGCGGCGCACGAGCCGCGGACGGGCTACGAGGCGCACCTGCTGGCCGAGGGCTTCGGCAGCCTCCTCGTCGCGCCGCTCCGCGCCGGCGAGCGGACGGTCGGGCTGCTCGAGCTCGCCGCGCCGCCGACGGGCGCGCTCGACGCCTCCGACACGGTGAAGGTCGGCGCGGTGGTGGGCGTCTTCGCCACTGCGCTCCAGCGGAGCCTGGACGAGCGCGAGGACCACCTCCAGGCCGTCATCAAGCGCCAGTGCACGGCCATCCACCCGGTCGTCGAGTGGCGCTTCCGCGAGGCCGCCGCCCGCTTCATCGAGGCCGCGGACGGCGCGGCTCCGGGCGGCGGCGCGGCTCCGGGCACCCGGCGCGAGATGGAGCCCATCGTCTTCCCCGGCGTGCTCCCGCTCCACGGAGCCTCCGACATCCGCAACTCCTCGACCCACCGCAGCGCCGCCATCGCCGCCGACCTCGCCGAGCAGCTCCGCCTCGCCGCCGCCATCGTCGCCGAGGCCTCGGCGCACCGCGCCCTCCCGGGGCTGGACGAGGTGGGCGTCCGGCTCCAGCGCACCATCGGCGAGGTCGGGGCCGGGCTGCGCACCGAGCACGAGGTGACCGTGGTCGAGTTTCTGCGACGGGACGTGGAAGGCCTCTTCGACCGGCTCGCCGGCTACGGCGCGGGCGTCCGCGCGCGCGTTGAGGCGTACCGCGCCGCGCTCGACCCGGGCCTCGGGATGCTCTACGACGCTCGGCGGCGCTACGAGGAATCGGTGACCAAGATCAACGAGACGATCGCCTGCCACCTCGAACGGCAGGACGACTACGCGCAGCGCCTCGTCCCGCACTACTTCACCAAGTACAAGACCGACGGCGTCGAGCACAACCTCTACGTCGGCGACAGCCTCCTCGAAGACGGGAACGTCGATCCGCTGGCCGTCCGCGCCCTCCGCCTGTGGCAGCTCATGACGACGTGCACCACGGCATGGGCGCTCGACCGAATCGCGCCCGACTTGCCGATGCCGCTGGAGGTGGCGCACCTGGTCCTCGTCCAGGCGGACCCGCTCGCCATCCGCTTCCGCTACGACGAGAAGCAGTTCGACGTCGACGGGGCCTACCACACGCGCTACGAGATCGTCAAGAAGCGGGTCGACAAGGCGTGTGTGGCCGGGACCGAGGAGCGGCTGACCCAGCCGGGGCACCTCGCCGTCGTGTTCGCGCCCGGCCCCGCAGCGGAGGAGTACCGGACGTACCTCGACTACCTCCGCGCCGCCGGCTATCTCGGCTCGCCGGTCGAAGAGGTCGCGCTGGAGCCGATGCCCGGCGTCCACGGCCTCCGCGCCTCCCGCGTCCCCATCGCCGCGCAGCCGCCGGGGATGGAGCTCGACGTGACACCAGAGCGCGCCCGTGCTGCCGCGCTGGAGACGAGATAGAGAACTACCGCCAAACACGACTAGAGTGCCAATCCTTACCTAGAAAAGTCAATCGCAGCGCTCCCTTCGGGTTGTCGTAATGCCTCTTATGACACCCAACCTAACATAGCATGAAGTATTGCCCAAGTAGCGATCTTTACACAACCTTTATATGTATCCTTGCCTTCAATCCTTATCATTCTTATAGAAATCTCCGAAGTGCTGAGTTTCTTTCGCGCACCAGTCGCCTCAAACATACCTTGTTACTCCAATGAGACTTCAAGTTTTACTCCCCATTTTCGCTCTTCTTACTGTTACTCTCGTCTCGTGCGATCAAGCTGGCGTTGCCGAGTCCCGGCAGCAAATTGCAGCAACAGGCCCGTCAAGTAATAGTGGCCTTGCTGTTAACCCTGATCCCAATGCCATTGATGTGATCGCGAGGTCGCTTGCGCTGTCTCTGGGTAATCCCACAGTGCGGAGCCAAGCGAAAGCCGCGATGCGTAACTCGCGCCATACGGTTGAACACAAACTACACTTCCAGCAGATTCTCACTACAGGTCCCGGTAGTCAGTTGCTAACCTTGATGGCTAACCAAGCTAATCTTACCATACAGGAGATGCAGGACCTGCTCGATGAGGCAGGGCCACTCGAACTGTACATCCCCGTAGATGAACATCGTAATACTTGGGCAGGGGGTGGAGATATCATCGTCGCATGGGTAACGGAGGACGATGACACGCCTGTAGGATACGATTTGAGTGGACATTCAGTAACGCTCGACCCAGAGGTTGCACCACAAACCACTACATTAGCTCTGGTGCCAATGGAAACTAACTTCGCTGAGGAACTAGACGAAGTGGGTTTTGAGAACGAAAACGACGAAAACGGAACTATTGGAACCTACGTCCCAACTGGGATCGGTGAAGGATCCATAGCTATGCCAGAATGTGACTTAGAGGCGGATTGTGGGGAGGGCGGTGGTAATACCGGTGGTGGCAGCACCGGCGGCGGCAACAATGGAGGCACCAACCCTCCCCCGGGCCTCTATCTCACACTCTCTCAACCATACGATGTCCAGGAAAGCTGGATTAGAGGTGATCCGGAGATTGAGGTACATGTAATTGAGGGTTTCAGCCAGAGTAACATTAACAATTATTTGCCAGACACTGAGTATACATCTGTTTGCCAAGCCGGGCAGTACAATAGTGTGCCCTATAGCCGCCGATTTGATCAGAATGACACAAGTTGGTGGGGCAGAGTCATGATCCTGTCACAAGATCAGTTGGAGGACTTTCCTGTTGATCCAGACAATCCTGATGTCACGCCGCGTGCACTTACAGTCGTTCTTTGGGAAGATGATGACAAACCTTGTGAGTTGGTAACGGCGCTCGATTTACAGAGCGAGTTTGTTGACTTCGCTTTAGCTGGTTTGGCCATATTCGGCGGGCTTATAGTTGACGACGCTCCAAATATTTATAACAATGACTATGTAGGGCTTGCTGTTGGGCTTGGGATAGGATATGTGCTAATCGACAGGGGTCTGAACCTGTTGGCTACGAATGATGATCTAGTAGGGATTGCTACCTTCACGGAAAATAGCCCCTCGTGGACGCATTATCTATACAAAGAGGATCAACAGCTTAATGGCGGTGTAAGGCTAATCCAATATGACTAATATTGGATTAGCAAATTTCTTTCAGGGCGATCTGCACAACTACACACCATGCGAATATTAGGAAGCATCTGGATAGCAGCAATCCTCTTCGTTTGTGTTCTTGGAGGATGCGATTCTGACTCTGGCGTTGATTCTCCAGTGGCAGGAATGTATGAGACCACCGAGTTCACGCTCACGATGGGGAATGGCCCTGTCGATGTCCTAGCCGCAGGTGGCTTTATTACCATGACACTCTCGGAAGAGGGGGCAGCGTCTGGAAGAATATTCGTTCCAGAAGAACTAGAAGGAGACGATCTTACTTTCTCAGGGACTTATAGTATTTCTGGGGATCGAGTGACTTTTGATCACAATGAGGACACCTTCGTGCGGGACGCAATCTGGACTTTGAGCGGTAGTATGCTTAGCACCGAAACGGGACCGATTTCCGTAGTGCTTCGTAGAGGCAATTAGCAGAGAGTGGATTTGCCCGTGTTCGATTTGAGGTACTTAAATTGAGAGCAATCCTAGGCATATGTAGTGGTCTGCGTATGCAGACAATTGCAGATCGAGATGCGATGCTTAAGGGCTTTCTACTATGCGCTGCACTCTGTACCTTCGCGACATCCTCTGCCTTTGGACAAACATATAATATACAGGTTTTGGCAGGATATGGGGGGATAGGCTACGAAGGTAGACTTAACCCTGCTTACCATGTGAATCTACGTCATCGTGTTATCCGTCTCGACTCAACGCATCTACCATCCGTTATCAGGTGGCTCTTGCCTCGAATGACTAAACTGGATGTTTCAGCCGAAGCATTCTTCCAATACGGAGATGGCGGAAGAGCACTCGACGGTTGCCTCGATCCCCTATCTGGTTTATGTACCCGCCAGGCGTCGCCCTTTTGGCTGCTAGGGATTGGTTTCGTTAGCCGCTGGGATGTCACACCAGAGGGCTGGCCTGTACAGTTCTACTTCCTTCCAATTACGGCAGGTTTCTATATCCGTAGCTTCGATTCTCGCAGACCACTAACTGAGGATGCCAGTCCAACAGAGATTCGCCCTGGAGTCGGTTACGGCAGTGGTATCGGTTTTCGGTTCGCAACTGGCAATATAGATCTCATTCTAGAGGCTCGATCCATATTGGTCTACGGTGGTGGATATGGTGGCGGGTTGCCATTCAGCATAGGAATAGAATTCTGATTCCTCTCTTCATGATCTCCGCTTATAGTAATCGCCGTCGTCCGTCTAGAGGATGGCGGCGTTTCGTTGCTCGTTTATGACAGTGGTGCCGTTTCTCACCGTACCTCCCGACAGCTGCTGAACTCTGAACGCGCCCGTGCTGCCGCGCTGGAGACTGGGTAGGCATCGTCAGAGCAGGGACTGGCATCTTCCTTTCCCCGCTTCGCCTGCTTTGCCGTAGCTTGCGCCCCGTTCGCGCCCCCTTCATGAAGCACCGACGACGTGTCCAACGGTTCACCGCAGGTCGCCCCCGAAGCTGCTGACGCAGAGCGCGGGGCGTGGAAGTCCAAGCTCGGATTCATCCTCGCCGCGAGCGGGTCGGCGATCGGCCTGGGCAACATCGTGTTCTTCGCCTCGAACGCTTATCAGTACGGCGGGGGCGCGTTCTACCTGCCGTACTTCGTGGCGCTCTTCGTGATCGGGATTCCGGTGATGATCATGGAGTTCTCGCTCGGGACGATGACCGGGCAGTCGTTCCCGCTCGCGCTGAACCGGCTGGTCGGGAAGAAGGGCGAGTTCCTCGGGTGGTTCACGGCGGCGAGCGCGCTCTTCATCACGATGTACTACATCACGATCCTCGGCTGGGCGCTCTCGATGATGGTCGGCGCGCTCGGCGGCCTGCTGACCGACCCGGCGGTGGCTCCGTTCACCCCGTTCGCCGAGCCCTCGAGCGGGCCGAGCGCGACGGCCTACTTCTTCGGGCTGATCTCGACGTGGAAGCCGATGCTGGCGGTCGCGACGATCTGGGCGCTGACGATCCTGATCCTGTGGCGCGGCACGAGCACGATCGAGTCGGCGGTGCGGGTCTTCGTCCCGCTGATGTGGGTCTTCATGATCGTGCTGATCGTGCGCGGCCTCACGCTCGACGGCGGGACCGACGGCGTGCTCTACCTCTTCACCCCGAACCTCGAGGGCATCAGCAACATCAACGTCTGGCAGGGGGCGTTTGCGCAGATGTTCTTCTCGCTCTCGCTGGGCCTGGGGACGATGACGGCCTATGCGAGCTACCTCCCGAAGGACGCCGACAACGTCAACAACTCGCTCCTCGTCTCCTTCCTCAACTGCGGCTTCGAGTACATCGCGGGGGTGGCGATCTTCGCGATGCTGTTCGTCTTCGCGCTCAACCCCGCCGGGAGCACGCTCTCGCTGTCGTTCTTCGTCATCCCGCAGGGGATCGCGGCGTTCCCGTTCGGAGTGAAGGCCTTCGGCGCGCTGTTCTTCTTCCTGCTCGTCATCGCCGGGCTGACGAGCGCGGTCTCGCTCGTCGAGGGCTTCGCGGCTCCGCTGATCGACAAGCTCGGGGTCTCGCGCCGGGCGGCGCTCGCCACCGTGCTCGTCCCCGGCATCCTGGGCTCGCTGGCGTTCGCGCTGCCGACGGTCATCGACCCGGACCTGACGGGCAACGGCACGCTGGGCCTCAACCTGCTCGACATCCTCGACCACTGGGCGTTCCGCTACGCGCTGATCTTCTCGGGCTTCATGCAGTGCCTCCTGATCGGCTGGGTGCTCGGCGCGGACAAGCTCCGGCAGGCCGCGAACCGCCACTCGAAGTTCCACCTCGGGCCGTGGTTCAACTGGCTCATCAAGCTCGTCATTCCGGCGGTCCTCGGCTACGTGCTCGTCGGGACGCTGATCGAGGACCTGACGGGCGGGCTCTACGGCTCGCTCTACGAGCTCAATGGCTTCGAGTGGCTGCCGACGGTGATTCCGGTGGTGTGGCTCGCCGCGTCGCTGGGCCTGGCGGCGTACCTCACCTTCGGCCGTCCCACGGAGGCTGCGCCTCCTCAGCCCCCTGCTGTCTGATGCGTGCTCTCCTACGAACCTCGGCCCTCCTGGCCCTCTTCGTGCTTTCGGTGCTGCCGCTCGCGGCGCAGACGATTACGCTCGCGCCCGAGCCACCGGTCGTCGGTGTGCCGACGACGCTGCGGTTCGACGTACCGGTGGACACGGTCTTCGTGACGTACCGCCCGAACAGCGCGGTCGCCCACCCGGACACGGTCCGCCTCGGCGAGGCGCAGTCGATGCGGTGGACGCCGGAGCGCGCCGGCGTCGTGCGGATCGGGCTGCCGAGCGGCGCGAGCGAGAACGTGTCGGTGCGCTTCGCCGAGACGCCGCTCGCCGGCATCGCCGTGCTCATCCTCGCCGGGCTGATCCTGTTCGGCGGCGCGAGCTGGGCGATGGCGAAGCTGTTCTCCGACGGCACGCCCCGGCTCGACCCGGAAGACCTGCCGGATACGTGAGTCGGGGGCGGAGGGTCGAGGGCCGGGGGGCGGGGAGGGCCGTCCTCGCGCTGATGCTGCTCGCAGTCGCGGTGCCGGTCGCGGCGCAGTCGCCGGTCGCGCAGTCGCCGGTCGCGCTGCGGTCGGCGGTGCTGCATGGCGAAGGGGTGCCCGGCTCCGGCCTGGCGCAGAGCGAGCCCCATGCGCTGCCACTCGACACTACGTTGGCCGATCCGTGGCTCGGGCGCGACAAGGCGCTGCACGCGGCGGGGAGCTTCCTGCTCACGCTGAGCGCACAGTACGTCCTCACCGCCAAGCTCGGCACCGGCGAGGGCACCGCCCTGCCGCTTGCTGCCGGCGCGGCGTTTTCGCTCGGCCTCGCCAAAGAGGTCGCCGACAGCCGCCGCCCCGTCAGCCCGCTCTTCAGCCGCCGCGACTTGGTGGCGGACGCCGTCGGGGTGGCCCTTGCCGTCGGGCTGGTCCTGCTGTGACCCGTACCCCCCGATTTTCTCGCGCCCACGGCTGCCTCGAAAAGCTCTCCCTCTCAACGAGGGGGCCCGCCTCAACGAGGGGGACAGCCGCGCGTTGCCGGGAGTGAGTGGAGGAGCTCGTCTCGAAGCGAGGGACCGCGAGCGCGGCGGGGGTCCCACGGGAATTCATACGGCGAGCTCGAACCTCCGGGCCGGGGCCGGGTTCACGCCGCCTAGCCTCCTCTTTCAGACTGTTTTTTCAGACTGCTTCGCTGGCATGAGCGTCCGGGACCACTGCGGGATCGTCGGCATCTTCAACCACCCCGAGGCGGCGCGGCTGACGTACTTCGGCCTGCACGCGCTCCAGCACCGGGGGCAGGAGTCCGCCGGCATCGTCACCGCGACCCACGACGAGGCGAGGGACCGCGACGTGATGCCGACCCACCGCGACTTCGGCCTCGTCCTCGACGTCTTCGGCGAGCCCGGCCTGTTCGAGACCAAGCTCCTCGGCGAGGCCGCGATCGGGCACACGCGCTACTCGACGAGCGGGGCGACCGACAACCCGGCCAACATCCAGCCGTTCGTCGTCCACTACCAGGAGGGCAACCTCGCGCTCGCCCACAACGGCAACCTCTCGAACGGCCGCTCGATCCGCGACGAGCTCGTGGCGAAGGGCACGCTCTTCAACTCGTCCTCGGACTCCGAGCTGATCCTCCACCTCGTCGCCCAGAGCCGCGAGGCCGGGCCGATTGCCCGCATCATCGACGCGCTCCACCGGTGCGAGGGCGCGTTCTCGCTCGCCCTGCTCACCGACGACGCCCTCATCGCCGTGCGCGACCCGAACGGCTTCCGCCCGCTCGCCCTCGGGCGGCTCGAGCACGACGGCGGCGTGGCCTACTGCGTGGCATCCGAGACCTGCGCCTTCGACATCATCGGCGCGACGTACGTCCGCGACGTGGCCCCCGGCGAAATCCTCGTGATCGACCGCGCGGGCATCGAGCGCGTCGAGCGCACCGGCGGGGCCCTCGGGCGCGAGGGCTTCGGCGGGGTCTGCATCCCGCGCAACCACGGCGTCAGCCAGTGCGTCTTCGAGTACGTCTACTTCTCGCGGCCCGACTCCAAGATCTTCGGCGCGATGGTCGACAAGGTCCGCCGCAGGATCGGCAAGGCGCTCGCGCACGACGCCCCGCCGCCGAAGCCGCGCGAGGGCGAGAAGCGGCCCATCGTGATCGCCGTCCCGGACTCCTCGAACACGGCCACGCTGGGCTACGTCACCGAGTGCCAGAAGCTGGGCTACGACGTGCGCTACGAGATCGGGCTGATCCGCAACCACTACGTCGGGCGGACCTTCATCTCCCCCGGCCAGGACGCCCGCGAGATGAAGGTGCGGACCAAGTTCAACCCGGTCGAGGGCCTGCTCAAGGACCGCGTCGTGGTGATGGTCGACGATTCGATCGTGCGCGGGACGACGGCGAAGCAGCTCGTGCAGATGGTCCGCGCCGCCGGGGCGAAGGAGGTCCACTTCCGCAGCGCCGCCCCCCCCGTGATCTCGCCGTGCTTCTACGGCATGGACTTCCCCACCGAGACCGAACTGCTCGCCAACCAGTACGACCGCGACGTCGAGAAGATGGGCGAGTGGCTCGGCGTAGACTCGCTCGCCTACGTATCCGTCGACGGGATGATGCGGGCCGTGCGCGAGGCCAGCGGCAGCGACGGCTTCTGCAACGCCTGCTTCACGACGAACTACCCGGTGCCGGTCGAGCGCGGGGTCGAGAAGGAAGAAAACGAGTGGTAGGTGGTACCTGACTTCTTACTACCGGACAGGGCAAGCGCACCTCCGACCCATCCGCTATATTCCGCCCCTTTGCGTTAGCGAATGCTCGTCCCTATGTCCAGTTCTGCCGGACAGCGACTCTTCCGCCTGTTTCCTTCTCTAGACCATCCGGTGGCGTGGGCCAGGTTCGGGCAGATCAGCCGGTTTATCGCGCACACGGTCCGCCCCGTCTCGCCGCCCGTCTTGGTGCTGTCCGTGCCGCGTAGCGGGTCGAGTTGGGTGGGCGATACACTCGGCGCGGCGCAGAACGCGCTCTACCTGCGGGAGCCTATCGTTCGGACGCACCTGAAACACGCAGGGCCGCCCAGCTTCTTCGAGGTCGATCCGGCGAACCCGCCTCCGGCGTACCGCCAGGCTGGCGACGCGGCCTTTGCCGGGCTGCCCACGTTCCGCCCGTCCATCGTGAAGTATTCCGAGCAGTGGAGGCTTGGAGACCGCCGTCAGCGCCGCCTGGTAATCAAGGAGACGAACCCGCTCGCGCTGTCCTGGCTCGTCCAGGAATACCGACCGAAGATCGTCTACCTCGTGCGCCACCCGGCGGCCGTCGCCAACAGCTTTCTCGCCAACGGCTGGAAGAGTCAGCGGTTCGAGGACCGCTTCCTGCCAGGGTCCATTCCCCCTGAAGAGGTCGAGCGGTTCTCGTCCTTCTGGGCCGGGCACGGGGCGCTCCAGGCGACGGTGCTGAAGCGAACCCTCGACCTGCTGGACAACTATCCAGACTACACAATCCTCCGCTACGAAGACCTGTGCCTCGACCCCGTTGAGGAGTTCCGCCGACTCTTCGATTTCTGCGCGCTGACTTGGGACGTCCAGACCGAGGCGCGCATCCGTGAGCGGGCGGTCTCGAAGGGCTCTTACCAAGCAGGGAACTTCGATCTCAAGCGGGACAGCCTCGCGATGATTACAAAATGGCAGACCCAGATTGACCCTAGTTACATCGACGAAATTCGCGAAGCCTACCTCTCCTACGACCCTCCCTTCTACGGCCCCGAAACATGGCGCACCGATGGAGGGACGGCGCTGCTCCCTGACCAGAAGGCCTAGCGCGGCGTGAACCCTGGGAGGTTCAGCGCGTAGGTCTAGCTTCAGTGCCGGCGATTTTCACAGCGTGCTCAGGCACGATCTCTCGGCACATTCACCAAGGCGCTCTGCGCACTACGTATGGCTAAACAGCAACCCATCAAGCAGGAGGGAGTCGTCACCGACGCCCTCCCCAACGCCCAGTTCCGCGTCCAGCTCGACAACGGCCACGAGATCCTCGGCCTGCTCTCGGGCAAGATGCGGAAGTTTTACATTCGCATCCTCCCCGGCGACCGCGTCGACGTCGAGATGTCCCCCTACGACCTGACGAAGGGCCGGATCGTCTACCGCTACAAGTAGCCGGGTCCGAGGAGCCGGGGCATCGGCAGCTCCGCCGCCGGCCCCTTCTCCGGTCCCACTTCCGACTCTGCCTCCAGACGACTCTGCCTTCAGACTTCGCCTTTGCGGAAGATGAAGCGAACCGTCGCAGCGGGGCCCTGATGGAACGGACCCTCGTTGAGTGTGACGTCGGTGGCTTCGCAGAAGAGAATGTCCCCCCAGATGAAGTGCTGCCGCAGCTCGCGCGGCTTCACCAAGAGGTCGAGGGTGGGCGGGCCGCCGGAGGTGTAGCCGTCGCTGCGCTGTTCGGGGCGGAACCACTCGGCGACGAGGAGCGCGCCGGGCTTGAGGGCGGCCTGCATCGCGGTGAAGAGCCGGAGCCGCTCGCCGAGGCGCAGGTGGACGAAGGTGCAGACGATGCCGTCCCACTGCCGCTCCGGCGTCCAGTACCCCAGGTCCGCGAGCCCGGTCTCGACCTCGACCCCGCGCTCGGCGGCGAGGGCGCGGGCCTTGTCCAGCCCCGCCTCGGCGTAGTCGAGCGCGGTGACGTGGAAGCCCTGCTCGGCGAGCCAGACCGCGTTGCGACCCTCGCCCGCCCCGAGGTCGAGAAGCTCGGCGCGCTCGGGGAACCGGTGGGCCTCCTCGGTGACGAAGACGTTAGGCCGCGTGCCGTAGGTGTAGACCTCGCTTCCGAAGCGGGCGTCCCAAAAGGCAGCGCGGTCGGCGATCGGCGCGGGGGGCGGGGTGATGTCGTCTAGCAACGTGGTGTCGGGGTGAAGGCCAGGGCTGAGCGGTGCAGCAAGCATAGGACAAAACGCAGCGGGCCGCAACCCCTACCCCGGGTACGTCCCGATTTTGTCGTCCGACAGCCCACCGGTGGCGCTGAGAGTGTGTTCATGAACACGCTCTGACAGACACTCAGCGCTGGAGCGAGACCAGGGTCGCTGCCGTCCCTTTGCTCGTGCGGGCGCGGAGGACGTAGACCCCGCTCGGTACCTCGAAGGACGGAGCCCACGTCAGGGACCGTTCCCCGGCCGGAAGCACGCCGTCGAAGAGCACGTCCACACGGCGGCCGAGTACGTCGAAGACTTCGGCAGTGACCTGCCCGGCCTCGGCCAGCTCGACAGGCACCGTGGTGCGCTCGGCGAACGGGTTGGGAAAGGCCCCGGCAAGCGCGAAGCCTGTTTCCGGCGCGCCGCTCTCGGTGCTGACCGGGGGGAGCGTCTGGTCGAAGAACGCCTGGACCTGCGTGTCGAGCAGCTTCACGTTCTGGAGCGAGGCGACGTTGCTGCTGCCCTCCGCCCAGACGATCCCGACGCTCATCCTCTGCACGTCACCCGGCTGCATGGTGAACGGCCCCGAGGACGCGACGAACCGGCGGTCGTCGGGGGCGAGGCTGCCCGAGCACGACGGCTGCGGGCAGACCTCGCTCCAGTACCCCGGCACCGGCCCGGCCGGGGACCCGCTGTTGGGGTAGACAAAGTTCACGGGGGTTCCAGCCTCGCCGGACCCGTCGCCGCCTTCGGTCCACGGGGTGCCGTCCTTCCACACTCCTCGCATGTAGCCGTAAAAGTCGGAGGCGGTCATCGGGTTGCCGGTCCGGGGGTTGGTGGTGTTGTTGAAATATCCGAACCGGGTCATCCCCAGCACGTCGAGGTCGCCGTCGCCGTCAGCGTCCACGACCGGCCCCCGCAGGATGTCTACGCCCAGCGCGGGCGGCGCGACCCCGTACCCGCCGGCGAACTCGTCGTCGTCGTTGTCGGCGTTGTAGACGAGGCCGAGGCCGAGGCCGGGGGCGCTGCCGATGTAGTCGTCGGCGAAGTCGCCCAGGTCGGGGTCGGCGAAGAACGCGAAGAAGGTGTCGCCGAGCGGCGCGGTGCCTCGGTAGACGAGCTCGTAGTCGTAGAACGTCGTCGTCCGGAGCGGGGCGGCGGCGTAAGCATAGGCCAGCACCCGGGCCTCGATCCCGACGGGGTCGCTCCCCGTCGTGCGGTGGTCGTTGCCGACGTCGTTCATCACCCAGAAGGCCCCCTGGTCGCTCCCGCGCAGGTCGGGCAACTCGCCGCCGAGGACGTCGATGACCTGCTCGCGGCTCTGCGGCTCGACGTGGGGCTCGCCCGGGTCGCACCGCACGTTGCTGTTGGCGTCGACGCAGGTCGGCGCGCCGAGCCCGACGGGCCACTCCGCGAGGTCCGGCGTCGAGACGCCGTTGAGCACGTAGTCGCGGACCTGGTCCCGGGTGACGTTCCAAATGCGGTCGTAGGCCGAGCAGTCGTCGGGGTTCGGCAGCGCCCCGCCGTCGTCGAGGGGGCCGGGCCAGAACTCGTAATCTCCCATCCCTTGGGCATAAGTCGCAGCCGCAATGCGGACTTCTCCCTCGACGACGCCGCCGATCCAGAGGCCCGCGGCGAACATCGGGCTGATCCCCTGGCCGGCCGGGACCTCGTAGGTGGGGGCCCCCCCGTCGGAGAACAGATTGCCTTTGTTGTAGAGGCCGGCGCGGACCTCGTTGGCTTCGAGCAGCGCGGTCGCCGTGCCGAGCTGGCAGTCGCCGGGGGACGGCTGCGCGAGGGCCGAGGCGCTGACGAGGACGGAGGCGAGGAGCAGAGCAGGAGAGACACGCATGGAGGGCATCGCAGGGCGAGTTGGAAGAAGAAAAGGCGAGCTGGAAGGAGGGGTGCTCAATATGCGCCCCGCCGGCCCGTAGTTCAAGTCACCGCGTGTCTCTTCGACCGATCTTTTCCGCTGCCGTCTCGGCCTCCCCGATCAGGTCCTCGATCGCGCGCAGGCCCTGCTGCCAGAACCCGGGGTCCTGGAGGTCGATGCCGAGGCGACCGACGAGGACGTGCGGCCAGTCCGAGCCGCCGGCCCGGAGGAGATCGAGATAGCCTTCTGCGAAGTCGTCCTGCCGGCCACGCTCGGCGGCCTCGCGGTAGCGGGCGTAGAGCGCGAGCACGAGGAGCTCGCCGAAGGCGTAGGCGTAGACGTAGCCCGGCGTGTGGACGAAGTGCGGGATGTAGCTCCACCACCGGCGGTAGTGGTCGCCGAGGGTGACGGCCTCGCCGTACATCCGCCGCTGCGTGGTCATCCAGTGCCCCGCGAAGTCGTCCGGCGCGAGCTCCCCCTCGTCGCGGCGGTGCGTGTGGACGGCGTCCTCGAAGCGGTTCATCGTGACCTGCCGGAAGACGGTCGCCATCGAGTCGTCGATCTTCCGGACGAGCATCGCGAGGCGCGCCGGGGGGTCGGTCTCGCGGTCGAGGAGGCGCTGGAAGACGAGCATCTCGCCGAAGACGCTGGCGGTCTCGGCGGTGGTGAGCGGGGTGTCGGCGTGGAAGACGCCCTGCTCGCGCGCGAGGTACTGGTGGACGCCGTGGCCGAGCTCGTGGGCGAGGGTCTGGACGTCGCGCACCTTGCCGGTGAAGTTCATCAGGATGTAGGGGTGCGCGCTCGGGACGGCCCCGTGGCTGAACGCGCCGCCGCGCTTGCCCTCGGCCACCGGCGCGTCGATCCAGCGCCCGTCGAAGAACCGCCCGGTGATCTCGCCCATCTGTGGGTGGAACGCGGTGTAGGCCCCGAGCACGGCGTCGCGCGCCTCGTCCCACCCGAAGGTCCGGTCCGCCTCGCCGGGCCCCGACGGGACCGGCGCGTAGCGGTCGTAGTCCATCATCTCGTCGAGCCCGAGGAGCTGCCGCTTGAGGCGGTAGTAGCGCTCGCTGAGGTCGTACCGGCTCGTGACGGCGTCGATGAGCGCCTCGACCGAGGCGTCGGCGATCTCGTTGTCGAGGTTGCGCGAGGCGAGCCAGTGCGGGTAGCGGCGGAGGCGGTCGGTCGAGGCCCGGTCGGCGAGGACGGTGTTGAAGACGTAGGTGAGCGGCCGGCTGAGCCGCTCGAGCCCCTCGGAGAGCGCGAGCGCGGCGTCGCGGCGGAGGCTGCGCTCCGGGTCGTGAAGCTTCGAGAGGACGGCCTGCTCGGTCAGCGTCTCGCCGCGCAGCTCGAAGCGCGCCGCGCCGAGGGTCTCGTCGAAGAACCGGTTCCACGCGGCGCTTCCGGTGACGGCCTTCTCGGCGAGCACGCGCTCCTCGCCCTCGGAGAGGACGTGCGCCCGGCGCAGGTGCAGCACCTCGAGGTGGTGGCGGTAGCGCGCCAGCGCGCCGTCGCCGAGGAGGGCGGCGACGGCCTCTTCGCCCAGCCCGGCCCACTCGACGTCGAAGAAGATCAGCCTCTGGCCGGCCTGCGTGTAGCGCTCGCGGACCCGCTGCAGCAGCGCCCCGCGCTCGGCGTCCTCGGTGTCCGTGGCCCAGTCGAGGTAGGCGTAGGTGTAGGCCCGCCCGAGCCGGTCGTGGACCGCTTCGAGCGCCCGCATCGCCTCGGCGAGCGCGGCGGGCGCGAGGCCGGCGAGGCGACCGCGGTAGCACTCGGCGAAGCACTCGGCCTCGGCCTCGGCCGCGTCGAGGTCGGCGTCGAGAGCGTCGGTGTCGGGGTAGAGGTCGGCGAGGTTCCAGCGGACGGCTTCGGCTCCGGTGGCCGGGGCGAGGGGGGCGGGCATGGGTCGGCGGCGGACAGAGGAAGGGGCGGGGGGAGGACGTTGAAGGCGTGGGAGGAAGGGGAGGAAAGGAGGGAATGGGAAGAAGGGGGAAAAGCGTTGGCGCGGAGCGAGCGTGACGGTCTCGTTAATTTAATCGGTTTCATTCCACTCTCCCCACTCTCCCCACTCTCCCCACTCTCCCCACTCTCCCCACTCTCCCGTGCTCCTCGCGCCCGAGTCCTACTGCCCGAGGACGTTGCTCACCGCGAGCAGCCGGTCCGTGTTGAACGAGGGGTCGAAGAGGTAGACGAACGCCGTGTAGAGGTTCGGCGGCCCGGTGCCGACGGTGCGCCGGATGCGCTCGCGCTCGGCGGGGTCGTCGGCGACGTACTTGTAGACATGCTGCCCCTGCTTGACGAGGAGGCTCCCCTCGTAGCGCCGCTCCTCGGCGTCCCAGGTCAGCGCATTCGCCGGGTCGATCGCCCAGGCGTTGAAGCTGCCGCTCAGGATCACCGGCCCCGCTAGCTGCTGCTCATCCTGCGGGACGTAGCGGAAGACGGCCTCGACGTACTCCGCCCCGAGGTCCGCCGGCCCGGCGGCGTCCTCGACCACGGACGAGACGAGCGTCTGCCCCGTCAGCTCGATGTCGAACAGGTCGCTCCCGAAGCGGGCGTAGTCGAAGTCCAGCGTGACGGTGTAGGGCGAGGTCTCGAAATCGACCTGGGCCACCTGCGGCCCCGTCTGGAGGCGCGACAGGTCGAGGCTGTAGAGCGGCTCCTCGGGCGTGAAGGCCGTCTCGCGCGGGAGGAAGAACTGGAAGAGCGACCCGCCGATGAGCGTCGGCTCGGCGGAGCAGCGCGTGAGCGCGAAGCGCCCGTTGCGGGCGAAGCAGACGTTGTAGTCGTAGATCGGGCTGTCGAAGGCCGAGGGCGGTTGGATGCGGGCGACGGGCTGGAGGAACGCCCCACCGACGCCCCCGGCCAGCCCGTCCTGGACCGCGAACTCGACCTCGGCGGCCTGCTCGGTGACGAAGAACGCCCGCTCGAAGAGCACCGCGCGCTCGCGCCCCGGCTCGGTCACGCGGAGGACGTAGTTGCCGCTCCGGAGAAACCCGATGTTGGAATTCGGGAAGCGGTATTCGTAGTGCGCGTAGCGGACCTCGGTCCCGAGCGACGGCTCGTAGTCGCGGAGGTCGTCGCTCGTGAACGTGCGGAGGTACTCGACCGGGAGCAGGTCGCGCCGCCAGTTGCGGTCGGCGTGGTAGAAGTAGACCGAGAGCGGCTCGCCGTACTCGCCGAGCACGTCGAACTCCAGCGTGAGCGTCTCGCCCGAGCCGAGGGGCAGCACCGGGAGCGCGCCCTCGTCCCCGGTCCGGTAGAGCTGGACGGTCCCGATCGTGTCGTCGGTGCGGGAGGCCGCGTAGCCGGAGCCGCCCGTGGCGGACGTGCTGCCCTCGGCCTGCTGCCCCTCCTCGGTCGTGGCGCACCCGGCGAGCGCGAGCAGGCCGAGGCAGGTAACGAGGCGGACAGCGGTCAAGGTCATCGCAGTGGAAAAACGGGGGGACAGGCGGCAGCACCGGAGCGGCGGACGAAAGGCCGCAATATGCCGCTCGGCGCGGCAGAAGGCAAGTCCTTTCCACACCCTTCTGCTAACGCGCCACGGGCGAGGGTTCGTGCGGGCCTCGACCGCAGAGCCCCCGCTCCAGAGCGCTTCGTCTCAACGCACAACCGTGAGCTTGCCCTGCTCGGTATACCGCCCGAAAGAGGTCTCCGCCACGAGCCGCCACACGTACAGCCCACTCGCGACCCGGCCCGCGTTCCAGACCGCCTTCTGCCGCCCCGGCTCCTGCACCTCGTCAACCACCGTCGCGACTCGACGCCCCAGCACATCGTACACCACGAGAGTCACGTCCGACTCACTCGGAAGATCGTAGGCGACCGTAGCGCGGCGTGTGCCGCCGAGCGGATTGGGGTAGGCCCCGATCAAGCGGAAGGCTCTCGGCGCACTCGACTCGACCCAAACCGTCTCCTCAGCTAAGACGCTGCCCTCTTCTCCCTCGATGACAAACTCGAGCGCAGCAACCTCATCTACTGGAGCACCCTTCGTTACGTCGAACTTGAACACAGCAACAGCATCTTCACCGGCTGCAATACTGTCGAGTTCGATCTCTGCATCCTCTACCTGTATCCACTCCGGTATCTCCGAGAGCGTGGCCGTGACGATAGCGACTTCATCGGTGGTGTTGGTCACCGTGAGTTCAAGGGTATTGTCCGTAGCACCAAAAGGAATCTCGTAGGCATCATGAGTAATCGGTGCCTTCTGTGGTTCGTCCTGCGCGAATGAATCCGTGGAGAAGGAGAGTAAGAGGAGGCAGCAGAAAGCACGCATGATAGTTGTTGATTCCGGGGTGTGATGTTGTAAAGGGTTCTTCATTGCGTGATGGAGTCTTAATGTGAAAACGGAAGGGCGCTACCAAGAGTCATCTAATCCACTCTCGGCCGCCGAAGATTTCTGCCAAGGCGCTCATCATCTCGTCGTGGCGAGAGCCTTCGACCGCATCGAAGAACTCGAAGCCAAACCAATATCCTTCTTCGTCTGCTGACAACTGCTCCTCCTCAGCGATACAAGACAGATCAGCCCTGATCCAGCCTCCTGACGGGAAATAGAGCCTAAACGCACCGAGGTTGAAAGCTTCAGCCTCACGAGCGAGCACATCGAAATCACCAAAGGTGTACTGAGTGCTGCCCTGTACGTTGACTCGCCATGGGCCCTGGGCTACTGATGTGAGCAATTGTCTCGCCCTTCCATAACACTCATAGGGGAAGGAGAAACGATAGCTTACTACCACACGGTTCAACGCTTCTGGACATGCTGCAATACGCCGCTCGAACTCGTCGTCAAGGCGGCTCCCGCGAAGCTGTAGTCTCGTAGAAGTCGTCCCGCTCACCATGCGAGGTGGAGTATAGACGGTCTCACCCCGAGCAAGCGCCGCCTGTACTTCCTCTCGGTTGGATGAGGGAAGTGCATGCACTTCGGGGCCAATCTCCTCAATCGTGAGATCCCCCTCACGGAGAATGACACGTAGTGAGGTATCTAAACCGAAAAGGCCGAGGAAAGCGTGGAAACGATCCTTCCGAAGACTAGGATCATCCCACTCTGCCGACTCCCGCTCGAAAGCGAGAGATACGCTAGGCGGATTTGGCTCAAGCGGTCTCATCCCCCCCGATAGGACAGCAAGGTTAAAATCATAAGGCTCATAGCCCTTACTTGCGGCATTCTGCTCCGCGAGGTATAGAAATACGTTGACACCCCTATGCAGTGGGCCGAGATCGCTGTATAACGGCCCGAGGTCGTCAGCAGGGAAACGTGACTCATCTATAGGTTCCACTTCCTCTAGCCCACGGCGGAACCCTTCGAGCAAGTGACGGAGATCCGAAGCAGCAAGACTGCCTCGGTGAGAAATTGCTAAACCGCGAACCGCCCCCAATGGTGGGCCTTGGCCGTCTGTACGAACGATAGGGAAGGCGTCTGAGGGCGGAAGCTCTTTGAGTGCGAACGTCGCGAAGCAGTAAGGCGATGGCTCTGGAGCGAAGTACTCACTGCGTCGCACGCGAACAATTGCGGCTTGGACTTCCTCTGCCGTTAGCGAGCAGGTTGAGTATTCAAAATCAGCCATAGCTACTCTCGTCCGCTCAAAGGCACCCGACGGTAAAGCACATCAAAGCTATAAACAGTATTTAGGTCGTCCAATACTTCATTCATCTCGTACGTGAGATTGGTTTCAGGTGAGATAGCATACAGGGATGTAATGTCTCCTCGTCGCGCTACTGCAGCTGCACTCTTCATCATCGTTACTGGCTTGTGGCGTCTCCTCTTGATTTTGGCGTCGTATGCCTTTCCGTCTAGAACTACATCCAAGTCGCCGCCTCTCTCCTCTATTATTTCGCCATCGGGGCCAGTAAAGCGTATTCTGGGAAAGGTTGCGCCGATCTCAAGCTCTGAGTCCGGTCCTCCGTCCCGTTCGAGGAGATAAGCTGCAGCTGATATCTCATAGCGAATTCCAGGGTTGTCTGCTGCAATGAGCTTGCTAACTGTGTCGGCGAAATCATCTTGGGCCTTGACTGTCTGTCTTAGCGCAGGGGTTATCGCCACCAAATCCTCAATCATGTGCTTTCGTGTGTAGACCTCTTCCATACTACCAGTATATTGGAAATTACTGTCTTGTCGGAGGGCCCCCGTCACGGTGGCACCATCGAGATTAGTATCGTCGAAGACCCATGCTAGCTCTTTGATACGCAACTTTGTATCTGAATCAGCCAAGAAGTCATCTCGGACTTCGTCAATAACAGCGAGTACCCTAACCATCCCTACAGCGGCGCGTTCTAAGATGCCCTCGCGCCCCTGATCTGTCACCAACTCTTTCGCTGCGTCGGCGAAGTCAATACCTAGTTCTCGCTGTGCAATGATTCCGTGGTCAAGCGACTTCCAATCAGTATAGACCTTTTCGCCGAAGTGGATGTACCCTGCCCTCTCGCTCATCGCCTCAACAACATCGTAGATCTCTGAAATTCGGTCGATGTCAACCTCTTCAACCGCTTCCATGAAGGCAAGAAGCAGTTGCTCCTCAAAAGGCTTACTCCGAGAAAAGGCAACCACCGCGCCCATACGAGCCAGCGTTTCACTTGCACTCTCCCAGTCCACTAAATCCCACGGCACCTCGGAGTCAGGGTCGGCAAGGATCTCTGCGTACTGAGCTACGACCGTGAGGAAATTAGCAGCCGAGAGGCCAAGCTCGACATAATCTGGCTCACCATCTTCAACCCCTACCATCCGCAGTAGGTTTTTAGAGATGGACCAGATAGGGGCAGCCCCAATCACACTCGTGCTACTTTCGTGCGGGCACGGAGTCCTGCGTCTGTAGTGGGGTCTGCTCCAAACCAGCTACGACCAATATCTATCGCTACAGCAATGGCACCTTTAGGTGCGAGATAGATTCGTTCGTCTGCAGATGGTGGGGACGGGGTGTTTCCTTGCACCCCGGGAGGGTCCTCGCCAGGTCTCGCTACCGGCACATCTTCGGTCACGGTAAAAGACACCTCTTCTTTGAAATATCCCCGAGAAGCGCTAAACGTGCCCTCACTCTGGACAGTAAAGTTCGCTTCCCCAGTTACGCTGTCGGTGGTAATCCGACCTGAAGCGTCTAGTCCATTTAGCGTGACGTAGGAAGCGTCAGAGGGGTCGTCTAGTGTTACGATGTAGGTAGTACTTTGAGCGCCATGTATGGTGATTTCTGAAGAGGCATAGACCGGCACTGTAGAGGTTCTTAGGATGTAAGGGCTACCTCCCAGTTCAGACGGAAGTGTGTCACCTTGGACAATCGAGAAGTTCTCATCCTGGCTCGCATCTCCTGCAATCACAAACTTCTCGACCTCCAGACTAAGCGGGGCTGAGGACACGTATTCGAGCGCCAGCTCGCTGATTCTAGCGCCGACGGTCGCCGTGACGACGGAGTATCCGACCCGAGCGTTCACGCTATTTACCGTGATGCTCGAAGCACCACTAGCATTGATTGTCGTCGTCTCGGTTCGGTAGAGTCCACCAACGTCGTTGCTCACCGACCAGTAGACCGGCGTTCCAGGAGCAGCCTTTGCTCCCACAGCCGTGTTCGTCGTCAAGGTGACCTGGGTCGTCTCTCCAAGTGCGACGTCCAACACAGGATCTAATGCTGTCAGGGTATTCCCGAAGAACGGCACACTAGCAACGACGAGGCTGTCACTGGAAGCGGTGACGGAATGAGCCCAGGTGGTGACGGTGCCTGCTAGCGGAGCTGTTAGATAGGTCGAGGCTTCCCCGTTCAGGGTCTGGGCGAAAAGGCTGTCAGTTCCCCCTCCCAATCGGCGCTTCGTCTGGAACCAGACTTGGGTGCTGTCCAAGACGGGATTGCCATAAGCGTCGTTGACCGCCGCTACGAACTCGCGCTGTGTAGTACCGTCAGCAACAAAAGGCGTAGGGTCATTAGAAGTTAGGGTGATAGTATCAGGGAGACCAGGTACGACCTTGATGTCCTCTGAGGACAGCTCTAAACCCTCTCCCATTAAGGCTGTGACGGTATATAGATCCCCTGGTGTGGTGAGCGACGAGGAGGCGTCGATCTCGACAGCGATAGCTGGATCCTCGACGAACTGGAATGAGCGGTCGATCTCCACACCGTTCTTCTCTACTACCAGCTCGAGAGGTCCTAGCGGGTACGACGGGAAGATTCCCAGCACTGTCACGACGGGATCGACACCCGCTCTCGCTTTAACAGGGGCTGCCTGCTGGACTCCTGAGGAATAGAGCCGGAGCGTGTCGGCCATGACGACCTCACCACTCCCCGGAATCTCTACCGTGAGGGCCAGGGTCGTCGTCGTGTCGTTCCATGCCACGCCCTCGGTGTAGTACCTCAGCGGGAACGCTGAGTAGGCGAGCGTCTGCGGCAGCACCACCTCCTGGCTCTTCGTCGAATCCGCCCACAGGCGGACGTTGTTCTCGCCCTCGACGAACGTCAGGTGTGCCATGAGCGAGGTGTTCATCCCCGAACTGTCCGGGAGCATCGTGAGCTCCAGCCGTTCGAGGTCGTCTTCCCCCGCTACGTCCGAGTCCTCGAAGTCCGGCACGTCGTCCCCGTCATCGTCGTCGTCGTTGAACGGGATGACTGCACCCAGCCGCCACATCGAGAACTCGGCGTCCTCGTCGAGGTGGTCGAGCACGTCGTCGTTGTTGCTGTCGGCGTGGAGGTCGGCTTTCTCGTCGTAGACGTAGACCTTCGTGTAGCCGTAGAGCGAGTCGTCCGGTACGGATTCGTAGGCAATCGTGAAGAAGTGGAAGTTGGTGCCGAGCGCGAGGCGGCCCGCTTCCTGGCTGCCAACATCCTGCTGCGCTCGCTCTGCGGCAAGTTTGCTCTCTTCTACCGTTGAGGACTGGAAGAGAGCAGGGTTACGAAGGCGACGCCCGTCGGGGAGCACCCACTCCCGCGAGAGCCACGCCTTCTTCCCGCTGCCCAGCTTCTCGTCACTTGCAGAGGGTGCGTCTGCAAGGGCTGCACGCCCACCGCCGGGTGGTGGGTCTCCCGGCGGCCCTCCACCGCCGGGCGGTGGGGGTGGCGGAGGCGGGGGGGGTGGAGGTGGCGGTACGGGAGCCGTTTGGGCCGCCCGGTAGACGATTCTTCCGTTCACCAAGTCGTCGAAGCTCGCCGCGAGGCGCTCGTAGGGCTCGTCGACCTCCTCGCCAGTGACGGTGTGAACGAGGGCTCCCATGTCCTTGGCCCGCTCGTCCATCCACACCTCGAACGGTGCGCTGGGCGAGAGGCCGAGAGCCGTCGCATCGAGCGCGCCGAGCGTGTCGGCGATCCAGCCGGTGAAGACGGCCTCCTCACGGAAGTGGAGCGTGTCGATACTCACCGCGGCTAGCTCCTGCACTCCGTAGAGACGGATGACGTCGGTCTCGTCTGAGACACCGAACGTGATGTCTGCCTTCACCTCGAGGTCTCGGTGCGAGAAGATGCTCGGATTGGGCGAGAACTTCGGGAGCTTGGTGTCGGTCACCAGCTTGATGTTTCCACTCCGCGCCTGGTAATACGGGAGCTTGAGCGTGTCACCGGGCACGGTCTCTTCCCCCGTCGCCGTATTGACGAAGCGTGCGTAGTCCGAGAGCGCCCCGTTCGAGGATGCCGCGTCGGGCACGAACAGCGCGACTTGCCGGGTCGAGTCCTGGAGCTCCAGCCCACCCTGGGTGTGGACGAAGACCGAGAGCGCGGCCTCTCCCCCATAGCGGATGGTCTCGTCGGGCACCTCGACGTCGACGAAATAATCTGCCCGGTCGACGTAGAACCGAACGGAGGCCGTCCAGTTGTCCGTGGTGTCGCTACTGCTGTAGAGGAGCTCTACATAGGTATCTATGCCAGGGTCGAACGTCTCCTGCCACGTCTCCGCCGAGTCGGTGTGAGTGATGGTCACGGCACCGACGACGGTGCCCATCAGGAGCGCAGACGGGTCCGGGGCAGAACTCTCGTACTCGGTCCACCCCGTCCACCTCGGGTCGTCCACCCAGGTCTGGGTGTTCGGGTCCCAGATGTCCCCGTTCTCCCACGTCCCCTGCTGCTCCGAGACCAGGAAATCCAGGAAAAAGAGGGTGTCTGAGAAGGCGGCCCCATCCGACCAGGTGCCGGAGAACACGAGCCCTTCGTCGTCGTCGAGAGCGTGATAGCAGTCGTACTCACACGTCGTAAAGGCGGAGTCTGCCCACACGGAAAAGTCGTAGGAGCTACTCCGATTGAACGTCGTGGGACTTTCCTGATCTCGCTCCCGGGCATCGTCGCGCAGCTCGACCTTCTCGCGAATCGTGATCTGCGCCAGCGCGGCCTCGCTCACCGTGAGTAGCCCTACAAACAGAGCTAAAGTTGACAAGGTATAGCTAAAACAATAATTTAAATCTAACGAACGACCAAGCACAGGCACGGAGAGCCAGATAGACGACATGAAATGGAGGGTTGGGCAGGAGCGACAGTAGGGTGAAGCAGCGATGAAGTAAACGCGTCGCCTGTGCTTGTAAGCAAGCCCAAGAAGGTTTTGTAATAATTTCCTAACATTATCTCCTTATTTAAATTTCTCCCCATCGCGCTCCATCTCATGTCATCGACCTGTCTCCTTTGACCTTATCCTCGGCTAACTTTGAAGACTCTTTGGTGCTCGCCCGTCACGGGGCCAGCACGGGATCGTCGCGGAGGATCAGCCACCACAGCGCCTCGGCATAGTCGCGCTGCTCAGCGGCGGCGTGGATGGCTCCTTGTCGGTCGTATTCCGCCGCCGCGTGCCCGGCGTACGCCGCCGCCGCTACCCGGTCCCCGGCGGCGTGGGCGAACCGCGCGCCCCACACCAGTCGCTCCGCCTCGACGCCCGGCACCGACGCCTCGTCCAGCACAGCCACCGCCCGCGCGTACCCATCGGCCTCGGCCCAGAGCAGGGCTGCGAGAAGCCGGGCCGTCGGTGCGGGGTACTCGGCCAATCGCTCGGCCCGTTCCGCCGGAGACTCGGGGACCAGCAGAACACGCAGCGCGTCGGCTGACAGGTCCCGGCGTAGCTGAAGCATCGCCCGCGCTTCGCGCTGGTAGGTCGGCGTTTCGGTGAGGGCGCGGTCGTAGGCGGCGTCGGCCTCGGCATCGTTGCCCGCCATCCTGTATGCATCCCCGAGCCGCGTCAGTAAGATAGGATCGGCGAGCGTGTCGGCGGCGGCCGCTTCGAGCCGGGCCGTCGCGCGCCCGACCTCGCCGCGCGCGAGCACGAGCCGCCCCCACGCCGCGAGCGGCCACGGCTGCCCAGGGTCCGCTTCCATCGACCGCTCGAACTGTCGGAGCGCTTCGTCGGCATCGCCTGCTGCGAGGGCGGCGGCCCCGGCCCGGTAGGCCCGCAGCCACGGCTCGACCCAGTGCGGACAGCGCCGCTCGAAGAGCGAGGGCCGGGTGAAGCGACGCGCGACGAGCGCCGTCGCCTCGGGGTCGTCCGGGAGCGAATCGAGCCGGGCCGCCCAGCGCGCGGCGAGTGTATCGAGCGGGAGACCGTAGACGCCCTCGAAGTCGCCCGAGGCGTAGACCTCGCGGAGCGCCTCGGCCCCGTAGCGGCGGTAGAGGTCGGCGACGAACGAGCCGGTGGTGGTGTAGGAGACCGCCCCGCGCCCGGTCCAGAACCCGAGCGGCGAGAGTCGGGAGGCGAGCGCCGCGCCCAGCGGCTGGGCGAGTCCGGTGCCGTAGCGGGCGGCGGCGCTCACCTGCTGGTCCGGCGGCGGCAGCCCGTCCGGCGGCTCGAACGCCACCGCCAGCCCTTCGACCAGCCCGACGGCGGGCGACGCCCGCAGGATGCCCCCGAACTCGCGCGAGAGGACGTGGACCAGCTCGTGCTCGAACGACGACGCGAACCGGCTCGTGAGGAGGTGCATCTGCGGGCGCGGGAGCCACACCGGAGCCACGCTCGTCTGCCCCGCCCCGGTCAGCGCCGCCTTCGTCGCGGGGTCGGGGTAGAGGTACGTCGCGATCCGCTCCGGCACGTCCACCCCGAGCGACCGTTGAAGCTGATCGTACCGGACCGCGTGCGCGTCGGCGATCACCCGAAGCTCGCCCGGCGAGACGGCGCTGGAGTCGTAGTAGACGTCGAACCGGTCCGTCGCGAGGTGGCTGCCGAGGGCCTCGCGGATCACCTCGCCCGTCGTGTTGAACCCGAGGCGGGGGGCGAGGACGTAGGCCAGCCCGATCAGCGCGGCGACCGCGAGCAGCGCCCAGCTTTGAAGAGCGGAAGCGGGGAAGAGCGGAAGAGCGGAAGAAAGGCTAGGTGGTCGATCTCGGGCCTCTTCCGCTCCTCCGCTCTTTCGCTCCTCCGCTCTTCGCCCGAGCAGGACGAGCGCCGCCGCCCACAGCAGCGTCAAGCCTCGGAACCAGAACAGCCCCGGCCGGACGGCCAGATCCTCGTCGTAGACCGGGCCGAGGACGCCGCCCCAGACGTGGTTGTAGGTGTAGAACTGCGGGTGCAGCCCGAGGTCCCACGCGACCGGCAGCAGCGCCACGCCGAGGCCGATGAGCCCGAACCACCACCCGCGCCGCTTCCACCCTGCCGCGTCCAGCGCCCACGCGAGGGCGACGGCGAGGGCGACGCTCGGCACGGCGAAGAGCAAAAAGAGCAGCAGCCCCTGGAGGTAGCCGCAGTTCGCCCGCCACAGCAGCGACACCGTCAGCAGCGCCCACGGCACCGCGAGCAGCGCCTCCAGCCGCAGCAGCACCGCCCCCAGCCCGACCCCGCGCCGGAAGAGCGCCAGCGCCGCCCACCCCGAGGCGAAGAACCCGACGCCCGCCACCACCGCGCTCGACTCGGCGTGCAGCAGCCCGAGCAGCGGCACCGGCCACAGCGCAAAGCACACCGCCGCGTAAACCGCCGCGACGGCGAAGTAGGGTTTATTCTCCGCCAGATGCATCAGCAATAGGCGCTACAAAAACGAAATCGCCACGCCGATGGAGAGGACCTCTTTGAGCTGGATCTCGTCGATCGTGTCCTCGTCGTAGAGCGTCACGAACTCCAGGTTCGTGTTGAGCCAGTCGTTGACCTTGAGCGTCAGCAGGTTCTCGAAGACAAGGTCCGGCGCGGCGTCACCGACTTGATTGAACGCCTCGAACAGGCTGAGGCGCGACTGGAAGAAGACGTTCTCGAAGAGCTCCCGCTGCGCCTCGGCCAGGAACTCGATCCCCGCCTCGACCCGAACCGACTCGCCGAGCGCGTTGCCGTAGACGGGCCGCAGCCGGTCGATGAGCACGATGGTCTCCTTCACGGCGAAGCCGAGCCGTGCGGTGTACCACCGGTCCGGGTCGTAGGTGACGCCGAGCGACTGCGTCCAGATCGCCGGGGCGAAGAAGTCCGACACCTTGAGCCGCTCGCCGGGGACGAGGAACCCGAGGCTGTCGAGCACCGGGTACGTCGCAGCGCTGGGGTCGTACTCGAAGCCGGGGGCGAACTGCGTGCGGATGTCGGTGGCGAGGGTCGGCTGGAGGACGCCGGTGCCGGTGTACTGAAGCTCGAAGGCGTAGCGGATCACGTCGGTGGCCTTGCGGAACTGGAGCGTGTCCTGCTTGACGAGGCCGTAGGCGAGGCGGGCGTTGTGGGTCTGCTTGAAGCGCCCGATCAGGCGGGCGAAGCGGCCCGTCGCGCCGGTGGTAAACGAGAGGGCGTCGAGGCCGCCTTCCTGCCAGTTGCTATAGGCAGCCTGGCTGAAGGCGAGCTGCCCGTTGAGGGTCGAGCGCCAGCCCTCGGCCTGGGTGAGCGGCTCTTCCTCCTCCTGAGCCCGGGCAGGGCCGGCGAGCGCCAGGAGGCTCAGGAGTAAGACTAGGGGAGCGGAGCGGGGCATGGCAAAGCGAGGCATGGCAGAGCGGGGCAGAGCAGAGCGGGGCAGAGCAGAGCGGGGCAGAGCAGAGCGGGGCAGAGCGGTAGACAGGTTGGGGAGGCGCGTCGCAGCGAGCGAAAACTTGTCTCCCGCTCTGGTGTCGTAGTCATTGGCTCGTGAGCGGACCCCCTGTCCGTCGGTCCCTCGCTCCGGGACGAGTCCCTGCGCTCAACGGTCCGACGGACGGTCCCCCTCGGTTGAAGCGGGGGTCGCCTCCGCGCGACGGTCTTGCACTCTAGTGCTGCGACACGAGCAGAATGACGGGTAGATCGGCGTGTTCGGGTGCTGCGAGTCAAGGCGACCGAGGAGCTAGATGCACCGCATCGGGCGACGAGGTCAACGCCGACGCGCGGCGCACGGGCTGCCGAGAGCCTGTCAGAATCGAGTTGTCGTAGCACTAGGCTCTGTCACGTAAGGCGGTCCGTCGGCGAGCGAGAGACCCTGGAGGGACCCGGCCAGGCGTCCGACACGCCAGATGCCGTAGCATCGGGCGAGGAGGACAACGCCGCAGGGCGCTTCCGGGGCCTCGCCGAGCCAGGAGCCGGATTAACGGGACGGGGCCTAGCGGCACCACGATAGACAGGCACCACCCCAGAAAGAAGGGCACAGAAAGAAGGGCCGCGCCGGAGTCGGCGCGGCCCTCGGGGGTTGCAGCCACGAAGGGCTTACAGGTCGTTCTTCTTGTCCTGGACCTCGACGCGGATGTCCTGGGCCATCTTCTTCAGCTCCTGCATGCCCTTGCGGACGCGCGTGCCGGCAGCCTTGTTGCCTTTCTCGTAGAACTGGCTGAAGTCGCGCTCCATCGAGTCTACGTATTCCTTGAGGTCGTTGAAACGAGCCATGAGTGGAATCCTCCTGAGTTGGGGTGAGCGGGAGAGCGAGCCGAGCACGACCGCCTCCCGGAATGCAGTTGACGGTTTAGAGGATAGCACCCACGACGCACGCTGTCAAGCAAAACCCGCCCTTTCTGGTCGATTTAAGCCGATTCTTCCGAAGAGCCGTCGCCGATCCGGGTGCCGCCCATCGGTTTTCCGCGCAAACCGGAGCGCCCGATGAGCCGCACCTCGGCCCCGGCTCCGAGCGCCGCCCGCACCGCGTCCGGCTCGGGCAACGCGTCTCCCGGCACGTCGCCCAGGCTTATCCACCCCGTGCCGGAATCACGGTCATCCTCAGTCAGAACGCGTTTTCTGCCTAGAAACATAACGATCGCCCGGCGCTCGCCCTCGCCCCAGGCCCGAGCCAGCGCGCCGGCGACGGCCCCGCCGTTCACCTCGCGCACGCCGCGCGCGCCCGCCGCCACGAGCGCCGCCACGACCGGCACCGCGCGCCGCGCCACCAAGTCGTGCAGCCACCCCGCTTTCGCTACCTCCAGACCCGTTTCTGTCGCCGCCACGAGGCCGCGTCCCCCAGCTTCGAGCGGCACCGACGCCACACCCGCGTCGTTGAGCGCGTGCGCGATCCGGCGGTTCAGGTCCCGCGCCGCCCGCGCCACGAGCGCCCGCTCCTCCCCCGTCTCGGCTACGAGCACCCCCTCCTCCCACCGGGCGACCTGCCCTCGCGCTTCGAGCGCTCGCTCCGCCGCCTCGCCCGCACCGTGAACGATCAGGCACGGCGCGTCGAGGCCGAGCACGTCGCGCGCGAAGCCGCTCAGGAAAAGCGGGTCGCCGAGGTGGTAGCGGTCGAGGTAGAAGACGTAGGTCATCGGGGCAGCGGAGAAGTGAGGCATCGGAGGACTAGAGACGGGACCGGCGTGGGCAAGCCCGTAGGGGCTGGACGTGCCGAGCCCAGGGCTCGCGGATAATACCCGCCCGGCGGCAGACGACGCGGCGAGTTATCCACACACCTTGCTCCCAGCCGCCGATCCCTGTTTCTTTCGAGCCCCCGGCTGTCTGCCCCTTCCCCGCTCACCCGATCCCCCGACGCTCTTGCCCGAGTTCTGCCACCTCCACTGCCACACCCAGTATTCGCTCCTCGACGGCGCGGCCCGCATCAAGAACCTCGTCGGGCGCGCGGCGGAGCTCGACATCCCGGCGCTCGCCATCACCGACCACGGGGAATCTCTTCGGCGTCCCCGAGTTCTACACCTCGGCGCAGCGCGCGCCGGCGTCCAGCCCATCATCGGGTGCGAGTTCTACGTCACGCCCTCCGGCCATGGGCGACACCAGCGACCGGACGCGCTACCACCAGGTGCTCCTCGCCAAGAGCGAGGTCGGCTACCGGAACCTGATCCGGCTCTCCAGCCTGAGCTACACCGACGGGTTCTACTACAAGCCGCGCATCGACCGAGACACGCTCCGCGCGCACAGCGAAGGGCTCGTCGCGACGACCTGCTGCCTCCAGGGCGAGGTGCTCCAGACGATCCTCAAAAAGGGCGAGGAGGAAGGGCTGAAGATATTCAAGGAGTACCTCGACATTTTCGGCGAGGACTACTACATCGAAATCCAGGACCACGGCATCCCCGACCAGAGGAAGTGCAACGCGGTGCTCCTCCGGTGGGCGGCGCAGTTCGGGGTCGGGGTCATCGCGACGAACGACGTGCACTACGTCCACCGGGACGACGCGGCGGCGCAGGACGTGCTCCTCTGCCTCCAGACCGGGCGGGCCTACAACGACCCGACCCGGATGCGCTTCGAGAACGACCAGTTCTTCCTGAAGTCCGTCCCCGAGATGCAGGCCGCCTTCGCCGAGGCGGTCGGCGACCCGCTCGTCGTGGACCGGGCGCTCGACACGACGCGCGAGATCGCCGACAAGTGTGCGCTCGACCTCAGGATGGGCGAGCTCCTGATGCCGCACTTCCCGATCCCCGAGGCGTTCGAGCAGCCGGGGGCGTACCTCCGGCACCTCGTCTACGAGGGCGCGAAGATGCGCTACGGCGCGGCGACCGCCGGGGCCGTCAGCGAGACCGTCCGCGAGCGGCTCGACTACGAACTCAAGGTGATCTCCGAGATGGGCTTCGACGGCTACTTCCTCATCGTCCAGGACTTCACCACCGCCGCGCGCGACCTCGGCGTCTCGGTCGGGCCGGGGCGCGGCTCGGCGGCGGGCTCCTGCGTCGCGTATTGCCTCGGAATCACCGGCATCGACCCCACTCGAATACGACCTGCTTTTCGAGCGCTTCCTCAACCCCGAGCGCGTCTCGATGCCGGACATCGACATCGACTTCGACGACCGGGGGCGCGGCAGGGTCATCGACTACGTCGTCGAGAAGTACGGGCGTGAATCCGTGTGCCAGATCGTGACGTTCGGGACGATGGGCTCGAAGTCCGTCATCCGCGACGTGGCGCGCGTGCTCGACATCCCGCTCCCCGAGGCCGACCGGATCTCGAAGCTCGTCCCGGACGGGGTCAAGGTCTCGCTCGAAGACGCCAAGCAGGTCAAGGAGTTCGCCCAGCTCTACGAGTCGCCCGACCCTCAGATCCGCAAGCTGATGCACTACGCGACCGTCCTCGAAGGCTCGGCGCGGCACACCGGGGTCCACGCCGCCGGCGTCATCATCGCCCCGGGCGACGTGTCGCAGTACGTCCCGGTCTCGATCCAGAAAGGCAAAGGCGGCGGGAGCGGGGGCTCCGGCGACGCAGTCGTCACGCAGTACGACGGGAAGTGGATCGAGGAGTTTGGCCTCCTCAAGATGGACTTTCTCGGGCTCAAAACCCTCACCGTCCTGGACGACGCCCTCGAGCTGATCCGCGTCGGCCACGGCGTCGAGATCGACCTCGACGCGCTCGCGCTCGACGACGCCGAGACCTACAAACTCTTTCAGCGCGGCGACACGGTGGGCATCTTCCAGTTCGAGTCCGAGGGGATGCGCGAGTGGATGCGCAAGCTCAAGCCGACCGGCATCGACGACCTGATCGCGATGAACGCACTCTACCGGCCCGGCCCGATGGACCTCATCCCGAGCTACATCGACCGTAAGCACGGCAAGGAGACCGTCGAGCACCCGCACCCGATGCTGGCCGAAATCCTCGAGCCGACCTACGGCATCCCGGTCTACCAGGAGCAGGTGATGCAGATGGCGCAGGTCATGGGCGGCTACACCCTCGGCGGGGCCGACCTGCTGCGGCGCTGCCTCCCGGGCGACACCCTCGTCGTCCAGGCCGATACGGGGGAGCGCGTTCGGATGGATGCCGTCGAGCCGGGTATGCCCGTTCTTTCGCTCAACGCGGATCACCAGCTCGAAGCCGTGCCCGTGACCGAGCGGATCGACAATGGGGTTCGCGCTGTCGTCGAGGTTCGCACCCGGAGCGGGCGGCGGGTCCGTATGACTGAGGACCATCCGCTTCTCACGGTCCAGGGCTGGCGGCACCTGAGCGATCTCGCGGTGGGCGACGCCATCGCCGTGCCCTCGCGCATTCCCACCTTCGGCACGGCCGCCCCCGATCCTGCGCGTGTCAAGGCGCTGGCCTATCTCATCGGAGACGGGCAAACCCTCCGCGCCAACGGCTACGCGTGCGCCCGCTTCTATAACTCTGACCCCTGGGTGCTCGACGACTTCGCTGGATCGGCCGAAGACCTCGGGGCTTCGACGCACCGCTCCGTCCACGCCACCACGGGCGTCACAACGATCATCTGCTCGGGGCGCGACGGAACACCCAACCCGATCCTCAACCTTATCCGTAGCACGGACCTCGCCCACCGCGCCGAGTCGAAGCGCGTAGCCGCCGAGGTGTTCACCTACGGGCGCGATGCACTTGCCCTCTTTCTGGGTACGCTGTGGACCACGGACGGCTCTGTGGAAGCGACCCGGCTCTCGTACAGCTCGTCCAGTGAGGGGGCTTCTCAGCGACGTCGCCCACCTTCTGCTCCGCTTCGGCGTGGTCACCATGCGCCGGTCTCGCCAGACCGCGAGACGGCCGAACCACGAGCTTCTCCTCACGGACGCTCGTGACGTGGCCCGCTTCGCCAAGGCCATTGGCCCTCACCTCTGTCCTGTGAAGGCTCGGCGGCTCGGGCGGCTCCTCGACCAAGCGTCGAAGCGCACACGGGAACCAATCGGTTTATAACGTCCCGGCGGAAGTCGGTCATCTGGTCCGGCAGGCCAAGTACGCAAGCGGCTTGAGTTGGCGCGAGGCCGGTGACCGGATCGGCGTCTCAGGAGGCCACCTCTCGTCGGGCCTCAATTTGCAGCATCCTGCCCGTGCGCTCAGTCGGCACCGCCTCGACCGACTCGCCCCGCGCCTTCGATGCCCCGGCCCTTCACCGCCTCGCGCAGGGAGATGTGCTCTGGGACCCCGCATCGCTGAGATCGTGCCTCTCGGCGAGCAGCGGGTGTATGATCTCGCCGTGCCGCCTCACGCCAACTTCGTGGCGGCAGATGTAGTCGTCCACAACTCGATGGGCAAAAAGAAGCAAGACGAGATGGACGCGCAAGCGCGTCGTATTCGTCGAAGGTGCGGCCCAGAAGGGCGTGGCCGCGAGGACGGCTAACGAGGTCTTCGACATGATGGCGAAGTTCGCCGGCTACGGCTTCAACCGCAGCCACGCAGCCGCCTACAGCGTCATCGCCTTTCAGACGGCCTACCTCAAGGCGCATTACCCCGCCCGAGTTCATGGCGGCGTACCTCACGAACGAGGCGGGCGACTCGAAGAAGCTGGCCGTCGCGCTCGACGAGGCGCGGCGGATGGGGCTAGACCTGCTGCCGCCGTGCGTGAACAGCTCCGAGCACCACTTCAACGTCGAGGCGACCGACGCCGGGCCCCGGATTCGGTTCGGGCTCTACGCCGTCAAGGGCGTCGGGGCCGGGGCCATCGAGGCCATCGTCGCCGAGCGCGCCGAGCACGGGGCCTACGAGTCGCTGTTCGACTTCTGCAAGCGGGTCGATCTGGCGGCGGTCAACAAGGCGGCGCTGGAGTCGCTGGCGAAGGCGGGGGCGTTCGATTTTTCCGAAGCCCACCGGGCGCAGCTCGCGAGCGCCGTCGAGGACGCCCACCGGTTCGGGCAGCAGCACCAGGTCAACAAGGCGCTCGGCCAGAACTCGCTCTTCGGCACGGGCGGCGCGGCGCAGGACGACTTCGAGCCCAGCCTCCCGCACGTCGAGCCGTGGACGCGCGGCGAGACGCTTCGCCACGAGAAGGACCTCGTCGGGTTCTACGTCTCCGGCCACCCGCTCGACGCCTACGAGGCCGAGGCGAGGGCCTTCGTCACGGCCTACCTCGGGCGGGCCGACGACATCGACCTGGAGCGCGAGCAGCGCGTGTGCGGGATCATCACCGAGGTCAAGCAGATCACCACCAAGTCCGGCAAGCCGATGGCGTTCCTCACGCTCGAAGACCAGACCGGCCAGGGCGAGGTCGTGCTCTTCACGAAGGTCTTCGAGCGCCACCAGCACCTCCTGCGCACCGACGAGGTCGTGATGGTGCGCGGCCAGGCCGAGGTCCGCGGCGGCGTCAAGATCAAGGCGACGGCCCTCGACCCGATGTGGAAGGTCCGCGAGCAGTACGTCAAGCGGATCATCCTCCGGCTGGACGCCGACGAGACACAGCCCGAGGCGATGGACGAGCTCTGGGCGCTCTGCGAGCGCAACCGGGGGCCGGCCCAACTGATGTTCGACGTCGAGACCCAGGCCATCCCGAAGCCCGTCCGCCTGCGCGCGCAGAAGGGCATGGTCGAGCCGACGCCGGAGCTGATGCAGGGGATCTACCGCCTCTTCGGGCGCGAGATGGTCATGCTGGAAGGCGAGGCGTAGAGCTGGAGCCCGCCATTACCCGTCTGCTGCTGCCTCTTTTGGTGCCTGCCCAATACGTCGAACCAACTTCTTGTCGGCGCTCACCTGCTGGTTTTCGCCTTCACCAACATGGGAGCGCTCCCGCACAATGCCAACCCCAAGCGCATACCAACGCTCTATCTTGGTGACCAAACCGACCGATGGATACGCTGCGATCAGAACTGCATCAAACGTCCCTGCGGGTGTCGTCACATTCTCCCATCCCTCGACGACGAAGGTAGACGTATCTGTGAGCACTCCTTCCCCTGTGATGTTCTCCCAGTGGATGCCGTCCGAGAGCGGGCGATAGATGAGCAGCGGCGGGTCAGGGAATATGGTTCGTCTCCCGAACATGGACCTTGCGACCAAATAAACCCCTTCCTCACTCAAGCACCAGAACTCCGTCTGGTAAGGCGCTCCGTCCATTATATCAGGCGCGCTCCGCTCCATCCGGTAACATGGAAGACCTGCAATCTCTTGCTGGAAGGCAGCCCGGATCGTGACTTCGACTCCGGCTTCATCCATGTATACCCAACCCTCGTTCAGTTCTAGCGGAAGGTAATCGTGCTGTGGCTGGGCAACAGAAGACACCGAAAAAGATGAAAGGATAAGCAACAGGAGTAGGCGCATGAAGAAGCGGTTCTTGTAACGTGAGCAGTCGTGTAGCATCCTAGCTATCGGTCAACTCATAGGCTAATTTAATCTCAAGGAACCGCCAAGCTGGTCGCGAGTCTGTACAGAAAACCTGTACTAGACCATCATGACCGTAGAGACCACCTACACCGACGCCCGTGCCCGCTTCGCCGAGTGGCTGGACCGCGTCGTGGACGACCGCGAGACGGTGATCGTGACGCGGCGCGGCTCGGAGCCGGTTGCGCTCGTCGCCGCCGACGAGCTGGCGAGCCTGCGCGAGACGGCCCACCTCTTGCGTTCCCCGAAGAACGCTGAGCGCCTGCTGACGGCGCTCACGCGGGCCTTGCAGCGCGAGGGCGACGCGACTTCCGTGGACACCCTGCGCGGCGAGGTCGGGCTTGGCAAAAAAGCGTAAAGCCCGCGCCCCGGCTCCACCGACCGGGCGCGGGCAACGCGACGCCGTCTTCCAGCCGGAGTTTCGGGAGGACCTCGGCTGGTGGGTCGAGCAGGACCGCAAGACGGCGCTCCGGGCGTTCAAGCTGATCGAGGCGATCCTGCGCGACCCATTCCAGGGCATCGGCAAGCCCGAGCCGCTGCGGCACCTTGCGCCGGGGATGTGGTCGCGGCGGCTGACGCAGGAACACCGGATCGTCTACGTCGTGCGCGACGAGCGCATCGACTTTCTACAGGCGCGCTACCACTACTAAGTGTCACCGCTCAGCGCATGCCCCGTGCCAGCCGTCCTGCCCCCTACCTCGCCCAACTCGTCTCCCCGCTCGGCGACGCTGCACCGTCCCCGCTCGGCCCGAGGCTCCGGGTGGCGACGTACAACGTCCACCGCTGGGCGGGGGTGCGCGGCGGGCGGAAGTACGACCCCGACCGCGTGCTGACCGTCCTGGGCGAGCTCGGTGCCGACGTGCTGGCGCTGCAGGAGGTGCTTCGGCCCTTCGAGAACGGCGACCCGGTGCGCGAGGCGGCGCGGATGCTCGGGTTCCACCTCGCGTTCGTCGTCACGCGGATTCACAAGCGGGGCGAGCTCGGCAACGCCATCTTGTCGCGCTGGCCGCTCGCCGGGGCCGAGGCCATCGACCTCTCGTTCGGGCGGCTCGAGCGCCGCGCCGCCCTCGCCGTCCGCCTCACCGACGGGGACGACGCGACGGGGCTGACCGTGGCCTCGACGCACCTCGCGATCGTGGACCGGACCCGGACGCGGCAGGTCGAAGCGCTGCTGGGCCACCCGCACTTCGATGGCGGCCCGGCGGTCCTGATGGGCGACATGAACGCGTGGCGGAAGACCCCCGCCTCGCGCGGCCTCGACCGCTTCGCCGAGCGCCACGCCAACCGGAGCTGGCCCGCGTCGTACCCCAGCCCGCGTCCCGTGATGGCGCTCGACCGGGTCTACGCGCGCAACGCGCAGATCGAAGACCTGCACGCCCACGAGACGCCGGCCAGCCGCCAGGCGTCGGACCACCTCCCCATCGTCGGGACCGTCGTGCTGAACGGCAAGACGGACGCCGCGCGCGACGCCACGGTCTAGGGACCACAGTCTAGTGACCACGGTCTGGCGAGGGTCAAGGACTACGCGCCGTGGAGGGCAGAAGCCGCTCGGCGCGGCGGCCCCTCCCCCCGGCCTCCTCTCCACGGCGAGGGACAGGTGGTTGGAGGGCCCGTTCGACCTGATGCACTTCAGCCGGACGTGGTGTGACCTGTCTCTCAGCCCCGCTCGGCCAGCCCTTTGAGGACGTGCCAGACGGTGAGAGCGGCGAGGCGGGCCGTCCGGCCGTCGGCGTCGAACGCCGGGTTGAGCTCGACCACGTCGAACGACCCGACGAGCGGCGAGCGGCCCAACTCGTAGGCGGCGTAGAGCCACAGGCCGGCAGGCAGGCCGCCGACGTTGGGAGCGCTGACGCCGGGGGCCGAGGCGGCGTCCACCGCGTCGAGGTCGAACGTGGCGAGCGTCGGGGCGGCGAGGCCGGTGGCGATGGACCGGACGCGGACCTCGCTCAGGCTCCGCCGCCAGACGACTTCGCCTCCGTGGTCGTCGATCACGTCGAGGTGGGCGCGGGCGGTGCTGTGGGGTTGCAGCCCGGCGACCTGGTAGCGCGTGCAGCGCCCGGACGCGTGCTCCAGCGCCTGCCGGAACGGCGAGCCGGAGTGCGCGAGGCCGTCCTTCAGCGGGCGCACGTCGGCGTGGGCGTCCCAGTTCAGAATCTCCACGTCGCGCCCCGCCCCGACGTAGCCGAGGAAGTGCCCGAAGCTCGTCTCGTGGCCCCCGCCGAGGACGACCGGGACGATGCCGGCTGCGAGCAGCGGAGCCAGCGTGTCGCCGAGCGTCTGCTGGTCGGCCTCCACGTCGCCCGTCACCGGGACGTCGCCCAGGTCGGCGGTGCGGTCGAGGAGGTCGGTGAACGCGCCGGGCTGCTCGGCGTCGGGGGTGAGGGCGTAGAGCGCGCGGCGGATCGCGGCGGGGCCGGCGGCGGCACCGGGCCGCCCCCCGTTGCGCCGCACGCCCTCGTCCGACGGGAAGCCGACGAGCGCGACGCGGGCGCTCTCGGCGGAGCTGTGTCGGGCGAGCCAGCGCCCGAGGCGCGGGTCGTCCTCGGCGGTGCCGGGCGCAGGGACGCCGGGCGGAACGAGTCTTCGGCGCTCGTCTCCCGTCACGCTCTGCCTCCTTCCCCCGCGCTCCCAGACCGTCTCGCCGCCGATGACGGTGCGGACGCAGGCGTTGGGGCGGAAGTGGTAGAGCCAGTGGTTCACGTCGGGGGCGTCGATGAGCGCGAAGTCGGCGCGCTTGCCCGGCTCGAGGGAGCCGACCGTGGCTTCGAGCCCGACGGCCTTGCTTGCAATAACGGTGGCCCCTTTCAGCGCCTCGGCGGGCGTCATCCGCTGCACCGTGCAGGCCAGCATCATCGCGAGCGGCAGGTGGTAGCTCGGCGCGCTGCCGGGGTTGAAGTCCGTCGCCACGGCCACCGCCACCCCCGCCTCGATCAGCGCGCGTGCCGGCAGCGGGCGGACGCCGAGGTACAGCGTGGCGAGCGGCAGCGAGACGGCGACGACGCCGGCCTCGGCCAGCGCCGCGACGCCCGCCTCGGAGACGTGCTCGAGGTGGTCGGCGGAGACGGCCCCGACCTCGGCGGCGAGGGCGGCCCCGCCGGTGTCGGAGAGCTGATCGGCGTGGAGCTTCGGGCGGAGGCCGTGGCGCGCGCCGGCGGCGAGGACGGCCCGGGCTTCGTCGCGGGAGAAGGCGGTCTCCTCGACGAACACGTCGCAGAAGCGGGCGAGGCCGTCGGCAGCGGCCTGCGGGATGACCGCGTCGGTGAGCAGGCGGAGGTAGCCCTCGCGGTCGCGCGCGAACTCCGGCGGGACGATGTGCGCGCCGAGGAGCGTCGGGACGATCCGGGTCGGCTGACGCTCGGCGAGGCGGCGGTACACCCGGAGCGTCTTGAGCTCGTCCTCCGCCGTCAGCCCGTAGCCGCTCTTGGCCTCGACGGTCGTGACGCCCAGGCGGCGCATCTCCTCGAGGAACCCGGCGGCGCGGTCCGCGAGCGCCTCCTCGCTCGCGGCCCGGGTGTGGCGCATCGTGCCGGCGATCCCGCCGCCGGCGCGGGCGATGGCGAGGTAGTCCGCCCCCTCGATCCGCTGCGCGAACTCGCCGGCGCGCCAGCCGCCGAAGGCGAGGTGGGTGTGGCAGTCCACCAGGCCGGGGATGACGAGCCGCCCGCCTGCGCTCTGCCGCTCCTCGCCGGCGAACGCGCCGGGCAGCTCGGCTTCCGGTCCGACCCACCGGACGGTGTCGCCCTGCCACGCGAGCGCGGCCTCCGGGACCGCGTGGATCGCGGCCTGCCCCCCCGCGCTCCGGCACGCGGCGAGGAGGGCGATGTCGGTGAGGACGGGCATCGCGGTGCCGCCTCTACGGGTTGAGCACGCGGAGGAAGTGCTCGTCCGAGGCGCAGGGGCGGATGCTGTTGTTGGGGAGGCTGCGCCCCCGGGCCTCGACCGAGGCCCCCGCCACCAGACCGGCCAGCAGGTCGAGGCCCTCGGCCTCGCAGAGGTTGGTGCGGGCCGGGATGAGCACCCCCACCGTGCCCTCGGCGGTGCGGAGCGTGATGACGGCGTCGCTGTCCACCGCCATCGGCTCGCGGTCGACCTCCTCGACGGTTCCGCTCACCGTGACGTCCGGCCCGACGGGCATTTGCAGGGAGGTCGCAGGCTGGGAGCAGCCCGCGAGGAGGAGAAGCAGAAGAGGAGCGCAGCGCATGGAGGCAGTCGGGATGGGGAGGCGGTCGGGATGGGGAGGCCGTCGCGGGGGGAGGAAGGCGAGCGAGCACGGGCCGAGTCAAGAGACGGGCTCTCAAACTACGCCCGACGGCATCAATCCGGTAGCGGTATCAATCCGGTAGCGTATCCTGCGTGGAGCTTCGCCCCCTCGACCCGCCGCCATGCCCAATCGCCGCATCCACCTCGCACCCATCCTGCTCGAGCGCCGCCTCGCAGGGGAGTACGACCGCGTGCTCGCCCGGCCCGGCAGCACGGGGGCCGACAGCACGGCGAGCGGCTAGCACGGCGAGCGGCTAGCACGGCGAGCGGCTAGCACGGCGCACGGGCGGGGGTCCGCGCGCGAGCGCGTGACCGTGACCCGCGTGACCGTGACCTCAGTGCAGCGCGCCGACCTCGGCCTCGACTGCGGCGGCGAGGGTCCCTCGTTGGACGAGGCGCAGGCACGCCGCCATGTCGCCGTCGAAGCCCTCGTCGGCCTCGCGGTGCCCGACCTCGGCGCGGAGGAACCGGTGCGCCACCTCGACGCCGCGGCCCGGCCGGAGGGGGGCCCGGTAGTCCAGCGCCTGCGCCGCCGTGAGGAGCTCCACCGCGAGGACGCACTCGACGTTGCGGAGCACGTCGGCGAGCTTGAGCGCGGCGATGCTGCCCATCGAGACGTGGTCCTCCTGCCCCCTCGAGCTCGGGATCGAATCGACGGACGCCGGGTGGCAGAGCACCTTGTTCTCCGAGACCAGCGCGGCGGCGGTGTACTGCGGCATCATGAACCCCGAGTTCAGCCCGGTCTCGCGCATCAGGAACACCGGCAGCCCGTCGTTGCCCTCGACCAGGAGGTAGGTCCGCCGCTCCGAGATGCTGGCAAGCTCGGCGAGCGCCATCGCCGCGTAATCCATTGCGAGCGCGAGCGGCTGCCCGTGGAAGTTGCCGCCCGAGACGATGGCCGGATCGCCGTCGGGAAAGACGAGCGGGTTGTCGGTGACGCTGTTGATCTCGGTCTCGACGACGGCGGCGGCGTGGGTGAGGGCGTCGCGGCTCGCGCCGTGGACCTGCGGCACGCACCGGAGCGAGTACGGGTCCTGCACCTTGCCGCAGGTGCGGTGGCTCTCGAGAATCTCGCTCTGGTCCAGGAGGGCGCGGACGTTCTCGGCCACGGCGGCCTGGCCCGGGTGCGGGCGGACCGCCTGAATGCGCGCATCGAACGGCCGGATCGAGCCTTGCAGCGCCTCCAGGCTCATCGCCGCGAGCACGTCGGCGGCCTTGACGAGCCCGAGCGCGCGGTGGAGCACCCAGCCTCCGTAGGCGCTCATCATCTGGGTGCCGTTGATGAGGGCGAGGCCGTCTTTGGCGCGGAGCGTGACCGGCGCGAGGCCGTGCTCGGCGAGGACGGCGGCGGCGGGCCGCGTCGTCTCCCCCGCCTCGTCCCACAGCTCACCCCGGCCGAGGAGCGGGAGCGCGAGGTGCGCCAGCGGTGCCAGGTCGCCCGAGGCCCCGAGGCTGCCCCGGCTCGGAACCGCCGGGACGAGGTCGCGCTCGGCCATCACGAGCAGGCGCTCGAACGTCTCCTCCGAGACGCCGGAGAAGCCCAGCCCGAGGGCGTGGACCTTGAGGCGCAGCATCAGCCGCGCCACCTCGCGGGGGATCAGCGGCCCGACGCCGACGGCGTGCGAGACGATCAGATTCCGCTGTAGCCGCTCGGTGTCCGCCGCCGCGATCCGCTGCCGCGCGAGGGCCCCAAACCCGGTGTTGATGCCGTAGTACGTCGCCCCGTCCGCCAGCGCCGCCGCGACGATCCGCCGCGACGCCTGCACCCGCCCGGCACCGCCCCGCAGCTCGGCGAGGCTCCGGTCGAGGTCGCCGTAGAGGTCGGCGACGGTGAGACAAACCGCATCGGTTGGGGGCATGGCGCGGGCACTTTAGGTGGACGTAGGACGCTTCGGCCTGCAATCTAAACCAACGCCTCCGTAGCGCAAAGCCCGGAAACTCCGGCGAGGCCTTTCCGGTTAAGCCTACGCAGATTTGTCTCCGTCCTCTGCTCAGTCTCTCAGCTGCTCAGTCTCTCAGCCGTCTAGTCTGTCTAGTCTCTCAGCCCTGTGTTGCCATGCGTGTTCTCCGCGGAATCGCCCTCGCCGTCACCACCCTCGCCCTTGCCGCCTCCCTCCAGGCTCAGCCCGTGCCCGAGCGCCATAGCGAGGTCCGCCTCTTCCTGCCCACCGACGGTGACCGGGGCACCGATGTGCGCGAGGCCCGCTACGCCCTCCAGGCCCGCCTCGCCGGGCACGGCGTCGGACTCGACCACGTCCGGCAGGAAGAAACGGCGCGCGGCCTCGCCCTCCGCACGGTTCTCTCGGCCCGCGAGGTAGAAGCCGCGCGCGCGGCCGGGGTCGAGGTCGAGGTGCTCGTCGGGGATGTCACGGCGCACTACCTCGCCACGCGCCGGGGCACGTGCCCCCAGGGGAGCGATGCCAGCCGCATCGAGGCGAACCTGTGCGGGCCGATGGGCGGCTACCTCACGTTCGGCGGCGTCGTCCGGGCGCTCGACTCGCTCGCGGCGCGCTACCCCGAGATCGTCACCCCGAAGGTCTCGCTTGGGCAGACTTGGGAGGGGCGCGACGTGTGGCTCGTCGAAATCTCGGACGCCCCCGGCGTGGACGAGGACGAGCCGGAGGTGCTCTACACCGGCGTCCACCACGCCCGCGAACCGGGCAGCATGATGGCCGTCCTCTACTTCATGGTCTACCTCGCCGAGCACTACGGCACCGACCCCGAGGTGACGGAGCTCGTGGACGGCCGGCGGCTGTTCTTCGTCCCGGTCGTCAACCCCGATGGGTACGTCTTCAACGAGACGACGAACCCGGAGGGCGGCGGGCTCTGGCGCAAGAACCTCCGCGACAACGGCGACGGCTCGTTCGGCGTGGACCCCAACCGCAACTACGGCTACGAGTGGGGACACGACGACCTCGGTTCGAGCTCGTTCCCCGACAGCCCGGTGTACCGCGGGCCGGCCCCGTTCTCCGAGCCGGAGGTCGCGGCGATCCGGGACTTCCTCGAAGGAGGACGGCGCGTGACGGCGGCGTTCCACTACCACACCTACAGCGACCTCCTCCTCTACCCGTGGGGCTACACGCAGGACGAGCAGACGCCCGACGCCGCGGCCTTCGCTGCCCTCGGCGACGCCCTCACGCGCGCCAACGGCTACCTCGCCGGGCAGACGTCTGAGATCCTCTACTTCACGAACGGCGACGCCATCGACTGGACCTACGGCGAGCAATCGACGAAGCCGAAAGCCTTCGCGTTTCTCCCCGAGGTCGGCTACGACTTCTGGCCCGACCCCATCGACGTCTACGCGCTGGCCGACGAGAACCTGGAGGCGAACCTCCTCCTGGCACAGTCCGCCACACGTCCGCCGACGACCAGCGAGCAAGCCGCTCCCGAAGCGCCGACGCTCGATCTAGCAGGTCACCGGAGCTAACCCGGCGCGTGCCTCAGTGGGCGTCGCCTTCACGGCTGCGGCCTCCGGCTCGCTGCGGCTGACGGTGCACGACGTGCTCGGGCGCGAGGTCGCCGTCCTGGCCGAGGGGGTGCGCAGCGCAGGCCGCCACGCCCTCCGCTTCGACACGGAGGGCCTGGCCGCCGGCGTGTACCTCCTCCGCCTGACGTCACCCGACGGCGCAGTCACCGGTCGCTTCACGGTCGTCCGCTGACCCGTTCATCGGATTTTCGAGCCGGGGAGGCGCTGGCCGTTCTGGTGCAGGACGAGGCCCTCTACGCGGCCGTCCTCCGCGAGATCGAACGAGACCTCGGCCTCGACCACCTTCAGGAAGAACTCGGTCTCGGAGGCCGGATAGAGGCGGAACTCGGGCTGCCCCGTCGCCTGCCCGTAGAGCTGGCTGCCCTCGCGCCGGACGGTGATGTCGAAGCCGGGCGCGAGCTGGTACTGGCCGACGTACCGCTCCAGAAACTCCGGCGCGAGGTCGGCCGTCTCGCGGACTTCCTTCAGCGGGAACGACGGGTCGAGGAGGTGGAGGCCGACGTCGTCTAGGCCGAGGTCCGAGTTGGTCAGCACGACGACGCCCCGCCCCCGGTCGCGGTCGAAGCCGATGAAGCTGCGGTAGCCGCCGGTCCCGCCGTTGTGCCAGAGGATCTCGCCGCCGCCGGTCGTCTGCACCATCCACCCCAGGCCGATGCGTACGCTGTCGCGCCCGGCCTCGCTGCGCGGCGCGTGCGTCGCCCGCATCGCCTCCGCAAGCGGCGTCTCGGCCAGGCCGAGTTCGGCCAGGCCGAGGTGGGCGGCGAGGTAGCGCAGGAGGTCGTCGGCGCTGGAGCGGAGGGCCCCGGCCCCGGCGAGGGTCGGGAGGTCCCACCCGGGGACGGGCTGCCCCGCGCTGTAGCCCGGGGCGAGCCGCGCCTGCTGCGCCGGGGTGAGGGTGACGCCCGTGTCGCCGAGCCCGAGGGGGCCGAGGACGCGCGCCCGGAGGAGCGCCTCGTAGCTCGTCCCGGCGTGCCGGGCGAGGAGGTGCCCGAGCAGGCCGGCACCGAGGTTCGAGTATTCGAACGCGGCCCCCGGCTCGCGCGGGAGCGTGTAGTCCGCTAGGAAGCCGTACATCTGCCCGGCGGTGTAGTCGGCGTACGGGTTGGCGGGGTCCGCCGGGGCGAGGTTGGCCGGCAGGCGCGGCAGGCCCGAGGTGTGGGTGGCGAGGTGGGCGAGCGTGACCTGCTCCCCGAACGACGTGGCCACCGTGTCGGGGAGGTAGGCGGCGACGGGGTCGTCGAGCGCCACGTCGCCGCGCTCGGCCATCTCCGCGAGCAGGAGGGCGGTGAACACCTTCGTGACCGAGCCGATCTCGAACAGCGTCTGCGCGCCGGGCGTGTCCTCGCGCCCGGCCCCGAGGCGGCCAAAGCCGTAGCTACGTGCCCCGCTCGAATCCACGATCCCCACGACGACGCCCTCGTTCTCGCCGCCGGCGACGCGGGCGCGGACGTTGGCCGCGACGGCCTCGGGGAGCTCCGTCGCCGGCTGCGCGAGGGCCCCGAGCGGAAGGAGAGTCAGCAGAGCGAGCAGGTAAGGGCGAATCATCGTCAGCATCATGAGAGGGGGTTGGCGTTGATCATCGGGAGGTCCACGCCGCGATCCTTCGCGGTGTCCACCGCGAGGTCGTAGCCGGCGTCGGCGTGGCGCATGACGCCGGTGCCGGGGTCGGCGGTGAGGACGCGGGCCAGGCGGCGGTCGGCGGATTCGGTGCCGTCGGCGACGGAGACCATGCCGCTGTGGACCGAGTAGCCGATCCCGACGCCGCCGCCGTGGTGGAGGCTGACCCAGCTCGCCCCGCAGGCGGTGTTGAGCAGGGCGTTGAGCAGCGGCCAGTCGGCAATGGCATCGCTGCCGTCTTTCATCGCCTCGGTCTCGCGGTTCGGGGACGCGACCGAGCCGGTGTCGAGGTGGTCGCGCCCGATGACGAGCGGGGCCTCGACCTTGCCGGTCTTAACGAGCCAGTTGAAGCGCTCGCCTAGCTCGGCGCGCTCGCCGTATTCGAGCCAGCAGATGCGCGCGGGCAGGCCCTGGAAGTGCACCTGCTCCTGCGCCCGCTTGATCCACCGGGCGAGGGCTTCGTTCTCGGGAAACGTCTCCAGCACCGCCTGGTCGGTCGCGGCGATGTCGGCGGGGTTGCCGCTGAGGGCGACCCAGCGGAACGGGCCGGAGCCTTTGCAGAAGAGCGGGCGGATGAAGGCGGGGACGAAGCCGGGGAGGTCGAACGCCTCGGCCATCCCCCGCCGGTCGGCGACCTGCCCGCGGAGGTTGTTGCCGTAGTCGAAGGCGACGGCTCCGGCGGCCCTCAGGTCGAGGAGCGCGCGGACGTGGGCCTGCATCGAGTCGAGCACGGCGTCTTCGTAGGCCGCGGCGTCGCGCGCGCGGAGGGCGTCGGCCTCGGCGATGGAATAGCCCGCCGGGAGGTAGCCGACGCGCAAGTCGTGCGCACTCGTCTGGTCCGTCACCACGTCCACCTCGACGCCGCGCCGCACGATCTCCGGCAGCACCTCGGCGACGTTGCCGACCAGGCCGACCGACAGCGCCTCGCCGCTCGCCTTCGCCCCGAGCACCGCGTCGAGCGCGGCGTCGAGGTCCGTCTCCAGGCGGTCGCAGTAGCCGGTCTCGACGCGGCGGCGGATGCGCTCGGCGTCGATCTCCACCCCGAGGAAGGCCGCGCCGTTCATCGTGGCGGCGAGCGGCTGCGCCCCGCCCATCCCGCCGAGGCCGGCGGTGACGACGAGCCGCCGGCTGAGCGTCCCGCCGCTGCCGTCAGCGGCAGCAAAGTGCTGGCGCGCGCACTCGGCAAAGGTCTCGTAGGTCCCCTGCAAAATCCCCTGCGTCCCGATGTAGATCCACGAGCCGGCGGTCATCTGCCCGTACATCGTGAGGCCGAGCGCGTCGAGGCGGCGGAACTCGCTGTCGGTAGCCCACTTCGGGACGAGGTGGGCGTTTGCGATGAGCACGCGCGGGGCCTCGTCGTGGGTGCGGAAGACGCCGACGGGCTTGCCGCTCTGGACGAGGAGCGTCTCGTCGTTCTCCAGCCGCCGCAGGGTCTCGACGATCTTGTGGTAGCACGCCCAGTTGCGCGCAGCCTTGCCGCCGCCGCCGTAGACGACGAGCCGGTCCGGGTCCTCGGCCACCTCCGGGTCGAGGTTGTTCATCAGCATCCGCAGCGCGGCCTCCTGATGCCAGCCTTTGCACGAGAGCGCGGTTCCGGTCGGAGACTTGATCGGGGCGATGGTTTCCATCAGGTCGGGAATCGAGGGCCGGAAAGTCGAGCGTCGAAACTACGGTACGCGCCGATCTTCGTGGCCGTAGGGCGATCTTTTGTGGTCGCCCTGCTCAGGCACGACGCTCACCCCAACGAGGGCGGACACCCCGGCCGCCCCTACCCCAGACCCGGCACGCTGCGCCAGAGAATGTACGCCGCCATCACGACGAGGAACCCCGCGAACCCGCGTCGCAACTGATCCCGGGGAACGTGCGCCCCCACCCGGTTGCCCACGATGCTCCCGACGACACCCACCGCCCCGAAGACCCCGACGAGGTGCCCGTCCACGCTCAGCCCCGCCTCGGCGAGCACGCCGAGGTAGCGCACGAACCCGCTCGCGCTGTTGAGCACGATCACGGTCAGGCTCGTCCCGACCGCGACGTGCATCGGGAGGCCGACGAGGAGCACGAGCGCCGGCACCAGGAGGAACCCGCCGCCGACCCCGACGAACCCCGTCAGCACGCCGATGGCGAGCCCTTCGAACGCGATCAGGCCCCACGGTTGCCGCCGCTCGCGGGCATCGGTGGGCCGACCGCGAAACATCAGGACGGCGGCGGCGAGCATCGTGACGGCGAAGACCGTCAGTTGGACGAGGCCGCTGACGAAGACCGAGAGCGACGCGCCGACGGCCGTCCCGACCATCCCCGGAGCCGCGAAGAGCGCGACGCTCCGCCAGTCCACCTTGCGCTGCACCGCGTTCAGCACCGCCCCCGCGAAGGCGATCAGCCCCACGATTCCGAGCGACTCGGCGATAGCCTCCTTCTCCGGCTGCCCGACGAGGTAGACCAGCACCGGCACCGTCAGGATGGACCCGCCCGAGCCGAGCAGCCCGAGGCTGAGGCCGACCAGCAGGGCACCGACGAGCGCGAGGAGCAAGGCAGAGGACAGTAGACGGTGAGACGGTGAGACGGTAGACGGGGAAGCCGTAGGGACACGGCGCGCTGTGTCCGGCCCCGCGGTGCCCTCCCGACCCGGGCAAGGCACGCCTTAACCCCGGAGCCTGCCCTGAGCGCAGCCGAAGGGGGCGCAGCGCGCGACGGCGGGGTAACTTGCTCGGTTTTATTCCATTCCCTCCATTCCCTCCATTCCCTCCATTCCCTCCAGTGCGCTCCTGCCGTCACACCCGCTTCCTTCTCCCGCTCCTTCCAGTTCGAAAAGTGGTCGCCGACGTAGATCACGTAGAACCCGTGCGCCGCGAGCAGCGCACTCGCCACCGCGCTGCGGACCCCGCTCTGGCAGTGGACGAGCAGCGTCTTGTCGCGCGGCAGCTCGCCGAGCCGGTCGAGGAGGCGGACGTGGGGGATGTGGACCGCGCCGGGGACGTGCCCCCGGTCCCACTCGTCCTGCCGCCGCACGTCGAGGACCGCCGCGTTGGTGTAGTGCCGCCGCCCGTCGAGCTCGTCGAAGTCGATGGCCTTGAGCATCCGCAGTTTGTCGTTGCCGCGCCCGTACTCCGCCAGCGCAGCCGGGGGGACGACCGCGCGCACGTCGTCGAGCCCGACGCGGACGAGCGCGCGGACGGCCTCTTCCGCTCGGTCTTCTTCGACGACGAGCGCGATGGGCCGGCCGGGCAGCACGTACGACCCGGCGACGGTGGCGAAGCTCGCGCCCCACGGCGCGAGGACCGAGCCGGCGAGGTGGCCTTTGACGAACGCGTCCCGCGAGCGTGTGTCGATCACCACCGCGTCCTCGCCGAGCGCGTCGAGGTCGGAGGCCGCGAGCACGTCCGGCACCGGCAGGGTGCCGAGGAGCGCGGGGCCGCGTTGGTTCTCCCGCTTCATCCGGGCGAAGTAGAGCGGCGGCTCCGGCTGCCCTTCGAGTATCTCTCTGACGAACGCCGCCTGTCCCCGTTCGGCTTCGCGGATCGAGGGGTTCTGCCTCCGCTCGTAGCCGAGGGTCGAGGTGGGCACCGAGCCGAGGGCTTTGCCGCACGCGCTGCCCGCGCCGTGCCCCGGCCAGAGCTGCAACCCATCCGGCAGCCCGCCGAGCCGCCCGACCGACTCGAAGAGCGCCCGCGCCGCCGGCTCGCGCGCGCCCACCTCTCCCGCCGCCGTCTCGAGCAGGTCCGGCCGCCCGAGCGCGCCGACGAACACGAAGTCGCCCGAGGCGAGGCCGAGCGGCTCGTCGGCCCCGCTCGCGGGGTCCGTGACGAGGTAGCTGAGGTGCTCCGGCGTGTGCCCCGGCGTGTAGAGGGCCTCGACCTTGACGCTGCCGACGTGGAACGTGTCGCCGTCGCGGAGAAGCTGCACGTCGTAGCCCTCGCCCCAGCGATAGCTCCAGTCGGGGCCGCCCTCCCCCGAGAGGTACACCTTCACGCCGTGCTGCTCGGCGAACTCGCGCGCGCCCGAGAGGAAGTCGGCGTGGATGTGCGTCTCGGCGACAGCCGTAATCCGCAGCCCCTCGCGCGCGGCGGCACGGGTGTAGCGGTCGATGTCGCGCTCGGGGTCGATCACGAGCGCCTCCTTCGCGCGGGGGCAGCCGACGAGGTAGGCGTACTGCGCGAGCGACGGGTCGAAAATCTGGCGGAACAGCATGTAGGGAATGACGAGTTTCGAGTGACGAACGGCGAATAACACCAAGTCCGGCTGAAGTGCATCAGGTCAAACGGATTGGGTATAAGAGGGGGCGTATCACGTCGTCATTCGTCGCTCGTCGCTCGTTGTTCCGCCCGCTTCGCCTCGTCCCAGTAGGCGTCCAGCTCGGCGAGGTCGGCGGCGTCGAACGAGCGGCTCTGCTCGGCGAGGCGGGCCTCGACGTGGCGGAAGCGGCGCTGGAACGTGTCGAGCGTCCGGCGGAGGGCGTTCTCGGGCGTGACGCCGGAGAAGCGGGCGTAGTTGACGAGCGCGAAGAGCACGTCGCCGAACTCGGCCTCGCGCTCCTCTGCGGTCGCCGCCTGCTCGACGAGGGCGCGGAGCTCGCGGACCTCTTCCTCGACCTTCGCCCACGCCCCGGCGGCCTCGGGAAAGTCGAACCCGACGCCGGCGGCTTTCTCCTGCACGCGCTGCGCCCGGAGCAGCGCCGGGAGCCGGCGCGGCACCCCGTCGAGGACCGACCGGCGCTCGGCGCTCTGCCCGGCTCGCTCCTGCTGCTTGATCTGCTCCCAGTTGCGAAGCACCTCGCCCGTCCCCGACACCTCGGTATCGCCGAACACGTGCGGGTGCCGCCGGACGAGTTTTTCGAGCTCACGCCGGATCACGTCTTCGAGCGTGAACGCGCCGGAGGTGGTCTCGGCGATCTCGCTGTGGAAGACGACGTGGAGCAGCAGGTCGCCGAGCTCGCCGCCGAGCTCCGGCCAGTCCGCCGCGTCGATGGCGTCGAGGGCCTCGTAGGCCTCTTCGATGAGGAGGTGCTTGACCGACTCGTGCGTCTGCTCGCGGTCCCACGGGCAGTCCCGGCGGAGGCGGCGGACGACGGCGACGAAGTCGGCCCACAGGTCGGGGACGGCGGCGGCGCGGTCTTCGGCGGTGAGGTTGAGGTCGGCGGTGTCCACGGGCGGGGCGTCGAGAGAAGCGGAGCCCCGAAGGTACCCCACCCGAAGCCCAAACTCCCCACGCCGAAATCCGGTGACAGGCGGTTGGCACTGTGGAAAAGTAATTTGGCTCCAGAGGTTACGTCGCTCGTGCCTCGCTGTCTATACTGGCAGCCCGGCCGCGAGGCCGGACCCGTTAAGGCCGGCGGAGCCTCTCCGAGGCGCGTCGGCGGAATCATGTAACCCAACCCAATAGGAGGCCATTCTCATGGCACGCGCAATCAACAAAGTCATCCTCATCGGCAACCTCGGGCAGGACCCGGAGCTCCGGTACACCGGCAGCGGCACCGCCGTCTGCAACCTGCGGCTCGCGACGAACGAGAGCTACAAGGACTCCAACGGCGAGCTCGTCGAGAAGACCGAGTGGCACTCGGTCGTCGCGTGGGCACGCCTCGCGGAGATCTGCGGCGAGTACCTCAAGAAGGGCTCGCAGGTCTACTTCGAGGGGTCGCTCCAGACCCGCCAGTGGGAAGACAAGGAGGGCCAGACGCGCTACACCACCGAGGTCAAGGCCCGCGAGATGATGATGCTCGACAGCAAGGGCGGCGGCGGCGGCGGCTACGACTCGTCCGGCGGCTTCGACCAGTCGCGCGGCTCGAACGACGGCGGCTACTCGCAGGAGCGCCGACCGGACTCCGGCCAGCGGCAGCCGCAGCGGCAGGCCCAGCCCGCCGGGGGCGGCAACGACCCCTTCGGACCGGACGACGACCTGCCGTTCTAGAGGTGCCGCTTTAGAGGCTGCTAGTCTTGTAAGAGGCTCTGTCTCGCAGAAGTGCACGGGTCTCGCAGAAGTGCACGGCGCACCGCGGGGGGCGGCGGCTTTCGGGCCGCCGCCCCCCGCTCGTTCTCACCGGCTTTCTCCGGCACGCCGCGACGGCCGGGACCGGACGGGGCGCTTGCCCGTATATTTTTCGTCGTGCCCGGCGCGATGCGCGCCCAGCCCGCCACCGGACGCGCCGCCTGTAGAACCAGCCGAGGGTCTCCTCCCCCACTTTGGACGCCGACTCTAGCAGCCCCCTCGTGGGGCTCCTCCTGATCTTGCCGCTCGCCGCCACGGCGACCGTCGCCACCGAGGTGGCGCTGTTCGTCCTCCTGCTGGTCCTCTCGGCCTTCTTCTCGGGCTCGGAGGTCGCGCTCTTCTCGCTCGGCGACAGCGACCGCGAGGCGCTCCGCGAGGACGAGAGCAAGGGGGCCCGCCGCGTGCTTGCCCTCCTGGAGCGCCCGCGCCGCCTGCTCATCGCGATCCTCATCCTGAACAACCTCGTCAACGTCGCCGCCGCGATTCTGGCGACGGTGCTGACGGTGCAGGCGGCGGCGGCCTACGGCCTGAGCGAGACGGTGCTGCTCGTCTTCCAGGTGGTGGTGCTGACCTTCCTCCTGCTGGTCCTCTCGGAGATCACCCCGAAGCTCATCGCCACGCAGCAGAACCGGCGGTGGGCGACCGTCGCCTCGGCCCCGCTCTACGTCCTCTTCCGCCTGCTCTACCCCCTCTCGGACCTGCTCGCGCGCGGGATGGACCTCATCCAGAACCGCTTCCGCACGACCGCTGCGGTGGTCTCCAGCGAGGACCTCAAGACGCTCGCCGACCTCGGCGAGGCGCAGGGCACGCTCGAAGAGGAGGAGCGCGCGCTGATCCACTCCATCGTCGAGTTCGGGGAGACCACCGTGCGCGCGGTGATGGTGAGCCGCGTCGACGTCCACGCGATCCCGAACACTGCGACGCTCGACGAGGCGCTCACGCTCATCCGCGAGACCGGGCACTCGCGCTTCCCGCTCTACCGCGAGCACCTCGACGACCTGCTCGGCATCCTCTACGCCAAAGACCTCATCCCGCTGCTCGACGAGGAGGGCAGCCGCGCGCTCGGCGGCCAGCCCGCCGACTGGGAGCGGATCGCCCGGCCGGCCAAGTTCGTCCCGCTCGGCTGCCCGCTCGACGACATGCTCGCCGACTTCCAGACCTCGAACACCCACATCGCCGTCGTCGTGGACGAGTACGGCGGCACGGCAGGCGTGGTCACGCTCGAAGACATCCTGGAGGAGATCGTCGGCGAGATACGGGACGAGCACGACCTGCCCGAGGCGCTCCCCTACGAGCGCGTCGGCCCGCACACGTTCCGCGTCGACGCCGGGATCGACCTGGAGGACCTGCTGGAGAACTTCGAGGTGGAGGTGGACACCGAGGCGTTCGACTTCGAGACGCTCGGCGGCCTGATCCTCCACCTGACGGGCGAGATCCCTGAGCCGGGGGCCGTCGCCGAGTACGGCCCGCTGACGCTCCGGGTCGAGGAGATCGACAACAACCGGATCAAGCAAGTCCTCGTCGAGGTCCACCACCCGCCGCCGGTCGAGGCGCTGGACGCGGGCGGGCGCAGCACGGAGGCGGAGGAAGGCGCAGAGCGCTGATACCAGTTCGATACCAGTTCGCTACCAGCTCGCATTACAGCACGATCTCCACGTCCTCCCCGAGGGCGTCGTTGGCGGCGGCGCGGTGCTCGGGGACGGACTCGGCGAGGGGGAGCTCGAACCAGAAGCGCGTGCCGCGCCCGGCGGTGCTCTCGACGTGGACCGGCTCGCCGTGGGCCTGGAGGATTTGCTTGACGATCGACAGGCCGAGGCCGGTGCCGCCCTCCTTCCGGCTGCGCGCCGTGTCGACGCGGTAGAAGCGCTCGAAGATGCGGTCGAGGTGGTCCTCGGGGATGCCGCGCCCGGTGTCGACGACCTCGACGCGGACCTTGTCGCGGTGGCGGCGCATCCGGCACTTGACGCTGCCGGCGTCGGTGTACGAGACGGCGTTGTCGATGAGGTTCGTGAGCACCTGCCGGATGCGGCTGCGGTCGGCCCAGACCTCGGCGGGGCGGTTGTCGAAGGCGAGGGCGAGCTCCTTGTCGTCGGCCTTCGGCTCGAGCATCTCGCCGACCTCGGTGATCAGCCCCTGGAGGTCGAAGACTTCAGGCCGGATGAGGTCCTCGCGGTACTCGAGCTTGGCGATCTCGATGAGGTCGCCGAAGAGGTTGTTGAGGCGCTGGAGGTTGAGCAGGCCTTTGGCGACGTACTTCTGCCGCTGCTCGGCCGGGAGGTCGGCGTCGAGCGCTTCGAGGTAGCCGCCGACGGCGAAGATGGGGTTCTTGACCTCGTGGCTGACGTTGCCGATGAACTCGTTCTGGATGCGGGCCACGCGCTGGAGCTCGTAGATGTCCTGCCGGAAGCGCTCGGCCATCGAGTTGAGGCTCCCGGCGAGGTCCTGGATTTCGGCGGCCCGGGTGCGCACCACGATCTTGCGGTCGAGGTCGCCCTCGTTGATGCGGCGGGCGCTCTTCGAGATCGCCCTCAGCGGGCGCGTCACCTGGAGCGCGGCGATCCACGCGCCGATGAGCGCGAGCACGAGCGCGAGCGTCATCCCGATGATGAGCGTCGCCTGCATGCGCTGCACCACGGTCAGGAGCGGCGGGGCCGGCTGCCCGATGCGGACGACGTACCCCGAGACCGGGCTGTGGTGCGCGACGTAGAGCACCGGCCCGTCGTCGCCCGTCCGCTCGTCGTAGCCGAAGCCGGTGCGGACGGCCTGCTCGACCTCGGGCTGGTCGAGGAACGTCCGGTCGGTGAGGATGCGCCCGTCGGCCATCTCCCACACGAGCGAGTCCGCCGTGGCGACGCCGATGCGGTAGGGCGTAGCGGTGCTCGTCCGGCGGATGGTCTCGAAGAGCACCTCGCGGTCCTCGACGGTCTCGAGCTGGGCCGAGAGGTAGCGGGCCTGGACGCGGAGCGTCTCGCGGGCGGCGTCCTGCACCTGGCCGCGCAGCACGAGGAAGGCGTAGAGCCCGACGGTCGCCACGGCCGTGCCGACGAAGAGCGCGAACGTCAGCATCATCCACGTCTGCGTCGAGGCGCGGCGCGGGAGGAGGAGGCTCTGGAGCTCGCTGATACGGTTAGCCACAGTCCTACGCGTTACGCTTCGGTTCGTCGGGGATGCTAGGAATGGGGAGCGTGGGGAGAGGCTTAGTGATCACCCGTCCTCCCTTGCCTCCCGCGCCACCATAAACCCCCGCCCTCACGCCTCTTCCTCCTCCGGCTCCTCCTCGACGAATCGGTAGCCGACGCCGCGCACGGTCTGGATGTGCCTGGCGAAGTCGCCGAGCTTCTCGCGGAGGTTCTTGATGTGGGCGTCGACGGTGCGCTCGGTGACCATCATGGCGTCCTTCCAGATGGTTTCGAGGAGCTGCTGCCGGGTGAACGCCTTGCGCGGGTGGCGGACGAGGTAGCGCAGCAGCTCGAACTCGGTCAGCGTCAGGCCGAGGTCGTCGCCGCCGAGGGTGGCGCGGTACTCGTCCTCGTAGATCATCAGGTCGCCCACGGTGAGGATGTGGCTCTCCTCGGTGCCGGTCCGGCGGAGGACCGCGCGGGCATTCGCGAGGACCACCTGCGGGCTGACGGGCTTGGTGAGGTAGGCGTCGCCCCCGGCCATGAGCCCCTCGATCTGGTCCTCCTCCTCGACCTTCGCCGTGAGGAAGAGGATCGGGATCATCTCGGTCTCGACGCGGCCTCGGAGGCGGCGCGCCACCTCGAAGCCGTCGAGGCCGGGCAGCATCACGTCGAGCACCACGAGGTCGATGTCCTGCGTGGCCTGCTCGAGGGCGGCCTCGCCGTCGTGCGCCGTGAGCACGTTGAAGCCCTCCTGGCGCAGGAAGTGACTGATGATCTCGACGACGTCTTCCTCGTCATCCACAACGAGGATGGTGATCTCGGAGGGCGTGAGCGTAGCCATAGCAGAAAGAGGTGGGTGGGGGGGCAAGCGAACCTGGAAATAATACGCCGCCGCCAACTTCCCGTTCAGCCTAAATTCACGAGGGCCTGCACCGTGTCTGCTGCTCCGGCCGGCCCCCGCCTCGGCGCAGCCGTGGATCAGCGCAGCAGCGTGAGCCGGCCCGTCTGCACCTCGCCGCCGGCGACGAGCCGCCAGACGTAGACCCCGCTCGGGAGGTCGGCTCCGCCGAACGTGACCGCGTGCGGCCCCGCCGCCAGCGGCCCGTCGAGGAGCACGGCGAGCTCGCGCCCGCGCACGTCGAAGACCGCGAGGCGAGCCTCCGTCGCCGCCTCGAGCGAGAGCGACAGGGTGGTCCGCCGGGCGAACGGGTTCGGGTACGCCGCGACGGCCGGCCCCGAGGCCTGCCGGCTCGCCGCCGCAGGCTGCACCCCTGCCGCCGCCGGACGCAGGTCCGTCACGGTGCCGGGCACGAGCAGCCGACCCTCGCCGTCGTAAGCGAGCCACTCGGCCTCGCCGCTCCGTTCGGCGGTGCCTGCGCTCAGCGGCGCGGTGATCGTCGCGCCGAAGGCATCGCTGCCGAGGAGGCTGCCGTCGGGACCCGAGACCAGCAGCCGGTAGGTGTAGCCGCCCGCCGGAGCGCTGTTCGGGACGCGCTGGATGAAGGAGAGGGTCACCGTTTGGGGCGGCGCGACGAGGAGCGTGCTCGGGCCGAGCAGGGGGCCGCGCGTAGCCCCGTTCGGGAGGTCGGCCTCGGACCAGTATTCGAGCACCGTGGGCCCGCTCGGCCCCACGCTGAACGTCGCGTCGAAGGAGACCTCGTCGCCGCGCGCGAGCACGACCGGGAGCGGGCTGGTCGGCGTCACGGTGAGCGTCACCGGGGCGGCGGCCTCTTCGCGGAAGGCGGCCACGGCGGCGGCGGTCTCGCCCAGCACGCGCTGGTTGTGGCGCGTGCCGGTGTCCCCCATCGGGACGCCGCCGTAGCTCACGCCCGGGTTCGACCAGTACGGCAGGCGGGTGCAGCCGCCGGGGCAGTTGTAGGACATCACCGTGCGCCAGTCCGCCGGGGTGTAGTACTTGCCGTGCCCGTAGGCGAAGGGCGCGGTCGTGCCGTCGGTCTCGGGGTTGTGCCGCGCGCCCTGGAGGTGGCCCAGCTCGTGCCCGAAGGTGTAGTACCCCGTGGCGCACGGGTGCGAGGCGAGCGCGAAGGCCAGCGACGCCGAGGCGTAGATCGTCGAGGCGACGCCGCAGTAGCCGCTGTAGGCGTTGCCCGTGATCATGATGGCGACGTCGGCGGCGTAGGTGTCGCGCAGGGCGTGGACCTCGTCCCACCGCCCATCGCCGCTCGTGCGGAAGTCGTCCACGTCGGTGAACAGGCTGCTCGACTCGGGGGTGCCGGTCTGGTACGTGTGGACCACCGCGACCGCCGCCCCGACGTTGCTGTTGAGGTAGGATTGGTTGGTCTCGTCCTCGGCGAGCTGGACGAGCGCCTCGACGGCGCTCACGCCGCCGACCTCTGCGACGGCCTGCGAGGTGTAGGGCACGATGAGGGTGATCGTCGGCGTCCCGCGCCCCGCGGCTTCGCCCTGCTCAGGCGCACGCGGAGCGGCCGGGGCGGCCTCGACGGCGTCCCACTCCGGCGGGTGATCGCGGAAGCCCGACTCGTCGAGCCGGACGAGCGCGTGCAGCCCCTCGCCGAGCGGGCGGAGCGAATAGAGCTGTCCACCGTGCCGCACCGTCCCGACGACCACCTCGCCCCGGACGACGAAGCTACCCGTCGTTCCCAGATCGGCCCCGCGCCCGAACCACGAGAGGTCGGCTGCGCCGCGCCGCTCGGTGCGGTCGGGCTGGAGAACGAGGGTGGCCCGGCCGGGCAGCGCGAGGGCGACCTCGCCGCCGGCGGCGAGGGCCTCGGCGTTGACCCGGCCGATCTCAGCCGCCGCAAACGCGTCGAGCGCTTCGAGATGGCCGAGCACCTCGGCCTGCGCGGGTCGGAGCACTCCGCGCGCCCCCGCCTCGGCCGTAAAGAGCGGCTCGGGCTGCGCCACGGCGAACCCGGCGCAGCCGGCGAGGAGGGAGACGAGAACGGCGGCGCGCTGGAAAGGGCGAGTCATCGAGGCGGCGTGAGGGCTGAGGAAAGAGGGGCGAGCGCAGGACGATGCAACCCGTCCGCGACGCCAGCCCGCAGTATACCGAGAGGCGTAGGCTGGGGCAACCATCCCTAGTGACTCGGCAGGAGGTCTGCTGCTTTCTGAACCGGAGACGCCTCGTGCCGAGCGAGCGCGACGGCATCGAGGGAATGGGAGGAGTGGAGGGAAGGGAGACGGCCCCTCTCTCTCTGCCCTCGACGCCGTCCCGAACCGCAGAAGACCCCTTGATCCTGCACCAGGCGGCTGAAATCCAAGAGGCCCCCTCACCGGTGCCTTCGACCGGCCTGCTCTATTGCACCACGCGGACCTCGACGCGCTCCGCCGCCCCTCGGTCCTGCCCGAGCGCCTCGGCGGCGGCTTCGGACAGCTCGACGAGAAAGCCCTCGCTGACCGGCCCGCGGTCGTTGACGCGGACGAGCACGGCGCGGTCCGTGGCCGGCATCAGCACGTGGAGCACCGTCCCGAACGGGAGCGTCCGGTGGCTCGCGGTCAGCGCCGCCGGGTCGTAGGGCTCGCCGCTGATGGTCTCGCGGTCGCGGTACGAGTCGGGGTAGACGAGCGCGAGGCCGGTCTCGTCGGGCGGCGGCGGCGCGGCGGCGCTCCGGTAGTAGCGCGCGGCGGAGTCCGGGAGCGCGACGAGCGTGCCCGAGGGCAGCGGTGCCGTCGTGAGCGTGTTGAGCGCGAGGAGGGCGGGCACGCTCGTGCCGTAGCGGGCGGCCACCGTGTAGAGCGTCTCGCCCCGGCGCGTGACGTGGACCTGGTCGTCGGGGACGGTGCTCTCGGTCAGGCTGTACGGTGCGCTCGGCAGGGCGGCGGGGGCCGGCAGCGGCGCAGCCTCGCCCGAGACGACGAGCTCCTGCCCGACCGAGAGCAGGTCGCCCGCGAGGCCGTTCAGCGCGCGGAGGGCGTCGACCGTCGTCCCGTAGCGGCGGGAGATCATGAAGAGGGTCTCGCCCGGCTGCACGACGTGGACCGCGGCGGTACCGTCCCCGGTGCGCGGCGGCGCGATGACCTGCCCGCGCGTGCCCGCGCCGATGCGCACGCGCGTCATCGCAGCGGGCGGCGGCGGCGGCGGCGGCGGCCCCGCCGGGATCGGGTCGGGCGGCTCGAGCTCGACCACGCGCCCCTCGGACGGCCCCACGTCGAAGCGCTCGTCCTCGCTCATCTCGTCGAGTAGGGTCTCGTCCGGCGGGAGATCGGCGGACGCGACCTCCTCCGGCTCGGCCTCCCACGCTGCGCGCCCGCCCTCGGCCCGAACGACGAGCTGCTGCCCGATGCTGAGGAGGTTCGAGGTCAGCCCGTTGTAGGCCTTCAGCTCGTCCACGGTCAGCCCGTGCGCCTGCGCGATCTTGAAGAGGGTGTCGCCGGGCTGCACCACGTAGACCGGCGCGGGCTGGGCGGAGGCCGGAAGCACGGCCGTCAGGAAAGCCCCGATCAGGGCTGCGCGGCGGAGCAGGCGGAAAAGGACCATCGAGGGAGAGCGCGTCATCATTCAGAGTCAAAGCCGATGCCCTGAGCCTCGAGCAGGGCGCTCTGGAGCTCGGCGCGGGCGTGGGCGTCCCCGGCGTTGCCCGCCTCGCGGACCCCGGCCCGGTACGTGCGGAGCGCGTCGCTCTTGCGCCTCAGCCCTTCGTAGAGCTTGCCGAGGTGGTAGTAGGTCCCGACGTAGTCGGGGTGGTCGGCGACCAGGCCCTCGAAGTACCCGAGCGCCTGCTGGGTTTCGCCGGTGCGCTGGTGCTCGCGGGCGAGCGCGAAGCGGACGAACGGGTCGTCCGGGTCTTCGCGGTGGAATGCGAGGAGTTGCTCGAACCGGCTCATAGCGTCGCAATTTAGGCACCTCTGATACCAACTCCGTTTATCTGCGCGTGCTTGCTTAAGCGGCTGCGAACGACGTGCTCGGCGTGGCGCTGCGCTCCCCGATCCTGCGGATTCGCGCGCCTTGGGCGCGCCCTGCTTGCTCGTCTTCGACTTCGCTCTACCTCCTCAAAGCTCTGAGGGACTCGGGGCTGCGTGCCCGTCACCATCCGCCGCCGGCCCCGCCGCCGCCGAACCCGCCGCCGCCGAAGCCCCCGAATCCGCCGCCGAAGCCTCCCCCACCAAAGCCGCCGCCGAAGCCGCCGCCGAAGCCGCCGCTGCTCCGCCCCCCGCCGAAGCTTCCGGGGAAGATAATCACGGGCGGCATCCCCGAGCGCCGCCGCCGCTGCCCGCCGCCGGGGCCGGACTGGCCCCTGGAGGACAGCACCGCGAGCGCGATGACGACGAGGATGACGATCAGCGCGAGCGGCACCCCGTCGCCCGGCGCGTCCGACCTGGGCTCGGCGGTGTACTCCCCGGCGGCGGCGGCCATCAGCGCGTCCACGGCCTGCGAGATGCCCGCGTAGAACTGCCCCTGCCGGAAGCTCGGCACGACGATGCGGCGGACGATCCGCCCGGCGACGACGTCGGGGATCGCGCCCTCGAGCCCGAAGCCGGGGGCGATGAACACCTGGCGGTCGTCCGTGGCGACGAGGAAGACGACGCCGTTGTCCTCCGCGCCCTGCCCGACGCCCCACGCCTGCCCGAGCTCGGTGGCGAACTGCCCCGGGTCAGCCCCGCCGAGCTCGGGCAGGATGACGACGACGATCTGGTTCGAGGTCGAGTCGTCGAAGGCGAGGAGGCGCTGGTTGAGCGCCTGCCGCTCTGCCGGCGAGAGCAGGCCCGCCCGGTCGATCACGAGCCCCTCGGACGGCGACGGGCGCGGCGGGATGCGCTGCGCCTCCGCCGGCCCGCCCCACGCGGCGAGGACGAGAACGGCCATCCAGAAGCAGAAACGCATGATGTCGAGGCGGCAAGGGGGTTGATCAGTCCCCCCTCACTACGCGGCTTGACCAACTCCTTACTACGAGGAAGACCCTTAGAGCGTGTCTATGAAGTTCGGGAGAGAGGCGAGAGCGAGCGAAAAAGACGTAGTCAAGGCACGCGAGAAGCCAGATGCCACCGCATCGGGCGACGAGCGCAACGCAGAACATGCCTTTTGCAGCCGCTCGCAGCCCTTCAGCATCTTCATAGACAGACTCTTAGCTGCCGAACTCGACCGTGGGGGCCTCGGCCGCCCCGGTCTCGGCTTCGAACGGCGTCCTCCGGTCGAACCCGAAGAGGCCGGCGACGAGGTTCGCGGGGAAGCTCCGCACGGACGTGTTGTACCCGCGGACCTCCTCGTTGTAGCGCGTCCGCGCCGTGTTGATGCGGTTCTCGGTCCCTTCGAGCTGGACCTGGAGGTCGCGGAAGGCCTCGGTCGCACGGAGGTCGGGATAGGCCTCAGCGACGGCGTTGATCGCCAGAGGCACTGCCTGCTGCGCGGCGAGGTAGGCCTGCACTGCTTGCGGGTCGTCGAGGTCGGACACGTCGAAGTTCTCGTTGGCCTGGAGGGCATCCGCGCGTGCCTGCTGGGCGCGGGTGCGGGCCTCGGTGACGGCCTGGAGGGTCTCCTGCTCGAAGTCGGCGGCCCCCTGGACGGTCGAGACAAGGTTGGGGATGAGGTCGGCGCGGCGCTGGTAGGCCGTCTCGACGTTGGCCCACGCTGCCTCGACGGATTCGTCGGCAGTGACGAGCGAGTTGTGGGTCGCGCACCCGGAGCAGCCGACGAAGCCGACCACGAGCGCGATGACGAGAAGGAGGATGGCCCCGGTGCTTCGCATGACGCTGGAGAGTTGGTCAGAGAGAGGAGAGGCAGCGCCCGGAGGCCACCGCCGCTGCAACATACTCCCCACCGCGCGTTCGGTGCCCGCCGGATCGGTGCCCGCCGGATCGGTGCCCGCCGGATCGGTGCCCGCCGGATCGGTGCCCGCCGGATCGGTGCCCGCCGGATCGGTGCCCGCCGGATCGGTGCCCGCCGGATCGGTGCCGCCGTACCTTTGCTCTGCCCCTCGCTCACCTCCTCCGGATCGACCATGCGCCTGCTCCCGCTTCTGCCGCTCGCCGCGTGCCTGCTCGCCGCAGGCCTGCTCGCGCCCGACGCCTGCGCCCAACGCCTCCCGCTCGACCGGGGCACGCTGCAGGTCGGCGGCTCCGTCGGCTTCGCCCGCCTCGGCGGCGACCTCCACGCCAACGCCGACGGCAGCCGCACGAGCGCGGTCGTGATCGACCCGCGCTTCGCCTACTTCCTGGCCGACCGCCTCGCCCTCGGCACCACCCTTGCCTACGAGAACACGTCGAGCGACGCGACCGACTCCTCGATCCTGACGGTCGGCCCGAACCTGAGCTACTACCTCGGGCGCGGGCTGCGCCCCTACTCGGCGTTCGTCACCGCGCTCGTGGGCTTCTCGCGGGCGAGCACCGACTTCGCGGCGGCGGGGTCCACCGAGCCGGTCGAGTTCCGCGCCTCGGGCGTCGCGCTCGCGGCGGGCCTCGGCCTGCTCTACCGCGTCTCGCCGAGCGTCGGGATCACCGGCGAGGGCTTCCTCCAGGGCGCGTTCTACGGCTCCGACGCGGGCGTCGAGCGCCCGACGGCGGACCGCTTCGGCGTCCGCCTCGGCGCGACGGTCTTCCTCTTCTGAGCCACGGCTCCGAGCCACGCCCCTTCGGGCTACGCCTCGTGCGCGGGCGCGGCGGCGGCCATGCCGGAAGCGGCCGGCGCGGAGTGCGAGACGGCAGGCGTGCCCGCGCCGAGCGGCTCGTTGCGCGTGATGAGGTAGTAACCGAGAAAGCCGGCTGCCGCGCCGAGGATCACCAGCCCGAAGGCCGCCGGCTCGTCCGGCTGGTCGAAGCCGAGGACGCTCAGCAGCACCAGGCCCAGCCCGATGCCGCCGAGCACCAGGCCCCACTTCAGCCCCGAGAGCGTCCGCATCCGGGTCTCGGCCCCGAGCACGGCGGCGTAGTCCGCCCCAAAAATCCCGCGCTCGATCATGAGCTGGCGCGTCCGTGCCCGCGAGACGATGAGCATGATGACGGGGGCCGCGATGGCGGCGAAGAGGAAAATGGGGACGAGAATGTCTTCCATGAGCGCGTCGGTCGAGTGGTTGGATGTCTAGCGGACCGGCGGCCCCGCCGCAGGGTTGCAGCCCACGCGGCATTATCTGCTGCAACCTTTTAGGCCCTCGCCCGGTCAGCCAGGTATGAGCGCCGCGCCGCACGACGAGACCGGGCTAGTCGAGCACGTCCTCACGGGCGACGTAGGCGCGTTCCGCGACCTCGTCGTGCGCTACCAGCGGCTCGTCGCGCACATCGTCTTCCGCATCGCGCCCGCCGCCGACGCCGAGGACATCTGCCAGGAGGTCTTCGTCAAGGTCTACCGCCGCCTCGACACGTTCCGCCACGACGCGAAGCTCTCGACGTGGATCGCGCGGATCGCCCGCAACACGGCGCTCCACCACCTCGAAAAGCGACGCCCCGACCTGCTCGGCGACCTCGGCAGCGACTCGGCCGGCGACCCGCTCGACCGGCTCGCCGGCGGCGACCTCCTGCCGGACGCGCACGCGGATCGGGCCGACGCCCACGCCCGCCTCCACGCCGCCATCGACCGGCTGCCCGTCCACTACCGCACCGTGCTCACGCTCTTCCACCTCGACGAGATGAGCTACGACGAGATCGTCGCCGTCACCGGCCTCCCGCTGGGCACGGTCAAAAACTACCTTCACCGCGCGCGCCGCCTGCTCAAGGACGTGCTCCTCGCCGCCGACCCCGACTTCCAGGCTGACTTCCACTCATGACGACCCCCAACCACCGGCCCCGCCCGAGCGACGAGGAGATGCAGGCCTACCTCGACGGCGACCCGGCGCTCGACCGCGCGGCGTTCGAGCGCAGGCTTCGGGACGACCCCGAGGCGCAGCGCCACCTCGCGGCCTGGCGCGCGCTGTACGAGGGCCTGGCCGAAGAGCCTCCGTTCGCGCTCGCCGCCGGGTTCCCCGAGCGCGTGATCGGGCGCATCGTGGACGAGGCCCGGGCCGAGGTCCGCGCCGCCTCGGCCGAGCGGACGCCGTGGCTGGAGTACGCCCTGCTCGCGCTCACCGTCGCGGCGGCCGGCGCGGGGGGCTTCCTGCTGCGGGACCGGCTCGCCGAGTCGCTGCCGGGCTTTGCCTGGCTGAGCGGCCACCTCGAATGGGTCGGCCTCGGCGCGGCGGTGCTGCTCGCCATACAGCTGGCCGATCAGGTGGTGCTGCGCCTGCTCCGCTTCAGGCGCTGAGCGCGTCGCGCAGCAGCTCGGCGGGGTGGCGGGCCGTGCGGGCCGTGGTGTCGGTGATCTGGGCGCGGCACGAGGTCCCGGCGGCGGCAATGTGCGTCCCGGTGTCGGCGGCGCGGACGGCGGGGGCGAGGACCCGCTCGGCCATCGCCTTCGACACGGCGACGTGCTCGGCCTCGTAGCCGAAGGCCCCGGCCATGCCGCAGCAGCCCGCGTCGACGAACTCGACGCCGAAGCCTGCCGTCTCCAGGCACGCGACGCTCGGCGCAATCCCGCTGAGGGCTTTCTGGTGGCAGTGCCCGTGGAGCAGCACCCGCCCGGCGGCGCGCCACGGCAGCGCCTCGAAGACCTCGGCGCGCTGCGCCACGAACTCCTCGAAGGTGACGGCAGCCCCGGCGACGGCCTCCGCCCGCGCGTCGCCGGGGAAGAAGGCGAGGAACTCGTCGCGCAGCGTGAGCACGCAGCTCGGCTCGAGCCCGACGACCGGCAGCCCGGCCTCGGCGTACGGCGCGAGCGTGTCGATCGCCTCGCGGGCGAGGGTCTTGGCCCGGTCGAGGAGACCTTTCGAGAGGTACGTCCGCCCGCAGCAGCGGTACGGCGGGACGACGACGGCGAAGCCCGCCGCTTCGAGGACGGCCTGCGCGGCGCGGGCCACGTCCGGCTCCAGGTAGCGGGTGAAGGTGTCGGCGTAGAGCACGACCTCAGACCCCCCGCCCGTCCCGCCATCGCTTCGGGACGAGTCCCTGCGCTCAGGGCGCGACGGGCTGTCCCCCTCGACGCGGGGGACAGCTTTCCGAGGGCGTCCGAAGGGACGTGTCCCGGAGGACCCGAGGAAAGCGGGGGGTCCGAACGGGTGCCGCGCGAACGTCGGGAGCGGGCGCTCGGTCGTGAGGCCGAGGCGCTTGAGCGTCGCCTGTGCCGCCTTCGACGTGCCGGCGCGGTTGACGAGCGGCGCGAGCGGGCCGGCGAGGCGGCGCGCGAGGCGAGGCAGGTTCGCCAGCAGCCAGGTTCGCGGCGGCATCGGGTTGGCCTTCCAGTATTTCTGCTGCCACGCGGCTTTGAGCTTCGCCATGTCCACCGACGCCGGGCACTCGGCGCGGCAGGCTTTGCACGAGATGCACAGGTCCATCACGTCCTTCATCTCGGGGCCGGTGAGGGCGTCGGGCGGGAGCGCGCCGGAGAGCGCGAGGCGCAGCGCGTTGGCCCGGCCCCGCGTCGAGTCTCGCTCGTCGCGGGTGACCATGAAGCTCGGGCACATCGTCCCGGCGTCGCGCTTGCGGCACTGCCCGTTGCCGTTGCACGCCTCCACCGCGGCGGCGAACCCGCCCGGCCCGAAGTCGAGGTCGGACAGCAGGGGGATCGTGTCGTAGGCCGCGCCGTAGCGGAGGTTCTCGGTCATCGGCGGGGCCTCGACGACGCGGCCCGGGTTGAAGCGCCGCCCCGGGTCGAAGGCGTCCTTGACGGCGCGGTAGGCGGCGTAGAGGTCCGCGCCGTAGAAGCTCGGCGCGAGCCAGCTCCGGGCGAGGCCGTCGCCGTGCTCGGACGAGAGGATGCCGCCGTACTCTTTGACGAGGTCCGCCGACGCGGCGGCGACGCGCTCCATCGCCGCGATGTCGCCTGCGTCCTTGATGTCGAGGAAGGGGCGGACGTGGAGGCAGCCCGCGCTCGCGTGGGCGTAGACGATGGCCTCGGTGCCCGCCTCCGCCAGCACGCCTTCGAGGCGGGTGATGTAGTCCGGCAGGTGCTCGACCGGCACCGCCGCGTCCTCGATGAACGCCTGCGCCTGCACCGGCAGCCGCGCGCTCATCGCGAGCCCGAGGCCGACCTTGCGCACGTCCCACACGTCGCGGATCTGCGCGCCGACGAGGCACTTCGTGATGACGCCCCCGCCGAGGGTCCGCGCCAGCTCGTCCAGCTTGGCCGCGAGCTCGGCGTCGGTCTCGCCGTAGTACTCGACGATGAGGAGCGCCGCCGGGTACGAGCCGTCGCGGTCCGTCTGCACGAAGTGGAGCTTCGGCCGGTACTCCTCGACCTCGCGGGCGCGGTGCAGCGCGATCCGGTCGAAGAGCTCGACCGCCGCCGGGTCGGTCGCGAGGATCGGCTCGACGGCTTCGAGCGCGGCGCGGCGGCTTGCGAAGTGCGCGACCCCGAGCGCCGTCCGCCTCGGCCTGTCGACCAGGCCGAGGGTGATCGAGGTCGTGAAGGCGAGCGTGCCTTCGCTGCCGCAGAGCAGGTGCGCGAGGTTGCGCTCGGCAGCAGAGCCCGTAGTGAGCGCAGCCGAACCGTCGCCCCCGCCGTCGAGCAGCCGTTCGAGCCGGTAGCCGCCGGCGCGCCGCCACCACGCGGGCGTGTCGCGCCGGACCGCCTCGCCGTGCTCGGCGAGGAGGGCGTCGAGGCGGCGGTAGAGGTCGCCCTCGGTGCCGCCGCTGCCCAGCTTGCGCTGCCAGCCTGCGGCGTCGAGCGCGCCGAACGTCACCGGCGTGCCGTCGGGCAGGAGGGCGTCGAGGCTGCGGACGTGGTCGACGACCGAGCCGTAGCGGACCGAGTGCGTCCCCGTCGCGTTCGTCCCGACCATCCCGCCGAGCGTGGCGCGGGACGACGACGCCGGGTCCGGCCCGACCATCAGCCCGTGCGCCGCGAGCCGGGCGTTGAGCAGGTCGAGCACGACGCCCGGCTGCACCGTCACGGTCTTCGCCTCGGGGTCGATCTCGCCGATGCCGTCGAGCCAGCGCGACGTGTCGACGACGAGCGCCGCCCCCACCGCGCTCCCCGCGAGGCTCGACCCGCTCCCGCGCGGCAGGATGGGAATTCCGAACCGGGCGGCCTCCTCCACCGCCGCCTGCACGTCGTCCACGTGGCGCGGCAGGAGCACGCCGACCGGCTCGATCTGGTACATCGAGGCGTCGGTCGCGTAGAGCCCCCGCGTCATCCGGTCGAGGCGAAGGGCCGGCCCCGGACCTGATCCGGGGCCGCCCGCGAGGCGAGGGCGAAGGGCAGCGGCGAAGGCGGCGAGGGGCGTGGCGGCGGGCATGGAAATGGGCTCTGGGCTCTGGGCCGTCAGCTCATCGCAGCAGCGAAAGAAGCCGACAGCCGAAAACCCCCTCCAGAAAGCGAGACGGTCGAAGTTACGCCCTCGGCCCGCCGGCCCGTTCGGGCAAGAGCAGACACCCCGGCTTCGACGGGTGGTCCTTCACGAGTCGGTCGCTCGGGACGCCGCGCAGCAGCCACAGGATGAGCGCGTCGCCGCCTGCCGCGAGCGTGAAGAACGCCCCGAACCAGAACAGGGCACCGGCTTCCACCGCGAGGCCGGCGAGCGCCGGGGCGAGGCCGAGCACGACGCCCGGCGCCGCCGCCCCGATGCGGTAGGCGCGCGCCGGCATCGCCGCCGAACAGTGGGCGTACGGAGTCAGGGTCTTCAGCTGAAACCCGAAGCTCACCGTCCCCGCCGGTGCCCCCGCGAGCCGCCACCCGGCTCCGTGCAGCGCCTCGTGCGCAACGACGCCCGCGACGAAGACCAGCCCGAACTTCCAAAGGGGATCGAGCAGCGCGTTGAACCCGGCCCCGAGCGCGCCCCATCCCCAGGCCAGCCCGTACCCGCCCACGAGCCCCACGAGCGCGGGGAGGACGAACGCGAGCGCGTAGGCGTTCGCCGCTGCGACCGACGCCGTGCGGTCCTCGGTACCCTCAGGATTGGGCTCTTCCATCGAGACGCTCTTCCATCGAGACAGGGTGTAATACCAGTTCGTTGATTACTGAGTCCTCGCTAGCGCCGCTGCTTCGCGGTCCCAACCCTGATCGGGCGTGGTGCGCAGCTCAACCCGGGGCAGAGACAAAGGTCTGCCCCTACGGGTGTCGAGCAACGATCGGCATGAGGCGGCGCAGCCTATACCTCGATCTCGACGCCCTGCTTCGGGAGGATGACCTCGGTGCCGGGGTAGAGCCGCTGGATCGTGTCGCGCATCCACGCCTTCGCCTCGGTCTCGCCGTGGACGAGGACCACCTTCTTCGGGCGGAGCCTGCCGACGAGCTCGACGAGGTCCTGCCGGTGCGAGTGCCCGCTGAACCGGAAGCGGGCGACCTCGGCGCGGACGGGCTGCGCCTCGGTTCCGCTCTGGGCGTCGAGCACGACCTCCTCGCCGGCGGCGGCGGCGCGCTGGAGCCGCTCGCCGGGCGAGCCCTCCTTCGAGAAGCCGACGAAGAAGATGCCGTGGCGCTCGTCCTCGACGAGCTGCCGCGCGAGCGTGTTCGAGAGCGTCCGCTCGAAGAGCATCCCGCTCGAGGCGACGTGGATGCTGGGCTCGCCGAGGGCGGCGCGCGCGCGCTCGTCGTTGCGCGGGAAGCGCTGCTGGTCCACGCCGAAGACTTCGAACTCCGGGTCGAGGCGGGGCGAGGCGAGGCGGGTGCGGTCGTAGAGGTCGGCCACGGCGCGCATCTGCCCATTCGTGTAGACCGGCGTCTCGGCCGGGACGACGCCGCGCCGCTTGTAGCGGTCGATGAGGGCGAGGATTTCCTGCGCCCGCCCGAGCGCGAAGACCGGCACGAGGACCGTCCCGCCGCGCGCGAGCGTCCGCGCGAGGGCCTCGCCGAAGAGCTTCTCCTGCTCGCGCCGGGTCGTGCGCTCGGCCTCCTCGTCGGCCCCCATCGTGGACTCGAGCAGGAGCACGTCCACGGGCGCGTCGGGGTACTCGCCGCCGGGGAGGATGGTCTGCGAGCGGAGGTGCGTGTCGCTCGTGTAGAAGACGCGGCGGCGCTGCCCCTGCTCCCCGGCTTCGAGGAGGACACCCGCCGCGCCGAGGACGTGCCCCGCGTGGTAGAACCGCCCCGTCACAGACGCCCCGCCGCGCGCGCCGGGCAGGTCGAAGTCGGTGTCGAGCGGGTGCCCCTCGTACAGGTAGCCGAGGGCCTCGACCGTCTCGGTGTCGAAGAGCGGCGGGGCCGTCGTCGAGCCCTCCATCAGGCGGCGGCGCTGGAGCCGCGCCGACGACGGGAGCAGCACCTCGGCCAGCATCTGGGTCGGCTTCGTCATGTGGACCCTGACGTTCGGGAAGTGCTGCACGAGGACCGGCAGCGCGCCGAGGTGGTCGTGGTGCGCGTGGGTCACGAGGACGTGGTCCACCGGGCGGGTCATCCGGTCCCGGATCAGGGCGAGGTCCGGCAGGCTCTCGACGCCGTCCGCCTCGGGGTCCACGCCCGCGTCGAGGACGAGGCCCGTGCCGGCGAGGCTCAGGTAGTGGCAGCTGGCTCCGATCTCGTCCGTGCTCCCCAGCGCGAGGTAGTGCATCGGCGGCGTGGTTGGTCCGTGGGATAAGGCCCGTTGAATCCCGCCGCCCGCCGCAGGTTCTCCGCGCGCTCGGCGCGGCTCCAGCCTCCCCCAATCTTCACGCCCGTGGCCGCCCTCGCGGAGTCGGCCTCAGCGCACGAGCGCGACGGACTGCGTGGCAACGTGTGCACCGGCCCGGGCGCGGACGACGTACACCCCGCTCGCCGCGTCCTGCGCGTCCCACCGCAGCCGGTGCCGCCCGGCTGCATGTTCCCCGCCGGCGAGCACGGCGACCCGCCGGCCCAGCGTGTCGTAGACCTCGACGCAGAGGGTGCCGGCCTCGGGGAGCGCAACCTCGACCGTCGTCCCGGAAGCGAAGGGGTTCGGGTAGGCCCGGCGGAGCGAGAAGGCCGCCGGTGCCGCCCCCTCGCCGGCAGCGACCGGGGCCGTCACGGTGAGCTCCAGCGGCAGAATGTGGACCGTCCCGACCGGCCCCAAATCGGAGGCCATCTTGAGCGTATCGGCGTAGACCCCGGGCCGCAAGCCGGGCTCCGCCGCGAACGTCACGGCCACCTCCACCGTGCCTCCAGCCGGCACCTCGCCCTGGGTCGGCGCGACGCCGCTCACGAACGGCGCACTCACCACGGCGAACGTGTAAGCCACCGGCCGGTCGGCCTCGTTGGACACCGTCACCATCCGGGTGCTCGACTCGCCGGCCTCCAGCGACTCCGCCAGAGCGGACGGGGTGAAGCTGACGAACGCCTCCCGGGCGCGGCCGCTGAGACGGAACGACGCGTCGAAGCCGCCGTCGTCGCCGCAGACGCTGTTGAGCGGCTGCCACGCCGTGCAGCCCAGCCCGAAGCCGTTGCCGGGGTTGCGCCAGTGGAGCTCGGCCCCGATGGGTGCCTCCGTCGCCTGCTTCGTCCAGAACCACTGCCCCGCCGTGAGGGCGTCCATGTCCACGAGGAAGCTGACCCAGTACGTCCCTTCCGTGAGGATGGCCGATGGGGACAGCGTCACCGTCAGGTCGCCGTCCAGGTCCTGGTCCACGGCCAGGTCGGCGTAGCTCAGGATTCTGCTCCCGGGCCGCCCCCCGGCATCGGCGTAGAAGCGGACGTCCACGTTCGTCGCCGGCCCCTCGCCCTGCCGGTAGGCCCCGAGCACCGAGACCTCGGTCACGCTCCACACCGTCCCGACCGGCACGGCGAAGTCGTCGGCCCCCTGGCTGTTGAACTGCGCCCGCGTCGCCTCGAACTCCTGCGACGGGAAGTTCTGCGTGCCGACGTTGGCCGTCTGGTCGTACAGCACGTCCCCCCCTCCGCGCGGCGACGGCAGGACCGAGGGGCTCGCCGGGGCCGCCCCGTCCAGCGTGGGGAGGCGCTGTGCCGCAGCCTCGACCGTTGTAAGAGCCAGGAGCGCCAGGGCGGCGCAGCGGAGCAGCGGGTGGATCATGCAGAGAAAAGGCGCTCGTCTGAGAAAAGAGAGGCGGTCACCGCGCGGTGCGGACGACCGGCTCAAGGGGGAAGATGCGGGGCCGGCTCCGGTCCGCCGCGCTGCCTACTCGGACGTGGCTCAGGTAGACAACATCTGTACCAACGGAGGTCAGCCGGCCCAAAAGGAAAGGCGGCTCACGCTAGCGCGAGCCGCCTTTCCGCCGAGGTGCGATGTCGTTAGGCCGGCTGGCCTTCGGTCTGCTGCTGCAGCGTCTCCCAGTCGGCGAGGAAGCGCTCGAGGCCGAGGTCCGTCAGGGGGTGCTTGATGAGCTTGTCGAGCGTGTCGAACGGCATCGTCGCCACGTCCGCACCCAGTTCGGCGGCCTGCACGACGTGCATCGGGTGGCGGATGGAGGCGGCCAGGATTTCGGTGCCGTAGTCGTAGTTGTCGAAGATGGTGCGGATGGACGCGATGAGGTCCATCCCGTTCGACGAGACGTCGTCGAGCCGCCCGATGAAGGGGCTGACGTAGGTCGCCCCGGCCTTCGCCGCGACGAGCGCCTGCGTCGGCGAGAAGATGAGGGTGCAGTTGATGCGGATGCCCTCGTTCGAGAGCGTCTCGATGGCCTTGACGCCCTCGCGGATCATCGGCACCTTGACGGTGACGTGGTCGTGGATTTGGGCGAGGCGACGCCCCTCCTCGACTATGGCGGCGTACTCGGTGGCGACGACCTCCGCCGAGACGTCGTCGGCGAGCTCGCAGATTTTGTAGATGTGTTCCTCGAAGTTCGAGGCCCCGGCCTTCATGGCGAGGGAGGGGTTCGTCGTGACGCCGTCGAGGACGCCCATGTCGGCGGCTTCGCGGATCTCGTCGAGGTCGGCGGTGTCGATGAAGAATTTCATGGTCGGGGTAGGGTGGAGGGCAGACGGTGCAAGAAGGAGCGGATCGCTAGAGAGCGGACCGCTGCGGTATACGCCGGCGGCCTTGCGTCGTTCGCGCCAAAGCGCTTCTATTTTCCAAGGCGGGGTGCCGAAGGCGAGGGGCCGCTGCGCCCGGCAGAGCCTCGCCTCCGGCAGAGCCTCGCCTCCGGCAGAGCCTCGCCTCCGGCAGAGCCTCGCCTCCGGCAGAGCCTCGCCTCCGGCAGAGCCTCGCCTCCGGCAGAGCCTCGCCTCCGGCGCGGCGAGCGCTCCTCGCCCCTAGCCCTACGCACGCTCCGTGTGCCGTCGCCCCGTGTGCCGTCGCTCCGTGTGCCGTAGTTTCGCCTGATTCTTCTTCCGCCTCGGCTCCCGGCTCTTCCATGCCCCACCTGTGCCTGTTCGAAGACGCGACCGTCCGCCACCTCGCCCCTCTCGCGTCCACCCGCCCCGCAGGCGACCTCCGCGTAGGGATGCAGACGCTCATCGAGCGCCAGTGCCGCCTCCTGCCGCACGACGGCCTGGTGCTGCACACTCGCGGGCTGCTGGCCGGCGTGACCGCGCAGGCCCACCCCGAGGCCCTCGTCAACGCGCTGCCGGAGGGAGCGGGCGGCGTGCTCTTCGTCAACCAGCGCTGGCTCGTCGAGCCCGGTGGCCTCCTCGACCGCGTCCGCGCCGCGGCTGCGCCGGGGGAGCCGGCCCGCGCGTTCCACCAGGGGGACACGCTCGTCGCCGCGTGGCACCCGAACCCGCCGGCCGACCTGCTCGCGGCGGACACCCTCGGCCTGTTCCAGTTCGAGGGCGTGCCCGAGGAGCGCGTCGACGGGGCCGCGCTCATGGGCCGCCTCTGGAACCTGCTCGACGACGTGCGCGAGCGGCTCACGGGGGACTTCGCCGCGCTCGGGCGGAGCGGGAGCGAGGGCGCGACGGTCCACCCCAGCGCGATCCTCCTCAACCCCGACGACGTCTACCTCGCCCCCGGCGCGGAGGTCCGCCCCGGCACCATCCTCAATGCCGAAGGCGGGCCGATCTACCTCGACGAGCACGCCGCCGTCGGCGAGGGCGCGATCGTCTTCGGGCCGGTCTATCTCGGCCCGCACGCCAAGCTCCGCGCCGGCGCGCGCATCGACGG
>CBDCBW010000011.1:0-22774 GCA_965214485.1 Rhodothermales bacterium | reverse complement strand
CGACGCCGGGGCGATCTCGTCGCGCGGCGTCATCTTCCGAGGGGACGACGGTGAGCTGTACGTCCGGCTCAACTGGCGCAAGCGCTATATCACGCTCGCCGCCGTCTCCACCGTCCTGGGCCTCGCCTTCAAGCTCGACGACCCCGACGACCTCCTCGGCAAAGGCACCGACCTGGGCATCTCGTGCGCCCTCGTCCCGACCGACACCGACGGCGTCGTGCTCGGGCGGCGGCACGACCCGCTCGGGCTTCCGTTCTACAACTGCCCGACCGAGGGGCACGACGTGGTGCTTCCGCTGGAGTTCACTGTCATCGGCGGCGCGGCCGGGGCGGGGCAGGGGTGGAAGATGCTGATGGAGAGCCTGGCCGCCGGGCGTGGCATCACGCTTCCGGCCGGGGCCGCGGGCAAGGTCAAGCTCGCCGCGCGCGTCGCCGGGGCCCACGCCCGCGTGCGGCAGCAGTTCGGCCTCCCCATCGGCAAGTTCGAGGGGGTCGAGGAGCCGCTGGCGCGGATTGGCGGGGCGGCCTACCTGCTGGAGGCGGCGCGGCGCTACACCTGCGCCGGCATCATGCACGGGGCCAAGCCGGCCGTCGTGACGGCGATGACGAAGTACTACTTCACCGAGATGTCGCGCGACGCGCTCATCGACGCGATGGACATCCTGGGCGGCAACGGCATCAGCCGGGGGCCGCGCAACCTGCTCGCCACGCAGTACGTCGCCGCGCCCATCTCCGTCACCGTCGAGGGGGCCAACATTCTGACGCGGACGCTGATGATCTTCGGGCAGGGCGCGATCCGCTGCCACCCCTACGCCTACCGCGAGATCGAGGCGCTGATGGCGAACGATGTCGGCGCGTTCGACGGGGCCTTCTGGAAGCACATCGGGCACGTCGTCCGCAACGCCTTCCGGGCGCTCGGGCTGAGCGCGACGCGCGGCCTCTTCGTCGGCACGCCCGGCGGCGGCGCGACCCGGCGCTACTGGCAGAAGCTGGCCTGGACGAGCGCCTCGTTCGCCTTCCTGGCCGACCTCGCAATGGGCACCCTCGGCGGCGACCTCAAGCGCAAGGAGAAGCTCACGGGCCGCTTCGCCGACATCTTCTCGTGGATGTACCTCGGGGCCACGGTTCTGCATCGTTTCGAGACGGAGGGCCGGCGCAGCGAGGACGAGGCCTTCATGCGGTGGGCGATGGAGCACGCCTTCGCCGAAATCCAGGACGCCTTCGACGGGCTGTACGCCAACCTCGACGTGCCGGCGGCGACGTGGCTCTTCCGCGGCCCCATCGCGGCGTGGAGCCGGATCAACCGGCTCGGCTCGGCCCCGTCGGACGCGCTCGGGCACGAGGTGGCGCAGGCCCTCCAGGTGCCGGGCGCGCACCGCGAGCGGCTCCTCGACGGCATGTTCGTCCCGACCGACAAGGAGGAGGCGATGGGCCGGATGGAGTGGGCCCTCGGCCTCGCCTACGAGTCGGAGGGCGTGATGGGCAAACTCAAGAACGCGATCCGCCGCAAGGAGCTGCCGCGCAAGGTGGCCCCGGCCGTCTTGGTGGAGCAGGCCGTCGAGAAGGGCATCATCACCCCGGCCGAGGCGCAGCTCCTCCAGGACGCCAACGAGGCGCGGCAGGACGCCATCCAGGTCGACAGCTTCACGCTCGACGAGTACAAGCAGAATGCCGTGGTCATGGACCCGGTCCCGCCCGCCTCCGGCGACGGCGCGACGAGCGAGACGGTCTTCGAAAGCTCGGGCGGCACCGCCTACGGAGCCGCGACCGCGCCGACCGAGCCGTCCGTCAAGAAGGTCTAGGCGGCACAGAAAGTGGAGTCCGAGGGGGACGCGCGGGGCGGGTCCCTCTCGGCGTTCGGCTCGGCTGCGTCGTACCTTGACCCCTCGCTCACGCATCGCTTCGCCGGAGCAGATCCGAATGGCTACCAAGATCGCCTACGTCCCGCGCTACACCGTCGAGGACATGAAGCACTGGGAGGACCGCTGGGAGCTGATCGACGGGATGCCCTATGCGATGAGTCCCGCGCCGAGGATTAGCCACCAGCTGGTTAGCGGTCGGCTGCATACCCTCCTGGAGCAGGCGCTCGAGGAGTGTCCGGAATGCCAGGTGCTCCCGCCGGTCAACTACTACATCGACGAGCAGACCCTCCTGATCCCTGATAATCTCGTCGTTTGCACCGATCAGGAGCTGGACGGACTCTTTCTCACGACGACGCCCGCGCTCGTGGCCGAGACTCTCTCGCCGTCCACGGCGGCGAAGGACCGCCGGATCAAGCACGACCTCTACGAAGCCGAGGGCATCCGGCATTACCTACTGGCGGACCCGCTGACCGAGACGGCCGAGGGATTCGTGCTCGACGGGGACCGCTACGTCCGGCAGTTCGAGTCGGGCAGCGACACCGTCGCGTTCGACCTCGGCGTGTGCCGCTTCGACCTCGACCTTAGCCGCCTGTGGCGGCGCTAGAATCCTTCCAGCACAGACATGGCCGACATCTACCGAGACGACATCCTGAGTGGCGAGCACGTCGTCATCACCGGCGGCGGGACCGGCCTGGGCCGCGTCATGGCGATGCGGGCCGCTGCGCTCGGGGCCGCCGTCACGATCTGCGGCCGGCGCGAAGAGCCGCTGGAAAAAACGGTCGGCGACATCCGCGAGGCGGGCGGCACCGCCGAGGGGATCTCCTGCAACGTGCGCGAGGCCGAGAGCGTGGCCGCCTTCTTCGAGGAGGCCGAGCGCCGGCAGGGGCCCGTAACCCGGCTCGTCAACAACGCCGCCGCCAACTTCCTCTCGGCCTCGGCCGAGTTGAGCCCGAACGGCTTCGACGCCATCGTCAAGACCAACCTCTACGGCTCGTTCTACTGCACGCAGTGGTGCGGCCGGCAGTGGATCGAGCGCGGCACACCCGGCGTCATCCTCTCGATCGCCACGACCTATGCCGAGACCGGCAGCGCCTTCGTCCTCCCGAGCGCCGTCTCGAAGGCTGGCATCGTGGCGATGACGAGGTCGCTCGCCGCCGAGTGGGGGACTTACGGCATCCGGCTCAACTGCATCGCCCCCGGCCCGTTTCCGACCGAGGGTGCGTGGAGCCGCCTCGTCCCGGACCAGGAGATGGCGGACAACATGAAGAAGCGCGTCCCCTTGCAGCGCTTCGGCGAGCCGGACGAGTTGAGCGACCTCGCGGTCTTCCTCCTCTCCGCCGGCTCCTCGTATCTCTCCGGCGAATGCATCGCGCTCGACGGGGGCGAGGTCCTGGCGGCTGGCGGGCAGTTCAACGACTTCATCCGGATGCCGCGCGAGGGCGTGCTGACCGTCCTCTCGATGATGCGCGGCGGCTGAGGGCAGAGGGGAGGGCAAGGTGGCAGAGGGACCGGCCATTGACCTCTCCGCCCGTAGGGGCGAACGACTGGTCGCCCGGCTCGAGGACAGGAGGCTGGCTTCGCCATGCGAGGAGGTGTGCTAAAAAAATAGCATCGCCTCTTGGCAAGCGACGTGGGCCGGGTATACTTTGGGTGTGTTAAAAATTTAGCACGGCGTGTAACTCTCCGTTTCGTGCGCCCGTAGCGCAGCCCAACCCAACCGGTTCCGCATGTCTGCCTCTGACCTCAGCCGCCGCGAGCGGCAAATCATGGATGTCGTCTACCGCCACGGCGAGGCCACGGCCGCCGAGGTGCTGGACGGCCTCGCCGACCCGCCGAGCTACTCGGCGGTCCGCGCCCACCTCCGCATCCTCGAGGACAAGGGCCACCTGGCCCACACGCAGGACGGGCCGCGCTACGTCTACCACCCGACTGTCGCGCCGGAGAAGGCTCGGCGCTCGGCGCTGCGCCACGTCGTCCGCACGTTCTTCGACGGCTCGGCCGAGCAGGCCGTGGCCGCGCTCCTCGACGAGGGCGGGAAGAGTCTCTCGGACGGCGAGCTGGACCGCCTCGCTTCGCTCATCGAAAACGCCAGAACGGAGGGCCGCTAGCATGAACCTCGTCACGCACCTCAGCCCTTCCGACTGGACGGCGCTCCTCCTCGCGGTCGCCGTCAAGGGCAGCGTCCTCTTCCTGCTCGCTTTCCTCGTGGCAGGCCTGTTGCGCCGCGCGTCGGCAGCGACGCGCCATGCGGTGTGGGCGGCCGCGCTCGCTGCGGCCCTCGTGCTGCCGGTGCTCTTCGCCGTGCTGCCGGGCTGGCAGGTACCGGTTCTGCCGGGCGAGGCGGTGGGGTCGGCCGTCCCGGCGGCTCCACGGCCCCCGGTTGTGCCCCAGGCTCCGGCCGCGCCTCGCCCGGCACCACGCGGGTGGGTGGGGCCGGGTGTACCGACACCGTCCGGCGACGTGCTGATCTTTCCCGAGCGCCTCTCGGCTCGGGAGGAGCCGGCCTTCGCGGCTCCCGTCTCGGCCCCGGCACCGTCGGTCCCGGCCTCGATTGACTGGCGGGTGTGGCTGCTGCTGGCGTGGGCGGCGGGGGCCATCGCTGTCGCGTCGCGGTGGGGGGCGGCGTGGCTCGGCGCGCACCGGCTCGTGCAGCGGGCCGCGCCTATCTACGATCTCGACTGGCTGGAGCTGAAAGAGCGCGTCGCGTTTGGTCTCGACCTCGAGCGCCCGGTGCGGTTGCTCCGCAGCGACCGGATTGCGGTGCCGGTCGCGTGCGGCATCGGCTCGCCCGTCATCCTCCTGCCTGCCGACGCCGACGCGTGGCCCGAGGACCGGCGCGAGGTCGTCCTCACCCACGAGCTCGCGCACATCCTCCGCTACGACTGCACGACGCAGCTCGTCGCGCAGGCCGCGCTCGTGCTGCACTGGTTCAACCCGCTGGCGTGGCTCGCCTACCGCCGGTCGCTGCTGGAGCGCGAGTACGCCTGCGACGACTACGTGCTCACCAACGGCGCGGTCGCCTCCGACTATGCCGGCCACCTGGTGGAGATCGCCCGCTGCTTCCGGCGCGACGCGGTCGCCCTCGATGCGACGGCCCCGATGGCTCGGCGCTCCAACCTCGAAGGCCGCATCCTCTCGATCCTCGATACGAGCCAGAACCGCCGCGCCGCGGGCCGGTGGGCGCTCGGCGCGCTCGGGGTGCTGGCCCTCGCGCTCGTGCTTCCGCTGGCGGCGTTCCAGCCCGTCGGGGCCGAGCCGGAGCCGGTGCCGGCCATCGCCACCCTGCCTCCGCTGCCTGTCTCCCAACCCGAAATGACGGCCTTCTTCCACTCGGACGACACGTTCACGTGGGACGGCCGCGTCGCAGCGGGTGGCTTCGTCGAGGTCTACGGGATCAACGGCTCGGTCCGCGCTCGCAACGGCTCCGGCGACCGCGTCCGCATCGAGGCCGAGAAGACGTCCGACCGAGGCCGCGAGGACGAGGTTGAGATCGTCGTCAAGGAGTTCGCAAATGGGGTCGTTTTCTGCGCGGTCTATCCGGGGCAGCGCCCAGACTGCCGGCCGGGGCAGGGCGCGCAGGGGTCGGTCCGCGACAACGACGTGCGCGTGGCCTTCGAGGTCACGCTCCCCGAGACCGTCCGGCTCATCGCCCACACCGTCAACGGCAGCATCAAGACGGATCCGCTCGGCGCTTCGGTCGAGGCGCACACGGTCAACGGCAGCGTCGAGACGGAGTCGCGCCAGGGCGACGTGACGGCGCAGACGGTCAACGGCAGCGTCCGCGCTGAGGCCGCCGGGGTCGTCCGCGCCGAGACCGTCAACGGCAGCATCACCGCTCGCCTCGGCCGCGCCGACTGGGACGGCGCGCTCGACTTCTCGACCGTCAACGGCAGCATCGTCCTGACGCTCCCGGCCGACCTCCACGCGACGGTCCGCGCCGAGGCGCAGACCGGCAGCATCAAGTCCGACTTCCCGCTCACGGTTCGCCGCGAGGGCTACACCGGGGCCTCCGCCGAGGGGCGGATCGGCAGCGGTGGGCGGCGGCTGACCGCGACCGTGCTCAACGGCAGCGTCAGGCTCCGCCGCGCGGGATCCCGCGCGGGCTCGCGTGGTATCGGACAGCGCGCCGATCCGCGCGCCGACCCGGCGTGGGATAAGGACCGCGACCGGCAGCACGAGGCCAACCTCGACATCGTCGCCGAAGCGCTTGCCGGCATCGGTCCGGTGATGGAGCACGCGATGGCCGAGGCGGGGCGGGCGATGGCCGAGATCGACTTCGAGGGCGAGGTCGCCGCCGCGCTCGCCGAGGTCGATTGGGACGAGATGCAGCACGAGATCGAAGACGCCCTCGCCGAGGTCGAGGCGAAGACCGAGTGGAACCCCGAGCGCGGCCAGGACTGGGAGCACGAGTGGGACAACGCCGAGGACGACATCGCCGACGCCCTCGACGACATCCGCGACGAGCTGGCCGACGTCGAGGACGACTTGGCCGAGAGCGACGGGGCCGAGGCCGCCGCGCTCCACATCGCCGCGCGCGCCCTCCGCGACGCCGAGCGAAGTCTGGAGGAGGCACTCCACGACGTCCGGCACCGCCTCGAACGCTGCGCCAACGAGGACTGCCCGGACGACCGCTAGCCACGCCGGGCAACGCTGACACCTCCTGACTGTCTACCCCGAGCAGTAGGCTGGGCGAGCTATGCCCGCCGCCCCTCGCCATCCGACCAATCCCATGCCACTGTCTTTTTTGGCCCTCGCCCTCGCGCTGTCTGTCTCGGCGATGCCCGACGATCCCGCCGCGCCGCCGAGCGTCCGCGCCGTCCGCGTCGAGGCCGCCGCGACGCCGAGTCTCGACGGCCGGCTCGACGAGGCCGCCTGGACCGGGGCCGACGCGGCCACCGATTTCGTCCAGCTCCGCCCCGATGCCGGCGAGCCGGCGAGCCAGCGCACCGAGGCGTTCGTGCTCTACGACGACGACGCCCTCTGGGTCGGCTTCCGCTGCCACGACACGGCCCCCGAGGACATCATGGCCCGCCTCGTCCGCCGCGACGAGTGGACCGACAGCGACAAGGTCCTCGTCTCGTTCGACTCGTACGGCGACGGGCGGACGGCCTTCAGCTTCGGCGTCAACGCAGCGGGCGTCAAGTACGACATCCTCACCTACAACGACGACAACGAGGACGGGAGCTGGGACGCCGTCTGGGACGCGGCCGTCCACCGCACCGCCGACGGCTGGACCGCCGAGCTCCGCGTTCCGCTCTCCCAACTCCGCTACCAGACGGGCGCGGCGGCCGGGCCGTGGGGCGTCCAGTTCCAGCGCGACATCGCCCGCAACGACGAGAAGACCTTCTGGGCACCCATCGACCCCGAGGAGGACGGCTTCGTCTCGCGCTTCGGATCGCTCGACGGGCTGGCCGGCCTTGCCGCGCCGCGCCGGCTCGAAGTGCAGCCCTACCTCGCCAGCCGCCTCACGCGCGAGCCGGGCGATGCCGACAACCCGTTCTACAGCGAGAACGCGCTCGTCGGCACCGTCGGGGCGGACGTCAAGTACGGCCTCACGAGCAACCTCACGCTCGCGGCCACCATCAACCCCGACTTCGGGCAGGTCGAGGCCGACCCGGCGGTCGTCAACCTCTCGGCCTTCGAGGTCTTCTTCGAGGAGCGGCGGCCCTTCTTCGTCGAGGGCGTCGACGTGTTCGAGTACGGGCGGACGCGGGCGTACAACGTCAACTACCGGCCCACCTTCTTCTACTCCCGGCGGATCGGGCGGCGGCCCCAGCGCGGGCTGAGCGGCGAGGAGTTCGTCTACACCGAGTCGCCGGACCAGACCACCATCGCGACCGCCGCCAAGCTCAGCGGCAAGGTCGGCGACTGGTCTATTGGGATTCTCGATGCCGTCACCGTCGAGGAGCAGGCGCGGTACCTGAACACCGACGGCGAGACGCTCGAGACCCCCGTCGAGCCGCTGACCAACTACGCCGTGGGCCGCGTCAAGCGCGACTTCCGCCAGGGGAGGACCGTCGTCGGCGGTCTAGTCACCGCGACCAACCGCAGCCGAAGCGAGCCGCTCTTCGCGGACCTCACCCCGGAGCAGGCGTACGCCGGCGGCCTCGACTTCGAGCACGCCTGGGGCGACCGGGCGTGGGCCGTCAGCGGCGTCCTCGCCCAGAGCTGGGTCGGCGGCACCGCGTCCGTGATCGACGGTTTGCAACGCGCTCCGCAGCGCTACTTCCAGCGCCCCGACGCCGACCACCTCGGCGTGGACGGCGGCGCGACGAGCCTGAGTGGGACCTACGGCGAGGTCTCGGTCGCCAAGACAGGCGGCAAGCTCATTGGCTCGCTCACCGCGAACGCCGTCACGCCCGGCTTCGACGTGAACGACCTCGGGTTCCAGTTTCGCTCCGACGTGTACTCGCACTCGGGAATCGTGATCTACAACGAGAACGACCCCGGTCCGGACTGGCTCCGGCGGTGGGGCGGGAACGTCAACTGGAGCGTTGCGCTCAACGGCGACGGGCAGACGATCAACCGGCGGCTCAACGTCAACTCGAACCTCCAGCTCGCGAACCTGTGGGGCGGCGGCCTCTACGTCGGCGGCAACCTCGGGGAGACCTACAACGACCGGCTCACGCGCGGCGGACCCGTCGCCCGGACGCCCGCCGACATCAGCACCAACCCGTTCATCTACTCCGACAGCCGCAAGGCCGTCTCCGGCAGCGCCTTCGCCTTCGCCCGCACCGAGTTCGTGGACAATCCCGAGTACGACGTCGGCGGCGGCTTCGACCTCACGATCCGGCCGACGCCGTCGCTCAACCTCACCATCAGCCCGGAGCTGTTCAACGAGTTCGACACCGATCAGTACCTCACGGCCGTCGAGGACCCCGCGGCCGAGGCGACCTTCGGGACGCGCTACGTCTTCGGCGACATCGAGCAGACCTCGTTCTCGCTCGGCCTCCGGGCCGACTGGACCTTCTCGCCCGACCTCTCGCTCCAGCTCTTCGCCCGGCCCTTCGTCACGGCCGGCCGCTACTCCGGCTTCAAGCAGCTCCGCGCGCCCGGCACCTACGACTTCGACGTCTACGGCCGCGACACCGGCACGATCACCGAGCGCGAGGAGGAGTTCACCGTGGTGCCCGGCGACGGCCCCGCGTTCTCGTTCGACAAGCCCGACTTCAACTTCCGCTCGCTGCGCGGCAGCGCGGTCGTCCGCTGGGAGTACCGCCCCGGCTCGGCGCTCTTCTTCGTCTGGCAGCAGCAGCGCGACGGCTTCGAGGCCTTCGGCGACTTCGACCTCGACCGCGACGTGGGGGCCATCTTCCGCCAAGCCGTGCAGAACATCTTCCTCGTCAAAGCGACGTATTGGTTTGGACTCTAGACAGCGGAGCAGGGGAAACAGGTAGGGGTTCCGGCTTGTGGTTGCCTTGCGTTTCCCCTTTCCCTCTCGTTTTGCAAATTCCTACCCTGGCAATATATTTGCGAAGGAAGGGTGAACTGCTCACCATCCCGCTCGCGTCTATGTCTGCTCTCGGTCTCGACCTGTTCACCGCTGCCCGCGACGAAGAATCGACCCGTTACCGGGTGCTGCACGGCCTCCAAACCGTGCGGCGCGCCTTCGGCGAGAACGTCGTCTATCCGCACCTCGCCGACCTGATCCATCTCCACCAGGCGATGCAGGCAATCGGGCAGCGCGCCGAGGCACTGCGCGGGCGCGGGGACCTGACCGGGATCGACCTGAGCGAGGGCACGCTGCGCTACGACGAGGCCGAGGAGCCGGCGATGCTGTTCGAGACGCTCGTCACGTGGGCCTATCCGCTCGTCCAAGAGGTCATCGACGAGGGCCGAGCGATCTTCGACTTCGTGGACGAGCACACGGCCGTCGAGGCGGTCGGCATCGTGCCGGCGTACCAGGACGAGGGCTACCTGCTCGTGCCCGACGGCGCGGCGCTCCGCGTCCTCCGCTACGCCGTCTCGATCTTCACCCGGCATGACGAGCGCTTCCGCAGCCTCCGCACCGCCGACCTCGGCGAAGCCCCGTCCGGCATCCCGCCGCACGCTCTCAAGCAGCGCCTCATCGCGGCCCACCCGGACCTCCCGACGCCGGCCACCTACCGCCTCGCCACCGACCTCGACTTCCCCGTTGAGCCGACGATCCTGCCCGTCGCCAAGCGCAAGCTGCTCCAGTACCTCGCCGTCGGCGGCGCGCCGGGAGCGTGCTGAGCGCGGGAGGGGATGGAGTCAGACAAACCACCGAGGCCGTCGCGCTCCGTCTTCCCGTCTCTAGCCTCACCGCCCACCGATGAGCCGACCGGCCGCCTCCAGGCCAGCTTCGAGCGCGTCGCCGACCGAGATGCCGCGCCGGACGTTCCCCGCGAACACGAGGCCGGGGTGCCGAGCTTCGAGGTCAGCGAGCGCCGTGAGCACGCGGTGGTGGCCGAGGTCGTACTGCGGAATCGCCCGGTCCCACTGCGCGCGGTGGACGAACACCGGCGCGGCGCGAACGCCGAGCAGGGAGCGGAGGTCGGCGAGGGCGAACGTCGTGAGGGCGTCGGTCGGGAGGGCGGCATCGGCCGGGTGCCGGGTGCCGCCGAGGAAGCACGTCAGCAGCACGTGACCGGCGGGCGCACGGCCGGGGAAGAGGGTGGAGGAGAACAGCGCGCCGAGGAGGCGGAACGGCTCTCGCTCTGGGATCAGCACGCCGAATCCGTCGAGCGGATGCGCGACGTCCGAGCGGCGAAACCCGAGCGCGAGGACCGATACCGGCGGATAGACCACCGGAGGTACGGCGAAGCCGCCCTCGACGCTGGGCAGCCGGTGGAGCGGCGCGGCGTACACGACGCCGTCAAACAGGTCCGGTCGCAGCGATCCGCCGATGCGTGCCGTGACGGTCCACCTATCGGCATCGCGCTGGAGCGCCGTGACGGGTGCGCCGAGGACTACTGTGTCGCCGAGGCTTCGGGCGAGGGCGTCGGAGAGAGTCTGCATGCCGTCGCGGAAGGAAAACGGGCGCGGCGACGAGCGCGGCGTGAGCGGGCGGTGCCGCAGCCGGTGGACGAGGCCACGCGCGAGGGAGCCGTGCTCGCGCTCTAGCGCGTGCAACGTCGGAAAGGCCCAGCGCGCCGAGAGGCTTTCGGGATCGCCCGCCCACACGCCCGCCACAAACGGGTTGACTGCGTAGTCGAGCACCTCGGGTCCGAGGCGGCGTCGGACGAAGTCGGCGAGGGGCTCGTCTTCCAAAGGGGAGCGTCCGACGAAAGGCTCAGCGAGGAGCCGGAGCTTGGCGCGGGCCGAGAGCAGCGGCGTCGTCGCCAGGCTGAGCGGCGAGGTCGGGATGGGCACGGGCGTGCCACTGCGGACGACGTAACGGTGGACGGCGGCCTCGCTCGCGGGGAGGCGTTCACCGGTCAGGCCGAGGGCCTCAATCACGTCCACCACCGTCTGCGACCGGGCGACGAGCGTGTTGGGGCCCTCGTCCACGAGGTAGCCGTCGCGGCGAACGGAGCGGAGCATACCGCCGGGTTGCGCGCTGGCCTCGAAGAGCGTGACTGCCACGCCTCGCGCGCGCAGCCGCCACGCCGCCGCCAGGCCACTGATGCCGCCGCCGACGACGGCGATGTGAGAGGGAGGGGACATGACGAGAGGGTAGGGGAAGCGTTAAGGCCCGAGCGGGGGAGCGATGACACAAGGCTGGCAGCGGCGGACGGTATTCTGGCCCTCCTGACCACGAACCGACCGACCGCGATGCGCCGACAGGTGATCGAAAAGCTGGAGATCCTGGCGGACGCCGCCAAGTACGACGTCTCGTGCTCGTCGAGCGGCAGCAAGCGCCAGAACACGAAAGACGGGCTCGGCAACTCGACCGGCATGGGCATCTGCCACTCGTACACGCCCGACGGGCGCTGCGTCTCGCTGCTCAAGATCCTCTTCACGAACGTCTGCATTTACGACTGCGCCTACTGCGTCAGCCGCCGCTCCAACGACGTGCAGCGCGTCGCGTTCACCGTCCAGGAGGTCGTCGATCTCACGCTCGGGTTCTACCGGCGCAACTACATCGAGGGGCTGTTCCTCTCGTCGGGCATCTTCAAGGACGCCGACACGACGACCGAGAAGCTCGTCGCCGTGGCGCGGAGCCTGCGCGAGGAGCACCACTTCCACGGCTACATCCACCTCAAGGTCATCCCCGGCGCGTCGGACGAGCTCGTCGCCGAGGCCGGGCTCTACGCCGACCGCCTCAGCGTCAACCTCGAGATCCCGTCCGAGCGCGGGCTCAAGGCCGTCGCCCCGGAGAAGGACTACGCGAGCGCCTTCCGCCCGATGGACGTCGTCGGCGAGCGGATCGAGGAGAACCGGGAGGACCGCGCGGCGGCTCGGCGGCTCGCCCTCAAGCGCCCGCCGAGCTTCGCGCCGGGCGGGCAGAGCACCCAGCTCGTGATCGGGGCCACGCCGGAGGACGACCGCACGGTCCTCCGGCTCGCCGACGGGCTGTACCAGCAGCAGAAGCTCAAGCGCGTCTACTACTCGGGCTACATCCCCATCGGCGACGCCCGCGCCGCCCAGATCGACCGCGCCCCGCTCGTCCGCGAGCACCGGCTCTACCAGGCCGACTGGCTGCTGCGCTTCTACCAGTTCTCGGTCGACGAGGTCGTCACCGAGGCCGAGCCCATGCTCGATCAGGGCGTGGACCCGAAGACGAGCTACGCGCTCCGCAACCCGCACCTGTTCCCGGTCGATGTCAACACGGCCGAGGCCGAGTGGCTGCTCCGCGTGCCGGGGATCGGGCACACGTCGGCCCGGCGGATCGTGGCGGCGCGGCGGCACGGAACGGTCCGCTGGGAGCACCTCCGCACGATGGGCGTCGTCCTCAAGCGCGCCCGCTACTTCCTCACCGTCCCCGACCACACCCCCCGCCTGCTCGAGCGCGACCCGGCGCTCGTTCGGCTCCGCCTCACCGGGGCCCGGCAGCAGGCCACGCCGCAGCTCGGGCTCTTCGCCGCGTGAGTGGGAGAGCGAAGTAAAACCAGAAGTAGCCCTGCCGGTGCGCGTTGTAGAGCGTGGCATCACTATCCGCCAATGAACTGCTACACCTACGACGGCTCCTTCCCCGGCTTTCTCTGCGCCGTCGCGGCGGCGTGGCCCGAGGCCGAGGCCGCCATCGAGGCCGAGGCCGAGACGCCGCAAGGCGGGCTGTTCGGCGAGACGGTGTCCGTGGCGACGGACGGCGCGCTGGCTGACCGGGTCCGGCGGGCGTTCGAGGGACGGATGGGCGAAGACGCCGTGCGACGGCTCTACCGCGTCTTCCTCAGCGAGCAACCCGGCATCGAGGCGACGCTCCTGGCGTTGCTGCGGGCCGTCGTCGCGCGCAGCGCGTCGGTGCTCACGGACTACCGGTTCGCCCCGGCGTGGCGCGTGGAGCGGCTCGCGCAGCAGGTCGGCCGCGAGGTCCACCGGATGCACGCGTTCGTCCGCTTCGAGGAAGGCCCCGACGGCGCGTATGTAGCGACCATCCGGCCCGACTTCAACGTGCTGCCGCTCATCGGGGCGCACTTCGAAGCCCGCTACCCGGCCATGCGCTGGGCCATCGTCGACGCTGCCCGGCGCTACGCCCTGGTGCACGACGCAGCCGGCACGCACTTCGCCCCGGCCGCACCCGACGACCGCGCGCGCCACGCCGAGGACGAGGCAGCGTTTCAGCGGCTGTGGCAGACCTACTTCCGCGCGGTCACGATTCCCGAGCGGGCCAACCCGCGTCTTCACTTGCAGCACGTCCCGCGCCGCTACTGGCCTATGCTCACCGAGAAGCGGAGTGTCGAGACTGGTGAGCAGGGTCTAGGTACGAAGTGAGCATGGCGGAGCCGGAGGGGGGAGAAAAATCCCTTGCGTAATGCGGAAGCTCTCCCGTATCATACATCCCTTAATGCATCCCTGTCCCCGATTCTTGCGCCGCTTGGCGCGAGGCTGACAGGAGAGGCATCCGTCATACCACTCACACACACACCAACCCGCTATGAAAACCTTTCGCTACCTCTTAACCCTGGCGTTCCTGCTCGCGCCGGCGCTTGTCATGGCGCAGGGTGGCCCTGACAGCCTCACCGTGGACATCGGCGTCGCCGAGAACCTTGCCGCCTACGAAGCCGCCTTCGGCGCTCAGTTCCCCAGCGAGCCGCCGAACCAGACCTTCGGACCCTTCGAGTTCGTCCCGGTCGAGTCCGAGCCCAACCCCGACGAGCCTGACGCCTCCCCCGAGGACGGCTGCGGCCCCCTCACGGCTGACAACGCCGCCGCCGTCGAGGGCAACGTCGCCTTTGTCGAGCGCGGGTTCTGCCCGTTCGTCCTGAAGGTGCAGAACGCTTCCGCTGCCGGGGCCGAGTACGTCATTGTTTACAACTGCACAATCGGCGAAGACGGTTGTGGCTCCGATAACGACGATGCACTTCTGATCATGGCCGGGGATTGTGATCCCGACGAGGATGGGTGCACGGCTCCGGCCGCATTCGTCTCGCGCAACAGCGCCCTCGCCATCCTGGACGAGATCAAGTTCGGCGAGGAGGGCACCATCACGTGCGAGATCTGCACCGAGCCGCCGCCGGCGCCGACCGCTGCCCCCCTCGGCACCGGCACCGTCGAGACGGGCTTTTTCGACAACGGCTTTATCGGCACCGCGCCCAACGGCGACCAGGCCTTCGGCTTCTCGTTCATGGGCGACGAGGGGCTCTTCCGCGCCTCAGTGGTCATCGGCCAGGACGGCCTGGTCGAGGGCAGCCCCTACGCCACGGCCTCCGAGTTCGTCGCCGTCGAGGAGGTCACGCCGCTCAGCGACCCCGACAACCCGCCGAACTACGACTTCGACCAGGCCATCACGACCCGGTTTTCGTCGGCCGGTGACCCGGGCATCCCCGTCGGCGTGCGCCTCAACGGCTACGCCCGCGACGGCGACCCGTTCGTCTTTCTCGACATCATCCTCGACAACACGCTCGGCGAGGAGGTCGAGGACGTCTACGCGGGCATCTTCGCCGACTGGGACGTCGGCGGCGAGGCCTTCGAGATGAACAACGGCGGCTACGACGAAGAGAGCCAGCTGCTCTACGTCTTCAACACCGATGGCACCACGGCCAACTACTTCGGCCTGGTCGCCATCAGCGAGGAGGTCTCGGGCTGGACGCTGGCGACCGACCCTGAGGCGAGCGACGACAGCATCTTCGACGCGCTGACCAGTGACGGCGACGAGCTCACCGAGGACCAGGACGTGCGCACGGTGCTGGGTGTCGGCTCGTTTGACGTGAGCGTGGACGACCGGGTGCAGGCGCGCTTCGCTATGGTGGCCGGCGAGAGCCTCGACGCCATCATCGCGAATGCTGAGGCTGCGCAGGATGTCGGCGCGCTCGCGAGCGAGGTCGTGACGCCGCAGGGCACGTTCCTGCTCGGCTCGGCCTACCCGAACCCGTTCTCGTCCTCGACGAGGATCGGCTTCGAACTCCCGGCGGCGCAGGACGTGACGCTCACGGTCTACGACGTGCTCGGCCGCGAGGTCGCGGTCCTGATGAACGGTGTTGCGCAGGCTGGCAAGACCTTCGTCGACTTCGACGCGGCGAGCCTGCCGAGCGGTGTGTACTTCTACCGTCTCGACGCCGGCGCGACGCAGCTCACCGAGCGCATGACCGTGGTTCGGTAAGCAGTCCGCTCTCGGTTCGGCACCTCGGTGCCTGAGCCGGACGCACGTAGGGGCCTTGTCGGTTGACGCCGGCAAGGCCCCTCTTTCGTTTAGGCAATCAGGCGGGTAGGCAATCGGACGGGGCGATTGACAGGGACGCGCCGGGCAGGGTATCTTTTCCCCCTTGCGCGCGCTGCGCCCTTCCCCTTTCTTCGCCCCTCGCTTTCCCCCCTATGGCCTCCACGCAAGACTTCCGCAACGGCTTTACCTTCATCTGGAACGGGGCCGTCTGGCAGATCGTCGAGTTCATGCACGTCAAGCCGGGCAAGGGCGGCGCGTTCGTCCGCACCAAGCTCCGCAACCTCCGCAACGGCAAGATCGTCGACAACACGTTCCGCGCCGGCGAGAAGGTGGACGAGGCCCGCGTCGAGCGCCACTCCTACCAGTTCCTCTACGAGGATGACCTCGGCCTCCACCTGATGAACACCGACACCTACGAGCAGACCACGCTCCCGTCGGGCAGCGTCGAGGGCCGCGGCTTCATCAAGGAGGGCGGCGGCGTAGACCTGATCGTCCACGCCGAGACGGGCGAGTCCCTCTCGGTCGAGATTCCGCAGCAGGTCGAGCTGGTGGTGTCCGAGACCGAGCCCGGCATGAAGGGCGACACCGCCACCGGCGCGACCAAGCCTGCCACCCTCGAGAGCGGCGCGACGGTCAACGTCCCGCTCTTCATCAACGAGGGCGACCTCGTGCGCGTCGACACGGCCTCGGGCGCGTACCTCACGCGCGTCAACGCGAGCTAGCGCTCCTCTTCTCACGACTCCACCCCCACGCATCATGGACCTCGACAAAGTGCAGGCCCTCCTTCGGCTCGTCAACGAGAGCGGCGTCGCCGAGGTCGAGGTGGAGGAGGGTGGTCTCAAGATCATCGTCCGCCGCCAGTCGCCGACGGTGACGCTCCAGCAAAGCGCCCCGTCGATGGGCGGCTTTGCCATGCCGCAGCCGTTCCCCATGCAGACGGGCTACGCCCCGATGCCCCCGGCGATGCCGCCCTCCTACGCTCCGCCGAGCGCGCCGCCCGCGGCCCCTCCGGCACCCGCTCCAGCCGCGCCTGCACCCGCTGCTCCGGCCGCCGCCGAGCCGGCCGTCGAGCCCGGCTCCGGCGCGAACGAGGTCCTGATCCGCGCCCCCATCGTCGGCACGTTCTACCGCGCGCCGTCGCCCGAGGCCGACGTCTTTGTCAAAGTCGGCACCACGGTCGGCGAGGGGGACCCGCTCTGCATCATCGAGGCGATGAAGCTGATGAACGAAGTCACGAGCGAGCACAGCGGGACCGTCAAGGAAATCCTCGTCGAGAACGCCGAGCCGGTCGAGTACGACCAGCCGCTGTTCGTGCTGACGAGCAAGTGACGAGCGACGGCTCCCCTCCCGCGTAGCTCACCCTTCGGACCTCGTCGCTATGATCAAGAAAGTCCTCATCGCCAACCGGGGCGAGATCGCGCTCCGCGTCCTGCGGACCTGCCGCGAGATCGGGATCAAGACCGTCGCCGTCTACTCGACCGCCGACCGCGAGTCGCTGCCGGTGCGCTTCGCCGACGAGGCCGTCTGCATCGGCCCGCCGCCCTCGGCCGAGAGCTACCTCCGCGTCGACCGCATCATCGCCGCCGCCGAGGTCACCGGGGCCGACGCCGTCCACCCCGGCTACGGCTTCCTCGCCGAGAACGCCGAGTTCGCGGCCATCTGCGCCGACAACGACCTCGTCTTCATCGGCCCGACGCCCGACACGATCAGCAAGATGGGGGACAAGAGCGTCGCCAAGGAGACGATGCGCGAGGCCGGCGTGCCGGTCGTGCCCGGCTCCGAGGGCGAGATCGAGTCCGTCAAGGAGGGCAAGCGCGTCGCCGCCGAGATCGGGTACCCGGTGATGATCAAGGCGTCGGCCGGCGGCGGCGGGCGCGGGATGCGGCTCGCGCAAGACGAGGCCGAGTTCGAGAAGCAGTTCGTCGCGGCCGGCTCCGAGGCGAAGGCGGCCTTCGGCAACGGGGCGGTCTACCTCGAGAAGTTCGTCGAGGAGCCGCGCCACATCGAGATCCAGCTCGTCGGCGACGGGCAGGGCACGGCGCTCCACTTCGGCGAGCGCGAGTGCTCGATCCAGCGTCGCCACCAGAAGCTCCTCGAGGAGGCCCCCTCGCCGGTCGTCGACGCCGACCTCCGGCGGCGGATGGGCGAGGCCGCCATCGCCGGGGCCGTCGCGGTCAACTACGCCGGCGCGGGCACGGTCGAGTTCCTGCTCGACAAGCACGGCGAGTTCTACTTCATGGAGATGAACACCCGCATCCAGGTCGAGCACCCGGTCACCGAAGAGGTCACCGACACCGACCTGATCGAGCTCCAGATCGCCGTCGCCAATGGCGCGAAGCTGACCCCGCGCGACGTGGTGCTCGAGGGGCATTCCATCGAGTGCCGGATCAACGCCGAGGACCCGTACCGCAACTTCTCGCCGTCGCCCGGCACCATCGTCGGCCTCCACACGCCCAAGGGCCACGGCGTCCGCGTCGACACCCACATCTACGCCGGCTACCGGATCCCGCCGAACTACGACTCGCTCGTCGCCAAGCTGATCGTGCGCGGCAAGGACCGCGAGCAGGCCATCCGCAAGATGCGCCGCTCGCTCGACGAGTTCGTGATCGACGGCATCAAGACGACCATCCCGTTCCACCGCCAGCTCATGGACGACGCCCGCTTCCAGGCCGGCGACTTCGACACCGGCTTCCTCGCGGACTTCACGCTGCTGCCGCCGAAGGACGACTAGATGAGCCTCTCCGCGCGCCTCCTGGTCGGCGTCGTCGCCGCGCTGCACGTCTATTTTCTCGTCCTCGAGATGGCGTTCTGGACGAAGCCGCTCGGCCGGCGCGCGTTCGGCTTGACGCCGGAGTTCGCCGAGGCGTCGAAGGCGATGGCGGCGAACCAGGGCTTGTGCAACGGTTTCCTCGCGGCGGGCTTGGTGTGGAGCCTGCTGCTTGGCGAGGCCGGCACGTCCATCGCCGTGTTCTTCCTGGTCTGCGTGATCGTCGCCGGCCTCTTCGGCGCGGCGACGGTGAGCCGGAAGATCTCTGGGTGCAAGCCGTACCGGCCGCCCTCGCGCTTGCTCTCGTGCTGCTGACCTGACCGGCTCCCCGCTTTTTGAGTAGCTTCCTCTCCCTGCCCTCGTTCCCTCCACCTCGACACTGCCATGACGTTCCCCGATGACTGCCGCTACACGAATGAGCACGAGTGGATCCGCCTCGCCGACGACGGCACCGCCACGGTCGGCATCACCGACTACGCGCAGCAGGAGCTGGGCGACATCGTCTTCGTCGAGCTGAACCCCGTCGAGGGCGACGCCGAGAAAATCTTTGGCACCATCGAGGCCGTCAAGACGGTGTCCGATCTCTTCCTGCCCGTCGCCGGGGCCGTGACGGCCATCAACGAGGCGCTCGACGCCGCGCCGGAGACGGTCAACACCGATCCCTACGGCGAGGGCTGGCTCATCCAGATGACCCCGAGCGACGCCGCTGAGGTCGAGGCCCTGATGGACGCCGACGCCTACCGCCACATGATCGGGGCCGACGCCTGAGCGCTCCCTAGACGGACCGTTTTCTCTGGGGGCGCACGGCCGTGCGCCCCTCCTTCATTTCATGCCGCCATGCACGAAACCATCGTCATCCTCGACTTCGGCTCGCAAACGACGCAGCTCATCGCGCGGCGCGTCCGCGAGGCGGGGGTCTACTGCGAAATCCACCCGTGCACCGCGCCCGTCGCCGAGGTGGAGGCGCTGCGGCCGAGTGGGCTGATCTTGTCCGGCGGCCCGTGCTCGGTCTACGACGACGGCGCGCCCAGTCTCGACCCCGCGCTCCTCGCGCTCGAGACCGATGCGGGCGACCCGGTGCCGGTCCTTGGGATCTGCTACGGCTTGCAGGCCCTCGCCCACGAGCTCGGCGGCGGCGTGGAGCGCGCGGACCGCCGCGAGTTCGGCCGCTCCCACCTGATCGTCGACGACGAGGCCGACCTGCTCCGCGACATCTCCGACGGCTCGACGGTGTGGATGAGCCACGGCGACCATCTCACCCGCCTCCCCGACGGTTTCCGCACCATCGCCCACACCGAGAACGCGCCCATCGCCGCCGTCGCGGCCGACGGGCAGCCCGTCTTCGGCGTGCAGTTCCACCCCGAGGTCGTCCACACCGAGCCGGGCCGTCAGCTCATCGAGAACTTCGTGTACCACGTCTGCGGCTGCGCCGGCGATTGGTCGGCGGCCTCGTTCATCGAGGACAAGAAGCGCGAGATCCAGGACGAGGTCGGCGACGAGCACGTCGTCCTCGGGCTGTCCGGCGGCGTGGACTCGTCGGTCGCGGCGGTGCTCCTGCACGAGGCGATTGGCGAGCAGCTCACCTGCATCTTCGTCGACACCGGCCTGCTGCGGAAGAACGAACGCACCGAGGTCGAGCAGACCTTCCGGGAGCACTTCCACATCGACCTGATCGTGGTCGACGCCGCGACCGAGTTCATGGAGGCACTGGCGGGCGTCGAGGATCCCGAGCGCAAGCGCAAGATCATCGGCCGGACGTTCATCGAGGTCTTCGAGCAGGCGACCGAGGCCATCACCGAACGGCTGGGCAGCAAGCCGAAGTTCCTGGCGCAGGGCACGCTCTACCCCGACGTGATCGAGAGCGTCTCGTTCAAAGGCCCGAGCGCGACCATCAAGAGCCACCACAACGTCGGCGGCCTGCCCGACGAGCTGGGCTTCGCCCTGCTGGAGCCGTTCCGCGAGCTGTTCAAGGACGAGGTGCGCGAGGTCGGCCGGTTGCTCGGCGTGCCGAAGAAGATCATCGGGCGGCACCCGTTCCCCGGCCCCGGCCTCGCCGTCCGCATCTTGGGCGACGTGACGGCCAAGCACGCCGCGCTCCTGCAGGAGGCCGACGCCATCTTCATCGACGAGCTGAAGGCGCACGGGCTATACGACGACGTGTGGCAGGCGTTCGTGGTGCTGCTCCCGGTGCGGTCGGTCGGGGTGATGGGGGACGCGCGAACCTACGAGAACGCCGCCGTGCTGCGTGCCGTCACGAGCGTAGACGGGATGACGGCCGATTGGGCGCACCTGCCGTACGAGCTCCTGGGCGCGGTCTCGAACCGGATCATCAACGAGGTGCGCGGCATCAACCGCGTCGCCTACGACATCTCCTCCAAGCCGCCCGCCACCATCGAGTGGGAGTGAGGAACATCGGGGGATTGAAAGATTGAGGATCGGGGGAGTGGTGGGGCACGCCGATAGGTACTGCAAAAAATCGAGGAGCAGACGATCTTGCGCGGAGTCCTGTTGGTGACAAAAGTCATCCCCGCGAAGGCGGGGACCCACCGGCTGGCTTCGCGTTCTGGTTCCCCGCGTTTGCAGGGATGACGGGTGAAGAGGGTAGTCGCCAAGCAGGAGGGGCCGCACCGGGTTTGACCTATCTGCTCTCCGTCCATCTCCTCTTCCTTTTGCCATGCGAATTCCTTTTGCCATGCGAACCGTCCTCTGCTCTCTTCTCCTCGTCGTGACCGTACTGACTGGCTGCGATTCCTTCGAGCCGTCCGACGTCCTCCTCCCGCTCGCCGACGTCTCGACGGACCCCGCTGCGCTCCGGTCTGACTACGCCTGGGTCGCGGTCGCTGCCGTCTCCGACGGGAAGGCAGTGGCGTTTCCCGCCACAGGCTTCTCGGCGATCTTCGCCGCAGACGACTACCTCAGCGGTGACGTTGCTCCCAATGGCTACGGCGGCAGCTACACGGCTTCGGCTGACGGATCGCTGTCGGTGAGCGACACCTTCTACTCGACGGCCATCGGCGGCGGGGACGAGCGGCTGGCGCGCGCCTTCCTGAGCGAGCTTTCGCAGGCGACGCGGTTCGAGGTCGAGGGCCGCACGTTGCAGGTGCGCTCGGAGGACGGCGACGGGGTCCGGTTCGAGTTGGAAGTCCCGTAGCAATCGCGGTGAATTGAGACGGGCCGGGGATTGAAGGTCTGGGGTCGAGTGTGCTATTCTCCGGCCCCCCTCTCTTCCTTCTCTCGCCTGGCCCGATGTGTCGCTCTGCCGCGCTGGTTCTCGTTCTCTTCCTCGCCGCTCCGGGAGCGGCGCAACCGGCGTCGGCCCCGGACATTCCAGCGGCGGAGGCGGCGTTCGACCGAGGCCTCCGCTCCTACGAGATCGGGCAGTTCGAAGAGGCCGCGCAGGCCTTCCGCCGGCTCGCTGAGGAGATGGACTACAACCAGCGGACGACGGCGGCGCACCTGATGCTGGGCAAGGCGCTCTACGCGGAGGGGGCCTTCGCCGATGCGGTCGGGGTGATGACGGACTTTGTGCGGGAGTACCCGCGTAGCCGCTACCTCGACGCGGCCCGCGACCTTCGCCGTGCCGCCGAGGACCACCTGCAAGCGGTCGAGGCGCTGCCCGAGGCGACGGATCTCGGCATTGCCCTGCCGGCGAACGAGGCCGACCTCGCCTTCTCGCAGGCGCTCTTCAACGGCGTCCGCCTCGCCGTGGACGCCCACAACGCGGCCGAGCCCGAGCGCCCGGTTCGCATGGTCTTCCGGAACACGGAAGGCTCGGTGGGCGGCGCGGTGCAGGCCGTCGACGGCCTCGCGCGGGGCGGGGTCGAGATGGTCATCGGGCCGCTCTACAGCGAGGAAGCCGCAGCGGCAGGCGAGGCGGCGGAGCGCGCGCGGGTCCTCCTCATCGCCCCTCTGGCGACGAACGAGGCGGTGTCGGCCGGCCGTCGCTACGTCTTCCAGGCGAACCCGACGTTCGCGCAGCGCGGGCGGACGATGGCGCGCTACGCCGCCGCGCAGCGTGCGGGCACGTTCGGCGTCGTCGCACAGTCCGGGACAGAGGGCGAGGCGATGGCCGACGCGTTCCAGACGGCGGTGATCGGAGCGGGTGGGACCGTCGGGTTCTCCGAGGTGCTCTTCGACGGGCGGGCGTGGTTCCGGCTCGCCGAGCTCCTGAGCGACTCGACGGGCGGAATGCTCGGGGACGTCGACGCGCTCTACCTGCCCGTCGCCGGTCCCGATGCGGCCGAGCAGGCGGCCGGTGCCCTGCGGAGCCTGGACCAAACGCTACAGGCCGACGAGCGCGGCCTGCTCCGGCTCTTCGGCAACGCCGAGTGGGAAGGGCTCGACGCCTCGCGCGGGCGCGCCGAGGGCTACGGCACCGTCTTCACCGCAGACTTCCACCTCGACAACAGCGCGGCCGCCACGC
>CBDCBW010000010.1:0-196341 GCA_965214485.1 Rhodothermales bacterium | reverse complement strand
TTCCGTTACTGCCTCGCCGAAAGGAGTCGCCCCCGGCATGAAGGCGCGGAGGCTGGAGGGTCGCTCGGCGAAGTACACCGATACAGACGCGTCGGGCAGCACGGGGTCTCCCTCGACCGCGCCGCGCTCGTGCGTAACGATCTGCGTCTCGACGCCTTGCTGCGCGAGGGCGGAGCACAGCGCAGTCACGCTCCGGCTCGGCCCGCCGTGGTCCGTGCGGAGGCTGTTGATGGTGTGGATGACGTTCACGCCGTCTCTGGGCAAGCCACCGTCTCTGCGTAAGCCGCCGTCTCTGCGGTAGAACCCAACCCTGGCAGCGTGTTGAAATGGTTCGTCGGCGCAGGCTCGCAGCTTCGCCTCCCGCCGCCGGCCGAGGTACACGAGGTGTGGAGTTTCTGCCGGTTCAGGTGCCAGAAGAACGCGAGCTGCATCGGCGACTACCCCGAGGTGGGTTCCAGGGTCTTCGCCTTCGTGGGTTGCCTCCTGCGTCTCGCCAGCGACAGAATCAGCGGCTCCGCAAAGCGCAGCATGATCAGCAACATCACGAACTTCGACGTGACACCACCGATGAGCTTGGTGCTCGAAATCTCGAACTGGTACGCGTTGATGAGGAGGGTCGTCGCAAACGCATACCCCGTTAGGATGGAGCTCGTTCGTGACCGGAAGTAGTAGTACATCACCCCCCACAGCAGTCCGAGCAGAAAGACTACCCCATACATCCCGTACGGCCCAAAGTCGATGTAGCTGTCGCCCATGTAGCCGATGCTGATCGAGGTCCCCTCTGCCTCACTGGCGAGTTGGAGGCCCGTGTAGCGCATCGTGACGTCCGAGTCCGGGATGAGGGGAGGCTTGTCGGGGAAGAGGATGCGCGGCATCAGCACATGCTTGATGCCGAGGCTCCAGACGAAGCCGCCTTCGTGCGGGAGCACCTCCGGAACGTAGTCTCTAGTGATAGCGAAATATTCGATGTAGGCGATACGGTCGAACAAAGGGTCGAGCGCGAGAAGCAAGTCCGTTGGGCGCAAGTTACCCACCATCTGGGCCAGCTTAGTCAGTTGGTCCGAGCGCGAGACGAGGGTCTGCTGCATCCCCGTCCCCTGGTTGAGATAGTCCCGGTATGGATCTTTCACCGCCGTCCAGGCCAGCCCGACGATGAGCAGTACGACAAAGGCGACGCTGCCGAGTGCAAGGGTACCGGGTTTCAGGCGGTGATAGACGGTGAAGAGAACGATGAGGCTCATGAAAATCACCGTCTTGAAGCCGGAGAAAAACCCAATCCCCGCCACAAACTCTATCCCGACGGCGACGGCGAGATAGAGGTACTGGTCCTTACGCTTGAGCACGACGTAGCCGAGCAGGCAGAAGAAGACCCACTTGATCTCTGCCACACCTCGAAGCACCTGGGCTGCACCGGGGATTATCCATGACAGCGACATCAGCACCGTTGCTCCGGCCGCTCCTATCAGATAGAGCACAAACAAGATGTCAGGCGAGAGCATGTTGACTTCTCGCTCTATGCTTGCGTCGTCCACCGGACGGACTTTCCGCAGCCCGAGGTGCATACCCACAGACAGGACGAGGAGCCCGATCAAGCCGGCCAACGTTGCCTCGTACACCGTTTCGGTCGTGTAGAGTGCCGCAAGCGGGACGCCCAGGATGTCCGCGTGGAAGACAGACGCTGAGACCTGCAGCCACTGGAAGCTCACAGCGAACAAAAGCACGGGGGTCTCTCCGGGCCGCCACAGCAGCTTGAAGAAGACGGGAACGGTGAGGAGGCACGCCGCCGTCAGCAGCGGGTTCGAGCTCAGGAGACCGACCACCGCAGCTCCCACGAAGCCGATGATTAGCCCTGTCGGTACGCCCTGGTCAGGCCGGGCGTCGGTACAGTCGAGGGATGGGCTAGACCTGTTCAAAGACGTCTCTCAAGCTTAGTGAACGTGGTTTCAGAGTTGAGTGGGGCGAGGGAGGATCGCGCTCCCTTACCTCATCGCTTCCAGCGGGGCGGCGTTGTGCGGCAACGTCCAGGTCAGCCTCTCGCGTAAAGCCTCGGCGGACTCCTCGCGGCACATGCGTCCACCCGTCTTGCTAGTGCCCAACTTGCACGCCCTCGACGGCGCGCAACACGCCCTCGGCAGCAGTCTCGACGGAGTACGTCTCCATTTTCTCGGCGAGTGCTCGGCGGACTTGTGCAGACCCAAGCAGCGGCAACATTCGTTCCAGCGCTTCAGCGAGGTCCTTCACGTCCCCGAGAGAAAACGTAAATCCCGTCTGACCAAAATCGATGAGATCCGGCGCGCAGCCGACGGTGTCAGAGACGACTGCCGGGGTCCCGCACGCCATGGCTTCGTTGACAACGAGGCCCCACGTCTCACCACCGTCCGACGGCAGCACGAGCAGGTCGGCTCCGACGTAGTAGTCGGGAAGCTCCGACTGGTTCTTGAACCCGGCGAAGTGGACAGGCACCGATGCCTGCGTCGCGGCCTCTCGAAGCGACGCCTCCAACTCGCCCGAACCCACAAAAACGACCTCCACGGCATAGCCCTGTTCGTGAAGGCGGACAGCGGCAGCGATTACGTCGCCGGGGCGTTTCTTCGGAATGAACTTCCCGGCGAAGAGCAGGATGAGGGCATTCTCGTGGATGCCGAACTCGGAGCGCAGGCCTGACCCCCGTGCGCGCACAGCCTGGGCCCGCGTGCGGAACCACGCATTGTCTACGAAGTGCGGCACGAAGAACATGCGCCCGGCGTCGGCCCCGTAGTGGAGGTAGTACTCCCGCGCCCGCTCGCCGACGACGAGGTAGGCGTCGAAGCGCGGGATGAACCACCGGTAGAACCCCTCTTTGGCCGCCCGGACCCACCACCGCCGCGGCGTCGAGAGCTGGGAGTCGCCACGGACCAAGAGGGGCGTGCCGGTCCGCCAGCACGCGCGTATCGCCTGCCAGTAGCTGCGGTTATACCAACCGGTGACGAGGAACGCGTCGAAACGCTCGCGCTCAATGATCTCGGCGATCTCGGGGGTGCTGCACCCCTGGAACCCTTCGGTGCTGGGCTGAGCGGCCTCGTTCGTGAGGAACTGGTGCGAGTAGCCGTCGAGGAGCGGAACGTCCCACTCGAAGGCCACGCCGAAGCCGGCGGCGGCCTGCCCCTTCGCGGTCTGCTGGTGCGCGAAGTAGACCCGGAGGTCGAGCCGGTCGGCCAGCGCTCGGTAGAGCGGCGCGTGGTACTGGATCGGGTGGGTGGCGAGGACGCCGAGGCGCAGCGAGGTCATCGTCAGGTCAGTTGCCTCATCGTCTCCCTGTCACGCTGGAGCACGCGGTCCATGGCCTCGGCGAGGATGTGGGTCACGCTCCGCGCCGAGTACTTGTCAAACTGGGCCCGGTCCACCTGGGCGGGGTCGAACGTGGCGGCGAACCGGCGGAAGTCCTCGAAGGCCGGCGCGAACTCGCGCTCGATCCGGCCCAGGTCCTCCTCGCCGGCGATGCTGAGGACGTGCCCGGCTCCGGTCTCGCGGAGCACCGCGCAGGCCGTGCTGGCTTCGTGGAGCAGGGCGAGGATCGGCTTCTCCGAGAGCACGCCCTGGTACACCTTCGAGGGGGTGTAGTGCGGCTCGGTGCTGCCCAGGATGAACACGGCGTCGGCCACGTCGAGGTGGGCGAGCACGTCGAGGTAGGGGATGCGCGCCGGGTGCTCGGTGATGACGGTCTGCCACAGGCCGTACTTCTCGGCGATCGGGCGGACGTTGTAGCCCTCGGCGTCGTTGGGCGAGGTGCCGGTCCCGACGAAGTGGAAGCGGACGTTCTCGAACAGGCTGCGGTGCTCGGCCATCGCGCGGCACACCCGGTCGAGCGGCTTGAAGGCGCGCGGCAGGAGCGCCCCGGCGTAGAGGAGCTGGAAGACGCCCGGCTCCCTCCCGAAGAGGTACGGCTGCACACCCAGCTCGCTCACGCGGCGGTGGTCTTCGGCCTCGCCGCCGTAGGGCATCGCTGCGGTGATCGCGCGGGCCTCGAGGTGCGGGTTGCGCTCGAGCACGGCGCGGTAATAGCCCTCGGCGACGCCCGTGATCAGCGAGGCTTCCTTGACGGAGAACGGCTCGAGGACGTCGGCGAGCCGGCGGCTCGCCCAGTGCTTCGTGAACACCTGCTCGGAGCCGGGCCACTCGTGGATCCACGGGTCGATGTAGTCCAGCCCGTAGGGGACGCCTCGGAGGCGGTGAATGATGCGGCCCAGCGGGGCCGCGAAAAACGACGGAATCGGGATGTAGAGGAAGTCGATGCCCTCGCGGTCGATGATCTGGAGCGCCCGCTGGAGCATCGGCAGGAAGCCGCGCACGCCGATGTTGCCGACGACGCGCAGGGGCCGCGTCGGGAGGGCCTTTACTTGCTCCACCCAGAGATCGTCCGAGACGAGCCCCTGCAGGTTCCAGTCGAGCCGCTCCTCGTAGTACTTGTGGTGGACGGTGAGGATGACCGGTTCCCACCCGAACGCCGGAAGGTGCCTGGCGAAGAGCCGACTCCGGTGCACCGCCGCGAGGTTGGACGGTGGGAAGTGTGGCGCTACGATGAGGACTCGTTTCATGGGGTGCGGGTGCTCAGCCCTGGGCGCGGCGAGAGGGTGAACCGAGCACGCTCCGGGCCGCGGCCGAAGTGCCTCTCCTGTCGGTCTTCGTCCCGCGAGCAGGACCGGTCCACGAGCTCGAGGGCGGCAGAAGACCGGACGGCAGGGGACAGCGGAGGGCAGAGCTTCGTGTTAGTCGTTTCGTTTACCGTGTGCAAGGTACCCCTAAGCGCGGCGTGAACGTGTTTCGGGAGTGCCTTTTTCAGAGGGACGCCTGAGCAGGCTCGGCTTCCAGGGCAGAGAGAAAGGCAAAGGAGACCGGGGACGGGAGAGCTACGGCGCTGAGGTGGTGCGGACAGGGGACAGGGCGCGCTCGATGCTTTCGAGCAGCACGGGCACCTGGCGCTCCCACGAGAACGTCGCCTCGGCAGCGTCGAGGGCGGCGGCTCGGGCGGTGCCGAGGGCTTCGGGCGCAGCCAGCAGGGTGTTGAGGGCGGCGGCCAGGCTGTCGGCGTCGCCGCCCCGGCAGAGGGCGACGGCCCCCGGAGCCTGGGCCGCCACCTCGCGCTGCCCCGCCGTGTCGGTCGCGACGACGGCGAGGCCGGCCAGAAGGTAGTGCAGGATTTTGTTGGTCACCGTCAGGTTTCGGCTCGGCGGCTCGTACTCCTCGAGCGCGAGCCCGACGTCGTGCTCGGCGATGCGGCTGAGGAGCTTGCCCGGCGGGACGAGGCCGTGCAGCAAGAGCCGGTGGCCGGGGGCCGCCGGGAAGCGGGCGCGGAGCCACGCTTCGTCCTCGGCGCTCGTGCGCCCGCGCAGGTGCAGGTCGACGGGCCGGGCGACGGCAGCGAGGGCTTCGCAGAGCGTCGACAGTCCCCGGCCCTGGCCTACCGTCTGCGAGACCCAGTGGAGCGACGCGCGCTCGCCGCCCGCCGGTCGGTCCACGGCGCGCCCGTCGAGGGCGGCCCGGTCCGCCCAAGGAAAGGCGTTGTAAAGCACCGCCGGGGTGCGGGCCCCGGCCGCCTTGGCGAGGGCGTCGGCGAGCGCCTGCGAGGTCGTCGTGACGTGGGCGGCCTCGCGGACAAGGGCCGTTTCGCTGGCGCGCAGCAGGCGGCGCGGGCGCGTCGCCGCGCTCTGAAGCTGGTCCTCGGAGTGCCAGTCCTCGATGTCGGCCCCGACCCGCCGGCCCTCGCGCCCGAGCTGGGCCGCGACGTAGACGCCGATTTCCTGATGTCCGATCGTGAGGTCGGCCCGCTCGGCGCGGGCGGCGTCGAGGGTGCGGCGCACGCCGTAGCCGAGGGCCTCGGGGCGCTCCCATCCGAGCCGCGCGACGGCCTCGGTGGCGGCGCGGCGGACGAGGCGGTGGCGCTCCCGGCCCCGGGCCCCGCGCCGCACGTCGACGACGAAGCGGTGCTCGAACCCCCCTTCGCGCGCCAGCCGGGCGTCCTCCTCGACTAGGGCTTCGTCCAGCGCCGGCCCGAGGACTACGGCGTCGTGCCCGGCGTCGCGGAGCGCCGTGGCCTCTTTCACCACGCGCGGGTTGCGGCAGAGGTGAGCGCCGGTCGCGATTGCGATTCGTGCCATCGGGCTCAGAGGTATTCGGGGTAGCGGAGCCGGTACCACAGCCGCTGCAAGCGCAGGGCGGGCTTCCACCCGATGAGGTCGCGCACCGGGCGGAACGGGCGGCTGACGCCGGGTGTCCGGCTGCCGCCGCCGAGCGCTCTGACGCGGGCTTCGGCCTCGCGCACGAGGTCCGGCACGCGGGGGTAGACGGTGAACAGGAAGGTCTGCCACGAGCACGCCACGGCGTGCCGCGCCTCGGCGGAGTCGTCCACGCCGAGGAGGTGCGCCTGGCACAAAGCGTAGGAGTCGAAGAGCGAGCGCAGCGCGCCGTCGTCGCGGCGGCGGCTGATGCTGCCGGCCATCCCACTGCGGTAGTACCCCCACGCCTCGGGGCAGAAGGCGATCTTCGCCGCGCGTGTGAGCACCCGGGCGTTGTACTCCCCGTCCTGGTTCCGCCGGAGCGTCTCGTCCCACGGCCCCGCCGCCTCGGCGACGGCGCGCGGGATGAGCCAGCCGAACAGCGGCATCATCCCGCACCCTTTCCACGCCTCGATGAGCCACGTGTGCGCCGGGTCGAAGTCCCGCCAGCCCGGCTGCGGCGTGAGGTCCGCCGTGCCCAGGTCGTCGCCGTAGAAGCGCGACCACGCCGACGAGGCGACGGTGCCGGGCGGCTCGCCGGCGAGGCGGCGCACCTGGACCTCGATCTTCTCCGGGTCGAGGAGGTCGTCGGCGTCAAGGTACTGGACGAAGTCGCCCTGGGCGAGGGCGAGGGCGGCGTTGCGGGCGGCGCACGCCCCGGCGTTCTCCTGCGCGACGACGCGCACCCGCCCCCGGTAGCGCCGCGCCACGGCGAGCGTGCCGTCGGTCGAGCCGTCGTCCACGACGATGACCTCGGTGCGCGGCCACGTCTGCCCGAGGGCCGAGTCGAGCGTCTCGGCGAGCCACGGCTCGGCGTTGTAGGCGGCGATGAGGACGGAGACGAGCGGCTGCATCGGTCAGCTAGATCGGTTAGCTACCGTTGAATGCGCGGCGGACGGCGTAGAGCCGCTCGCGCACCGGGTCCGGGAGCACGCGGCGCGCGACGCGGCGCGAGAGCGTCGGCTCGTAGGCGTCGGTGAGCGGCCACCCCGGCCGGGCCGTGGGGAGGCCGCCCGGCTGGACGAGCTGCATCGTGTCGATGCAGAGCACCGGCTTGTTCGAGAGCGCGGCGATCTCGACGGACTGCTTGATGCTGCTCTCGATGAAGAGCCGGGACTCGTCGTCGTCGCGGTAGGCCTGGGCCTTGTGCGCGCTGTAGGCGTTCATCCGCCGCCGCGTCGCGCCGTCGGGGTAGTCCATCATGATGAGCTCGCCGTACTCGACGCCGTGGTCGCGGAGCCACGCCTCGGTCTCGGGGCGGTACTTCTCGAGGCGGTTCGTGACGATGCCCTTGAGGCGGTCGCTCGGGAGGTGGAGCGGGCGGGCCTCGCGGAGGAACTGCCGGTAGCGCTCGCCGTCGTCGTTCTCGTGGTCGAGCGGGTCGGCGCAGAGCACGCCGTCCATGTCGAGGTAGGACCAGTGGAGGACGTGGTGGTGGAGCACGTTCCACTCGAAGCAGCGGGGATAGCGGAGGACCTCGCAGTAGAAGTCCGGCAGGTCGGCGGTGTCGGGGGTGACGTAGACCGCCGCGTAGCGGACGCGGTGCGGCAGCCCGGCGGCCTCGACCTTCGCCATCGCCTCGTGCAGCGCCTCGCCGGACCAGATGCTGTCGTCGAGCACGAGCACGTCGCGCGGCTGGTCCAGAAAGCCGCCCGAGCCGCCGCTCGCGTCGAGGGCCGTCTTGCGCGTCCTCCCCGTCCCGATGCACCGCCCGGCGAGGAAGCCGTCGAGGTCGGCGAGCGGGAGGTTGCGGTAGAGCGCGAGCATGTTGGCCGCGAGCAGGCCGCTGCGCGGGATGCCCACGATGAGGTCGAACTCGTGCGGGAGCTCCTTCGACCAGTTGACGAGTTGGTCGCTGAGTTGGGCGATGCTGCGGAAGTTCATGCGAGGCTGGAGTCGGGGAGGGACTACGGGGCGAGGGTGCGGAGGCGCTCGGCGGCGCGCAGCCCGAAGAGCTTGTAGGTCAGCGTAAACGGCAGGCCGGTCCCGGTGCCGTCGCCCGGGAGGTAGCGCCACGGGACGGCGCGGCGGTGGTGGCGGAGCGCGGCCTCGGCGTCGAGCGGGTAGAGGTTGCGGACCTTGACGAAGATGCTGTCGAGGACGCGCTGCTCCTGCTCCGGCGTGAGCGAGCCCTCGGCGCGGAGGTGCTCCAGCACGTCGGTGCACAAGGCGAGATAGCTCTCGCGGACGGGTGCGTCGTAGGGGCCGCTGATCGAGTCGTCGCGGATGCCTTTGCGCATGTGGACCGTCCGGTCGAAGATGACGCGCGAGCCGTCCTTCATCATGCGGAACATGAGCTCGTACTCCTGGCTGCTGTGCTGCCCCTCGCGCCAGCCGCCGACGGCCTCGACGGCGGACCGGCGGAACAGGTTCGCGCTCGTCACGCCGAGCTGGCTCCAGACGAGCGACACCCACGGGTCCTCGCCGACCTCGCGGAGCACCTCGCGCCCGTCGTCGTAGCAGCGGAGAAACGCCCCCGCGACGATGTCCGCCCGCGCCCCCTGCGCAAGCGCGACCTGCCGCTCGATCTTCTCCGGCAGGATGACGTCGTCGGCGTCGAGGAACTGGACGAAAGTGCCGCCGGCCGCCGCGAGCCCCGCGTTGCGCGCCGCCGGTGCCCCCCGGTGCGCCCCCTCGACGACCCGGACGACCTCCGGGTGCTCCGCCGCGAGGCCGGCCAGCACCGCCGTCGTCCCGTCGGTCGAGCCGTCGTCGACGCAGATGACCTCGAGCGGGGCGTGCGTCTGGGCCAGCGCCGAGGCCACCGCGTCGGCGACGCAGGTCTCGACGTTGTAGCACGGAATGACGACCGAGACGAGCGGGTGGGCCTCCGGCGGAGGGGGAGAGGGCTCGGCCTCGCTCTGCTCCTTCAGGACGACGATGGGGGGACGCCTGAGCCGCGCCCGGAGCTGCTCGACGGCGTGGAAGCCGAAGAGGCGGTAGGCGAGCCCGTAGGCCGGCGAGCTGTAGAGCTCGCGGGGCGGCACGTAGCCCCGGGGGATGACTTGGCGGTGGAACCTCCGGGCCGCCTCCGGGCTGAGCGAGTAGAGGCGGCGGAGCCGGAAGAACACCGCGTCGAGGGCCTCGCGGCGCAGGCTCTCCGACACCCCCTCGTGCGCGAGCAGGTATTCGAGCACCTCGACGCGCAGCCGCACGTGGCGCTCGCGCACGTCCGGCTTGTGCCAGCTGCTGACGGAGCCGGGCCACTCGCGCAGCGTCGTCAGCGGCTCCTCGTCGAAGGCGAGGCGCGCACCGCCCTTGAGCATCCGGAACATCATCTCGTACTCCTGGCTGCTCTTCCACGCCTCGTTCCACCCCCCGGCAGCGTTGACCGCCGCGCGCCGCCACAGGTTGGCCGAGGTGATCCCGAGCCGCCCCTTGATGAGGCTCAGCCACACCTCGCCCGGCTCGACCGGCCGCAGCCACGGGTCCTTCCCGATCAGGTGCCGCCAGTAGCTCGCCGCGACGATGTCGGCCTGCTGCGCTTCGGCGAGCTTGACCTGGTGGGCGAGCTTCGGCGGGGAGAGGAGGTCGTCGGCGTCGAGGAACTGGACGAAAGTGCCGCCGGCCGCCGCGAGCCCCGCGTTGCGCGCCGCCGGTGCCCCCCGGTGCGCCCCCTCGACGACCCGGACGACCTCCGGGTGCTCCGCCGCGAGGCCGGCCAGCACCGCCGTCGTCCCGTCGGTCGAGCCGTCGTCGACGCAGATGACCTCGAGCGGGGCGTGCGTCTGGGCCAGCGCCGAGGCCACCGCGTCGGCGACGCAGGTCTCGACGTTGTAGCACGGAATGACGACGGAAACCGAAGAGGAGGCTGGAGCAGGCATGGCCGGTGGGGAGGGGGAGGCACGCGGGGCCCAGCGAGGGCGCGCCGCGTGGGCTGCGTCAAGTTAGCGGAACAAATAGCCGACGATGAAGCCGGTGCTCTTCCGGAGAGCGGCGTGGGCGGTGAAGGCCTCGGCGGGGTCGCCCTGGAGCCTGGCCCTGGCCCAGTGCGCGAGGGCACGGAGGCCCATCCCCGCCTGTTTCCAAAGCCGCCGAGGCTGCCGACCGTGGCGGGCGTGGACGAAGGTGCCCTTCTCGATCCCGGCTTGGTACTTGCGCCCGAGCGTCCACTGCGGCGAGCAGCGCTCGCGCGGGACGTAGTGCCACACGCGGGCTCCGGGCACGTACACCCGCTTGACCCCCGCCCGACTCATCCGGCGCTGCATCTCGGACTCCTGGCCCGTCGCTCCGGTCGCAGAGCCGGGGCCGAAGTCTTCTGCGAACCCGCCCGCCGCCCGCGCGTCGCCGGCGAAGGCGGCCCAGTTGCACCCCATGAAGTGGTCGGGCCGAGGCCCCTGGTCGAACTCGACGCCTCGCGCCGAGAAGGGGAGGTGGCGCAGGAGCCACCCCGGCGGGGCCTCCTCGTAGTCCACGCTCATCGGGCCGCCGAAGAACGTGCCGCCCTCGGGGTGCGCCGCGGCAGCGGCGGCGTAGGCCTCCAGCAGCCCCGGGGCCATGCGCACGTCGTCGTCGAAGAAGACCAGCAAGCCCCGCAGCGACTCGTCGGCGAGCGCGGCGTTGAGCGCGGCGCTCTTGTTGGCGCGCTCGGCGTGCAGATACCGCAGGCCCAGCCCCGGGTGCCGCCCCGCGGCCTCGGCGACGAGGGCCTCGGCCGCGCCCTTCGGTCCGTTCTCGACGACGAGCGTGCCGGCGTAGCCCGGCGGGCGGGCGCAGGCGGCGAGCGAGTCGAGCGTGCGCGCCAGGAGCGCCGCGCGCCCGTAGGTCGGGATGACGGCGCTCAGGGGGATGGGGGTCGCGGGAGGGGTCACAGTCAGGGCGAGGGCGGTGCGGTGAGCCAGGAGCCATGGCGGTCGATGCGGGCGCGGGCGGCGTCGTAGACCCGGCGGTTGGGCTCGCAGAGCGCGCGGATGCGCCCGAGCGCCTCGTCGCTGACGTCCTCCTGCTGCTGCTGCGCGGCGCGCGTGCTGCGGCGGTGGTGGCCGATGGCGGGGTCGAGGCCGAAGGCCCGCTCGCAGTCGCTGGCAAAAACGTCGAGGCGTTCGAGCAGGCCAACGACGGCGAAGCGTTCGAGGTTGGCTACCGCCGCCGCGATCGCCTCGGGGGAATCGGCCTGCTTCATCTTGAAGCCCTCGGCCAGGCTCCACACGTAGTTCAGCCCGTAGCGCCGCGCCCGCTTCGAGTCGAGGAAGGCGTCGAGCGATTCGGCGATGCGGTACTCCTTACTCTGGTACCGGTTGTAGAAATAATGCGAAAGCCACCGTTTGACAGGGTCGCGCAGGATCGTGACGTAGTGCCAGTCGGGGAAGGCGCGCTGAGCGGAGCCGCTGTAGTTGAAGTGGCCCGAGAGGTAGCGCGTCCTCTCCGACGCCAGGTGGTAGAGGAGGATGCGACGCCGGTACGGCTCGACCCACATGCCGGCCACCTTCGCGGCTTGCTCCGAGGCGTGCACGTCGAGCTGCGCCGTGGCGTGCCCGGCGGCGCGGTAGCTTTCCTGGAACGCCACGTCCACCGACGTCCCGCCGCACTTGGGGATGTGCAGGAAATACACGTTCTCCAGCGGGCCCGGGGCCGGCCGGCTGCCTCGGCGGACGCGGCGGTACGCTCTTCGGAGTAACGAGGGGGGCATCGGAGCTTAGGGGTGCGAGGTGGCGGAGGTGCGCCCGGCGTCGCGGCGCGCCTGCGGCGGGGAGGCAGGGATCAGGTAGCCGCGCAGCACGCCCAGCGACCACGAGAGCGGGATGGCGACGTGGTACCACTCGCGGGTGCCGCGCCGGTGCAGCAGCCGGGCCGCGCGAGGCAGGAGCTTGGCGACGGACCGCACGGCGCGCTTCGTCCGGCGGCGCTCGTGCGCCCGCCGCTCCTCGCTGCCCCGGCTCCGGCCCGAGCTGTGGAGCCGGCGGACCACCCACTGCGGCGAGCAGCGCTCGCGGGGGACATAGTGCCAGACCCGCGCCTCGGGTACGTCTACGGCCTCGGCCCCGCACTGCCGGAGGGCCTTCTGCATGTACGTCTCCTGCCCTCGGGCACCCGTCGGCGAGCCGGGGCCGAAGTTCGGGTCGAAGCCGCCCGCCGCCCGAATGTCGCCGGCGAAGGCGGCCCAGTTGAATCCGAGGTAGTAGTCGGGGCGCTTCTCGGCGTCCGGGCCGGAGAACTCCATGCCCCGCGCCGACCACGGGAGGTGGCGCAGGAGCCACCCCGGCGGGGCCTCCTCGTAGTCCACGCTGAACGGCCCACCGAAGAACGCGCCGCCCTCGGGGTGCGCCGCGGCAGCGGCGGCGTAGGCCTCCAGCAGCCCCGGGGCCATGCGCACGTCGTCGTCGAAGAAGACCAGCAAGCCCCGCAGCGACTCGTCGGCGAGCGCGGCGTTGAGCGCGGCGCTCTTGTTGGCGCGCTCGGCGTGCAGATACCGCAGGCCCAGCCCCGGGTGCCGCCCCGCGGCCTCGGCGACGAGGGCCTCGGCCGCGCCCTTCGGTCCGTTCTCGACGACGAGCGTGCCGGCGTAGCCCGGCGGGCGGGCGCAGGCGGCGAGCGAGTCGAGCGTGCGCGCCAGGAGCGCCGCGCGCCCGTAGGTCGGGATGACGGCGCTCAGGGGGATGGGGGTCGCGGGAGGGGTCACAGTCAGGGCGAGGGCGGTGCGGTGAGCCAGGAGCCATGGCGGTCGATGCGGGCGCGGGCGGCGTCGTAGACCCGGCGGTTGGGCTCGCAGAGCGCGCGGATGCGCTCGTGCATCTCGTCGCTCAGCTCTTCGCGCTGCTGCCCCGCCGGGTGCGGGCTCCTGTTCCGGTGCTCGACGTTGAGGCTCACGCCGAAGTAGCGCTCGCAGTCGGCCGTGAACACGTCGAGCCGCTCCAGCACCCCGACCACGGCGAATGCCTCGACGTTGGCAACAGCCCGCTCGATGGCCTCCTCGGTGCCGGGGGAGGCCGAAAGGGCCCGGTCGGTGAGGCACGAGACGTAGTTCCACCCGTAGAACTCGGCCCGTTCCGACTCGATGAAGCGCTCGATGGGCTCGTCGATTTGAAAGTGCCCGTCGTCCTTGTACTTGTTGAAGAAGAAGTTCGAGAGCCAGCGCTTGACGGGGTCGCGCAGGACCGTCACGTAGCGCCACTCCTCAAACGCCCCGCGCGCGGTCTCGCTGAACCGGAAGTGTCCCGAGAGGTGACGGGCTCGGCTAGCCATGTAGTAGAGCAGCAGGTGGTGCCGGAAGTCGTGGATGTTCTCTCCGGCTGCCTCGGCTGCGCGCGCCGAGGCGCGGGGATCGAGGTGGGTGGAGAGAGCCCCGGCGGCGCGGTAGGCATCGAGCAGGGCGGCGTCGATCGAGGTGCCCCCGCACTTGGGGATGTGGAGGAAGAAGAGCCTCTCCAGCTCCACCGCCCGCGACGCACCGTGGGGGCGGACTTTGCGGTAGGCGCGCCGAAGGAGGGACGTAGCGGTCGGCATCAGGAGGCGGGCTGGGTGGCGAGGTCAGAGGATGGATGGGTCTCCTGCCAGCTCTGGAGGATGGCACCGAGCGGGGCGACGCACTTGTCCCAGTCGTATTTTGCGGCCTCGGCGAGGGCAGCCTCCTTCCGCTCGGCGCGGGGCACGTCAAGGTACGCGCCGATGGCTCGGGCGAGCGCCCCGGCGTCGTCCACGGGGAAGTGCAGCCCGGCGGCGGAGTCGGCGGGGATGATCTCGCGGAAGAACTCGAGGTCCGAGGCGACGACGCCGCAGCCGTGGCTCCAGGCCAGAATGAGGGTCCCGCTGCCGGTGATCTGGCGGTAGGGCAGGAGCGTCGCCTCGCTCGCGGCGAGGATGTCGACGAGCTCCTGGTCCGAGATGTGGGTCGGCATGAGGGTCAGCCCCGGCAGCTTCGCCGCGTAGTCCTCGATGACCGTGATGTCATAGCCTTGATGCACCTTCCCGGCGATGATGAGGGACACCCCGTCACCGAGTTGGGAGAAGGCTTCGCAGGCCACCTCGAGCGCCTTGTAGTCGCGGATCCGCCCGAGGCAGCAGAGCAGCGTCTGGCCCTCGTCGATGCCGAGGTCGCGCATGATCTCGGCGCGGGGCCGCGGCGGCGGGTAGTACCCCTCGTAGTTCCCGTGTGGCATCACGATGACGGGCGCGCTCGGCTTGAAGCGGTCCTGGACCCACTCGACCATCGTCGGGCGGTGGACGATGAGGAGGTCGCTGTGGCGGGCGAGGAGGTGGAGGCCGAGCCGGTCGAGCCACGTGTCCTCCTCGAAGAGGTCGAAGTTGTGGACGGTCCAGATGCGCTTGACGCCTCGCCGCCCGGCGGCCCGCAGCATCCGCCAGAGCTTGGCGAGCACCTTCACCGTGGAGCGCTCCCCGGCCCAGAGCATCTCCGGCCAGTGGAAGTGGAGCACATCCCCCGGACCGAGCTCCTCCTCCACCCACTTCGGCGACAGGTGGAACTCGTCGGCGTGCTCGACGCCGTAGGGCTCGAGGGCTTGGTAGAACAGTTGGATGTAGGGGTTCTTACTCTTGGGCGGGACGCTGAACACGCGGAGGGACATGGGGAGACCGGATGGAAGAGGGAGGGGGCGTGCCGGGCTTAGGTCCGGGCTACCTTGCGCCGGAGCCGCGCGCCGACCTCGCGTAGCATCGCGCGCGGCTCGACGCGCATCAGCAGGTTCATGACCGTGAGGTAGGTGCCGGCGGACCGTGGGCGGACCCGTTGGGCGAGCCGGAGCAGCTTCCGGGCGGCGTCGCGCCGGACCCACGCCGCCTCGTCGGCGTCGAGCGTGAACTGCGCCGTGTAGGCATCGTACAGGTCGCGGATGAGGACGGCTGCCGCTTCGAGGCGCTCCGGCGGTGCCTCGGGCGCGGCGTTGCGGAGGACGAGGTGCCGCACGAGCGCCACGGTGCCGAGCCGGATTTCGCGCCCGAGCAGCCGCGCGTGGGCCTGCTGCATCGCCTCGACGACGGTCTGCTCCTGGCGCTCGGCGTGCTGCGCGCCGATCGTGCCGTCGTGCTTGCGCCGCGTCAGGAGCGCCTCGGGCAGGTTGGCGATGCGCGTCGCGAAGAGCGCCCGCGTCCACAGCTCGTAGTCCTCGCCGTGGAGCGCCCCGGCACGGTAGGGGCCGGCGTCGTCGCTGAGGGTCTCCAGCACCGCGCGTCGCATGACGACGGTCGGGTGGCAGACGTTGGTGCGGAAAAGCGTCTTCCAGCCGTTGGCCCCCGCGGGTGACCAGCGTGGCCACCGCCCACCGGTGAGCTCCCCGCCGGCGTCGATGTACGCCGCCACCGTGCCGAGGACGCCGACCTCGGGGTGGGCGTCGAGGAACGCGAGCTGGCGCTCGAAGCGCTCGGGGTGGCACACGTCGTCGTCGTCCATCCGGGCGATGAGCGGGGCGCGCGCCTCGCGGCACCCCCGGTTCAGCGCCGCGATCAGCCCCTGGTTCTCCTGCGAGATTACCCGCACCCGACCGTCGCGCTCCGCAGCCTCGGCGAGAATCGCCGGCGTCTCGTCCGTCGAGCCGTCGTCGATGCACACCGCCTCGAAGTCGGTAAAGGTCTGGGCGAGGACGCTGTCCAGCGCCTCGCGCAGGTACCGCGCGCCGTTGTAGACCGACATCACGACGCTGACGGCGGGCGAGCGCTGGTCCGAAGAGGGGACGGGCATAGGGGATCTCTCGTCAGTCGATCGACACGGGGAGGCCGAAGGGGCGGGCGAAGCGGAGGACCTCGTCGGCCTCGGCCTGGTTCAGCTCGGTCCGCCACTTGTCGGGCTCCTCCTTCGAGACGCGCTTGAGGACGTAGGGGCGGTTGCTCGTCGCGGTGGTGTCGTGCTCGAGCCGCTGCTGCGCCTCGCGGGACCACTCCAGCCCGAGGATGCCGAAGAGCTCGCGGAACGCCTCCTCCGGCTCCAGGCACAGCGCCTCGTGCTGCACGACGAGCCACTCCGGGTGCTGCTCCTGCTGCCGGAGCATGACGTAGTTGGACGCGCCCCAGAACGCGCCGAGCTTCTCGAAATAGGTCTCTGCGGACTCCAGCACCTCCTGGAACGGAGCGAGGTGGTCGTCCAGGAGGGCCGGCTGCGAGAGGAGCGTGCCGAGGTGCGGGTCCATGCTCCGCCAGTTCCAGTCGGTCGGCGCGCGCTCGCGCAGCCGCGCCCACGAGGCCGCGGTGGCGCACGGGTGCCGGAGCACGATCACGATCTGCGGCCCGATGTGGTGGCTGATCCAGTCCAGCGCGAGGCAGGCGTGGACGTCTTTGACGAGCGCGCGGCTCGGCCACCACCAGCGCCGCTGAAGCGCGTGGTCGGCCTTCGCGCCGTGGTGCCCGTTGTAGTCGGCGCGCCCGGCGAAGGCGGCGCGGCTGTAGCGCTCGAAGGCCGGGGCCGGGTCGGCGGCGCGGAGGTAGCGCATGTAGAACGGTCGGGCCGCCGGGATGTGCGTCGCGTTGAACGGCTCGTGGAGGTAGCGGACGCCTTCGGCCCGGGCCAGCGTCGAGGCCACCCACGTCGTCCCCGAGCGCGGCAGCCCGATCACGAAGACCGGCGGGCGGCGGGCCGCGCGGAGATCGCTCGGCAGCGCACGGGCGCTGCGAACGAGGGCCGCGACGCGGCCGGCTCCGGCGAGGGGCGAGAGAGTGGGCATGGGGATCGGCGGGCCTGCAGGCAGCGTGTTCAGAGCCAGTCGGTGAGTTTCCAGGAATAGCCGAGGGCCTTCATCGTGGGGTGCACCTCGGTCCAGACCTGCTTTTTCTCCTTGAGCGACAGGGCGTCTTTGCCGCCGCTCTCCCCGGCTCTGCGGACGAACCCCTCGGGCTCGACCGCCACGTCGCCCTCGTGCTTTCGGTGGTGGCCGTAGAGCGGGATCGGCGTGCCGCCGCCCTGCCTCGCCTTGTCCCGCCGGTTGGCGTCTACGGCGCGGGCGATCTGCTCCGCGTCCCACTCCAGCCCGAGGAAACCGCAGAGCGTCTGCAGGGCCCCCGGCGTGTCGGCGGCGAGGTCTTCGTAGCGCACCTGCGTGAACGCGCCCGGGGGCAGGTCGGCGGCGGCTTCGCGCACGGCTTCGACGTGGCTGACCCACACGCGGGCGGCCTCGGTCACGTCGCTGGGTGCCCACTTGCTGCCCCAGCCCTGGGACGCCGCCACGAGCGAGGCCACGACGTCGCGCGGGTCGCGGACGAGATGCACGAACCGGCTCTCGGGCAGGACCGCCCTGATCTCCGGCATCACGCGGGCGTGCGACGGGCTCTTCTCCAGAAACAGGTCCCCGCGCTCCACCCCCGCCGCTCGCTGCATCGCCACGACGTAGACCCGGAGGACCCTCAGAAACTCGTCTTCGCTCAGGTAGCCGCCGAGGCCGAGGCCGCTCCGGCCCTGGAACTCGGGGTCGGCCGTGCGGGCGAGCGACCTGCGCCACTGCCGGAGCTGCGGCGCGAGGTACTGGCTGAAGAGGTGCGACTCCTGCCCGGTCTTGACGCGCGAGTGGCTCGCCAGCAGCCGCTGGAGCCACGTCGTCCCGCTGCGCGGGCTGCCGACGATGAAGACGGTGGCGCGCCCGGTGCAGGCCTCGGCCTCGGCCCACAGGTCCGCCGTGCTCAGGGAGAGGTCCATGATGCTGTCGGGCTTCCGGTGGGGGCTAGGGCTGAGCGACCGGCTCGTCGACGGTCTCCTCGTGGGCCCACTCGTGGTCGAGCAGTACGGTCGAGTAGCGGATGTCGGGGATGTAGCCCGACTTGAAAAACGTGCTGGCCCCGACCTCGAACTCGAGCGCCGCGTCCACGTCGTCGAGCTTCTGGCGCATCAGGTAGTCCTTCGCGTGCGGCTTGATCTGGTACGTACCGACCGGGAGCGGGAGCTTCGAGAGGCGGCACCGAATGCGCCCCCGGCCCTTGCGGATGTGGTAGGTCTCCTCGTGGGAGCGCATGTGGCAGATCGACACCGGGACGCCGAGGTGGTTCTCGATGTTGAACCAGACCGTCACGCGGGGCAGGTCCTCCTCGGCCTCGTACTCGAGCACCAGGTCCACCGGCTCGCCCGACATCGGCGCGCGCGTCTGCCGCCCCTTCTCGTTGACGAGGTAGGCCGCTGTGAAGCGCAGCCGGCCGTCGCCGCCCCGGTCCTCGGCGTCGATCTCGTCGAGGCGGAGGTTGTTCCGGTCGATCACCTCCATGTCGTCGAGGTACCACTCGACGGCCTCGTCCACGGGCCCTTCGTAGACGATCCGGCCCGCGTCGAGGACGTAGGCGCGCTGGCACAGGTTGGTCACGGTGCTCATCTCGTGGCTGACGTAGAGCACCGTCCGGCCGGACTGCGAGACCTCGTCCATCTTGCCGAGGCACTTCTTCTTGAAGGCGACGTCGCCCACGGCGAGCACCTCGTCGACGACCAGGATGTCCGGCTCGAGGTGGGCCGCGACCGCGAACCCGAGGCGGACCTTCATCCCTGACGAGTAGCGCTTGACCGGGGTGTCGATGAACTGCCCGACGCCGGAGAACTCGATGATCTCGTCGAACTTCCGGGTGATCTCGCTCTTCGGCATCCCGAGGATGGTCCCGTTGAGAAAGACGTTCTCGCGCCCCGTCAGCTCGCCGTTGAACCCGGTCCCGACCTCGAGCAGGGCCGAGACGCGGCCCACCAGCTCGATCGAGCCCAGCGTGGGGTAGGCGATGCGCGAGAGGAGCTTGAGCAGGGTCGACTTGCCGGCCCCGTTGCGTCCGATGAACCCGACGACCTCGCCGGGTTGGATATCGAACGACACGTCGCGCAGCGCCCAGATCACGTCGGCGCGCTCCTCGTCGGGGTCGCCGAAGTGGCTGAGCTCTCGGAGCCGGCGGTAGTTGGAGAGCGGGGCCGTGACCCACGACCCCATCGCGCCGAGGAGCGTCTCGTGCTGCTCTTCTTCGACGCCGATGCGGTAGCGTTTGCCGAGGTTCTCGACTCGTATTGCGGGACGGGGCATAACAGGGAGGGAGTGCGCGAGAGGGGAGGGGGCCTACCAGAGGGCCTCAGCCGCCCACGGGTCGAAGTCTGCGTAGAACGGCAGCCCGAAGGGCTCGGCGAAGCGGCGGCACGTCTCGGCGTCTTCCGCCGAGACCTCCGTCCGCCACTTGTCGATTTGCTCTTCGGACTTTCGGTTCAGGGAAAAGGGACGGTCGGAGGTCTCGGCGGGCCGGTCGGCGACGAACGCTTCGGCGTCGGCGGTCCACCGGAGGCCGAGGCGCTCGAAGAGCAGGCGGAACCGGGCGGCGGGGTCCTGGCAGAGCCACTCGAAGGGGAGCAGCGCCCGCGGGGTGCCGCGCGCGTACTGCCGGTGCACGACGTAGTTCGTGGCCCCCCACAGCGCACCGGCTCGCTCCCAGAAAGTTTCGGCGGACCGGAGCAGGTCCTCAAATGGCCGGAGGTAGTCCCCCACGAGGGCGTCGCTCCACAGCAGGCGGTGCGGCTTCGGCTGCCAGCCGAGGCGCCGCACGCTGGCGAACTGCCCGCACGGGTGGCGGAGCAGGTAGACGACGCGGGCCGCCGGGTACCGGGCCTGGAGCCAGTCGAGCGCGAAGCTGGAGTGGACGAGCTTGACGATCGTGTTCGGCCGGCGAAGGTAGAGCGCCGGGAGGCGGCGGCCGAGGCCCCGCCACCGCGGCGGCAGACGGCTGAGGAGGGGGCCGCCGGCATCGCGCATGGTGAACGGCGTGGCGATCTTGCCGCTGAGCGCCCGGTCCATGTGGCGTCGGTACGGCGCGTGGTCCCCGCCGCTCGGCAGGTAGAGGTACGGCACGTAGCGCTCGATGCCCTCGACGTTGTCAAAGTTGTCCGGCTCGCGGTAGTAGGTGTAGCCGGGAGCGAAGCCGAGCACCCGGCCCGTCCAACTCGTGCCCGTCCGGGGCATCCCGCCGACGATGATGCGCTCCATAGCTCCCCGCAGCAGCGAGCCGAGGCGGCCTCAAGCCACGTCGGCGAAAAGGTGCTCGGTGCGCCGGAAGTAGAACGCGCCGGTCACGGTGAGCGTCACGGCCGTGAGCGCCCCCATCCCGATTAGGTCCCACGGCATCGGGACGGTCCCGAGGAGCGAGGCCCGGAAGCCCTCGATGACGCCCGCCATCGGGTAGAGGCCGTAGAGCAGCCGGACGGTCTCGTAGCTGTTGGGAAACTTCTCCGCGATCAGCGAGACCGGCCACACCACCGGGGCCGCGTACATCAGCAGCTGCGACGAGAAGCCGACCATCTTGCCGACGTCGCGGTACTGCAGCGCGAGCGACGACAGCCACAGCCCCGCCCCGAGCGCCGTCATCATCAGGATCAGCAGGAGCACCGGCACGAACACCGCCCAGGCCGTCGGGGCGACGCCGTACCAGACCATCAGCGCGATGAAGATGCAGAAGGAAATGCCGAAGCTGACCAGCCCGGTGCCCAGCGGGATGAGCGGGAGCAACAGGCGCGGAAAGTAGACCTTCGTGAAGAGGCCCTTGTTGCCGACGAGGCTGCTCGTCGTCCCGCCGAGCGAGCCGCCGAAGTACTGCCACGGCAGGAGGCCGGCGTACGAAAACAGCGCGTACGGCATACCGTCCGACGGCACCTTGGCGAGGTTGCCGAAGATGACGGTGAAGATGATCATGCTCGATATCGGGCGGATGATGGCCCAGCCGAACCCGAGCACGGTCTGCTTGTAGGCGACCGTCACGCCCCGGTGCACCTGCGTCCAGAGCAGGTCGCGGTACTGGAGGACCTCGCGCCAGTTGACGAACTGCCACCCGCTCGGCGGCTCGATGCGCACGAACTCCTCGGGCTCGGCGGGGTGCCCGTTCGCGCTGGGCAGGGCCGCTGCCGTCAGCGGCTCGGGCTCTCTCTCGATCACGGTGATGTCGGACTCGTTCATCTGGTTTCGGCTTGCGGAATTCAAAAGGGGGTAGGCGCGTGTCTCCCGTGCACGCGCTTAGGCGGCTTCCTTCGGTCGGTCTACAGATTCCGACGTAGTACCGGCGAAGGCATCGATGATCCCGTGCACTCGGCGTGAAAAGTTCTCGTACGAGAAGTGGTTCAGGCGCTCCGGCACGCCGTGGCCTCGGGCGAGCGACGCGCGCACCGCGCCTTTGAGCTCCTCGGGCTTGGCCGGGTCCACGGTGAGGCCGAAGCTCTCGTCGGGGATGGCCTCCAGGCTCCCGTCGATGCTGCTGCCGACGACCGGGAGGCCGCACGCCATCGCCTCGAGGTACACGATCCCGAAGCCTTCCCACTTGCTCGGCATCACGTAGGCGTCGGCCAGCCGGTAGTGGTCGACTTTTTCGTCCTCCGGGATGAACCCCGCGAAGACCACACGCTCACCCAGCCCGAGGCGCTCTGCTTTTGCTTCGAGCCGCGCCCGGTCCGAGCCGTCGCCGACGATGAGGTACGCGAGGTCGGGCGTGTCCTCGGCCAGCGCGCCGAGGACCTCCATCACCTCGTCGAAGCCCTTCGCCCGCTCCCCCGCGTCGAGGCGACCCAGCGTCAGGAGGACGGTTTTGCCGTGCAGCCCGTAGCGGCTGAGCAGCGCGGGGCTCTTCGGCCCCGGCGTGAAGCGCTCGGCGTCGATGGAGTTGGGGAGGACGAAGCCCGTCTCCGGGGCGAGGCCGGTCCAGCGTGAGAAGCGCCCCTTCGTGACCCCGCTCACGGTGATGAAACCGTCCATGCTGCGGACGGCTCGGTCGATGATCGCGCGGCCCGTCGGGTGCCACGCCTCGGAGCCGTGGACGACCTGGACGAGCGTCGCCCCGGTCCGCAGGCGGCACAGCCACCCGAGCGGCGAAAGGTTGATGTGGGCGCAGAGGACGAGGTCGTAGTCCGCATCGCGCAGGAGGTGCCGCCCGAGCGTGAGCACGTAGCGAGCCTTGTCGTTGACGCCGTCGGTGAGGTAGGTCAGCTTCTCGAACGGGCCGCTGGCCGGGGCCTCGGTGCCGTCGGCCATCAGCCGGGGCAGCGCCACGACCTCGCGCACGTCGGGGTGCGTGCACAGCGCTTCCATCAAGTCCCGGTTGAACTTGCCGATGCCGCCCGAGGTGCCGAAGCCGTCGGTGATGAGCGCGAGGATTCTCATGCGACCGGCCCGGCGGCGGCGTCCCAGGTGCGCGCGTAGACCTGCCGCGCCCAACCGCGCAGCCCGCGGTCGCTCGGCGCGACCGTGCCGTCCTCCAGCATCCACTGGCGGACGGGCGTGGTGAAACCGGTTTTGGGACGGTGCAAGATGGCGTCGGGGAGCGGGCGGGCCGGCGTCTCGGCGAGACTGTGCTTGCCGAGGTCGGGCCGGGCAACGAGGAGCGGGGCGACGGCGCGCAGCAGCGCGACATCGACGAGCGGAACCCGGACTTCGAGCGAATGCGCCATGCTCGCCCAATCGGTGTCTCGAAGAAGCTGGTTCCGCATATACCACATCGACTCCAGCGCCGAGATTTTTAACCGGCTCGCGCGGATATCGGCGACCGTGGCCTTGAGCCGGGCGCGGGTATCGAGCGCGCGCCAGCCCTCGCGCACGAGGTCCGGGTCGAGAACCTCGGGCAGCTCCCACGGCATGAACATCCCCCGGCGCAGGAGGTACGCCCCGGCGTAGTCGGTGCCGTATTCGAGCAGCCCGGCGTACTTGGGCGACGTGAAGCGCCGCAGCACGGGGGCCGACACCGCCCGCACGCCCGGCCCGATCCGCGCCGCGAGAGGGATGCGCCGGGTGAGAGCCACGAGCCGGGGGATTTCGGTAAAGCTCGGGTAGCCGCCGAAGAGCTCGTCGCCGCCCAGCCCGGAGAGGGCCACCTTGAGGCCGGCCTGCGCCGCCGCCCGGCTGACGAAATAGCTGTTGAGGCCGTCCGTCGTCGGCTGGTCCATCGCGGCGAGGAAACGCTCGAAGGCGTCGCGGAAATCGCTCTGGCCGATCCAGACGGTGTTGTGCTCGGCCCCGTAGTGCGCCGCCACGCGCTCGGCGAGGGGGACTTCGTCGTGCTCGCTCCCCCGGTACTCGGCGAAGCCGAGCGTGACGGTGCGGAGCCGCCCTCCGACCTCGGCGGCGAGCGCCGCGAGCGTCGCCGAGTCCCGGCCCGACGAAAGGAAGACGCCCACGTCCACGTCCGCCACGAGGTGGTGCCGCACGCTGTCGAGCAGCGCCTCGCGGAGCCGGTGCCGGGCCTCTCCGTTGACGTGCTCCGGCGTGGCCTCGGCCAGCACGGCGTCGACGGTCGTGAACGCGCGCTCGCGGCGCTCGCCCGAGCCGTCGATCCACAGCGTATGCCCGGCGGGCAGCGCGCGGATACCTTTATACAAGGTGTAGGGCTCCGGCACGTGCCCCCACAAAAAGAACCCGACGTGGCCCGCCGGCTCCGGCGACGTGTCGATGCCGCCGCCCGCGAGCAGGGCTTTCACCTGAGAGGCCGCGCGGAACGTTGCGCCGTCGTCGGCGAGGTAGAGCGGCTTGACGCCGTAGGGGTCGCGGGCGAGGAAGAGCCCGCCGCGCTCGGCGTCCCAGAGCGCGAAGGCGAACATCCCCCGGAGGTGCTCGACCATGCCCTCGCCGTGCTCGGCCCAGAGGCGAAGCAGCACCTCGGTGTCCGAGTGCGAGGCGAAGCGGTGCCCTCGGCGCTCCAAGTTATCGCGCAGCGCCCGGTAGTTGTAGATCTCGCCGTTGAAGCAGAGGACGTGGGCACCGGAGGCCATCGGCTGTGCGCCGGCCTCGGACAGATCAATGATCGAGAGGCGGCGGTGTCCCAGCCCAGCGCGGCTGTCCGGGGTCATCCAGAGGCCCGAACCGTCCGGCCCGCGCGCGGCCATCGCGTCGCACGCTCGCCCGAGCCAGGCCGGGTCCACGCCCGAGCCGCCGTAGGCAAACGCTGCTGCAATCCCGCACATAAGGTGTCCTCTCCGATAGCTGGAAGCGCATGAGGCACCCAGCGTCCTGGGCTCTCCCCTTCAGCCTTCGACCTAGTCTGCTTCTGTATCCAAAACTAAACCTCAAAAATGCAGCCAGAACGAATAATTGCCGAACCTCACCGAACCATAATCCTGCGTTCAAGGCTCGGCCAAAGAAAGCTGGCCTGGACTCGTCGGTGGAGTCCGGGCCGGTGCCCGCGAAGCCTAGGGCCGCTCAGCCGAGGATCGTCATCTTTCGGTTCGACGCGTATGCCCCTGCTCGGATCGAATAGAGATAGACGCCGCTGGACAAGCTGCTCTCCGCGTCGAAGCTGACCTCGTGCTCGCCCGCAGGCATGGTCTCGTTGACGAGAACGGCCACCCGGCGTCCCATCATGTCGAAGACCTCGAGCGTCACAGGGGTACCCTCGGGTAGCTCGTACCGGATGGTCGTCCGCTGGGCAAACGGATTGGGGTAGTTAGAGCCGAGTGCAAACGTCGCCGGAGCCGATGCTTCGTTCGATACCGCGTCCGAGGCAGCGAGGTCTGACACCACATAGATGGCATCGGTCTCGAACAGCTCGCTCTCGGCGACCACGAGGTTGTAGGCTACGTACACTCCACCGAAACCCCGCCCGTACTCAACGGCTGTGGAGGCATCCCAAATGGCATACGCCAGCGGCTGTCCCGGTTCGAAGCCATCGGCCACCGTGGTCAGTGGGCTGTTTTCCCAGGCGACGAGTACGGCGTGGTCGTCCTCCCACACCGTGTAGCCGGCGCACACCCCATCCGGGGTAAAGATCGCCATCTCGTCGCCCTCTTCCATGGGAGCCCCGTTGATGCGTGCGGTAGAAAGGGGGACTACGATGGTGGCATTGCTGCCCGTGCGCGCGCTGCACGTATCAAAATGAGGATCGGCGCGTACAACGCTCGCCAGGCTTAGCAAAAGAGGGGCGATGAGGATAAAGCAGAGACGCGTTCGCATGGGGTTGTCGGTAGTCGTGGGCACGTTTCGTACTCCCACGTTTGACAAGCGACATACCGTGCGGGGCGCTGGTTTGGCCTGGATTCCTTTAGCAGCCCGTTACTGACACCTCTATGCACCCCGCGTGACGCCGCGCTTACAAATCGTGCGGTTCTCTTAGCGGCAAGGTGCAGGGTGTGTGTAGCAGGAGCAGTAGATAGAGAGGTACCGAGGGGGAATTTCGAAATGCTCGAACAATTTGAAATCGGCCGGGCGAGAATCGGAATGGCTCTTGCCTATGCTGGAGTGCTCGTAGCGGGGGCCGATAACCCTTGAGCGAATCGCCCAGCACCCATTGCGCCAGAAGCCTATGGGCGCTGCGCCTGATGACGCCGACGTGATCCTGCTGGAAGTGGTACCTTCTTCATTTCCTTTAGGCTGCAGAGTTGACGTTCTTAGTACTGGCTTAGTGCTAGGCCGCGTGTGGAGCGCGAGGAAGTCTCCGCGCTTAACACCCTTTTATTTTACGCCGACAGACGCCTACCAGGCCTTACGACATGCAAACTCCTGAGACCGACCGCGAGCGTAGTGCTTCTTCCGGAGGATACTCGTATATCCCTTCGCAGACGAAGAACAAGCAGCTGGAGCAACTTCTCGACACCCTCTACCGGCGGCGGCTGATCATCATCGTAGCGCTGGTACTCGTCACCACCGGTGCGCTTATCTACAGCCTGACGCTGGAGCCCGAGTACCAAGCCCGAGCGCTGGTCATGCTCGAGCTCCAGCGGGCACCGAGTGGCGGCAGCGGTGCCCCGGAAGCCTCGGGCACCCCCTTCGTCCGCAGCGACCGCTCCATGGTGACGGAGCTGTTCATTCTCCAGAACGACCAGAATATCCACCGCCGGGTCTACCAGCGGCTGGAGGAGATGAACGACGAGGACCCGGACGTGAACTACCCCCCGACGGGGCGCGTCCAGTTCGGCCCTGCGAGCCGGACGCTGGATAACGCGATTCAGGTGACCTCGGAGAGCCTGGACCGGCAGGAGGCCGCGCGCTTGGCGAACATCTACGCCGAGGAATACGTCCGCCAGACGCAGGACGTGAGCCGGACGTACCTCGACCAGACCTACGAGTTTTTGGAGGAGCAGGCTGAGCAGCGTCTGGAAGAGCTGCGCGCCGCCGAGGACGAGGTGCAGCGCTTTATGGAAACCAACCAGGCTGCCGGCCTCACCCAGTCCGGTGAAGCCATGGTCTCGCAGATCGCCAGCCTCGAGGCACAGCGCGAGAGCGCAGAGCTCGACCGGCAGATGCGCCGGGCACAGATGGCGACGACCGAGGAGGCGCTGGCACAGATCAGCCCCCAACTCGTCGAGCGCATGACCTCGGAGACGGACCAGCGTTTGGTCTCCCTCGAGCAGGAGATCGCCAGCCTCGAGAACCGGAAGCAGACGATCCTGAGCTTTGAAGCCGGGATCGGCACCGACGCTACAGCCGCTCAGCAGAAGCGCGCCGAGGAGCTTGCTGTCATCGACCGACGGCTGTCGGCTGCCCGAGCCGAGAGGCAGCGGCTCTCGGAAACCTACGTCGAGGACGTGCTGGCAGCGGGCGGCATCGATCAGGGCCCCAGCGCCGTCAGCTACGCCGCCGAGCTGAGCCGGCAGATGATATCGGACGACATCACGATGAACGGCATCGACGCCCGCATCAACCTGATGGACCGCCGGATCGGAGAGATGCAGGGCGAACTGAGCCAGATTCCAGGGCAGTCCACGGACCTGGCTCGTCTAGAGCGCCAGCGCCAGCAGGCCGAGCAGATGTACTCCTTCGTCGTCGAGCGCCTTCAGGAAACGGAGATCGCTCAGGAGTCTGAGCCGGGATACGCTCGCGTCCTCCGCGCGGCGCAGGTCCCGGGCCTGCCCGAGGGTCCGAGCCGCTGGAACACCATAGCGATGGGCCTGCTGCTGGGCCTCGCTCTGGGCATCGCGCTGGCTTTCGTGCGCGACAAGCTCGACAACCGAATCTACAAACCGGACCAGCTCCGCGACCGGGACCAGAACGTCATCGGGGTGATTCCCAACATGGAGCCTCACATCAAACAGGCCTACGGCGGCGACGAGGTGACCGAGTTCCGAGGGATGAACGTGGCGACGAGTCTCACCACGCTGCTCGATCCGCTCTCGGCCGCGGCGGAGGCCTACCGCCACCTCCGGACGGCCATCCAGTTCAGCCGGCCCGGCGTGATCGTCCAGACGCTTCTCGTGACGAGTGCCGCCCCCTCCGAGGGGAAGTCCACGACGGCGGCCAACCTCGCGCTGACGATGGCGCAGGCCAAGCGCCGGACGCTGCTGATCGATGCCGACCTTCGGCGTCCGAAGCAGCACTCGCTGCTCGGGCGCAGTCTGGAGCCGGGCCTCGTGCAGGTGCTCCTCGACGGAGAGCAGTCGCTGCAGGCCTTCCAGAGCTCGCTCGACGAGAACCTCTACGTCATGCCCGCCGGAGGCCTTCTCGACAATGGCTTCGACGAGCAGGACCTGACGGACGACCCCGATCCGACGCTCATAGAAAGCCCCTCGGAGCTGCTCGGCTCGAAGCGGATGCGCGACGTGCTCGAGATGCTGCGCGGCCAGTTCGACATGATCATCATTGACACGCCGCCGGTGCTCGCCGCCACCGAGGCGGTCCTTCTTTCGACTCAGGCCGACGCGACGATTATCGTCGCGGCAGCAGGGAAGACGAAAGAGGGCGACCTCGACCACAGCCTCGAGCGCCTGTCCGATGTCGGTGCCCACGTCGTCGGGACGCTGCTCAACCGGTTCGACCTATCGCTGGCCTACGGCTACAAGTACAGCTACGGGGTCTACGGACCGTACTCGAAGTACAGCTACGGCCCTGGCGAGCAGGCCGTCGAGCCGTGGTGGAAGCCGTCGCGCTGGTCCCAGAAGGCCTAGCGCGTTATATTCCCGTTCCAGGGCTTAGGCCCCCTTCCACTGTGCGCCGTGTGTAACGCCTTGCTGGCCGATGCACACGGCGCACGGCTATGTTCCCCCTCTCCTCTACGACGCCCATGAAACGTCTTGCACCGTTCTGCACCGCCTGTGCTCTGACTCTGCTTCTCGTTTTCCCCGCAGAAGTGAAGGCACAGGAAGTCCCCTATCCCGGCAGCACCGTCTTCGCCCTCCCCGGCGAGGCCACGAACGAAGTGATACTGATGGGGGACACGAGGAGCGGCGTCTACGTGATTGGGGAATCCGTCGCCCTAGACAAGTTTCTTGCCCTGGCCGGCGTCTCGTTCTTCGAGCGGGAGACGGACCAGGTGGAGGTCAGAAAGACCGTGCGCGTGCTGCGCGAGCAAGGCGGCGAGCGGACCGTGATCTACGAGGCGAGGACCGGAGAGCTGGTCGTTCAGGCTAACGCCTACCCTACCCTGCAGGACGGAGATGCCATCGCCATCGAGACCCAGGCCTTGAGATCCTTCGACTACAGACAGGTGCTCAGGCTAGCCTCTGAACTAGCGAGTCTGACTCTGCTCGGCCTCCGCCTCTATTCAGTGTTCAATTAGCCCGGTTCAACTAGCCCGGCGGGCATTCCACGTCCTCAGAGCCGTCTCGGGAGGGGAGAGCCCCTTCAAGATTTCACCTGATGATAATGACCTCTGCCTAGCGCGGAGGACGTGTCTGGCTTTAAGCTCACCGCTGCTACGCCTGAGGTGCTAGGCGCGAGCTCTCAAAGGCGCATCCTCTGTTCTCCAAAGATAGCTAGGGTGCTTGGCGTAGCTTCTCTGAAGCTGTAGACTCTGAACAGGGCGCGAATATGGGCCTAGCCCTTTACAGGTCCTCGCTCTCATCTGCAAAAGGCACGATTCCGGTACCTACTCCATACCGACTACCTTCAGCCCAATGCGGAAGGACTACTTGCCTACGGTAGGTAGCACCCTCTGAGACACGCACCCTCGGTCCTATGGAGTATTCGGTACTCATCACCCTCATCACAGGCTTCTTCGTCGCTTTCGGGACGACGGGCCTGCTCACGCCGGTCGTACGGCGTCTTGCAATTGAACGGGACTGGGTTGACCACCCGGATGGACAGCGGAAGCTACACGCGGCCATCGTCCCGGCTGTTGGCGGCGTCGCCATCGCGATTGGGTTCGCCGTGGGGCTTGCCTACCTGCACGCGGTCCGGGACCTGCTGCACTTCGATGTTCAGTTCCCCTCGTCGGCTCTGTGGGTGGGCGCGCTCGTGATTGTGGCCGCCGGCTTCTACGACGACATCCGGGGCCTCGGCTTCAAGGGCAAGTTCCTCGTCCAACTCCTCGTCGCGTACGCCCTGCTGCACGCCGGGTACCGGATCGACCTGGCGGGAATACCGTTCCTGGGCGAGGACCCCTACACGCACGCGCTCATCTCGATGCCGCTGACGCTGCTCTGGGTCGTCGGCGTGATCAACGCCGTCAACCTGCTTGACGGCCTCGACGGCCTCGCCGCCGGGGTGTCGCTGATCGCCTTCGCGTCGCTGGGACTGATCTTCGGGCTCAACGGCGAGTTGGGCCTCGTCCTGATCGCTCTCATCATCACCGGGGCGCTCGCTGGGTTCTTGCTGTTCAACTTCAACCCGGCGTCTATCTTCATGGGCGATTCCGGGAGCCTGTTCCTGGGCTATCTGCTGGCGACGTACAGCCTCTCCGGCACCGGCCACCCCAACCCCTGGCTGGCCGTGCTCATCCCGGCCGTCGTGCTCGGCCTGCCGCTGATCGACACGGCGCTCTCCATCGCTCGGCGTTTCCTCGGGCAGCAGGCGATCTTCGCGCCGGATCGGGACCACATTCACCACCGGCTCACGCGGACGCTGTCGCACCGCCAGGCTGTGCTGGTGCTCTACGCGGTGGCGGTTTCGTTCGGAGGCGCGGCTGTGATGATGAGCGTGACCTCGGCTGCCTATAGCGTCGGAATCGTCGTTGCCGTGCTCGCTTTGGCTGGCCTCGGGTTGAACAGGCTGAAATATCTCCGGCGTAGCTACGTCGGACCGGACGTTCACCCGATCGGGGTGCCTTCGCTCGGAACTGAGGACCGGCTTCGGGAGCACGTAGAGCTGGCGTCGTATGCCACAGCTTTCGAGAATGACGTGGAGCAGGATGCTCCTGCGGAGCCGGTGGCTGCAGGAAGGATCCAGGAAGCTCAGGAGCACGGAGGCCAGCGGCTCAGTCCGAGACCGGGCTTCAATATGTCGGGGGCAGCGTCCTGAGAACTCTCGGTGCTTGGCAGGCTCACGGCACAGGATGTGCTGGCACCAAAACGGCACGTTGCTCGGTAGAATCTCGGGCGGGCGTAGGCACTTCAGTCGGACGCGCTCTATACTGTGCCCTTAAATCCCTTCGGAGGTAACTCACCTTGAACCTGCTCATGATGACAGAGCAATCGACTGTTGTAGTGACGCCGGGCTTGACGGCTGCTGATCTCGGTGGAGAGGCCGTCGTGCTGGACCCTAACTCGGGGCGCTATTACGGCCTGAACGAGCTAGGAGCCCGCATCTTCGACCTCGTGCGGAAACCGCGTTCGGTGGAACGCATCATGGACGCCTTGCTCCAGGAGTACGATGTGAAGGAGAGTAAGCTGAAGGAAGACCTCCTCGCGTTTTTGCACGAGATGGAGCAGCGTCAGCTCATCGAGATCACGGATGGGAGCCCTTCGTAAATTCCTAGACCGGTCCGGGGAGGACAAGATGCTCCTGCTGCACGCGCTTGCGCTGGTAGCGGCGGTGCGGGTGGGGTTGTGGGTGCTGCCCTATCGCACGGTGCAGCGTCTGGCAGGCTCAGGTCTAACGAGTTCAGGGCGAAGAGAGGTAGCTCCTGTCACTATCCAAGAGGGGGCAGCCTTCCGGCAGCGCGTCGTCGCCGCCGTGGAGGCGGTGGGACGACGGACGCTGGGCGACAAGCCGTGCCTGACGCAGGCGCTCGTCGCGCAGCGGATGCTGCGGCGGGGCGGCTACGAAACCTCGCTTCACCTCGGCGTCAGCAAGGACGGTCGCAAACTCCTGGCGCATGCATGGCTCGAGCGCGACGGCTACGTCGTCATCGGGGGAGGGCTGTCGCAGGTCCGGTACACGCCGCTGAGCCCGGTCCACCCGGACGCCGCGTGAGCGCACTCACCGGGCTATACCGACTCGACGGTCACGGCGTGGACCGGGACGCGCTGCGCCGCATGGGCGACGCCGTGGCGCACTGCGGCCCTGACGGCGCGGGCGTGTGGGCCGAGGGGCCGATCGGGCTGGGGCACCGGATGCTCCACACCACGCCGGAATCGCTGCACGAAGCGCTGCCGTTGGCGACCGAGGCGGGGCTCGCCATCACCGCCGATGCCCGGATCGACAACCGGGACGCGCTGCTCGCCCGGCTGCGGCTCGGCGACCAGGCGGAGCCCGTCACCGACAGCAACCTGATTCTGGCCGCCTACGCGGCGTGGGGCGAGGGCTGCCTCGATCATCTCATCGGGGATTTCGCCTTTGCCATTTGGGACGGCCCGGCGCAGCGGCTGTTCTGCGCGCGCGATCACTTCGGCATCCGACCCTTCTACTACCACTACCGGGAGGGGAGCCACTTCGCCTGCGGGACGGAGATCAAAGCCCTGCTCGCCGTACCCGAGGTGCCGGAGCGGCTCAACGAGGTCCGCCTCGCCGATTTCCTCGCGACCATGCGCGAGGACCCGGAGAACACGATCTACGAAGAGGTCCTCCGCCTCCCGGCCTCGCACGCGCTCACCGTCTCCCCGGACGGGCTGCGGCGCTGGCGCTACTACACGCTGGCCCCGGCGGCCGATGTGCCACCCGACGCCTCCGACGCCGAGTACGAGGCGCGCTTCCGGGAGCTGTTCACCGAGGCCGTCCGCGCCCGCCTCCGCAGCGCGTTCCCCGTCGGCTCTGAACTGAGTGGGGGGATGGACTCGTCGTCGATCACGGCTGTGGCAGCGCGGCTCTTGGAGAAAGAGGGGAAGCCGCTCCACACGGTCTCGCTCGTCTACGAGGACGTCGCGACGTGCGACGAGCGCCCGTTCATCGACGCGGTGCTAGAGCAAGGCGATTTCATCCCGCACTTCGTGCGAGGGGACCAGCTCGGGCCGCTCTCCAATTTGGACGAGGTGTACACCTACCTCGACGACGGCCTCGCCAGCGGCAACCAGCATCTCGTGTGGGCCGCGAAGGCTGCCGCTCGCAAGGCGGGCGTCCGCGTGCTCCTCGATGGCCTCGACGGGGACAACGTCGTCGGGCACGGGCTGCTCTATCTCAAGGAGCTAGCGGAGGCTGGGGACTGGGAGACGTTCGCCCACGAGAGCAAGGCTGCGGCGCGGCAGTTCCAGAGCACCGAGCAGCGCCACAACTTCGAGGACAGCTTCGCCAACCTCAACACGGCGTTCCAGCGGTTCGGGCTGGCCCGGCTTCAGCGTCTCGCCGAGCAGGGCAAGCGCTGGCAGTTCGTCCGCGAAGCCTCGGCGGCGCACCGGCTCTTCGGCGTTGAGCGCGCCGAGCTGTTCCGGCGCTACCGGCGCTGGCTGATGCAACCGCTGGCTTTGCAGCGCGCCCGCGACGCCTGGCGCAGCGGCCCCAAGGCCGAGCGCCGCCCCGAGCCGCTCCTGCCGCTGCTGAACCCCGCCTTTGCCGAACGCATCGGGGTCGCCGAGCGCCTGCAGGCCTTCGAGGTCCAGAAGCCTCGGCTAACGACGGTGCGCGACGTGCAGCGCCAGTTGCTCAACGGCTCCCGCATCCAAACGGCGCTCGAGCTCACCACCCACGCCAGCGCAGCACACCGCATCGAAATCCGTCACCCCTTCTTCGACAAACGGCTCGTCGAGTTCTGCCTCGCGCTCCCGCCCGGGCAGAGCCTGAAAGACGGGTGGACGCGGTCCATCCTGCGCCGCGCGCTCGAGGGCGTCCTGCCGAAGAAAGTGCAGTGGCGCGTGGGCAAGGCGTGGCTCGCTCCCAACTTCGAGCGCGGCCTCTACGAGCAAGACCGCGGCCTCCTCGACGAACACATCACGGACCTCGGGGCGCTCCGCCCCTACGTGGACGAAGCCGAGGTCGATAGCCTCTACCGCGGGGGGAAAGACGTTTCCAACATCGAACAGGCCCAGCTCGCCCGTGTGGCTACCCTGTCTTTCTGGCTAAAGAAGAGATTCGTGGACACGGCGGAGAGTACCCCCTCGCTCACGAAACCGGAAGGTGGGGAGATGCCGGTCTAGCAGAGTCGCCTTAGGCGCATACAGAAGGCTCCATCCGGCACACTCCGTACGACTTTTCAGGGTGTAGACTTAGGCAGGCTTGGAAGTAGCATTTGCTCTCCGCCTGCACCACCTGGCCGAACCGGTTCGCCCGGACGGCCACATCCTACGGGGAACACGCCTCGTAGACCTTCACAACAACACAACCAAGAGGTACTTCACCATGAAGACCTATATCGCACCTCAACTCACCGCTTACGGTGATGTGGCGGAGATCACGGCGACGCTGGGCGACCCCTTCACGGGCGATCAGTCGTTCGACCTGGACGGCAACGTGATCGAGGAAGGACTCAACTCGGTCGACCAGTGCCCGACCGTCAACCAGGAAACGTGCATGATCGATCCGTAGGGCTCGCCTCTACACGACCGGCCCAGGTGGCCGGAGCACGACTCGGCGAAGGCTTCGGGGATCATTCCTCGGAGCCTTCGCTAGAATGGGGTGCTCTCATCTCTGCAACCCAGGTCCCGCCGCCTGCAGCCCACCACACGATGCATCGCCACAAGGCTTTCGGACTCTCCATCCACTCCGACATCGAGCTCTCCGGCTTCGCACCCGGCGACGACGGTCCGCCCGACGTCACGATCCAAAAAGGCAACCTCCGCGTGCGCAAGAGCGCTGCCGACGCGCGCTACGGGGACGTGGTCTCCGGGCACATCAAGGAAGACGAGTGGGACCTCGACCTCCTCTTCCACCTCAACGCGGGCAGGGTCGTCACCTACGACACGCTGAAGCCGATCTCGGAGGACCTCCTCCGCAGCTTCGTGCAGGGCGCGCTGCTCGCGGCGGCGCTCAGGCAGCGCCACCTCCTCGTGCTGCACGGCTCGGCGGTGTCGGACGGCGAGCGGGCGGTCGCGTTTTTGGGCAACTCCGGGTGGGGCAAGTCGACCCTCGCCGAGTACTTCTGCCAGAACGGCTACGAGCTCATCACGGACGACGTGATGGTGGTGCTCCCCGGCACGGAGACCGAGCCGACGCGCGTCCCGCCGGGCATCAAACAGGTCCGCCTCCGCCCGAACTCCGCCGAGCGGCTCGTCGAGGACCACGAAAGCCTGCCGCTCGTCACCGAGATTTCGCCCAAGCGGCTGCGCCTTCTAAAGGGGGAGGACGTGCGGTCGATACCTCTGTCGAAGCTCTACGTGCTGCGGCGGCAGACCTCGGAGGCGAACCGGGTCACGCAGCTCGGCACGCAGGAGGTGCCGATGCACCTCGTCGCCCACACGCACTCGACGAACTGGATCACCGCCCCCGAGTACGTCTCCGAGCACTTCAAGCAGTGCGCCCAGCTCGCCAAGCACACGCCGGTGGCGCTTCTGGAGCGTATCATGTCTCTCGATGCCCTGCCCGACATCTTCGCTCTGGTCGAGGCAGACCTCGATGCGGTCCCCACACACAGCTAGCCTCCGGGTTGGCTGAGAATGCAATCCGATGACGGCAACGCAGACGTGGCGGCACAAGGCCGACGACCTCCGGCTGCGGGCGTCCTACGTGGGGATGGCGCTCCGGCTGATCTGGTCGGCGGCGAGCCGGTGGACCGTGGTGTGGTTCCTCCTCCTGGCCGTGCAGGGGACGCTGCCGGCGGCGGTGGTCTACCTCACGAAGTGGCTCGTCGATAGCCTCGCGGCGGCGGTCGCGGGCGAGGCTGCGCTGGCGGTGGTGATCGCTCCGGCGGCGCTGATGGGCGGGGTCATGATTCTGCAGCGCGTCCTCGGCGGGATCAACGAGTGGGTCTCGACCGCGCAGGCGGAGCTCGTCGGGGACCGAGTCAAGGCCCTCGTCCACGAGAAAGCGACCGAGGTGGACTTCGGCTTCTACGAGTCGGCGGACTACCACGACAAGCTCGAGCAGGTCAACTCGCAGGCCAACAGCCGGGTGCTGCAGCTCCTCGGCAACATCGGCGGGCTGCTCAGCGCGACCGTGACGCTGCTCTCGATCTCGGCGATCCTGCTGAGCTACAGCCTGTGGCTGCCCCTCGTGCTCATCGTCAGCACGCTGCCGGCGTTCTTCGTCGTCGTCCGTCACAACAAGAAGTACCATGCGTGGTGGAAGGCCTCGACGGCCCGCCGCCGCCTCGCGCAGTACTTCGACCTGATGGTGACCTTCGATGCGTCGGCGGCCGAGGTGCGGATCAACAACACCGGCGAGTACTTCCGCAGCCGCTACCTCGCGCTGCGCCGGGCCCTTCGGGAGGAGCGCCTGAAGCTGCTCAAGAACCAGGTCGTCGCGCGCATCTTCGCCACCTTCATGGGCCTCATTGCCACCGGCGGGGCGATGCTGTGGGTCGTGCTCCGGGCGACGCGCGGCGCGGCCACGCTGGGGGACCTCGCGCTCTTCTACCAGGCGTTCAACCAGGGGCAGGCGCTCGTCGGCGGGCTGCTCCAGAACATGGGACAGGTCTACACCAACACGCTCTTCCTCGAACACCTCTTCGACTTCCTCGACCAGGAGAACGGCCTCGCCGAGCCGGCAACGCCCACCCCATTTCCCGACCGGATCGACGAGGGCGTCCGGTTCGAGGACGTCTCGTTCAGCTATCCCGGTTTCGAGCGGAAGGCGCTCGAAGGCTTCAACCTCACGATCCCGTCGGGCAAGATCGTCGCCATCGTCGGCGAGAACGGGGCGGGGAAGAGCACCTTCATCAAGCTCCTCTGCCGGTTCTATGACCCGACCGCCGGGCGCATCACGGTCGACGGCATCGACCTGCGGGAGTTCGCGCAGACCGACCTGCGCCGCCACGTCTCGGTGATGTTCCAGGTCCCGATGAAGTACCAGATGACGGCCGAGGACAACATCCGCCTCGGCGACCTCGGCCGCGAGGTCGATCTCGACGCCGTGCAGGCGGCAGCCGTCGGCGGGGGGGCGCACGAGGTCATCGAGAAGCTGCCCCGGAAGTACGACTCGGTCCTCGGGCGGTGGTTCGAGACGGGGAGCGAGCTGAGCGGCGGCGAGTGGCAGCGGGTCGCGCTCGCGCGGGCCTTCTTCCGCCAAGCCCCGATCGTCGTGCTCGACGAGCCGACGAGCTCGATGGACTCGTGGGCCGAGAACGAGTGGCTGGCGCGGTTCCGCCGGATGGTCGAGGGCCGGACGGCGCTCCTCATCACCCACCGCTTCACGACTGCGATGCAGGCCGACATTATCCACGTCATGGACGCCGGGCAGGTCGTCGAGACCGGCACGCACGACGAGCTGATTGCCCTCGGCGGGCGGTACGCGGCGTCGTGGCGGGCGCAGATGCGGCAGGAGGACGGCACGGCGGAGCCCATCGTCGGCGACGGGCAGGCCGGGGACGAGACCGCCGAGGTGACCCCTGCTCCGGACCCCACCGCCGTACCGCGATGAGACTCCCGCAGCGGCTCGCCTACGGACTCGCCCCCATCGTGCTGATCGCCGGCGTGGCGCTGCAGCGCTACAACGTCGAGGTCCACGGCCAGACACAGTGGGCCGGCGGCGGCTTCGGGATGTTCTCGACCGTGGACGTGCCCGGGGCCCGCGCCCTCCGCGCCTACGTGCTGACGGACCGGGGCGAGGCGCTCGTCGTCGAGCCCCGCTTCGGGGTCAAGACGCGCCTGGTCTACACGCAGCCGACGCAGGCCCGCCTCGAGGCGGCGGCGCGCACCGTCGCCGCGCAGGACTGGCGGGTCTACGACGCCTCGACGTACCGCACGGTCTGGCCGTCGCTGCCGGACTTCCTCCAGCACTACTTCCGCACCTCCGAGGCGTGGCAGGCGGCGTGGGCGGACTCGGCGTCGGTCGATGCCTCCGGTCTCTACCCCAGCCACCTGGCCTTCGACCCGCGCCGCGCGCCCTACAACGGCCTCCCGACCGACGCCGAGGTCGAGGGCGCGCGCGTCGAGGTCTGGAGGCCCGTCTTCGACCCCGACGCCGAGCTGCTTCGCTGGGAGCGCATCGCCGAGGCGACGGTGCAACCGAGCGCTGCCGAGTAGCACCCTATGGACTCCGCCCCCCTCTCCCCTGTGCACCCTCGACCACCGAGCCGGCTGCGTACGCTCGCCCGCCGGCCCGTCGATGCGCTCCTCGGGGCCGACCTGTTCGAGCTCGGGGCGGCGATGACGCTCGTGATGATCGTGCTCTCGCTGCACGAGCCGGCGTGGCACATCCAGCTCGGCCTCACCACGCTCACGGTGACGGCGCTCGTGCTCCGGCCGCTCATGCGCAACCCGCTGCTGTGGCTCGGGCTCGTGGGGGTGCTCGTGCTCGCCTATTGGCAGACGTGGCACCAGCAGAACAACCACGACTTCCTCAAGCTCTACTGGTGCCTCGGCCTCGGCGTCTCGCTCCTCGCGGTGGAGCCGTTGAAGGCGGTGCGGGTGAACGCCCGCGTGCTCATCGGGCTGTGCTTCCTGTTCGCCACGCTGTGGAAGGTGCTCTCGCCGGACTACGTGAGCGGCGCGTTCTTCAACTACTTCCTGCTTCAGGACACGCGCTTCGGGCTGTTCGCCGAGCACCTCGTCGGGCTCGACGCCGGGGTGCTGGCGCGGGCGCGCCTTGAGCGGGTGGTCTACACCGCCTTCGGCGATCCGGCGGGGGCGCTCGCGGTGCCGTTGGCGGCGGAGGCGCGCTGGCTCGCCGCGCTGATGACGTGGTGGACGCTCGCCATCGAGGGAGCCGTGGCCGTGGCCTTTCTGCTCCCGAGGAGGTTCTGGCTGGCGAAGTGGCGCGACGCGGTGCTGCTGGCGTTCGTCTTCTCGACCTACGTCGTCGCGCCGATCCTGTACTTCGCGTGGCTCATCGTGGCGATGGGGATCATGCAGTGCGAGCGTGAGACCTTCCGGTACGCCCCGGCGCTCTACGTGGCCGCCTTCGTCCTCGTCCTGATGCGGTTCTACATTCCGGCATGACGACCGAAGCGGTTCCGAAGCGCCCGCCGTCCCGGAGGGGGCGATGGCTTCTCTGGGGGGCAGACGCCGCGCTCGTCGGCCTCCTCGCGGCGGCGAACGCGGCCCCCTTCGTGCCGCCGGAGCAGCTCTGGGGCCTCCAGGTCGTCGCCATCTTCGGCACGCTTGTTCTCGTCGCGGCGGCGCTCGTAGCCGTCGGTCTCATCGTGAAGCGGCGCTGGGCTCTCGCTGCGCTTCACCTCCTCCTCTGCCTCGCCACCGTGCTCATGCCGGAGCTGAACGCCAGCGCTGACCCCGCGACCGCCGCCGCCGACGCGCCCGGCCTCACGGTGATGACGTTCAACGCAGGCAAGGACGGCGGCGGCAAGCAGCACGTCCTCGCCAACGTGCTGGCGCGCGACCGCCCCCACCTCATCGCGCTCCAGGAGTTCTCGATCCGCCTGCTCCGCGACACCGGCGTGACCTGGGGCGCGCCGCTGCTCGGCCCGCTGCTCAAGGACAAAGCCTACGAGATGTCGCGGCCCGATGGCGGCAAGGACTTCATGTTCTCGCGGCCCCTCTTCTCGCGCATCGAGGCGGTGGGGCGAAGCGAGTTGGTGCGGGGCAACCCCCCGGAGGGGCTGTGGAGCTCCGGCGGCATCACGCGCCGCGCCTACCGGTGGCAGGGCCGGACCATCATGGTCTACAACGTGCACCTCCACTCGTTCAGCAGCCAGCGCCCGTGGCGGCGGGAGGACCAGCGGTTCTCGCCGCGCGCCTGGCTCGATGCCTTCCACGCCTACGGCCGCGACTTCGAGGTCCGGGCCGAGCAGGCCCGCCAGCTACGCGCGATGCTCGACGCGGAGCCCCACCCGTTCCTCGTGTGCGGCGACTTCAACAGCACGCCGCGGAACTGGGCCTACACCCACCTCGCGCACGGCTTTCGGGACGCCTTCGACGAGGCCGGGACGGGCTGGGGCGGGACGTTCCCGGCGGGCCTACCCCTCGTCCGCATCGACTACGTGCTCGCCAGCGACGACTGGGTGGTCCGGCGCGCGCGCGTGGACCCCGACCTGGTTTCCGACCACCGGGCGGTCATCGCCGAGCTGGTGCTGAAGCCATCGGCTCAGGCTGCACGGAGGCCGTCCGAGCCCTGAGCGCGCTGGCGGAGCCTTAGGCAAGTTGGACAACATGCGATATCTTACTGCCCCGACGCCCGCTGCCGGAACCCCCTTCTCGCGCTCAGCCTCTCTGCTCGCCGCGCGATGCCTCCGGCGGCGGCTGTGCCCCGGTCAGGCCTACCGGTGTGTTCTGAATTATTGACGTGCACCCTTCTGATGACACGAGGTCCGAGGACAAGAGGCACCCTTCTGATGACGAGAGATTGATGGCTACGATTCACCCCGACGAGGCCGGCTCCCGCCCCGAATACAACATCATGCGGCTCTGCTGCCGGACGGAGCTCGAGCCGTCCCATGCCGAACAGGTCGCGCACCACCTCCGCGACGACGATCTGCAGTGGGGCTACCTCGTCACGCTGGCCGGCTACCACGGCGTGCAGCCGCTCCTCTACTGCCACCTGCGCGAGATGGACGACGCCCTCCTCTCGGAGCCGCACATGACGTGGCTGCGCGGGGTCGTCGGGGCGCGCTCGGCCCACAGCCTCATCCTGATGCAGGAGCTCGGGCGCCTGTCCGAGGTGTTCGAGCGCGAGGCCTTCCCGACGCTCGCCGTCAAAGGGGCCGTGCTTGCGCAGAGCGTCTACGGAGGCATCGCCGCCCGCCCGTTCGTCGACATCGACCTGGTCGTCCGGCGCGAGGACTTCGACCGGCTCGACCGGATGCTGGCCCGCGAAGGCTACGGGTCCAAGCCGCTGACCCCGTTTCGGAAGGCGAGCTATCTCTACCTCAACGGCCAATACACGTTCTGGCGGCGCATCCACAGCCTCGGCGAAGCGCAGGCTTTCATCGACGTGCACACGGCCATAATGCCGCCGGGCTACCGGTACTCGGAGAGCTTCGACGCCCTCCTCGCGCGCTCGGTGACGGTGCCCATCGCCGGGCGCGACGTGCGCACGCTGGGCACGGAGGACCTCCTCCAGGTGCTGTGCTACCACGGCCTGAAGAATCGGTGGGACCGGTTCAAGTACATCTGCGACGTCGCCGAGCTCGTCCGCGCCTACCCCGGCCTGGACTGGCACGCCGTCTACGACCGGATGGGCGCGATGCGCAGCCGCCGCATCCTCCGGCTCGGCCTGTTGCTCGCCGCTGACCTCCTGGCGGCTCCGCTGCCGAAGCACGTCCGGGACGACATCCGCCGCGACCACCGCGTGAGAACGCTGGGGCACGACCTGCTGGAGCGGCTTCCGAAACAGGCTCACATGAAGGTCGAGCCGTACTGGGACCGGGTGCGGCTCAACGTGCTGGCGCAGGACGGCGTCGCAGGCGGGCTGCGGTACGGGGCCTACTCCGCCGCGCGCCGGACGGCAGAGCTCTACCTCCCCGAGACCGACTAGCCCGGAGCCCCGGCGGTGCACAGGCTCCGCGCCGGCTCTGCGCCGGCTCTGCGGCACGGCGAGTCTTGGCCGGACTACGAGTCCGAGCGCGGGCTGGTCTGGCTCTGCTCCCACCGTATGGCGAACTGGAGGAGTTCGGTCACCGTCTCGAAGCCCAGCTTCTCCTTCGCCCGCCGCCGGTAGGTCTCGACCGTCTTGCGGCTCAGGTTCAGCCGCTCGGCGATCTCCTCGGTCGGGCGACCCTGCCCGAGCATCTGGAAGACCGCCATCTCCCGGTCCGTCAGGTCCTCGAGCCCCGGCGCCGCCTCGCCGGTGCGCCCGGCACCGGTGTGCCCGGCGGCGACCTTCGACAGGATCCGGCTGGCGGCGCGGCGGTTGAGGTAGATCTCGCCCGAGGCCGCGCACCGGATCGCCTCGGCGACGCTCTGGGTCGGCTCGCTCTTCATGACGTAGCCCCGGGCACCGGCGCGGATGGCGCGCTCGGCGTAGACCTCCTCGTCGTACATCGAGAAGACGACGACCTCGAGCGAGCGGTGCTGGGCGCGGAGGTTCTGCACCAGGTCGAGGCCGTGGGCGTCGCCGAGCGAGATGTCGATGACGGCGACGTCGGGCTGGGTCTCGCGCACGAGGTCGAAGGCGTCGGTGGCGCTGCCGGCGACGCCGCAGAGTTCGAGTCCGGGCTGGGCGCGGATGGTGTCGGCGATGGCCTCGCGGATGGCCGGGTGGTCGTCGACGGCGATGACGCGGATCGGGGCCCGCTTCGCGGCCGTGGCGGCGGAATGGAGAGAAGGGACGGGCATGATCCGGGTGGCCTCGGGGGGCACATGGTCAGCGACCGGGAAGAAGGAAGCGAACACGAAGCCGGGGCGGTTAGGCGGAGAGGGTCGGAGGCGTGGACCAGCAGGAAGGGCAATCTAAAAGTACCCGCTGGGGCGGTAGGAAACCCTTGAGTTTTAGCACATGCAAGGGGGTAGTTTGGGCGCATCCCGCCTAGTGCTTCTGTACCCCCCGCGCTGCGCCGAAAAGAGGGATCGGTGCCGGGGCAAGCTCACCCTGGTCCTTTCCGGGACACTCACCGGTCATCGCGTCGGAAGCGCCTCGGTCGCCTCGCCCGCGTGCCGGCTCGGGAGACGGAGCCGCGCGCCGCGATGGCCTCCCCTTGTCCCGTCATCCTGGGCGGGGGCCGTAGGACGTGTCCCGTAGGCCGAAGTCGAGGGGTTCTTCACGCCCAGGACCGCAGAGCCGCCCCGCCGCACTGCCACAGCGGAAGACCGTTGCTCGCAGGCTGGCCCCCGCTTCCGCTGCCATCGCTCCGCTCCGAGCAAACGGGCACTCCAAACACTTCTCCCTACGCTGTGGGGAGGGGCCGTCGGACCGTTGAGCACAGCGAGGGGCTGACGGCCGGGGGGCCGCGCACGAGCGAGACCGCGACACTAGGGGCCGTTGCCCTGGGCGTAGGTCCACCGTATGGCGAACTGGAGGAGTTCGGTCACCGTCTCGAAGCCCAGCTTCTCCTTCGCCCGCCGCCGGTAGGTCTCGACCGTCTTGCGGCTCAGGTTCAGCCGCTCGGCGATCTCCTCGGTCGGGCGACCCTGCCCGAGCATCTGGAAGACCGCCATCTCCCGGTCCGTCAGGTCCTCGAGCCCCGGCGCCGCCTCGCCGGTGCGCCCGGCACCGGTGTGCCCGGCGGCGACCTTCGACAGGATCCGGCTGGCGGCGCGGCGGTTGAGGTAGATCTCGCCCGAGGCCGCGCACCGGATCGCCTCGGCGACGCTCTGGGTCGGCTCGCTCTTCATGACGTAGCCCCGGGCACCGGCGCGGATGGCGCGCTCGGCGTAGACCTCCTCGTCGTACATCGAGAAGACGACGACCTCGAGCGAGCGGTGCTGGGCGCGGAGGTTCTGCACCAGGTCGAGGCCGTGGGCGTCGCCGAGCGAGATGTCGATGACGGCGACGTCGGGCTGGGTCTCGCGCACGAGGTCGAAGGCGTCGGTGGCGCTGCCGGCGACGCCGCAGAGTTCGAGTCCGGGCTGGGCGCGGATGGTGTCGGCGATGGCCTCGCGGATGGCCGGGTGGTCGTCGACGACGACGACGCGGATCGGGGCCGAGGCGGCGGGAGTGTCCGGGGAGGCTGGAGAGGGGCTCGAGTTCATGCCGTTATCTTGGGGCGCTGGCGGGGCACGGTCCTAGTTGGTGGAAGGAGGAAGTCCGCTCGAGGGCCTCTCCGCCAAGAACCGTGCCCGTCCGCTATAGCAAAGCGAGACGTACAGCGCTAGACCACGGGTGCGCGCCGCTAACGTGCCGTTAATATAGAGCACAGCGGGATAGGACTACACCTCGGCCGTCTCCTGCGCCGGTTCCTTCGCCGGAAGCACCACCTTTACCAGCGTCCCAACCTCGATCTCGGAGTCGATGACGAGCGTAGCCCGGATGCTGCTCGCCCGGCGGCGCATGCTGTACAGCCCCAGGGAGCGTCCGGTGTGCTGCTCCTCCTCGAAGCCTCGTCCGTCGTCCTCTACTTCGAGGGTGACGAACCCGTTCTCGCGCGTGAGGCGAAGCCAGATGTGCTCCGGCTCGGCGTGCTTGAGGGCGTTGTTGGCGGCCTCCTGCGCGATCCGGTAGAGCTGGAGCTGCGTCTCGTAGCTCTCGACCTCGGTCTCTTCATGCTGGGTGAACGAGCAGCGGACGTCGGAGAGCACATCGAGCGTGGCGCACAGCCCGTGCAGCGCGGACCCGAGGCCCTCCTGGTAGAGCTGCGGCGGAACCAGGCCCCGGCAGATTTCGCGCACCCGCTGGAGGGCGTCCTCGGCGAAGGTGGTCACCTTCTGCATGGCGGCGTAGCCCTCCTCCCCAGGGCTGAAGTGGCGCGTCCCGAGGTTCTCGCTCAGCATCCGGATCCCCGTCAGGAGCTGCCCCACGCTGTCGTGCAGGTCGCGCCCGATGCGCTCCTGCTGCTCCTCGAGCACGGCCACCATGCGGCGCTCCATCTCGACGCGCTCGGTGACCTCGACGCAGCTTCCCCAGATGCGGACCAGCGCACCCCGCTCGATCCGGCCGACGGCGTTGAGCGAGAAGTGGCGCGGGGACCGGCCTGCCCCTTGAAACGACACCTCGTGGTTGTGGAGCCGGTAGCCGTTCTCGACGAAGGTCTCGACCATGCCCCTGCCGAGGGCCGGCACCAGCGTCCGGAGCGGCTTGCCGACGACGGCTTCGGTGCGGGAAGCGCCGAGGAGCCGGGTCATCATCGTGTTGCACTCGGCGAGGTAGCCGTGCTCGAGCATCTGATCGGCCTGGAGCGTGGGGAAGGCCAGGGCGGAGACCGGCTTAGCGATGTCGATGCGCCAGACCCCCTCGGAGATCGTCTGGACGAACGTGCGGTAGCGCTCCTGGCTGCGCTTGCGGTCGGTGAGGTCGCGCATCACCATCTGCACGGCCTCGAGGCCCTGGAAGCGCACCGCCACGGCGATGGTCTCGACGACCCGCTCCTCGCCGTCGAGCCGGACGATGTCGTGCTCCAGGGGGGCCTGGTCCGAGGCGATGGCCTGCTGCGTCTCGATCAGGTGGACCTGGTCGGCCGGGAGAAAGTCGCGCAGCGCGTAGTCCTGGAGGGCCTCTGGCTCGTCGATGCCGAGGAGGCGCATGCAGGCTTCGTTGGCGTAGAGGATCGTGTCGGCGGTGGTGATGAGGATCGGCTCGGGGTTGAACTCGACGAACTTGCGCCAGCGCTCCTCGCTCTCCGAGAGGGCCCGCTCGGCGTCGCGGCGGCTGAGGTAGCCCGAGAGGAGGTCGCCGAAGACGGAGAGCACCCGGCCGTGCTCGCGCAGGGCTTGGTCCGGCAGCGCTGCGTGCTCGATGCCGAGGTAGCCGACGAACCGGTCCTGCTTCGAGAGCAGCGGAATGGCAACCCCCGCCGACTCGCTCCCGTCGGAGCCGGTCTGGACGTGGACGTCTCGGCCCGGGTGGTGCTGCGCGTTGGCGAGGAGCCGCAGCGTCGGGCTGCTCGCGTCGCGGTCTCCGTCGAAGAGGGACTGCTCGCTCGAGGCCCCGTCGCGGTGCCACCGAGTCATCGTGCCGAGCGGCGTCGCGGCCTCGGTCAGGGCGTGGTTCTCGTCGGGCACGGTGACGAGGTAAGCGCACTCCGCGCCGAGCGCCTCGCCGAGAATGCGGAGCACCTCGCGCAGGTCGGCCTCGCTCGAGGAGACCAGCAAGTGCGAGACGCTGACGAGCGCCTGCTCGATCACCGAGCGCTGCGCGAAGGGGTGCGGGGATGCGGCCATAGCGGGGCGGGGCGTCGGCAGCGGTATCGGGAGACTCCCCGGCGGACTGAACCCGGGGCTGCCACTGCCGATTAAAAATAGCACCCTCCGCGAACATACGCCGGTCTCCCACCAAAGAGAGCGCCGACGCTCGCTCAGCCGGCCCCGTCGCCCGACGCCTCGATCTCGGACGTCTCGATCTCGGCGACGAGGGAGAGCGGCGGCTCGACATCGAGAAAAGCCCGGCGCGCGGCCTCGGCGACTTTGCCCGCGCTGTAGGCGTCCGACGCCCCCCCGAGCACGCCGCCGACGAGCGGGAGGCTCCGGCGCGGAAGCTGCCGGGTCACCACCTTCGTCGCCCCCCAGCGCCCGGCCCGCGTCGCCAGCCCGACCGCGCCCTCGGCGAGGAACCGGATCCCGCGCTCGGCCAGCTTCACCGCCGAGCGGTCGATCACCTCGACGGCCTCGTCCTCCTCGGTCGGCTCCTCGGTGCCCCGCCCGAGCAGGCACGCCACGGCGCGCTCGCGCACCGCCTTGTCGTGCGGGTCGTGGCCGCCCATGAAGGCCGTGGCGGCGGCGAGGTGGAGCTGAACGAGGGCCACGCCCGCGAGGTTGGTCGGCAGCGTGATCGGCAGCATCAGGAAGCCCGGCAGCCCGAGCACGAAGCCGGTGCTCGCGCAGAGCATGACGTGGGTTTTGCTCATCTCCTCGGCGCGCTCGGCGAGCGTGCCGGGGCCGGAGAGAAAGCGGCCCGCCGTTTCGGCAGGCGTGCCGAGGACCGGGAGGCCCCCGACGGCGCGGTTGTAGAGAAAGCGGAGGACGTGAGAGCGCATCGGAGACGTGGGGGATGGAGGAGAGAAGGGAGAGAAGAGAGGCTGAGCAGCGCGGGGCAGACTCAGACCGGAATGGGGCGGACTCAGGCCGGAATGTAGCGGTCGAGGTAGGCTTCGATCTCGCCGTGAATCTTGCGGCGCATCGGGCGGAGCACGAGGCCGAGCCTGACCAGCACGCGCACCGCCTCGTCGTCGGCCACGAACTGCGCGTCGAAGCCTGCGCCGCGGGCCACGAGCGTATCGCCCTCCCAGTGCGTGCGGAACGGGAGCTCGTCCCGAAGCTCGGCGGCAACCTCCTCGGCGGCCCGGCGGGCTCCGGCGAGGCCGAGGGCGTGAGCGCGGACTACGTCGATGTGGGCCATGCGAGGAGAGGGGCCGTACGAGGGCGCAGGAGTCAGCAGCCGAGCCAGACGAGGAGCGCCGGAAGGCTCAGCCAGAGCAGCCCCTTGACGAGGAAGAAGAGAAACCCGGCCGCGCCCAGACGCCTGAGCCACGTCGTAGCTTTGCGCTCGGGCGGGGGAACGGTTTCGGACATGACGGACGAGGCGAGGTCTCGTTCTAACGCCCCGCCCCTCTCCGTGATTCCGCCCGGCCATGACCGAACCCTTCCTCGGCACCCACCCCCGGCTCGAAGGGGACAACTTCGTCGCTCCCACCGCTGCCGTCATCGGCGACGTGACGCTCGGGCTCGGGGCCAGCGTGTGGCACGGCGCGAGCTTGCGCGGCGACGTGCACTTCATCCGCATCGGCGCGTGCTCGAACGTCCAGGACAACGCGACCGTCCACGTCAGCCGGGGGACGCACCCCTGCGTGATCGGGGCCGGCGTGACGGTCGGGCACAACGCGGTCGTGCACGGCTGCACGGTCGAGGCCGACTGCCTGATCGGGATGGCGGCGGTCGTGCTCGACGGGGCCGTCGTCGGCGCGGGCAGCCTCGTCGGGGCCGGCGCGCTCGTGACGGGCCGCACGGTGGTGCCGCCGCGCTCGCTCGTGCTCGGCAGCCCGGCGACGGTCGTCCGCCCGCTCACCGAGGAGGAGGTCCAGACGATCCGGGCCAACGCGGCGCACTACGTCCGCATGAGCGCGATGTACCGGGGCGAGCTCGCGCCGGAGACGAACCCGTTCTACGAGCGCGAAGGAGGCCGGCCTTGAGGTGCCGCCCCGCCGGGGGCCGGCTAGCGGCCCTTGCCCTTCTCGTTCAGTTTGTCGCGAGCCGCCAGCAGCTCCTTGTAGAGATCGTAGGTGAGGAGCACCGCGTAGGGTTCGTTATTCTTTTGGATCAGCACGCCGCTTTTGATCTTGTTAGCCTGCTCCACGAGCTCCGAGGTGTAGGTGCGCAGCTCGGTGATGCTCGCGATGGCTTCGACGCCTTTGGTGGTGTACATGGAGTGGGATGGGGTTGGTGAGGCAAAAACGAGAGGAATACGTTCCTCAGAGGAGCACAGACGGTGACGTTATCGGCGGGGCTCTTTCCTACAGAAGTGTGTCCTTCGTAGAATCCCGTGGGCGGGCGCAGAACGAGGCATAGTGTCCTCGCAGGATGTCAACGGCCTGGCAGCCCGTCGGCGATCCGTCGTGAAGCCTCCGCGAAGGCCGTTACGAACGCGCGGCGTAACCCCCCGCCTTGCGCTCCCGTAGCCTCGGCTGTATCATCTTCCACCGATTTGCGGGGAGACGCGCCATGACCGACGTGTATTGGATCTGTCTGTTTGGAGGGCTCGTCTTCAGCGTCCTCACGCTCCTCTTCGGCGATCTCCTCGACAGCCTCGACTTCGATGGGTTCGACGGGCTCGGCGAATTCCTCGATCCGCTCTCGTTCGTCGGCGGGCTGACGGTCTTCGGCGGCGCGGGGGTGCTCCTCGAGGAGGTGACGGACCTCGGCACCGGGGCCACCGCCGGCCTCGCGGCCCTCGTCGGCCTCGGGCTCGCCGTAGCGATGCACTTCGTCTACGTCAAGCCGATGAAGCGGAGCGAGAACTCGACCGGTTTCTCGATGCGGGAGTACCACGGCAAGCTCGGCGAGGTCATCACCGCGATCCCCGCGACGGGCTTCGGCGAGGTCCTCGTCAGGATGGGCGCGAGCAACACCTTCCAGACCGCCGGCTCGTTCGGCGGGGAGCCGATCCCGCGCGGCACCCGCGTCGTCGTCGTCGAAGTCCGCGACGGCGACCTCCTCGTGACGCCCTTCGACGAGCTGACCCCCATCGACGGCACGCCGCTGCCCGACACGCTGCCGCCAGACATGCCGCCGCGCCTACCTTCCTGATTCTGCTCTTTCGATTCTGCTTTTCCTGACCCTGCTCACCTAACCGGAACCGGCTATGGAACTCCTCGACCCGACCCTGCTTGCGATCATCATCCCGATCGTCGTCCTCGTCCTGCTCGTGACGATCCTCGCGTCGCGCTACAAAACCGTCAGCCCGGACGAGGCCATGATCATCACCGGCTCGGCGATGGGCGGCAAGAACGTCCTCACCGACGAGTCCGGGCGCAAGGTCAAAATCGTCCGCGGCGGCGGGGCGTTCATCATGCCCATCGTCCAGCAGCAGGAGCGGCTCTCGCTGCTCTCGCACAAGCTCGACGTGATGACGCCCGAGGTCTACACCGTCCAGGGCGTCCCGGTGATGACCGACGGCGTGGCGGTCATCAAAGTCGGCTCCTCGGTCGAGGACGTGGCGACCGCCGCGGAGCAGTACCTCGGCAAGCCCGACGAGATGCTCCAGGCCGAGGCCCGCGAGGTCCTCGAAGGCCACCTCCGCGCCATCCTCGGGACGCTCACCGTCGAGGAGGTCTACCGCAACCGCGACAAGTTCGCGCAGGAGGTCCAGGAGGTCGCCGCACGCGACTTGAAGAAGATGGGGCTCCAGATCGTCAGCTTCACGATCAAGGACGTCCGCGACAAGAACGGCTACCTCGAGGCGCTCGGCCGCCCGCGCATCGCCGCCGTCAAGCGCGACGCCGACATCGCCGAGGCCGAGGCGATGCGCGACTCCCGGATCAAGAAGGCCGAGGCCGACGAGAACGCCCAGAAGGCCGAACTCATCCGCGACACGAACGTCGCCGAGGCGACGAAGTCGAAGGAGCTCAAGATCGCCGCCTTCAAGCAGGAGCAGGACACGGCGAGCGCCTCGGCCGACCTCGCCTACGCCGTGCAGGAGGCCTCGAGCCAGCGCCAGGTCGTCGAGGAGCAGATGCAGGTCGAGCTCGTCCGCAAGCAGCGTGAGGTCGAGCTCGAAACGCTCGAGATCGAGCGCCGCGAGCGCGAGTACGACGCCGAGGTCAAGAAGAAGGCCGACGCCGAGCGCTACCGCGTCGAGCAGGCCGCCGAGGCCGCCAAGAGCCAGCGCATCCGCGAGGCCGAGGCCCAGCAGTTCGCCATCGAAGCCGAGGCCAAGGCCCGCGCCGAGGGCACGCGCGCCGAGGGCTCCGCCGAAGCCGACGTGATCCGCGCCAAAGGCCTCGCCGAAGCCGAAGCCAAGGAGAAGCTCGCCGAGGCGTTCGAGAAGTACGGCGAGGCCGCCGTGCTCGACATCATCGCGACGATGCTTCCCGAGTTCGCCGGCCGCGTCGCCGCGCCGCTGGCGAGCATCGACAAAATCTCGGTCGTCGACACCGGCTCAGGGCAGGGCGCGGGCCGCGTCGCGGGCTACGTCACCGAGCTCATGGCGTCGTCGAACGAGATGCTCGGCACCGTCGCCGGCGTGGACCTCAACGCCCTCGCCAAGCGCCTCACCGGCGGCGGCACGCAGGGCGAGCCGCCGCGCCTCGTCCCGCCGAAGTCCGGCGACGGCGCGCCGTCCCGGTCGCAGGCATCGTCGGACGATGCCTAGCGCGGCGCGGCCCCCGAGTCGCCGTTCTCCCAGGCGTATCCCCCCTCAGCCGGCCCGGAGGCCGGCCGCTGCGCTCACCCCTCGCCTTCGACCGGACTGCGTGCGCAGGCCCACGCGGCTAAGGCCCCCATCAGCACGGCGCCGAAGAACTTAGACTCTTGGATCCACCAGGTAGCCCCGGGGAAGCCCTCCGCTGCCGCGCGCAGGGCGTCGAGCGGCATGGCGAGCGCCGCGTAGGCCACGAGGAAGAGGGAGGCGCTCCACCACGGCAGGCGTCGGGCGCACAGCGCCGTCGCAACGCCGGCGATAGGCAGAAGGAAGTTGACGAGGTGGTGCTCGTAGGCTTAGACCGGCGTGAGCACCATCACGGCCGTGAACGTCCCCACAGGCAAGCGCCCCCCAGCGCGTCGCGCCTGGGGGCGGCCATCACGGCCAGCGCCCCAAGCAGCCCGAGGAGCACGAGCCTGGCACCCCGCGCCGGACCCCGTCTTCACGCGCCAAACGGCGGAGCTCGTCCGTGTCGTACGGGTCCCCGCCACTGGCCGCCGCCTCGAACGCGTAGTAGTACGTTGCAAAATCGCCCGCCGGGACACGTCGGTGGCCCGTCTCCCAACTGCTCCGCAGCCCCGTCAGGCCGAAGGCGCCGAGACCCAAGACGAGGACGGTCAGGCTGAGCGCGCGCCTTCTACTCGGAGTCATCATGACCGCCACTTTACGAGTTGGCTCAGCATTGGGGGCCCCGAACGATGCCCCGTGGAAAGGCCCGACTGAACGGTGCGCCTAGGCGCTCGGAATCTCGCGGTAGCGGGCGTTGATCCAGCAGTAGACCCCGTAGGCCGCCAGCCCGAGGGCGACGGCCCCGAGGAGCCACGGCCCGAACGGCTGCGCGGCGAGCGTGTCGAGCGCGCCGCCCAGCCCGCGCGCCTCGCTCGGGTCCGCGCTCAGCGCCGCGTAGAGGACGAACCCGCCGACCAGCCCGAAGACGACCCCGCGCGCGCCCAGCCCGGTCTGTCCGGCGACCCGCGCCGCCTTCCGCTCCGCCTCGCTCATCTCCTCGGTCTTGAACTTGTCGGAGAAGTCTACGGTGGCGGCCTTGTAAAGCTGGTACAGCCCGTACCCGATCACGGCGAGGCCGCCGAGCCCGACGATCCAGCGCCCGAACGGCTGCTGCATCAGCGTCGCCGTCCAGTCCTGGGCACCGCCGGAGCCGCTGCCCGAGCCGCCGCTGGGTCCGCCGCCGCTGAGGAGCGCCTGGACGAGCCAGACCGTCAGCCCGGCGTGGAGCAGGCCGCTGGCGAAGTACCCGATCCGCTTGACGATGCCCCCCGCGTCGGAGCCTTTGTCGTCGGGGTCGAGGAAGCACTGGACGAAGCGCCAGAGCGCATAGGCCGCCAGCCCGGCGGCGACGACCCAAAGCAGCACCTGGCCGAACGGCGCCTCGGAGAGCGTTCTGATCGCGCCGCGCGAGCCCGCCGTCTTGCCGCCCCCGCCGAAGGCCGCCATCACCGCGAGCACCCCGATCACAAAGTAGAGCACGCCTTTGACCGCGTACCCGAGCCGGGCGATTTTCTCGACGGTATCGGACTCGGCGGCGTCCTGCAGGCCGTGAGACGCGGGGTTAGGGGAGGCCATGATGCAGAGGGGAAGGTGAGAGGTGAGGCACGCCCTGAAGATAATAAGCGATGCTCGGTCTGCTCGGGGTTATGCGGGGGCGTTACGTGGTATTCTGGCCGACCTCCACGTCGACCTCGGCCCGATGCCCTCTCCTACCCTCCTCGTGCTGATGGGCGTCTCCGGCGTCGGCAAGACAGCCGTCGGGCGGCGTGTGGCCGAGCACCTCGGATGGCGATTTTTCGACGCCGACGACCTCCACCCGCCGGCGAACGTGGCGAAGATGCACCGGGGCGAAGGGCTGAGCGACGCCGACCGGGAGCCGTGGCTCCGGGCCATTCGCTCCCTCATCGAAAAGCGCCTCGCGGAAGAGGCTCCGGCCGTGCTCGCGTGCTCGGCCCTCAAGGCGTCGTACCGCGCGCAGCTAGGCCGGGGCGATTCCCGCGTCGCGGTCGTTTGGCTCGATGCCCCTCGCGCCGTCATCGCCGAGCGGCTTGCAGCCCGCCGAGGTCACTTCGCCGAGCCGGACCTGCTAGCGAGCCAGGTGAGGGCGCTCGAGCCCCCGGCATCGGGGGAGGCCACCCGGGTCTCTGCCGAAGGGAGCCTGGAGGCCGTCGTCCAGGGGGTGGTCGAAGCGCTCAGGCTGGAGGGCGAGCCCGGCGTCGGTTAGGCGCGCTGCTTTTTCCGGGTGCTCTTCTTCTAGGGTTTCTCGTCGGCGGCGCGTTCACTCTGCCCGAGGTGGCCCTTGCCCTGGTCGTAGAGCTCCTGGTACGAGGTCACCGGGTAGCGGTCGCCGTAGATGTCCTTCATCTTCTGATAGCGCAGCTTGCAGGCCATCTTGAAGGCCGTCGCCTCGCCGTATTTGCGGATCGAGAAGGACGTGCCGCGCGCCTGACCGGGGGCGGGGTTCCACGAGACGGCGTAGACCTCGTGGCGGTGGCCGTGGCGGTCCCGCTTGAAGGTGCGCGAGACGCCGAGGACGCCGGTCGCGTTGTTCTTGTTGTGGCGGATGGGGCGGCGCTTGGGCTCGCTCTCGGGCATGGCGTCCACGTCCTGTTGGAGTTCCTCGCGGTACGCGACGGCCTCCTGGAAGGCTTCTTCTTTGCCCCCACACTTGCGGTCACTGAAAAGCTTGGAGTAGGTCTTTCCGTGTCGGTATACGCGGACCTGCCATCCGTGCGTCGAATCGGAGTCGATGCGGATGACGCCTTTTTCTCTCGGCATGGCTAGGTAATGCTAGGTCTTGGACGCAAACGAGAAGAGTAGTACAATATATGGCATACGACTCATTTCACGCAGCGGCGGTCTGCTAAATAATTGGTAGACCACGAGCCGCTGGACACCGGCTGATCCCAAGTCCGGCTGAAATGGATCAGGTCGAACGGGCACTCCCAACTTCTCTCTCCCTCCCTACGCAGTGGGCCGGGGGGAGGGGCCGCCGAAGCAGTGCGCGGAGCAAACGGATTGGGTATGAAGCACAGCGCGGGCGGGGCGCATCGGCCCCGCCCGCGCTCGTCCTGACCGACCTCCGGAGCTAGGCTCTGTCGCGTAGGTCGGTCCGTCGGCGAGCGAGAGACCCCGGAGGGACCCGGCCGCCTGGAGGGACCCGGCCAGGCGTCCGACAAGCCAGATGCCGTAGCATCGGGCGAGGAGGACAACGCCGCAGGGCCCTTCAGGGGCCTCGCCGAGCCAGGACCCGGATTAACGGGACGGGGCCTAGCGCACCACCGTCATCCGACCGCTCTCGACGAGCCGCCCGCCCGCCGTCTCCGCCGTCAGACGGAAGACGTAGACCCCGCTCGGCAGCGCCGCCTCGACCGCCAGCCGCCGGTCCGCGCCGGCTGTGACCGGCTCCGGGGCGCGGCTCAGCACCCGGCGTCCGAGCACGTCGAAGAGGTCGAGGCCGACCGAGGCGTCGGCGGGGAGGTCGAAGACGATCGTGGCGCGGGTGGCGAAGGGGTTGGGATAGGCCCCACGGAGGGCGAACTCGTTCAGGCTGGCAGCGGTTTGCACCGCATCCTGCTGCTCCGAGAAGAGCGACGTGCTGCCGCCCGGTGTGACGATCATAAGCCCGAAGGCCGGGCCGTTCTGGTTAGCCTCGGGCGAGAGAAAGCCCGATGCCTGCACCATCGAGGGAAAGTCCCCGTCCGGCTGGAAGGGGAGCGAGACGCCGCCGAGGTCTACACTGCCCTCTGAGGTCTCGGCAGAGACGGCGTTGAAACCAAAGGAGCCGTCGTAGTCCGGGCTAAAGGAGCCAAACACGATATTGTTGCCCGGCACGATGCGGGTGTTGTAAAGGTCGATGGCCGGGGCGTCGGGCGCGGCATGCGTGAACCCAGCAGACGTGGTCTCGATTCCGAAGCAGCAGGGTTCGAGTACGTTCGGGTTGACCAGGACGCGCGCCGAGATGTCCTGCCCGTCCGGGTTCGGCGCGAACCGGCTCGGGTCGGCGACGCCGGCGACGGTGAGCTGGTACTTGCGGGCGGCCTCCAGCGTCACCGTTTGCGAGAGGTAGACCACGCTGGGGTCTGCGCTGTCGGAGACCGTGACCTCGTAGGTCCCGCCGTCGATGTCGGCAAACCGGGTGGCTGAGCGGAAGGCCAGGTCCTCGAAGACGGTTGCCTCGTTCCCACCGGTGGGTGTGAGCGTCACGTCGAGCGTGTGCATGACGGGGTCGGGGGCGTTGTGGACGAGTTGGAGTCGAGGTTTTCTGGGAGCTTCCCGGTTGACGATGTAGACCCCGAACCCGAACCCCGGTGCCCGCGTGGCCTCCCCTTCGGCAACTCCGGTGCCCAGCGAATAGATTTGCAATCCATTCGTCCCCGGTATCCCATCCTCCACGACCGTGTAGCGGACAGCGAGTGTGTCGTCGTCCGCTGTCCCGTCGAAGGTGAGGTACTGCGTGGTTCGCTCGAAGAAGAGACCGGCGTAAATGTCGGGGAAGTGCGAAGGGCCGACGAGAAGGGTGACCGGAAGCCCGTCAGGTCGGTCGTCGGGGTAGTCGAGAACGATGGGGACCTCGAACGTCTCGCCCTCCAGCACATAGGCGCGACTGCTCGCCAGAGAGAAGACGGGCGGAACTCCGACGAGCGTGCTGTTCGCCGCCCCCGGCGTGTCCTCGGCGAAGGTCTGACCCTCGTACCCGGTTCGCCACTCACTCGTCTCCCCGTCGCGCCACGCGTGGCCGGGCGTGACCAGCGAGACGACCGGGCCGCCGAGTTGCCCGGCATAGACCGGGTCGCCAATCGTGGTGCTCTCCTCGAGCCCGACCGCATCGAGCACCTCGGCCCACGGTGTCACGTCGAGCGTGCCGTCGTCGTCAAGGTCGAGGTCGTCGCCGTTGGTGCCGGTGAAGCCGCGCACGAGGAGGTGGGTGACGTTGTCGTGGTCCTCGAAGTTGAGCAGTGCCTCCACGTCGGACAGCCCGGGCCTCAGGCCCTCCCCGATCACGAAGAGGCCGTCGTCCGGCAGAGTCGTCCCCGCGCCCCCTGTGGTAACATGCTCGACGACGCCGCTCCGGCCCTCGGGCGAGTCCCCGATCACGAGGTAGCTCAGCCCGTCGAGCGAGGTGCCCGGCGGGCCCGCCAACTCGACGTACTCCTGGACACCGATGGTCCCCACCAGCCCGGTGCGAAGCTCGTTGATCCGGACGCTTTGGCCGAGGACCTCAGGGCTGACGGCTAGAAGCAGGCTAAACGAAAAAAGAATACGCATGACATAGAGTTTCAGAAAGAGACAACAGGAGAGGAGGCAAAGATAGAGGGAATGCCTCCGGTTCGCAAACATGTGGAGGCGTAGAGCCGGGCGAAACACAGGCGCGGGCGGGGCACATCGGCCCCGCCCGCGCTCGTCCCGACCGACCTCCGGAGCTAGCGCACCACCGTCGGAGCTAGCGCACCACCGTCATCCGACCGCTCTCGACGAGCCGCCCGCCCGCCGTCTCCGCCGTCAGACGGAAGACGTAGACCCCGCTCGGCAGCGCCGCCTCGACCGCCAGCCGCCGGTCCGCGCCGGCTGCGACCGGCTCCGGGGCGCGGCTCAGCACCCGGCGTCCGAGCACATCGAAGAGGTCGAGGCCGACCGAGGCGTCGGCGGGGAGGTCGAAGGCGATCGTCGTCCGCGTCGCCGACGGGTTGGGGTAGCTGCCGCGCAGCGCAAAGGCCGTCGGCAGCGCCGCGCCGCCCTCGTTCGAAACCGAGAGGGGCTCGGCGAAGGTCTCGGAGCCGTCGGCGAAGACGACGAGCAGGCCGAAGGCCGGCGGGGTGCCGTTGGCGTCGTCCTCGTTGTCCGGCGTGAGGAAGCCCGAGGCGAGGATCGTCCCGGCAGCCTCGGGCCGGCCCGAGAGGTCGAGCTCGAACATCGCCACGCTCGCGGTGCCGTCGGCGGTGGTGACCTCGATCGTCTGCGGCTCAGCGGCGATGGGCTGGTAGGGGGCGAGCTCGCCGAAGGCGACATCGTTGTAGATGATGATGTCCTGCGTCGCCCCGGTGCGGACGTCGATGGCCGGGGCGTCCGGCGTGCCGTGGACGAAGTTGAAGTCCGGCGTCGAGTCGGGGGTAGGCGAGAAGAGGCGGGCGTCGGGGTTGACGAGGAGGGTGAAGGCGATGTCGTTGCCGTCGGGGTTCGCCTCGAAGTCGCCGTCGCCGACGCCGGTGGCGACGAGCTGGTAGCTCAGCTCGTCGTCGAGGGCATAGGTCTGGGTGAAGATGGCGTCGGCGGCGCTGCTCGACGTGCCGGGCGCAACGGCGACCTCCAGCTCGGTGTCCGCTGCGACGCCGAGGAACGGCGTCGCGCTGCGGAAGGCGAGGTCGTCCTCGAGCAGGTCGCCGTTGACATAGACGTCCACCTCGGCGAAGGCCGGGTCGGGCGCGTTGTGGATGATTTGAAGCTGCGCCAGGAGGGGCATTGACAGCGTCTGCCCGTCGTTGACGCTGCCGAAGGAGTCGTCTGCTGAGGTCTGCCACGAGAAGTCCTCGTAGGCCGACCCTGTCCCGCCAAGTTGAAGCGAGGCCCCGACGGGTGTGTCCCCATCTTCGGTCACGCCGATGTCGGTCGAGGTCGCGCCGTCCGCCGGCCCGCCGACGGCCGTGAAGGTGCCCTCGTAGGAGAGGAACTGGCCGGGGACGAGCACGCCGTTCTCGGCCAGGGCGAGGCCGTCCGGGTCTCCGTTCTGCACCACGACGGCGCGCGAGTAGACCGTGAAGCCATTCTCCGTGTCGCCCTCGGTGAAGGAGCCTGCGAGGTTGAGCGGGCCGGTGTAGACCGCGCCGCCGTTGCCGTTGTAGAGGTAGAGGTCGAAGGCGGCGGGGTCGGCGCTCTCGGGGAGGATGACCTCGACGGCCTCGCCCGCGTCGCCGCCGGTGTTGTCGTAGTGGACTTCGTTGATCCACTGCGCGCGGACCGGAGCAGTGAGCACGAGGAGCGCGGTGAGCAGGCCGAGGAGGCGGGGTGCAACAGACATGATTCGGAGAGGGCGTGCGAGAGAGAGGCGAACACAAGCGGCCCGGAATAGCTTGCACAGTGGTATAGCTTGCACAGTGGTATAGCTTGCACAGTGTCCGGGAGCGACACAGACTCGGCGCTGCGAGGCGTGGTTCCGGAGCCGTCGCCTCCGTCACGCGCCTTTCACGAACCGGGTCTCTGCCCCCACGTATCACCCCCGCCTTTCCTCACCGGAGCCGCTCACCGCTCTCGTCCATGCGCCAGTTCGACGTCCCCGACTTCTACCAGAGCTCGATCATCTCGGCCGTCAAGGTCGCCCGCCGCGAGGCCGATCCGCGCAAGCGCGACCTCGCGCCGAGCATCCTCGACTTCGGCCCGGTGCGCTTCAAGATCGCCCGCCACTTCGGCTTCTGCTACGGCGTCGAGAACGCCATCGAGATCGCCTACCGCGCCCTCGACGAGCACCCCGGCAAGGCCGCCGCCGGGCGCGTCTTTCTGCTCTCCGAGATGATCCACAACCCGCACGTCAACGCGGACCTCGAGGCGCGCGGCATCCGGTTCCTCCGGACCACCGCCGGCGAGCAGCTCATCCCGTTCGACGCTCTCGGCCCGGACGACCTCGTCATCATCCCCGCCTTCGGGACCACGCGCGAGATCGAGGCGGACCTGCGCGCGCGCGGCGTCTCGACCGAGGCGTACAACACGACGTGCCCGTTCGTCGAGAAGGTCTGGAAGCGCAGCGAGCAGATCGGGCGCAAGGACTACACGATCGTCGTCCACGGCAAGCGCTACCACGAGGAGACGCGCGCGACGATCTCGCACGCGAAGGCCGGCGCGCCGGTCGTCGTCGTCCGCGACATCGAGGAGGCCGAGGCCCTCGCCGCCGTCGTCCGGGGCGACGAGGGCGCGGCGTTCTTCTTCGAGCGCTTCGCCGACCGCGCCACCGACGGCTTCGACCCCGAGCGCGACCTCCGGCGCATCGGCGTCGTCAACCAGACCACGATGCTCGCCACCGAGACGCAGGCCATCGCCGACCTGCTCCGCGAGGCCGTCGCCGCGCGCTACCCCGGCGAGCTCAGCGAGCACTTCGCCGACACCTCGGACACGCTCTGCTACGCGACGAAGGAGAACCAGGACGCGACCTACGCCCTGATCGAGGACGGGGCCGATCTCGCCGTCGTCGTCGGCGGCTACAACTCGTCCAACACCAGCCACCTCGTCGAGCTGTGCGAGACCCGGATGCCGACCTACTTCGTCTCCGGGGCCGAGGACATCGGGCGCGGCGCGATCCGCCACTTCGACCTGCACGCCCACCGCGTCCGCGAGACCGAGGGCTGGTTCCCGTGGCCCACCGCCGCCGAGCGCCCCGTGGACATCGTCCTGACCGCCGGGGCCTCGTGCCCGGACGCCCTCCTCGACGGCGTCGTCCGCCGGGTCCTCGGCTGGTTCCCGGCGACGCGCTCCGTCGAAGACGCCCTCTTCGAAGTGACGAATGCCGAGTGGCGAGTGCCGAATGATTGATACCAAGCGTCCACTCGTGCCTCGACCCTCGTAGCTCAGCCCTCCGCTATGGCTTGGTACGAAGACTGGTTCGACTCCGATGCGTACGAGCTGGTCTACGATCAGCGCGACCTCTCCGAGGCCCGCCGCCTCGCGGACCTCATCGAGCGGACGGTGCGGCCTGGGCCGGGCGGCCGGGTGCTCGACGTGGCGTGCGGGCGCGGGCGGCACTCGCGCATCCTCGCCGCGCGCGGCTACGACGTGACCGGCGTGGACCTCTCCGAGAACGCGCTTCAGTCCGCCCGCCGCCGCGCCGAGCGCGAAGGGCTGGCGGTCACCTTCCGGCAGGCCGACATGCGCGCCCTCGCGTTCCGCGCGGAGTTCGACGGGGCCGTCAACCTGTTCACCTCATTCGGCTACTTCGACGACGAGGCCGACCACCAGCGCGTGATCGACGGCGTGGCGCGGGCGCTCGTCCCGGGCGGGTGGTTCGTCCAGGACTTCCTCAACGCGCCGTACCTCGCCGAGCACCTCGTGCCCCGCAGCGAGCGCAGCGTCGACGGGGTCCGCATCGTGCAGCGCCGCCGGATCGTGGACGGGGCCGGCGGCCGCCGCGTCGAGAAGCAGATCACGCTGCACCGCGACGGCGACACGCACGCCTTCGCCGAGAGCGTCCGCCTCCTCGAGGGCGAAGACTTCCGCCGGATGTACGCCGCCGCCGGCCTCGCCCTCGAGTCCACCTTCGGCGGCTACGACGGCGGACCGCACACCGCCGGGTCGCCCCGGCTTATTTTGGTGGCGAGAAAAGCTGTTGGCTCTTCAGCCATTAGCTCCTCGCTCTCCACCTGACAGCTAACGGTCAACAGCTAACAGCCTCATGCAAGACGCCCTCGCCTACGCCCGGTCCCACGCCGACCCCTTCGTCGAGCAGCTCACCGACTGGCTCCGCATCCCCTCGATCTCGACCGACTCCGACTACGACGCCGACACCCGCCGCGCGGCGGACTGGCTCGCCGCCGACCTTCGGCGCATCGGGGTCCGGAAAGTCGAGGTCATGGAGACGGGCTCGCCCACGAGCCCGGGCCACCCCATCGTCTACGCCGAGCACCGCGTCTCGGACGACGCCCCGACGGTGCTCGTCTACGGGCACTACGATGTGCAGCCGCCCGACCCGCTCGAGCTGTGGGACTCGCCGCCGTTCGAGCCGGTCGTCAAGGGCGGCAACCTCGTCGCGCGCGGGGCCGCCGACGACAAGGGGCAGGCCTTCATGCACGTCAAGGCCGCCGAGGCGTACCTCCAGAGCGGGGCCGAGCTGCCGGTGAACCTCAAGATGCTCGTCGAGGGGGAGGAGGAGAGCGGCAGCGTCCACCTCGCGCCGTTCATCGAGCAGCACCGGGACCTCCTCGCCGCCGACGTGGTGCTCGTCTCGGACACGTCGCTCTTCGCGCCCGGCGTCCCGTCGATCGCCTACGGCCTGCGCGGGCTGGCCTACGTCGAGGTCGAGCTCACCGGCCCGGCGCGCGACCTCCACTCGGGCGTCTACGGCGGCGGCGTCGAGAACCCGGTCAACGCCCTGTGCAGGATGATCGCGGACCTGCACGACGCGGGCCACCGCGTCACCGTCGAGGGCTTCTACGAGCGCGTCCGCGACCTCAGCGACGAGGAGCGCGAGGGCTACCGCCGGCTCCCGTTCGACGAGGCCCGGTGGCGCGAGGAGGCCGGCGTCAAGGCCGCCAAGACGGAGCAGGGGTACACCGTCCTCGAGGGCACCTCCGGCCGCCCGACACTCGACGTGAACGGCCTCTGGGGCGGCTACACCGGCAAGGGGGCGAAGACCGTGCTCCCGTCGAAGGCGACGGCCAAAATCTCGTGCCGCCTCGTCCCGGACCAGACCCCGGACGAGATCACCGCCAAGCTCCGCCGCCACTTCGAGGCGCACCTTCCGGAGACGATGACGCTCGACTTCCGCGACCTCCACGGCGGCCACGGGGCCATCGTCGACACCTCGGCTCCGGCGATGCAGGCGGCGGCGCAGGCGCTCGAGGGTGTCTTCGGGCAGCGCCCGCACTTCACGCGCGAGGGCGGGTCGATCCCCGTCGTCGCCGACTTCAAGCGGCTGCTCGGGCTCGACACCGTGCTGATGGGCTTCGGCCTGGACTCCGACGCCATCCACAGCCCCAACGAGCGCTTCGGCCTCGACCGCTTCCACCAGGGCATCGAGGCCTCGATCCGCTTCCTCGACGCCTACGCGCAGCAGGAAGCCTAGGGCCGACGCGCTGGGAGCCGCCGCCCGGTGAGGGGCAGCGGCTCCCGATGCTGCGTCGGCCAGGCAGCGCCTAGCGGACGAGCGTGACGCGGTGGTTCTGGACCACGTCGCCCGCCTGGACGCGGAGGACGTAGACCCCGCTGGCGAGGCTGCGCGCGTCGAGCGTGAACGTGTGCGTCGTGCCCGCCTCGAGGTCGCCCTCGTGCAGCAGCGCCACGCGCCGGCCGAGCACGTCGAACGCCTCGACCGTCGCCTCCTGGTCCCGCGCGAGGCGAAGGACGAGCTGCGTCCGATCCCGGAACGGGTTGGGGTAGACGCCGACGGTCACGGGCTCGACCTGCTCGATGTCCACGTCCACCTCAATCCCGGTGAGGCTCTGCGCGTCCGGCCCGGCGGCGGTCCCGCGCGAGGGCGGGGCACCCTCGGCCAGGCGCACGCGGAGCCGGTGGCGGCCCGGCGCGAGCGCTTCGGTGCGGAACAGGTAGCCGCGCCGCGCCGGGGCCTCGCTGATGCCCTCGACGGTCCCGACGAGCGCGAAGTCCTCGCCCTGCCGGTGCTCGACGAGGAAGACGCCGTCGGCGGCCTCCCACCGGAGCGTGGCCCGGTCGCCCTCGGCGGTCCCGGTGAGGTCCGAGATCCGGGCGAAGCTCCCGCTGTCGGGGAAGTCGTAGCCCCCCCGGTAGGTCCGCGTCGAGGTCGAGGTCCGGGCCGAGACGACGGGCCGGCGGCCGGCCGCGGCGGACCCGACGGCGGCGGCGGCGACGCCGTAGTCGGCTTCGGCTTCGGCCTCGGCTTCGGCCTCGGACTCGCTCTCGATGCCGAAGCCGTTTTCGACGAACTGCGGCGGCGGGCCGCTGCCTCCGCCGTTGGTGCTGTCGGCGGGGCCGGGGTCCTCGAGCGCGAACTGGGGCGTCTCCACCGAGGACGGGTCCGTCTGCACACTCACCGAGACCGACAGCGGGCGGCACTCGCCGGGCTCGGTCTCGTCCTCCCACTCCGACTCGTTGTCCGAGCCGTCGAGGTGCGGCGTGCCCGCAACGGCGACGGCGACGGCGACGGCCTTGCAGTCGGGGTCGTCGGCGGTGGCGGTCGCGGTGACGGACCCTGAGCTGTTCCCCGTCGGGATCGAGACGGAGAGGGTGATGACGGGGCCGGTGGCGGCGGCGGCAGCGGCGGCGTAGGGCGACGTCGCCGCGCGGGTGTCGGCCTGGAGGTCGTCGCGGCCCGCCCCGGCGGCGGAGGCCGCAGCGGCCCCGGCGACGTAGCCGACCTCGGCCTCGGCCTCGGCTTCGGCCTCGACCTCGAAGGCGAAGTGCGACAGGTCGATGATCGGGCGCGGCAGGCCGCCCCGGTCGCCCTCCGGCGCGGGGCCGGGCTCGACGCGTTCGGCGTTGCGGTTCTGGCCCCGGTTGAAGACGCTCGTCGAGGTCGAGGTCGCCGCCGCGGCGTCGGCGGGCGTCGGGAGCAGCCCGTTCTCGGCCTGCACCGCCACCGCCGCCGCCGCCGCCGAGGCCGACTCGAAGTCCGTCTCGGCTTCGGCTTCGGCCTCGGCCTCGGACTCGACCTCGGACTCGAGGTTGCCGCTCCGGTGCGCCGAGGCGAGGACGGGCGAGCGCTCGGGCCGCGCGGCGTGGGTCCCGGCCTCGCGCTGCGCGCCGCCGAGCGAGCCGCCCGAAAGGAGAACCGGCTCGCCGCCGTCCCGCGCGGCGTTGGATCCGTAGCTCCCCGCGAGGTTGGACGTGGCGGTGGCGGTGGCGTCGCCGTCGGCCGTCGCCGTCGAAGAGGCCGTCGTCATGGGCGGGCCGTCGTCAGGGATCGTGGCGGTGGCTATGACGGGATCGACCTCGGCGGTGGCTTCGGCCTCGTCCACGATCACGCCGGCCCGCCGGCGGTTGAGGTAGTAGGCGTAGCCGTCAGTGAGGCGGTAGAGGTAGCCCGCCCACCGGCGCGTCGAGGTCGAGGCCGTGGTGGAGGCCGCGACCTGCGAGGTCGCCCCGAGCCCGGTCGAGCCGCCCCCGCCGCTGGCGACGCCCGCGGCGGCGGCCGCGTTGTTGTCGGCCTCGGCCTCGGCTTCGGCTTCGACCTCGGCTTCGGCCTCAGCCTCGAACAGCCCCTTGCCGTCGGTCATCCCGCGCCGAACTGAGGCGAAGTCCTCGTCGAAGGTGCCGCGCGACGCGCCGCCCCCGTTTTCGTTCGGGCCGTCCTCGCGGTCCTGGAAGAGGGCCGGGCGGCGCTCGCGCACAGTCGAGGTGACGGCGGACGTGGCGACGGAGAGGTCGGTGTCGGTGCGGGCGAAGTCCCCGGCGGCGGAGACGGCAGCCCCGCCCGTCGAGACCGCTGCGGCGGCCCCCGGCGTGACGTCGACCTCGGCCTCGACTTCAACTTCGGCCTCGACTTCGGCCTCGGTGTCGATTTCGAGCACCGGGTCCTGCGACCGCGACGCCGAACCGCTACCTTCGTCCCCCTGGTCGTCCACGTAGTAGGGAATGAGGAGGCGCGATACGTCGGTGATGGTCGAGGTTCCAATCTCGGTCCGCACGTCGGTGTCGCCGGGGATGGGGTCGATGGAGCCGTCGTCGAAGAGGTAGACGCTCGTGCCGACGGCGGCGGCGGCGGCCGAGGTGCCGCCGATCGCGACCGCAGCGCCGTTCGTCACTTCGGCTTCGGCTTCAGCCTCGACCTCGGACTCGGACTCCGCCTCGGCGCTCTCGAGTAAGGTGCGCGCCTGGGTCGGCGGGGCCGAGGCCCGTCCGGCGAACGGGTCCTGGGCCTGCGCGCCCGGGTCGCGCGGGGCCGGGGTGCGGTGCGAGATCACGCCGGACGCCGAGGAGGAAGCCTCGGCGACGGCGTTGCTGCCCGAGGCCGCCGCTGCCGCGCCGATGGCCGCCGCTGCTGCGCCCACGCCGTCTGCCACTTCAGCCTCGACCTCGGCCTCGGCCTCGGCCTCGGCCTCGGCCTCGACGCCCGACTCGATCTCTGAGCCGGTGGAATCCGAGACCACCGTGAAGGTGACCACGAGCGAGTCGCCGGCCATGCCGCCCGCGTTGCTGCCCGAGTAGGGGGTGGCCGTGAGGGTGTACGACCCGTCCGCGAGCGCGAGCGCGGTGAAGTCCCCGGCGTCGTCGTTGTTGAGCGCGTAGGGCGGCACGTTGTCGTTCTCCTGCTGAACGGTGCCGCCGGTCGAGTCGTTCGTGAGCACGAACCGCACGCTCCCGACCTGGTCCGGGTCGGTCTCGGCCCGGATCGTGAACGGGGGAAGGGTCTTCGTATCGAGCGTGGACTCGCTCCCGAAGTCCGAGAGGTCACGGTCCACCTCAGCGTCGACGAGGATGAAGTCTACGACGGCTCCCTGGGCAGAGACCGTGGCGGTCAGGCCGCTCCCGACGAGAAGCAGCAGGAGCAGCGCCGCGCGGAGAAGGGCCGGCGCGAGCGGGACGGAGCGCGGCCCGGAGAGGCTCGCAGAGGAAATGGGGTGAGACATGATGGGTTGGGGGTTGGGGTGAACAGCATCCCCTCCTCCATCACGACGGCCGCACAGAGGCCGAGTACCGAAAAAACGCGTGGGCGCTAGGTCGCTAGCCCGTATACCTGAAAGGTGAGACCATCCCTGGCTTGAGGTGAGAAGGGGTGAGAGGCGCTACCGCCGCGAGCAGAAAGGGTCACACTCCGGCTCGTAGCGCTGTGGATGTCCCTCCGTCGTCACACGTTCTCCTTTTCAACACAGGTGCATCCATGTGAAACATACGTCAAAAAAAGTTATATATTGAAATTAATTAGCATAATTTTCTGGAGGGGGGGAGGGGACCGGGGGGAGGGGCCGCCTAAGCAATCACGCGCGGATCAAACGGATTGGGTATAGCGCCCCGACCCAGCCCTGCGTCCCCGGTCCCGGAGCCACACCCGGTCCGGCTTCATCCAGGCGGCGCATCGTCCGGCCAGGGGTGGAACGCATCGGGGATTTTGAACCGAGGCAGCACGGCGCTGAGCGCCTCGCGCCACGCCTCCGGGGTCCACTCTTCCGCGTCCACGAATGCGAGGGGCCGCTGCCCGAACTCGTCATCGCCGACAGGCACGACGACCGACCGCCGGACGCCGTTGATCCGCCCGAGCGCGGCCTCGATCTCTTCGGGCTGCACGTTCTCGCCGCCGGAGATGAACAGGTGGTCCTTCCGCCCGACCACGCGCAGCATCCGGCCCCCGTCGGTCTCGGCCCACGCGCCCAGGTCGCCCGTGGGAAACCAGCCCCCGGCACCGGTCGGCAGCGCGACCGTTTCGCCTTCGACGTACCCCTCGAAGAGCGTCGCGCCCCGGACGAGAATCTCGCCGTCGTCGGCCAGCCTCACCGCGCGGTCGGGCAGCACAACGCCCGAGGTCGAGAGGGCGTCGAGCGAGGCACCGGGCGGGGTGGCGGCGACGGTCGAGGCCATCTCGGTGAGCCCGTACGACGTGTGGATCGGGAGGCCAAGCGCGTGCGCTTCGGCGACGAGGCCCGGCGGGACCGCGCTTCCTCCGAGCAGAACCGCTTGCATCCTGCCGAGGGCCTCCGGCCGGCCACCTCGCAGCACGCGAAGAAGCTGCGTCGCTACGAGCGACGTGTGGGTGACACCGTGCTCCGAGACCGCCTGTTCTATCGGCACGCCCTCGTCCGGGAGCACAACTGCCGCGCCCGCGAGCACACACCGAAACAGAACGGCGAGGCCGCCGACGTGGTAGAGCGGAAGGGTGAGGAGCCAGCGGTCGCCGGGCCTCAGTCCGAGGAAAGCGACGGAACCGCGCGCGCTCGCAACGTGACTGCCGACGCTGTGGAGCGCCGCCTTCGGCACGCCCGTGCTCCCGGAGGTGAAAACGAGCGTAGCCGGATCCGTGAGCCCCCACGGCGCGGGGCCTTCCCCGTCCGAGCCGTCGGCGGAGGTGTCGAGGCGGAGCACGCTCGCCTCGTCCCCCATCCCGTCAGAAGCCGTGGCGATCACGCTGATGCCGAGCGGGTCGAGCAGCCCCGGCACGGCAGCGACCGGCAGCCGCGCACTGACCGGGCAAACGACGGCGCGCACCCGGAGGGCCGCGAGCACCGCGACGAGGGCGTCGGCGTCAGGAAGCCGGTAGACCGCAAAACGCTCGCCGGGTGCGAGGCCGTATTCGGCCAGGCGGCGAGCGGTTGCTGCCACGCGCCAGTGGAGGTCGGCGTACGTCACGACTCTCTCCGGCGCGATGAGTGCAGGCGCGTCGGGCCGGGCGCAGGCAGCGGCGCGGACGGGGTCGGGGATCGTAGGCGGGCTCACTCGGGAACCTCCACCGCGTGCTCCGCGCGGAAAAACGACGGCACGTCCACGGTCGGTCGGTCGAGCGGGAGGCGAGGGCGGAGCACGTCGGTGGCGAGGCGGTTGTATGGATCGAGCCCGGCGGGAGCACCGCCGGTGGCAGCGGCCAGTGCAACGTGCCCCCGCATCGCCACGCCGCTCTCGAAGGCCCCGCTGAGGACGGGTCGGATGCCGAGCTGCCGGGCCTCGGCAGCGAACCGGAGCACGCGTGCCACGCCGCCGAGCAGGGTCGGCTTGAGCACCGCGGCCGTCGCCCAGCCCTTTCCGCGCAGCCCGCCGGGATCGGTGCCGACGAGCGACTCGTCAAGGGCGAGGGGCAGGCCGGTGTCGTGCCACAGCACGGGCAGGTCGCCGGGGTTGCGGAGGGGCTCTTCGAGGTAGTCCAGCGGGCAGCCTTCGACGCCCTCGGCGAAGCGCACGGCCTCCGCCATCGTCCAGGCCTGATTGGCGTCGAGCCGGACCGCCACGCCGGCGAACCGCTCGCCCAGAGTGCGGACGAGTGCGACTTCCTCCTCCAGTCTCCTGCGGCCGACCTTCAGCTTGAGCGTCCGGTAGCCCGCCGCGACGAGCCGGCCCGCCTCGCCGAGCACCGTATCCGGCTCGCCGGTGAGCAGCGCACTGACCGGGACGGTGACCTCGGGGTCGGGGTGCAACGTCTGCGCCAGCGTCCGGTGTGCGCGTTCTGCTGCGAGGCTGAACGCCGCGAGGTCCAGCCCGAACCGTGCCGACGGCGCGAGGCCGAGGGCGTCGAGGGCGCGGTGGAGGTCGCCGTTCGGATCGGCCCAATCGGACGTGGGCGAGCGCTCTGCGAACAGGCCCGCGGCCCGCCGCGCGTCGCCGAGCGCCTCGTCGAGCGTTTCGGGACTGAAGCCGGGCAGCGGCGCGACGTCGCCCCACCCGACGTGCCCGTCGTCGTCGTCGAGCCGGACGAGCGCGCCCTCGCGCTCGGTGTGCTCCACGCCTTTGAGCACGAGCGGGGCCGCGAGCGCGAGCCGGTATCGGCGGAGCGCGAGCCGCATCAGAGAAGCCAGCCGATAGAGAACAGGGCGCTCCAAACGAGCAGCAGCCTCGCCGTCGCGCCGAGGAGGGGATTGAGGCGCGTCGCGTCGCGCTCGTCGCGGAGCTGACGGACGACGGGAAGCGCAAGCGGGAGCACGACGGCGGCGAGCATGGACAACGCGTGCTCCCGGCTCCACCACCACAGCGCCACGGGCACGACCGCAGCCCCGGCGACACACCCCGCGTAGAGGCGGACGCCGAACGCCCGCCCGAACCGGACGATGAGGGTGCGCTTGTCTGCCCCCCGGTCCTCGTCCACGTCGCGGACGTTGTTGACGACGAGGATCGCCGTCGCCAACAGCCCCGGCCCCAGCCCGGCGCTGATTACGACCGGCAGCAGCCGCAGCGCAGGCGTCCCGACGGCCTGCACGTAGTACGTCCCCGCGACCGCCACCGGCCCGAAGAACACCAGCACGAAGAGGTCCGCGAGGCCGAGATAGGCGAGCGCGTACCGCCCGGCGGTGTAGAGCACGCCCGAGAGGATCGAGAGCACGCCGACGGCGACGATGGGCCAGCCGCCGCGCAGCATCAGGTACGTCCCGGCGGCGACGGCGAGCGCGAAGGCGAGGACGGCGGCTCGCCGCGTCGCTTCGGGCGAGGCCCAGCCCGCCTGCGTCACCCGCGTCGGCCCTTTCCGCTCGGCGGTGTCCGCGCCCTTGACGAAGTCGTGGTAGTCGTTAGCGTAGTTCGTCCCGATCTGAATGAGGAGCGCCCCGAAGAGCGCGCACGCCGCCGCTAGTGCGTGGAACGCCCCGGCCTCCCACGCTAGCGCCGTCCCAACGACGACGGGCGCGGCGGCGGCGGGCAGCGTCTTCGGGCGGGCAGCGAGCCACCAGAGCCGAGCGGGGGAGAGGGAGGCAGCCGGGGGCACTCCGCTTCCGCTCCTCTGCGCTTCCACGCTTCCGCTCACGGCTCGTCTTCCGCTTACGGCTTGTCTTCCGCTCACGGCTTGTACCCGTCCTTGTCGAAGTCGGGGGCGCGGCGTTCGAGGTAGGCGTTGCGGCCCTCCTGCCCCTCTTCGGTCATGTAGAACAGCATCGTCGCGTGGCCGGCGAGCTCCTGCAGGCCCGCGCCGCCGTCCTCGTCGGCGTTCGCGGCGGCCTTGATCATGCGGATGGCGAGGTTCGAGTTGGCGAGGATCTCTCTGCTCCACTGCACGACTTCGCGCTCGAGCTCGGCGAGCGGGACCACCGCGTTGACCAGGCCCATCGCGAGCGCCTCCTCGGCCGAGTAGGGGCGGCAGAGAAACCAGATTTCGCGCGCCTTCTTCTGCCCGACGATCCGCGCGAGGTGCGCCGTCCCGTAGCCTGCGTCGAAGCTCCCGACCTTCGGGCCGGTCTGCATGAAGCGCGCGTTGTCGCCGGCAATCGTGAGGTCGCAGACGACGTGGAGGACGTGCCCGCCGCCGACGGCCCAGCCGTTGACGGCGGCGATAACGGGCTTCGGCAGTTTGCGAATCCGCGTCTGGAAGTCGAGCACGTTGAGGCGCTGCGTGCCGGTGCCCTCCTCGCGGTAGCCGTGCTCGCCGCGAATCCGCTGGTCGCCGCCGGAGCAGAACGCCTGGTCGCCCGCGCCGGTCAGCACGACCACGCCGACGGCGGGGTCGTCGCGCGCGTCGTCGATCGCCCGGATCATCTCGGTGACGGTCTGCGGGCGGAAGGCGTTACGGACCTCGGGGCGGTTGATCGTGATGCGGGCGATCCCGGCGGTGTCGGTCCGCGCCGCGCCTTTTTCGTAGACGATGTCGGCGTAGCCGTCGGCGGCGTCCCAGGTGAAGGGGCCGGCGGCGGTGGGGCGGTCGGTGGTGTGGTGCGGGCGGGACATGGGGCGAATCGTTGAGTGGGGGGCTAGGCCTTGTGCGGAACCTCCGGCGTGGTTGGCGAGCAGGAGCCGACGGGGCTCGCGGCAAGGAGCGCGAAGCAGCCGTAGCGCAAGCTACGGCGATGCAGCGCGACGATGCAGCGGGAGCTGGCCGGCCCTGCGCAGCCCGCGAAAGGGTTTTCGCACAGGCCCTAGGCCGGCACGGGGCGCAGGGCGGGGGCGGGGCTCCGGAGGAACTCCTCCACGAGCGCGGTGAAGAGGCGGGGGCGCTCGGCGTGGACGGTGTGGCCGGCGGAAACTACCATCGGGATCACCGTCGGACCCGCGACGGACATCGCAAAGGCGAGGTCGGCGAACTTCGGGTCGGCGGCACCGGCGACGGCGAGGGCGGGAACGGCGAGGCCGCCGAGCTCGGCCCACAGCGAGGGCTGCTGCCCGGTGCCGAGGCCGCGGAGCGCGCGCGCCAGCTCGGCGGGGTCGTTGCCCCGCCGCCGCTCGATGAAGGCGGCGCGCTGCCCTGCGTCCAGCGAGGCGAAGATCGGGAGGCGGGCCCACCGGTCGAGGAATCCGGCGAAGTCGGCTTCGAGCGCGTCGGCCCGCCACGCGTCGAGGCGGCGGCGCTCGGCGCGGGCCGCGTCGGTCCGCAGCCCCGGCGAGGCCGATTCGAGCACGAGGCGCAGGCAGCGCTCGGGGTAGCGCAGCGCGAAGTAGAGCCCCAGCCGCCCGCCCAGCGAGTACCCGACGACCCGGCACCGCCCGGCCCCGAGCGCGTCCAGCGTCTCGGCGAGGGCCGCGGCCGCCGCGGGGAACGTGTACGCCTCGTCCGGCAGCCCCACCGCCTCGCCGTGCCCCGGCAGGTCGACCGTGAGGCAGCGGAAGTCGTCCGCGAGTCGGCCCGTGATCTCGCGCCAGTCGTCGCGTGCTCCCATGAACCCGTGCAGGAGCAGCACGGCGGGCGCATCCGGCGGGCCGGTGGTCGTGTGCGGCAGCGTCATCGCGGTGCCTCGGTTTCGAGCGTAGCCTCGACCGCGGCCGCGACGCGGGCGAGGAGGTCGTCGTGCAGCCTCCGGTTCGCCGCCCGCTCCGTGCGGGCCTCGATCAGCACGGAGCCGTCCGCCTGCGCGCGCGCGGCACCGAGCGCGGCACCGAGCGCGCCGAGTGACTCGGGCCGGTGATACCCCATCCCGAACATCCGCGCCGCGTGCTCGAACCCCAGCCCGTGCGGCGTCCCGAAGGCCGACTCGAACACGTCGGGGGGCACCGTGCTCCCGTCGGCAATCGGGAGGAAGTGGAAGATGCCGCCGCCGTCGTTGTTGACCGCGACGACGGTGACGGGCGGGCCGCCTCGGAGGAGCGCGAGCGAGGGGAGGTCGTGGAGGAGCGCGAGGTCGCCGATGAGGAGCGTGACGGGCGCGCCGAGGCCGCGCGCGAACCCGGCGGCGGTGGCGACCGTCCCGTCGATCCCGCTCGCGCCCCGGTTCGCAGTCACGAGGGCGGAGCTGCCGGCGGCGAAGGCGTCGGCGTCGCGGACGGGCCTGCTCGCAGCGAGGACGAGCCCTGCCCCGGCGTGCCGGACGGCGGCGCGGGCCACCGCCGGTTCGCTGAGCGCGCCGGTCTCGGAGAAATAAGCGTCGAGCGTCTCGGTCGCCGCGTCCGAGGCACGTCGCCACGAGGCCAGCCAGCCGCCCTCGCTGCCGCGCCCGCCGATCTGCTCGACGAGCGCGTCGCAGAACACGGCCACATCGGCCTCGACCCGGTCCGAGACGAGGTGGTCCGGGTCGAACCGGAACGGATCGTTGCGCACGACGACGAACGGGCGCGGGCGGCTCGCGGCGAGATGCTCCGCGAGGCGCTTCGAGGTGCTCCGCCCGCCGAGGTACACCACGGCCTCCGGCGCGTGCGCCGAGCCGAAGGCGTCGCTGCCGAGGAGCAGGTCGTAGTGCGGGCACGACACGCCGCTCGGCGCTCCGAGCCGCACCTGCGAGCCGACGTCCGGCACCAGCGGCCACCCGAGCGTCTCGGCGAGCCGGACGGCAGCCTCGCCCTCCGCCGGGGTCCGCAGCCGCCCGGCCACCACGAGCCCTCGGCCGATGCCACGCAGCCGGTCGGCCAGACCGGTGAGCGCCGCCGGGTCCACGGCCGTCGCCGCCGCGTAGCGCGTGTAGGGGGCCGCGCCCGCCTGCCCGTTCGCCGGCAGCCCGGGGGGTGCTGCCGAAACGAACGGCTCGCGGAACGGGCCGTTGAGGTGTACCGGGCCCGCCGGTCGGCCCGTGGCCCGGTGCACGGCCTGGGCCGCCGTCGTCCGCACGAAGGCCAGGTCGATGCCAGGCGTCGGAGTCGGCAGGTCGAACTGCCAGCGGACGTAGCTGCCGAAGAGGCCGGGCTGCCGGATGGTCTGGTTCGCGCCGGTGTCGCGCAGCTCCGGCGGGCGGTCGGCGGTGAGGAGGACGAGCGGCACGGCGTCCACCGACGCCTCGACGGCGGCCGGGAGGAGATTGGCGACGGCGGTGCCGCTCGTCGTGACGACCGCCGCCGGTCGGCCCGTGGCGCGCGCCCAGCCGAGGGCGTAGAACGCCAGCCCCCGCTCGTCGAAGTGCACGATGGAGGCGGCCTCCGACGCCGCGACGGCGAGCGCGAGCGGCGTCGAGCGCGAGCCCGGCGCGAGGCCGAACAGCCCGACGCCGCAGCGGACGAGCTCGTCCACGAGCGTCTCGGCCCAGAGCCGGTTCAGGGGCGGCGCGTCCGTCATCGCCCCCCACCGAAGAGGTGGAGGAACGGCCCGAGCTTGTGCTCGGTCTCGGCCCACTCGGCCCCGGGGTCGGAGCCGCGCACGATCCCGGCCCCGGCGTAGAGCGACAGCCGCGCCCCGCCCTCGCGCTGCTCGACCAGCCCCGACCGGATGGCGACGGCGAACTCGGCCGCCTCCGGTCCGATCCACCCGACCGGCCCGGCGTACCAGCCCCGGTCGAACGGCTCTAGCCCGCGGATCAGGCGCAGCGCCTCGTCGGTCGGCGTGCCGCCGACGGCGGGCGTCGGGTGAAGCGCGCGGAGGAGGTCGAGCGTGCGGACCTCGGGCCGGAGCGTCGCCCGGAGGCCGGAATAGAGGTGCCGTCCGCGCGCGAGCTGCATCTCCGACGCCTCGGCGTCCAGGTCGAGCGAAGCGCAGAAGGGCGTGAGCACGCCGCGCAGGTAGTCGCGGACCGCGCCGTGCTCGCGCTGCTCCTTGTCGCTCCGCAGCAGCTCCTCGCGCAGCGCCGCGTCGTCGGACGCCGACGGGCTCCGCGGGCGCGTCCCGGCGACGGCCTCGCTCCAGAGCTGCTGCTGCTCTCGCCGAAACAGCCGCTCCGGCGAGGCCCCCACGAACGCAGGGCCGGGGCCCGGCTGAGTACGACTCGGTTGGATCAGGAAGTGGGCGCACGACGGCGTCGCCTCGCCGAGGCGGTGCGCGAGCGCAAACGGGTCGAGCGGGGCGTCGAAGTCGAGCCTAGCCCGGCGGGCGAGCACCACTTTCTCCAGGGGCGTCTCGGCAATGGCATCGAGGGCGTGCTCTACGTTGCGAGACCATCCCGCCTCCTCCGGGGCGTCGGCCCGAGCGCTCGGCACCGGCAGCGCCGCGTCCCACGGCAGCGCCGCGTCGCACACGGCGCGGACCCCGGCGAGCACCTCGTCTGCCCGGCAGGCGTCGCGCGGCAACACGAGGAAGGCCGCCAGCGCCGCCCGCTCGCCGGAGACGGTCAACTCGACGCGCGGCAGCACGAACCACGCAGCCCCGAACGGAGCCCATTCCGGGGAGGGAGGGTGCGCCGTGCCGAAGCGCGCCGTGCCGAAGCGCGCCGTGTCGAAGCGCACCCCGCCGGTGTAGCGCACCGCCGGCGGTGCCAGGTCGAGCCGGGACTGCAGGGCTTCCAGCGCGGGCTCCACCGGCCCGGCGATGTGGTGCGCCGCGCCGACCCCGGCCACGCAGACTTCGGTGCCGCGGCCGTGCCAGTAGAGCTTCAGCGCGTGCGGCTGCGCGGCCAGCCAGGCCAGCGCGTCGGTCTCTCCGGCCTCCACCTCGACGCGCTCGATGCGCTGCTCGCCGTCGGCTGCTCCGCGCGCCAGACGGGCCGCCACGGCCTCCGCCAGACGGGCCGAGGCACCGACCCGGGGCCGTGCGACGAGCGGAGAGGGAGCAAGGCGGGCCATGCGAGAAACGGCGGAGACGGGAGAGCATCCGGTGGCCCGGACTAAACGGAGGGGCCGAGCCGTGGTTTCAGTAATTTATGAAAGTTGTAGAAACCGGTTAGCCAAAGCTACGCCTCCTGCCTCGCCCGTCGCAGGGAGGCAGGCCGCGTCGGACAGGCGTATATTTCGGACCCTGGCCCGGGTGGCGGAATTGGTAGACGCGACGGACTCAAACTCCGTTGGCCGCGAGGCTGTGCGGGTTCGAGTCCCGCCCCGGGTACACGCGCTCGTCGGACGGTTCTTAGAGTCTGTCCATGAAGATGCCGAAGGGCTGCGAGCGGCTGCCAAAGCCCCGCTCCGCGTTGCGCTCCCTTCGGCTGCGCTCAGGGCAGGCTCTGCCCGATGCGGGTGCACCGGGCTGCCCACGCGCCTCGGCCGCGTCTTTCTCGCTCGCGCCTCGCTTCCGAACTTCATAGACAGACTCTTACGAAGACCCCTCTTGCGAGGAGGCCTCTTCCTCCTCTTCGGCGATGAGCGACGTCTCCATGTCGGGGGCGAAGACGGTGATCATGTCGCAGGTTGCCTTGTAGAGCATCAGCATCACGGCGATGAGGGTGCCGCCCAAGAGCGCTGAAAGGCCGGTCAGGAGGTAGTAGATCGCATCGTACCAGTGGCTCGGCACGTGCTCGGCCTCGCCAAACGGCATCGCGAGCAGCAGCAGCAGGACGGTCGCCCCGACGAATGCGACCGTGTCGACGAGCGCGATCTGCTGCACGCGGTGGTAGTGGGCTGGCTTGAGCTTGTGCTCGGTGCCGCTGCTGACGCTCAGGAGCGTGAGCATCAGCGCCAGGGTCGTCGCGGCGGCGGTCATCACGGAGGCGCAGAGGAACCGCATCGTCGGCAGGGAGGCGTCGAGGTGCGCCTGCGCTTCGCCTGCACTGAGGTTTCCGACGAAGAGTGTGATGGCGGCCGTCACGACCGCCGCGATTCCCCCACCGATGAGGGCGTCTTTGAGGTCCACGTGGAGCTGCCAGTGGGCGTCCTGCTCGGAAGTCTGGTCGTCAGACAATGGGAAAGAGGTCAGAGGAGAGGGAAGGGTGCGCGCGCCAAAAGCCATTGTCGGGCAAATACGAAAAGCGTGCCGGGGACGCGTGCGGTGCTGAGCGCGAAGAGACCGAACAAGGTAGGCCCCGGGGGACGGCCGGAGCGTGTCCAGCCCCGAACGCACTTCGCGGATCAGTACCCAACGCGCCGTAGCCGTTCCGGTCCCGGACCTCCGCGCCGCCGACGGCTCCGCCGTCTCCGGTCTTCACGTAGCGTCAGGCTACGCCGAGGACCTTGTGCGTCTGCACCGAGACGCGCCACGCGGGGTGCGCAAGGGCAGCCTCGACGGCGAACGCTGTGGCCTCGGCGAGGCGCGGGCCGTCCTCGGGCTGCAGCCACTGCCACCGCCGCTCGCGCCCACCGACGACGTGCGGGCGGACGCGCTCGGCGAAGGCGGCGTAGGCCTCGGGCCGGTAGTCCGGGACGACGAGCTTGAGCTCGTCGCAGGTCTCGAGCACCAGCCGCGTCTCGGGCAGCTTCGGGCTGCACACGATCCAGTCCGGCGGGACGATCCCGCCGTCGGCATCGGTAAAGGCATCGGCGAGGGCGACGGTGCCGTTCGTCTCGGCGGCGACCTCGAACCCGGCGGCGTGGAGCGCGCGCACCAGCGCGGCGTCGGCCTGGAGGAACGGTTCGCCCCCGGTCAAGACGCAGAACCGGACCGGCCCGCCGGCGCGCTGCATCTCGGCGGCGAGGGCGTCGGCGCTGTAGCGCACCGCGCCCTCCTTCGTAAAGTCGGTGTCGCACCAGCGCGGGCAGCCCGCCCCGGAGCGCTCCGCGTCGCGCGCGCGGTCCGCCGCATGGCCCGACCACAGGTTGCACCCGACGAACCGGACGAACACGGCGGCCCGGCCCGCCCACGCGCCCTCGCCCTGGAGCGTCCGCCACACCGCCTTGACGGTATAGTGCTTTGCGCCTAGACCCATCCCTTCGCCTCCGCCTCTTCGTAGCCCTTCGCCCGCAGGACCGAGGCCGGGTTGTCGAGCCGCCCGTAGCCCCAGGGGTGGCGCTCGGACCGGTCGCCGTGGTAGTCGGTGTGGCTGAGCTCGCGGACCGCCTCCAGCACGTCCACGCCGCCGACGGGGCCGAGGTCGGCGGCGAGCTTCCAGGTCTCGGCCTTCGTGAGATGCATCAGCGGGGTGTGGATGGTGACGGGCGCGCCGAGGGCGAGGGCGAGGGTCTGCTCCTGGCTCTCGACGAAGGCGCGGCGGCAGTCCGGATAGCCCGAATAGTCCGTCTGGCACATCCCGCCGACGAGGTCGCGGGTGCCTCGCGCGAAGGCGTGGCTCGCCGCAACGGTCAGAAAGAGCGCGTTGCGTCCGGGGACGAACGAGGCGGGGAGGCCCGGCGCGAGGTCGTGCGGGGCACTCACGTCGCGCCCGTGCTCGGTGAGGGCGCTCGCCGGAAGAAGTCCTGTCAGGTCGAGCACGGTGAACGGCACCCCGGCGAGGTCCGCGATCTGCCGCGCCTGCCCGAGCTCCACCGCGTGCCGCTGCCCATAGCGGAACCCGAGCGCCTCGACGCGCGCGAATCCGCCGAAGCGCTCCGCGTCCGGGTGCAGCGCCCAGAAGAGGCAGGTCGTCGAGTCCTGCCCACCGGAGAAGAGAACGAGGGCCGTGCGGTCGGGCATGGGAGAGAGGACCCCGGCAGAGGACCCCGGCAGAGGACAGAGGACAGAGGACAGAGGACAGAGGACAGAGGACAGAGGACAGGAAAAGCTGAGAAAGGTACTGAGACGATCGCCCCTACGTCCTGCGCACCGCCCACCGACACACCGGACAGCTCAGCGGTCGAGACTCCGTTAATTTGGCTCCGTCCGCGAACCGCCCAGGGCCGCGCCGGTTGCAGCGCTCCTCACCGCGATACGCCATGAACGATTTCGACACGAACTCCGTCGCCGACCGCCTCGCCGAAGCCCGCGAGCAAGCCCTCCGCCACACCGAGCAGTCGCTCGCCCACATGGCGGCCTACGGCATCCGCCCCGAGGGCCAGGTCGGCCTCTTCCTCCCGCCCGAGGCGCGGCAGCAGGCCGTCCACCGGCTGCCCTACGCCCACGAGGCCCGGCAGGTCGTCGTCTACGAGACCGAGCCCGGCGAGTTCAGCGCGCTCTGCCCCTTCTCCGGCCTCCCCGACTTCGGCACGCTCCGCCTCGAGTACGTCCCCGGCAGCGCCGTGCTCGAGCTGAAGAGCCTGAAGTACTACCTCATCTCGTGGCGGCACATCGGCGCGGCGCAGGAGGACATCACGGCCCTCCTCTTCGCCGACCTCCGCCGCTGGCTCCCCGACGCCGAGTACCTCGTCGTGACGACCGTCTACAACGTGCGCGGCGGCATCAACACCACCTGCACGGTGGACAGCCGAGTTCAGAGGACAGAGGACAGAAGACAGAAGGCAGACGGTCGATGACGTCTGTATCGGGCGGAGTTTTACTCCCCGTTCTCTGTCCTCCGTTTCCTGTCTTCTGAGCGAAGCCGCATCAACCCCTCCTGCACGACGGATGCGACGAGGGCGTCCCCCTGGTAGACCGCGCCCCGCGTGAAGCCCCGCCCGCCGGAGGCGCTCGGGCTGTCGAGGACGTAGAGCAGCCACGCGTCGGCGCGGAACGGACGGTGGAACCACATCGCGTGGTCGAGGCTAGCGAGCTGGAGGCCCGGCTGGAGGAACGAGAGGCGGTGCGGGCGGAGCGCCGTCAGCAGGAGGCCGTGGTCCGAGGCGTAGGCGAGGAGGCTCTGGTGGACCGCCGGGTCGTCCGGCAGGCGGTCCACGGCGCGGAGCCAGAGGGCGTGCTCCGGCGGTCGCTCCTCCGGCGCGAACGGGTCCACGGGGGCGACCGGTCTGAACTCGAACGGGCGGTCCTGGGTGTAGGGCGCGCGCAAGGGCTCGGGAATCCGGTCGGCGACGGCGCGGACGTAGTCGATCTCCGAGGTCAGCCCGTCCGGCCCGGGCACCTCCGGGCGCGGCGTCTGGTGCTCGTGCCCGTCCTCGGCGCGCTGGAACGACGCCGCCATGTTGAAGATCGGCTGGCCGTGCTGCACCGCGCGGATGCGGCGGGTCGTGAACGAGCCGCCGTCGCGGATGCGGTCCACGTCGTAGACGAGCGGGGCGGTGACGTCGCCGGGGAGGATAAAGTAGGCGTGGAGCGAGTGGACGCGGCGATCCTCCTCGACCGTCCGGTAGGCCGCCACGAGCGCCTGCGCCAGCACCTGCCCGCCGAAGACGCGCTTCGACCCCAGGTTGCGGTTGGTGCCGCGAAAGATGTTCTCCTCGATGTACTCGAGGTCGAGGGTGCCGAGGAGGGAGTCGAGAGCGGGGCGCATCGGGCGGCAGCGTGGGGTGAGAGAGGCCGCCGAAAGCTACCGTGTCCGCCCGTGAGCACGCCGTGAATCGCGTCAGCCGCCGGCCTCTTCCCCGTCGGCTTCCTGCGGGGCGAGGCGCAGCACCTCCGTGCGCTCGGCATCGTAGCAGCGCAGGAATCCATCGTCCGAGAGAGCGTACTCCGCCGTCCGCTCGAGGGCCTGCGTGAACGCCTGCTCCTGCTCCATCACGGCGGGCGCGCACATCCGCTTCGTCATCCCAAGTGGGCCGACCGAGAGCACCACGCCGTCAGTCTCATAGCCCCCCGAAAACTGGTTGCACCCCGCACGGCCGGACACGCCACCCTCGGCGTCGAACCGGACCGTGGACGACGGCCGGTCCATCACGCCGCGCCCGCCGATGGACTCGGCGCGCCACGCGGTCCCGGCGAGCGAAGAGGACGAAGGCATCGGGCGAGCGCAGCCGGCGAGGAGCAGGAGGGCGGCGAGAAGGGAGACGGGACAAGGGGTCATTGGCGGCGGAGGAAAGGCGACGGGGCCGCCCAGCATACACCCAACATGCAAACGCCGCCGAGTCGCCACGACTCGGCGGCGTCGAGTACGAGACTGGGGCACAACCGACTCGTCAAAATCGGCCTGTATGGTATCGCCAGGGGCGAAATGGGAAAGTGGGGTAAAGATAGGGGGAAAGGTGGAGTCGCCGATTAGCCTGAAGAGGCTGTCGGCTTCCCGCTCGCGTACAGATTGTCCCGTGACAAATCGGCCCCGGACTCCCACCCGACGCCGCCACCCTCCTCGACGACGTGGACCCGGCGGAACGCTTCGCGCTCAGTGAGGGCGCGGAACACGCCCTCGCCGAGGTAGGAGGAGCAGTCGAAGCGCTTGGTTTCGCCCGTCTCGAACGTCACGCGGAGCCGGGAGGCGTCGAGCGCCTGAACCGCCGTGACACGCGGGGCCATCGGGCGTGCGCCGTAGACGAGCGGATCGCCGTCGTCGGTCGTGTCCGGGAGGCCACGCGCCCATTTGGGTTTGACGGGCTGGGGGTCGGGTTGTGCCGTTGCGCTCATTCCTCTCAGGCTGCCCTGCCGCTGAGTGCTGTCTCGATCTTCACCTCAATCCCCGCCCGCTCACAGAGCCGGATGAGGAGGTCCGTCGAGAACTTCGAGAGCCGACCGTGGGCGATCTCGGAGACGCGGGGCTGGCTCACGCCGAGCACTTCGGCGGCGTCCTCCTGCCGCTCGAAGCGCGAAACATAGTCCTCTAGTGCGGAGAGGAGCCGCGACTTCACCGTGAGAAGCGCGGCCTCCTCGGGCGTGTGGCCGAGGTCGAGGAAGACGTTGCCGCTGGAGTGCTCAATCGGGTAGGCCATGATGCAGGGGCTCTAATGGAGCACATCGGGTCACGCCACCGTGGCCACCGGCTGAATGGACTCCAGCGCCTTCCCCTCCTCCTGCTGGGCCTGGTAGAGGTCCACAGCGAGCTGGAGGTTCAGCCAGAGGTCCGGCGTGGTACCGAAGTACCGGGCGAGCCGGAGCGCCGTAGACGGCGAGACGGCGCGGCGGCCATGCACCACCTCGTTGAGGCGCTGGTATGGGACGCCGATGGCGCGGGCTACGTCGGCCTGCGTCAACTCCATCGGCTCGATGAACTCGTGAAGTAGGATAGCGCCCGGCGGCGTCGGGGCGCGGTGCGTTGGGATGCGAGGCATGGGTACGAGTTGGCGTTATGCAGTTTGCGGCGTTGTGCCCCTTCGGGCGTTCGGCATCAGTGGTAATCGACGACCTCCACGCGCTCAGGACCGGCGAGCGTCCAGACGAAGCAGATGCGGTACTGATCATTGATACGGATCGAGTGCTGCCCCTTCCGGTCTCCCTTCAAGGCTTCGAGTTTGTTGCCCGGCGGGATTTTCAGATCGTCGAGGACAACCGCAGCGTTGAGAAGGTCGAACTTGCGCGCAGCCATGTCGAGGAGTTGGGCGGGGCGGCGCTTCCGCGTCTTCTTGGTCGAGACCCCGTTGAAGAGGTCTTCGGTCACGTCGTCGTGGAACGTCAGGATCATCGGTACTCTAGCACACGGCGCATGCTATGACACGCACCGCGTGCTAGCCGGTTCCGCCCCGGCCCGTGGGGGAGACTTTCAGCACAGCCCGCGCTCGGCGAGCGAGGTGTACCGCCGCTCGGCGACGACGAGGTGATCGAGGATCGGCACCCCCATCACCTTCGAGACCTCCTGCAGCGTCTTCGCGATGGCGACGTCCTCCGGCGACGGCTCTGGGTTACCCGTCAGTCAAGAGGCAGGAAGCCTCAGATCGGCTTTTTTGGCAAAGAGAAAGGCGATACCCGGACTCATCGGGTATCGCCTAGTCTCTTCTATGTGCCCGGGACTGGAGTCGAACCAGCACGCCCTTGCGGGCACCACCCCCTCAAGATGGCGTGTCTACCAATTCCACCACCCGGGCAAGGGGAACTACGAGGGTCGAACGTGGAGCGGCGAACGGCCGCTCGGGGCTCGTCGCTCGAAGTGACTCCGGTAGGGCTCGAACCTACGACCCGCTGGTTAAAAGCCAGCTGCTCTACCAACTGAGCTACGGAGCCGGATCGCGCCCGCGTGGGGCGCACAGTCCGCAAGCTACGAAGTCGAACGAACCGGTGTCAACCGAACCGGCGGCAAGGAGCGAAGGGCCCGGTGCGCCGGACGAGGGGCTGCAGTATACCGCGCGGGGTGAACCGGCGTGCCGCGCCCGTTGCGAAGTTTGGGCAAAACTAAAAGTCGAAAACTAAAAGTCGAGAGTACCTTGCGGCACCTGCGCCTTCTTCCTCCTCGAACACGCTGCCTCATGAAACGACTCGCGTTACTCCTAAGCCTCTGCGCTGCCACGCCGTGCGCGGCGCAGCCCGTCACGCTCGACGTCGTCGGCGAGGTCTCGTTTCCGGCTACAGCCAACGGCCGGGGCACCTCCGACGTGTGGGGGTACACCGCGCCCGACGGCTCCGAGTACGCCATCGTCGGCGTCCTCAGCGGGACCGCGATCGTCTCGGTGCCGGAGCTGGAGGTGCTCCACACCGTCCCCGGCCCCATGCAGAACGGTTCGTACTACTGGCGCGACATGGTCGTCTACGGCTCGGCGCTCTACGTCGTCTCCGAGATGACCGGAACGAACCAGGGCCTGCAGGTGATCGACCTCGGCGGCCTGCCGGAGGAAGCGACCCTCGTCCGCACGGTCGTGACGCCGAGCGATGTCCGCTCGCACAACATGGACGTGGACGCCGTCACGGGCTACGCCTACGTGCTCTCGCAGAACTACCGCGGCGTCCGCATCCTCGACCTCGCCGACCCGCTCGACCCGCAGGAGGTCGGCTTCGTGCCGCTGCCGGAGGGGCACGACATGCACGCGCGCGGCGACACGCTCTACGTCGCCGAAGGCAACGGGGACACGTTCTCCATCTGGGACGTCGCCGACAAGCAGGCCCCGCAGCTCCTGGCGCGCCAGCCGATCCCGAACTCAGGGTACGTCCACAACATCTGGCCGAGCGACGACGGGCGCTACGTCGTGACGACCGAGGAGACGCAGGGCAGGACCGTCAAGGTCTGGGACATCGCCGACCTCGACGACATCGAGCTCGTCGGCGAGGTCCTCGGCGACAACGGCCTCGCCCACAACGCCCACGTGATGGGGGACCTCGTCGTCCTCTCGCACTACGGCGCGGGCGTGACGGTCGTGGACATCTCCGACCCCGCGGACCCGGTCGAGGTGGCGGACTACGACACGACGCCGGGCAGCGACGCCGGGGGGTTCTACGGGACGTGGGGGGCGTGGCCGTACTCGCCGAGCGGCTACGTCTACGCGAGCGACTTCGACGGCAAGCTGACCGTGCTGCAGCTGAACCGAGGCACGGTGGCGAACGAGTCCGACGCCCCGGGCGCGGCCTTTGCTGCGGAGGTCTACCCCAACCCGACGCGCGACGCGGCTACCCTCGGCTTCGACCTCGCCGAGGCGGGGCCGGTGCGGGCGGTGCTCTACGACGTGCTCGGGCGCGAGGTCGGCGTGCTCGCCGAAGGGGTATGGTCGGCAGGGACGCACACGGTCCGCGTCGCGACCGAGGCGCTGCCGCCGGGCGCGTACGTCCTCCGCCTCGAAACCGCCGGAGGCACCCGCTCGCTCGGCCTCACCCGCGTGCGCTGACGAGAGATACACCGGACCGAGAGGTACACCGGACAGGGCACCGAGGCCGTGGTGCTCCGCGCCCGTAGGGGCGACCCCGCGTGGTCGCCCACGTCAGGGACGGCACCCCCGCCTCACCGACCGCCGACCGCTATTCGCCGGTCCGTTTGCCGGGGAGGCGGCGGAGGATGGCCTTGCCCAGCGAGTGAGGCAGGGCGGCGAGCACGCGCTTGAGCCGGACGCGCGCCGGGTCCCCCACCTCGTCCCACAGGCGGGGATGGACGCGCGAGAGGATGCGGTCGTCGGATGCAACGACGTAGGGGAGTAGGCCGGGCAGCTCGCCTAGGCGGTCGCGCCTGACGTAGAGCAGGGCGTTCTGCGCGTAGTAGAACGCGACCTCAGGGTCGCCCCACAGGCGGGGCCTCAGGTAGTCGACCGCCGCGTACCCCTCGGCCTCGAAGAGGAGGGCCCAGTAGGTCTGCCACTGCTCGTTGACGTGGTGGGTCCCTCCCTGATGGGGAATGGCAGCCGAGAACAGGACCGCCGGGGCCAGCGAGGTCAGGGTCTGGACGAACGCAGCGGCGTGAGCCTCGGGCAGGTGCTCGGCCACCTCCATCGAGAGCGCGAGGTCAAACTGGCCCGGGACGTGGTCCGGCAGGCGGAGAGGGGCCGTCAGGTCCTGCCGAACGAAGCAGGTCTCCGGGATGAGCAGTTGGTCCGGCTCTACGTAGTCCCCATCGACCCCTACGAAGGTCTCGACTCCGAGGTCTGAGAACGCGCGGAGCCAGGTCCCCACTCCGCACCCGACGTCGATGATGCTGCGCGGCCCCAACGCCTCCGTGACGACCGAGGCGAACGCGCGCGCCGAGCGGTAGGACTCCGCTTGGTGAGACGCAAAGAAGGTGGAGTCGTACAAAGTCATCCGTTGGCCAGGCAGTTGGACAGATCGGTAACCGGGCGCTGCTGGACCGGAGGAGCGCCGGCGCGGACCCCTCTGCGCCGCGCAGGGGGCTGTGGGAGGAACACGTCCCGCTCGCTAGGACGGTTGTTTGACGGCTTCGGTGTGGCCGGCTTCGGTGTGGCCGGCCTCGGCGCTTTCCGGCAGCACGGTCCGGATGTGGAGGTCGGCGAGTTGGTGGGCGTCCACGGCGTCCGGCGTCCGGGACATCAGCTCGGTCGCGTTCTGGGTCTTCGGGAAGGCGATCACGTCGCGGAGCGACGAGGCCCCCGTGAGGTGCATCACGATCCGGTCGAGGCCGAGGGCGATGCCGCCGTGGGGCGGGGCCCCGTAGCGGAAGGCGTCGAGCAGGAACCCGAAGCGCTCCTCGGCCTCCTCGGCCCCGATCCCGAGGGCGCGGAACATCAGGCTCTGGACCTCGCGCCGGTGGATGCGGATCGAGCCGCCGCCGAGCTCGGAGCCGTTGAGCACGAGGTCGTAGGCCCGCGCCCGGGCCGCGCCGGGGTCGAACGAAGGACTCGCCTCGTCGAGCTTGTCCAGGTCCTCCGGGCGAGGGCTCGTGAACGGGTGGTGCATGGCGAAGAAGCGCCCGGCCTCGGGGTCGTGCTCGAGCAGCGGGAAGTCGGTCACCCAGAGGAAGCGCCACGGGCCGTCCGCGCCGCCGGGGACGAGGCCGAGCTCGTCGGCTAGGTGCAGCCGGAGCGCGCCGGCCTGCTCGAAGACCTTCGGGTCGTCGCCCGCGAGCACGAGGACGAGGTCGCCCGCCTCGGCCCCGACGGCCTCGGCGGCCCGGTCCACGAACTCCCCCGCGAGCACCTCGGCCTTGACCGACGAGGTGGTCTCGCTGCCGTCGCTCGGGAGGCGGAAATAGATCAGCCCGCCCGCGCCGATTTTCCTGCGGACGACGTCTTTGTCGAGCCGGTCCATCTGGCCGCGCCCCCGGTCGCCCTCGCCGGGCACCCGGAGGCCGACGACCTTCGCGGGGTGCTCGAACAGGCGGAAGCCGGAGCCCTGGAAGGTCTCGCTCAGGTCGTGGAGCTCGAGGCCGAAGCGGAGGTCGGGCTTGTCGGAGCCGTAGCGGCGGACGGCCTCGGCGTAGCCCAGACGCGGGAACGGCGTCGGGACCTCGACGCCCTTCACGTCCCGCCACACCTGCGCAACGAGCCCCTCGACGAGGGCGTAGACCGTCTCCTCCGTCGGGAACGACATCTCGACGTCGATCTGGGTGAACTCCGGCTGGCGGTCGGCGCGGAGGTCCTCGTCGCGGAAGCACTTGACGATCTGGAAGTAGCGGTCGAGCCCCGCGACCATCAGAATCTGCTTGTAGGTCTGCGGCGACTGCGGCAGGGCGTAGAACTGGCCGGGGTGGACGCGGCTCGGCACGAGGTAGTCGCGCGCGCCCTCGGGCGTCGACTTCATCAGCACCGGGGTCTCGACCTCGACGAAGTCGTGCCGGTCGAAGTAGCGCCGGACGCTCTGGTAGAGCTTCGAGCGCAGGATGAGGTTCTGCTGGAGCCCCGGCCGGCGGAGGTCGAGGTAGCGGTAGCGGAGGCGGAGCTCGGCGCTCGTGTTCTGCTGCTTCTCCTCCTTGACCGTCACCGCGAACGGCAGCGGCTCCGCCGTGCTGAGGACCTCGACCGAGTCCACCCACACCTCGACGGTGCCCGTCGGGAGGTCGGGGTTGGGGCTCTCGCGCTCGCGGACGGTGCCCGCGACCGAGATCACCGACTCGGCGCGCAGCCCGGCGGCGGCGTCGAAGGCGGCCCGGTTCGCGTCGGGCGAGAGGACGACCTGCGTCAGCCCGTAGCGGTCGCGGAGGTCGATGAAGAGGAGGCCGCCGAGGTTGCGGTGCGTGTCCACCCAGCCCTTGAGCGTGACGGACTCGCCGACGTGCTCGGGGCGGAGCTCGCCGTTGGTGTGGGTGCGGGGGCCGTGGTCGGACGGGGCGCGCTCGGGCATGGCTTGGGGGAGTGGGTGGGCCGGGGAAATTAGGGGGACGATGGCGCGGGGAATGGGGAGAATGGGAGGAATGGGGGGCGGGCAGCGGAGCCTATCTTTCGTGCCATGGCACTGACCGACCCCACCGATCTCGCTGCCGCCGTCCGCGCCGGGCAGCGCCGCGCCGTCGCCCGCGCCATCACGCGGGTCGAGAACCGGCTGAGCGGGGCCGACGCGCTCGTGGACGCGCTCTACCCGCACACCGGGGCCGCGTGGCGGATCGGCATTACCGGGCCGCCGGGCGCGGGCAAGTCCACGCTCACCGACCGGCTCATCGGGTCGATGCGCGAGGCGGGGGAGACGGTCGGCGTCGTCGCCGTCGACCCGTCGAGTCCGTTCACCGGCGGGGCCCTCCTCGGCGACCGGGTCCGCCTGAGGGAGCGGCTCGGCGACGACGGGGTGTTCGTCCGCAGCCTCGCGGCGCGCGGCGCGGGCGGCGGCCTCAGCGAAGCGACCGAAGCGGCGTGCGACGTCCTCGACGCTGCCGGGTTCAGCCGGGTGCTCGTCGAAACGGTCGGGGTCGGGCAGGGCGAGCTCGACGTGGCCGAGGCGGCGGACACGGTCGTCGTCGTGCTCGTGCCGGACAGCGGGGACGCGGTGCAGGCGATGAAGGCCGGGCTGATGGAGATCGCCGACGTGTTCTGCCTCAACAAGGCCGACCACCCCGGCGCGAACGCGCTCGTCGGCGCGCTCCGCTCGATGCTCCGCCTCCGTGCCCACGGCGAAACGACATGGATGCCCCCGGTCGTCAAAACCGTCGCCACGCAGGCCGAGGGAATCGGGGCGCTGACCGAGGCCATGCAGCAGCACCGCGCCTGGCTCGGCCGCGAGCGCTGGCAGGCCGCGCGCGCCGCCCGCCTCCGCCGCCGCGTCCGCCGCCTCGTCGAGGCGGGCTGGCAGCGGCGCTTCTGGACGCCGGAGCGCCGGGCCGCGCTCGACGAGGCCGTGGCGACGCTCGACGGGCGGGCACCGCACGCGCTCGCCGAGCGAATTCTGACCGAGGCGGACTGAGGCGGACTGAGAAACCGGTGGGGGAAAGCGACTCCGGGCTGCGCAGGGCCGCTGAGGCCCGCGGCTCCAGACGCCTCGCGCAGCCCGGGTGCCTGAATCTCAAGACCCGCTCAGGCGCGGCTCTCCGGTGCGGGTTCGGTCAACCAAACCTGTACACTGGTCCCAGCACCTGTACACTGGTCCCAGCACCTGTACGCTGGTCCCAGCGCCGCAGGCAGACTACCGTTATGACGGCTGCGCTCCGAGCAGCCGACGGACAGGGGGTCCGCGCACGAGCAACCTGTCAACACACTAGCAGGCAGACCAGGCGAAGCCGGGCCGTTCCCACATCCCGCCGGTTCTTGCTATCTTCTCTCCGTTTGCGCCGCTCCGCCGATGGCGGGGCCGGGCCCTCCTCCCCTCCGACCGAGCACACACTATGGCCAAAGACCCCCACGCCGAAGCCTCCTCCGACCTCGCGGCGCGCGAGATAGCCGGCGCGAGCGCCGCCACCGGGGCCATCGGGGCCGACGACACCCGCTTCTTCGGGCACCCGCTCGGGCTCTCCAACCTCTTCTTCACCGAGCTCTTCGAGCGCTTCTCGTACTACGGGATGCGCGCCCTGCTCGTGCTCTTCATGACCGCCGCGACGGTCGACGGCGGGCTGGGCTACGACGTGGCGACGAGCGCGCTGATCTACGGGCTCTACACCTCGCTCGTCTACCTCGTCAACCTCCCCGGCGGCTGGATCGCCGACCGGCTCCTCGGGCAGCGCAGGAGCGTCCTCGTCGGCGGCATCATCATCGCCGCCGGGCACTTCACGATGGCGATCCCCTCGACGGTGTTCTTCTTCGCCGGGCTGGGGCTGATCGTGATCGGGACGGGCCTGCTGAAGCCGAACATCTCGGTGATGGTCGGGCAGCTCTATCCGGCGGAGGACGCCCGGCGCGACGCCGGGTTCACGATCTTCTACATGGGGATCAACATGGGCGCGTTCGCGGCCCCGCTCGTCTGCGGCGCGCTCGCGGTGAACTACGGCTGGCACTACGGCTTCGCCGCCGCCGGCGTCGGGATGACGATCGGGATGCTGGTCTACGTCTTCGCGGGCAAGCAGCTCGGCAACGTCGGGGCGCTCACGGCCGAGGCTGCGCGCGAGAAGGCCGCCTCGCGGGGCGCGCTCCTCAAAGGGCTGGGCGGCGTCGTGCTGCTGATCGGGGCCATCGCTGTGCTCATGGCGATGGGCGTCATCGGCTCCACGGCGGAGTCCATCACGGGCGTCTACCAGCTCATCCTGTTCGCCATCGTAATCGGCCTCTTCGGCTGGCTCTTCACGCGGGACTACTGGACCGACGCCGAGCGCAAGCGGCTCTACCTGATCGGCCTCCTGTTCGTCGGGGCGGCGGTCTTCTGGGCGGCCTTCGAGCAGGCCGGCTCCAGCCTCAACCTCTTCGCGCAGGAGTCCACCGACCGCGGCGTCGCGGGCTGGCTCCAGTGGGTGCCGGGCCTGGGCACCGGCGAGGTCCCGGCGGCGTGGTTCCAGTCGCTCAACGCCCTCTTCATCTTCACGATCGCGCCGGTCGTGGCCGCGCTGTGGGTGTGGCTCGGTCGGCGCGGCCAGGACCCGTCGAGCCCGCTCAAGTTCGGGATCGGCCTCGTGCTGCTCGGCCTCGGGTTCGTGGTGATGATCGGGGCCGGCCTCGCGGCAGCGGGCGGCGCGCAGGTCTCGCCGATGTGGCTCGTGCTGACCTACCTCCTCCACACGCTCGGTGAGCTCACGCTCTCGCCCGTCGGGCTGAGCGCGATGACGAAGCTCGCACCCGCCCGGGTCTCGTCGCTGATGATGGGCGTGTGGTTCCTCGGTGCTTCCGTCGGCAACTTCATCGCCGGCCGGATCGCGGCGTTCTACGAGGTCCTCGAGCTGCCCTCCTTCATGGGCCTGGTCGCCGCGATTGCGATTGCCGCCGGCGTCGTGTTCTTCTTCCTCGCCGGTCCGTTCAAGCGGATGATGGCGAAGGCCGAGGACGCCCCCGTGGCCGCTGCGCACTAAACACCCTCCGGTTCTCACTAGGCTGTGTCTGGATATTCAGTCTGTCGCCGAGCACGAGCAGATGTCTTTGCTTCACAAGGCGCGCGAAGCAGCCGTAGCACCGCTACGGCGATGCAGCACCACGCTGTGAGCGAAGGCAGATGCCGGGTGCAGGCCGGAAGTGGATTTTCCAAACACAGCCTAAACCCGTCCCGTTCAACGTGTGGGCGGGGGCACGCCGCCGGTGTGCCCTCGCGCGTTTTCACCCGCCATGTCCGACCCCATTCAGGTCCTGGTCGAAGTTCTCCCGCACGGCGAGGGCCTCGACCTCCCCGCCCACGCCACCGAGGACTCCGCCGGTCTCGACCTCCGCGCTGCCGTCGAAGAACCGGTCGCTCTCGCTCCCGGCACCCACGCGCTCGTCCCGACAGGTCTGAGGATGGCGCTCCCGCGTGGGACCGAGGGCCAGGTCCGCCCGCGCAGCGGCCTCGCCGCGAGGCACGGCGTCACGGTCCTCAACAGCCCCGGCACAATCGACGCGGACTACCGGGGCGAGGTGCAGGTCCTGCTCATCAACCACGGCCTGGAAACCTTCACGGTCGAGCGCGGCGCGCGGATCGCCCAGCTCGTCGTGGCCCGCTGTGAGCGCGTCGAGCTCGTGCCGCAGGAGGCGCTAGGGGAGACCGCGCGCGGGGCCGGCGGCTTCGGCCACACCGGGCGTGGCTGAGGCTCACCGGCTGCCCGCGAGGCGGAAGCGGCGGGCGGTCCGGTCCCACGCGTAGGTGAGCGTGCGGCTGACGTAGGCCTCCGGCGGCTGCGTCCAATCGCCCGGCAGCGGGTACTCACCCGCCTGAAGCTGGACCTCGAACGCGTCTGCGCCCGCCGCGGGGAACGAGATCGGGTGGCGGAACCAGACGTCCTCTGCCACGACGCGCCAGCCGGAGAACCCGGAGCCCCGGCCCTCCCGAACACGCCACACGAGCCGAAGCTCTCCCTGCCGGTTGGCGTAGTGCCCGACGATGGGCACCGTCTCGCCCGGGGCGACGGTGTCGGGACCTTCGAGAAAGACCGCTGGGTCGTGCTCGGCCTGCATGTGCGGCCACGTCGGGATGCCGCCGGGCTTGGTGTATGGGCGGTGGAGTGGCAGGTCCGTCGTGTTGAGCCGGGTGACGCCCCGCGCCCGGATCTGCGCCACGTGGGCCTCCACCGCGTCGAGGTCGAGGGTAGTGTCGGGGCTGTAGTAGAACCAGTCCACGACCATCGGGTGGTCCCGCATGAGCGGACGGTCCTCGAACCGGAGGCCTTGGAGCGTGCCCCCGGTGACGTACTGGCTGAACCGGGCCGTCATCGTCTGCGAGGGGAGCCCCGTGTCCTCGGGCGAGGCCGGGGCGTAGGGCTGCGACGCCATGAGGAGGCGATACCGGTCGGTCTCGGTGCCGTCCGGCGAGGCGGCCTCCCACGCCGCCTGAAGCTCGAACACAATGGCTTTGCCGTCGTGACGGATGAGGAGGTTCACCCCGAGGTCCCGGTCGGAGCACGGGGTGACCGTAGACCATCCAGGGGTACGTGCCGGCGATGAGCGCGGCGCAGGAAGCCGGGGCGAGGCCGGGAACACCTCGGCCTCGTTCCGGGCGAGCTTGCAGTGATACGGAGGGAGCGCCTCCCCGCCGGGCTCCGCCGGCCCCTGGAGCGGCACGCTCTGGCTGGGGCCGCCCTCGAAGTAGCCCGTAGCGTCGAACACGCTGCCCCCGTCCGAGAGGTACTGCGTGGCCACCGTGCCGCCCGGCGTCGGGTCGCGGGTCCAGAGGAAGTGGAACCAGTTGTTGAACTCGTGATCCACCTCCGTCCAGGCTTTCGCGAGGGTGCCGTCCGGGCGGCGGACCACGGCGACGTAGTTGCTCATCGTCCAGAACGACTGCATCAGCCCGCGGACGTCCTGCACGTCGGAGAAGTTGATCCGGGCGGCCCACGTTCCGTGGCGGGCCGACAGGCCGGAGAGGACTTCAGCGTTCCCGCCGCGCTCGGTGGCGGCGTAGCCCGCCGGTGCGTCCAGCAGGAGGCCGCCGCGCTCGACTCCGGCGTGCTCCGCTGCGGGCACCATGCCGACGAGGTCCGGCCGCCTGTAGCCCGGCTCCCACCAGCCGAACGAGCGGTACCAGAGCCGGTCGGCGTAGGGCGGCTCGGAGCCGTCGAGCGACCGCTCCCACCGATTCCACCCGAACAGCGAGCCGGCGTTGAGGCGCTCGGTCGAAGCCGGCGTCCTCGACCCACGAGGCGCTCTCGTAGTCGAAATCGTCGAAGACGGCGGGGGGAGGTTGGGCGGGGGCCGGCGGGGCCGCAAGAGGAGCGAAGAGGGCGAGGAGGAGCAGGCGAAGCGTGGACATACGGCGACAGACGAAGAATCGGGCAGGACGGGGGCCAAGCAGAATACGCCTCCTCGCAGGGCCGGGAACCCTGGGTATCTTCGGAGCACGTTAGAAAAGCCCCAGGCCGCTCGGCCCGCTTGGAGGTCGCGCGAGCGAGGGTCACGTCTATCATGAGCGAAGGTCACGTCTATATCGCCACCTGGATGTACGAGGAGCCGCCGGGGGAAGAGAGCTTCTACCCGGCCGTCGGCGGCGACACGTCTGCGCCGGCTTTTCAGGCGGTCTACTGGCGCTGCGCCGCGGCGCTCTTCGCCTCGAGCGCCCGGCACAACCCGGAGGCGCGCCACCTCCTGTTCACGAACGCCGAGGCCGTCCCGCGCGTCGACGGGTTCGACCTGTCGGCGTTCCTCGACCGGCTCGGCGTGGAGGTGGTCCGCGTCCCGTTCACCTTCGTCCCGCCGAAGGGGTACTTCGGCGCGTGGCGGAACCAGTTCTACGTCTTCGACCTCATCACCGAGCTCGCCGGGCGCACGGCCCCCGCCGACGTGGCGGTCCTCCTCGACTCCGACTGCCTCTGGGTCCGCCCGGTGGCGGAGATGGCGGCCGCGACGCGGTGCCCACGGCCTGCTCACCTACGACGTGGGGCTGGGCGAGGACGAGGTCCAGCACGGGCTGACGCGGCGGGACATGAGGGGGATTTACGAAGAGCTTCTCGGCGCGCCGGTCGATGCCGTACCGGTCTACGCCGGGGGCGAGGTGTTCGCCGCCACAGGCGACGCGACGCGGCGGATTGAGGCCGAGCTCAGGCCGCTTTGGAACGTGCTAATGGACCGGTTCCACCGAGGAGCCTCGAAGTTCAACGAGGAGGCACAGTCGCTGTCGTTTCTCTACCACAAGCTGGGCTACGCGAGCGGGACGGCCAACCCGTTCATCCGGCGCATCTGGACCTCTCTCTTCGCCTACCACACCGCTCGGCCGGAGGACCTCGACCTGGCGATCTGGCACCTCCCGGCGGAAAAGCGCTACGGGATCCGCCGCCTCTTCGAGGAGGTCCTCAATCCGTCCTCGCAGTTTTGGGCCGTCCCGGTAGGGAACCTGTTCCGGGCCTACCTCGGGCAGCGGTTGGGGGTCCCCCGCCGCACGCCGGAGAAGGTGCTGCGCGACCTGGCGATTGCCGTCCCGCGCCGGCTCCAGAAGCTGATCCGGGCGAGTTGACGGGGCGCGAGCGCTAAGTCCCGGCTAAGAGGGCCTCCCAGCGCAGGCGGACGGACGCCGGGCTGAAAGCGAGCTCGAACCGCGCGCGCGCGCGCGCGGAGAGGGACCGCCAACGGTCGGGGTCGCGGAGCCGTTCGACGGCCTCGGCGATGGCGGGGGGGGTGTGCGGCTCGACGAGGAATCCCTCGCGGCCGTCGTGCACGAGCGCTTCCATGATCGGGCGTCGGGTGGTGATGACGGGCGTCGCGGCCCCGAGCGCTTCGATGATCGCCTTCGGCTGAGTCTCCGTCGGGTGGACGGTCGGCAGGATGAAGGCGTCGGCGGCGAGATAGAGCGCTTTGATGGCTGCTCGGTCGGCGACTGCCCCGTGGTGGCGCACGGAGCCGCCCAGGGAGGCCGCCTCGCGCTCGAACGCAGCGCGCGCCGCCTCAGCCGGCCACCCGCCCACGAAATCGGTCTCGACCCCGAGGCCGCGCTCCTGGAGCAGACCGACGGCGCGCAGCACGTCGAGGTAGCCCTTCTCGGGGAGCATGTTGCTCACGAACAGGAGCCGGAGCGGCCGGTCAGTGGAGTACGCCGCCTGCTTGGCCTCAACCTCCCGCTCGGTGCACACCACGGCGTCGTCGATCGTGTTCGGGATGACGAGCCGCTTGGCCTCGGGGACCCACGGCGCGCACGCGGTGGCGAGGTGCTCGCTCTGGAACACAAACGAGGTCATGCGGCGCACGAGCCGCCGGGCCGTCGGAGCGGTGAGCCGGCCGGTAAAGAGGCCGTCGAACGTGGCGCGGTGCAGGACGGCGTGGACCGGCTGGCCGGGCTGGAAGGCGGGCATCGTGGTAAGCACATCGCGCCAGTGGCCGAGCGGCATCGGCGAAATGGAGTTCCAGAGGACGGGGGCCGTAGGCCGTCTCGCAAGGGCGGCTCGCAGGGTCGCCCGAAGCCCGAGGTAGTGTCGGAACCGCGAAAAGCTGAAACCCTCGTCCCCTCGAACGTGATCGCCCTCCGGCGCTTGCGTGTCCAGCCGCTGTACGTCGAACCGGTCCTCGAGCAGAGAGGCGATGCGCTCGGTAGCCAACGTCTGCCCGTCGAACGGAGGAGGAAAGCGGCCCAGGACGAAAACGGGAGGAACCATGAGGCGCAGCGCTAGGGAGCGAAGGGGCTGTAAGGTCCTGTAGAGATGCGGCAGGACGGTTCAGGCGCGGCTGAGTGGGCGAGCGAAGCGAGCAGCCTGAGCGCTGAGGGTGGCTACTCTTTGATGGCGTGGAAGCTCTTTACTTCACGCGAGAGCGTCCGCATCGCCCAAAGAAGAAAACGGACCGTAGCAGAAAACGGCCGATTTGCTCTGCTGCGCCCTGCCTGCACCGCCTGCCACAGCCCCTCCCCGAACTGTTCCGGTGCCCATCCGGCCACCACCGCCTGCGCACGCTCGCCCATCGCCGCACGGGCGTCCGCCTGGTCTGGCCCCGGCGCAGCCAGGCGGGCCATCATCCGCGCCAAGTCCTCCGGGCGCTCCGGGTCGAACCGAAAGCCCGTCTCGCCCTCAAGGACGAGGTCGTAGGCTGAGCCGACGCGCTCGGAGACCAGTACCGGCAGGCCCGCCGCCATCGCCTCGTTGACCACCAACCCCCACTGCTCGACGAGTGCGGCGTGGACGAACGCCCCGGCCAGCCCGTAGTAGGCGGGCAGCTCCTCGATCTGGCGAAAGCCGCAGAACGTCACCCCGCCGATGTTTTCGCGCGCAACGAGCGCTTCGAGGTCTGCCCGAAGGGGGCCGTCGCCGAGCATCAGGAGCCGCCACGGGACGGCTGCGGGGCACCCCTCGGCGGGGCACCTCTCGGCGGTGCGACGGTAGGTCCCGTAGGCGCGGAGCAGCACGCCGAGGTTCTTGCGAGCCACGAAGCGGTTGGAAGCGAGGAAATAGGGGGTCTCGTCGGCGAGGCCGGGGAGGTGGCGGACGGCATCGGGGTTAGCACGAGCGGCCTCGGCACCTTGGCGGAAGAAGTCGTTATCGACGGCGTCGCATGTGAGGAAGGCATACTCGGTCGGGAAGCCGAGGCGGTCGAGGTAAGCCACCTGCGGCGATCCCCCGGCGAGCGCAGCGTCGAACTGGCGGACGATGCTCGCCTTGATCCATTCGCGGAGGCCGGAGCGCGCGGCGTCGTCGGCCTTGCTCTCCATCAGCACGACCGCCGTCCGGCGTCGGCGTCGGCACCACACGAGGGCAGCCTGAGCGTCGGGCGCGCTGTACGAGTTAATCACCACGGCGTCCGGCTCGATGCGCTCCAGCGCTGCCGTCACGCCCTCGAAAATAGCACGGGGTGGGAGCTCCTCGAAGACGCCCCCCTCGAAGACCTGCACCCGCTCGTAGGACGTCGCCCCTCGCTCCTGGCGCCACGCGTAGGTCTCGTCCTGCCCCGCCGTCTCCAGCGCTACGAGGCGCACCCCCTCGCGGGCGAGGCGCTCGTGGGCGGCCCGCAGCCGCGCGAGATGGTAAGGGCCGAGGCGCGGCCATTGCACGCAGACAGTTTTTACAGAAGCACCAGAGGGCATAGGGAAGAGGGCTAGAGCGCGCCAGGTCTCCGGGTCGGCCCCTGCCTGGGGGGCGAGGCGACCGCCTCGGGGAGGAGGCCGAGGCCGCCGAGGAGGGCGCTAGCGTAGGACTCCGGCGTCTGGGTCGCCGCGAACGCGCGGGCGCGGTCTGGGTCGTGCGGCCGCTCCCACCGGCCGCCGAGGAACTGCTCGATGGCTGCTGCGAGCGCCGCTGGCTCCGTCGCGTCGACTGCGACGCCGAGCGCATGCTCGCGTACCTGCTCGCCCATCAGCCCGTAGTCCTGGCTCACGACGGGGCACCTCGCTCCGGCTGCTCGGATGAGCACGGAGCTCGTTCCGGCGTGTGCCTGGTACGGGACAAGCGCGAGGTCGGCAGCCCCCATGAGTGTGTTGATCTCCGCCTCCTGGAGGTAAGCCTCGTGGAGAAGGAGCTGGGCTGGGCGCTCCCGCATCACGGCTGCCATCGCCGGGCGCAGCCGTCCAGCTAGGTCCGACTCCACCGGGCCCGCGAAGAGCACGCAGAGGCGGGCGCATGCTTCGTCGGGAAGGCGGCGGAGCGCGTCGAGCGTCTTGAGCACTCCCTTTCGCTCGGCGAGGACGCCGAAGAGGACCATGAGAGTCCGCTCCGGTTCTACCCCGTAAGCAGCCCTAGTCGCCTCGGCGTCTCCGTAGTCCGAGGCGAGCGGTACGGGGTCCGGCAGCGTGACCGCCCGTGCCCCGGGGTCGAGCGCGCGGACCGCCGGAGCAACGGTCGGGTCCGACGAGAAGACGACCCCCATGTGGGGGTTGCCGAGAGCTGCCCGGAGCAGCCACCGCTTCCGCATTCGGACGGCCCTCTCGCGGAGGCTCTCGCCGGGGCGCGCACGCTGGTGGGAGATGCGTAGGAAGAGGCCGGACAGCGAGACAGGGTACGAGAACCGGAGGCCTGTGGCGAGGGCGAACTGGCCGTGGTCCATGAATAGGTGGAGGGCCTGCTCGGGCTGCAACAGTTCCAGGTACTTCTTGAGCAGGCGGCGTTCCCCGAGACCCTTCACCACGAGGGGGCGACCTCGTAGCGCTGGGGCCTCCGGCATCTCGACGAACTCGGCCGCTCCACGCCCGTCGTCGAAGGCAAGGTCCCGGAGACGGGGGTGCTCGTCAAATAGGCGCGGGGAGACAGCCGCCACGATCCGGCCGGGGACAGCTAGCTCCCGCCACGCCTGAAGGATGTGGGCGACGTAGCCAGCGTGATGCCCTCCGCTGTTAGGTTCGAACAGGAGCAGGCGGGGAGCGGAGGTCGGCGGTTGGGAGGGGAGGGAGCGGTTCACTTGACTGCTTCTACGTAGAGGCTCTCTGCGGCCCGCCCCGGCTGGTCGAGGGCGAGGGCATCGAGCGCTGACTCCCCGAAGGCGCATTGCCGGACGTCCTCGAAACCGTAACGGCATAGGAGATACCGGAGCGTCTCATAGTCGTAAGCGAACTTATGCTCGAAGCCCTGCCGGAAGATGGCGTTGACGAGCTCCATCCGCGTCGCGTACCGCCCGCCATGGTGGGGGTCAATGTGGTCGGGGCCTAGCTCGCGGAGCTGCTCGAGGGGTTCCCACGTCCCGGCGCAGTAGGCTTCGAGGTAGCGCCCCGCGTCGGGCACGACAATGCGGAGGGTGCCTCCCGGTTCTAGCACGCGGTGGCACTCCGAGACGAAGTAGGGAGCCTCCTCGGTGTAGTCAATGTGCTCGACGACATGCTCGGTGAAGATGCCCCGGACGGAGCCGTCGGGGAAAGGGAGCCGCTTCCGGCAGTCGTAGAGGCACGTTACGCCCTCGCCCTCGAAAATGTCCACGTTCACCCACCCTGCCCGGCCTGAGTTGCCAGGACCTATGTTGACCAGCAGCTCCTCAGCGTCGCGGAAGCGGGTAGGGACGTTCCGGCTCCGCAGGCGGACCAGCTTCAGCCGCGCCTCGAAGAGGAGAGGGTGGAGCGTGTGGAGGGGGACCGGAGAGAGCTTAAACAGGAGCCGCCGCAGCCCTGTACTGCCCTTACGCTTCGCGTCGTAAGCCGGGAAGACGGTGAGGGGTTGGACATCTCGGTTCATCGGGCACTGTGAAGGATCGGAGTGGAGAGAGACCAGGACAGAGCCAGTCCATGGCGGCACGCAACCTTACTCCGAGGATTCAGGGGCCAGGTGTGGAAGCTCTTTCTTCGCGTACGCGAAGATGAGAAAGTTCTGCGAGGATCCCGGGCGCGGCGGCTGCTCGAAGGAGCCGCTGATGAGGTAGCCGAACCCCGCTCGTTCCAGTAGGCTAAGGGTCTCGGAAAGCGTGTCACGCCCCGACGGAGTGCGCTGATGGTACTCGAGGAGGTGATGGTGGTATTCGAAGATGATCTTGCGGATAGAAGAGAGCTTCCCGCTCGCCACCAACTCCTGCAGGACCGCATCTTCGGCTCCTTCGACATCAAGCTTGAGGAGGTCAACGGGGCCGTCGATATAGTCGGAGAGGAGGGCGTTCTCGACGTGGCAGGTCCCGTCGGTGTCGGGCGTTGCGGCGCTTGCGAGAAGGCTCCCAGCTTCGGAGGGGTCGGAGCGGAAGCTGGTGGTGCCCGGCGTCGCCGCGAGCGCCCGGTTGTACACGGTGACGTCGCGGAGCCTGTTCTCCTCCACGTTTTTCCTGAGAATCTCGAACGTGGAAGGCATCGCCTCGAACCCGATGATGCGCGCATCGGGGTAAAGCTTTTTGAAGTAGAGTGTGCTCATCCCGATGTTGCTTCCGGCATCCAGGATGAATGGGGCTGGAGCGTCGGTTTCGAAAAAGTAGTCTTCGTGGAGGAAAATCTCTTCGAACAGAAAGCGAAACGAGTCGAAGCGGGCGTAGTGAATAGCATAGCCGAGGAGGTCTACCGGCGAGGTCGGGGACTCGCTCTGGAGGGACGCCCGCAGCGCGAGCACCTCGAGTTTCGACTGAGCCGCAAGTACTTCTCCCTTAGATAGTCCCAGTGGGGGTCGGCGCAAGAGCCGGACGGCCTCCCGAGCCTGGAGGGCGATGTGGCGAAGGGGCTTCGATCCTGGAATCACGGTCTCTGGGCGTAGGAAACTCTTCGGGCAGCGCTGGTTCGGGACCAGAAGGGGCGTTGCAGGAAAGCTACCGGCTTATTCCCGGATCGTCCACCCCTCTTGTGTCTGCTTTCCGTGTAAGAACCGAGAGCCCATGCTACACTGCGCGGGGCCGGGGAGGGCTCTTGAGGCGAGAGATCACGTTGGGTTTCCTCGTAGGTTTCGGAGCACTGACGGCTCCACGACCCGGAGCGCGAGGGCGGCTACGGCATACCCGGCGACGGCCGCTCCGGCAGCGAGGAGCGGCGGCACGCCCAGCGCCTGAGCGGCGAGCAAGGGGAGCGCGACCCCGAGGGCCGTTGCCACCACGGTGCGGCCGAGCGCGCCGAGGCACAGCTCCCGCACCATGCTGTAGTGCACTGCGCCCGAGCCCACGGTGACGACGGCCTCGCTCGCTAGGGTCGCCACGGCGGCTCCTCCGATGCCGTATCGGGGGATCAAGGTGAGATTAAGCACGATGTTGAGCACGGCCCCGAGGGCCAGGACACCGGTGTAGATGCGCTGCCGGTCCCACGCCAGGAGACACCCGCCGTACGCAACGCGCGCGTACATCAGGCCGAGGCTTCCCATCAGGATTCCGAGGGGCAAGCTCGCTGGAGCATACTCCGCACCGAAGACCGTGACGATGTCCGGGGCCAGCAAGAACCCCCCGACGGCGATGGGCAGGCCGAGCGCGTAGAGCGCCGTCACGAAGGGGTGCGCGCGCGCGCGCATCGCCGCCGGGTCGCCGACCGCGCTGGCGAGCGAAGGCACGAACGCCTGGAACGCGATCTGCCAGGGGATCGTCGCCGCCGTGACGACCCGGTAGGCCGCGGCGTACCACCCCACCTCGGTCTCGGTCCGGAGCAGCCCCAGCATCACCTGGTCCAGGTTCGTGTTGATGGTCGTGAGGAGGTGGGACGCGGCGATGGGGAGGGCCGGGACCAGCATGGCCCACCAGAGCCGCCGGTCGAAGGTGAAGCGCGGGCGTCCGAACTCTCGGGCGTAGGTGACCAGGAGCCACAGGTTGGGGAGCGCGATGGCCGCCACCATCACGGCCGCGCCCAGCACCACCTGCTCCGGACGCTGGACGAGGACGAAGACGCCTGCCAGCGTCACCGCCGAGGCGATCACGTTGCGGACGGCCACCACGCTCAGCCGCTGTAGCCCGTGGTACACCCACCCGAGCTCGACCGCGTGCGCGAAGAGGCTGAGCCCCAACACCGCCACGGTGAGCTTGAAGAGCGGCTCCTCCTCGAGCAGCCACACGACGCCGAGAAAGACGGCAAAGGTGACGAGGGCTCCTGAAAAGCGGAGGAAGAGAACGTGGCCCGGCAGCCGCCGCGCCTGCTCTTCGGAGCGGGCGACCTCCCGCATCGCGTAGACCCCCATCCCGAGGTCGGCGGCGAAGGTGAAGTAGGCCAGGAAGGCCAGCCCCCAGTTGAGGATGCCGTAGCCCGCCGGCTCCAGCACACGCGCTAGGTAGACCGTAGTGACGAACGTAGCGACGGCCGTGACGCCGCGCGCCGCCGTAAGCGCGCCCACATTCTTGAGGATCTGGTGTCCTCCGCTCATGCTGCCGTCGTCGGCAGGCGGCGGGTCTCGGAAGCCCAGCCGCTGCCGCGCTCGTAGCGCTGCGCGAGGCCGCTGACGAGGGCCACCAGGAGGGCGAAGGCGAACATCTGGTCTATCGTCAGAAAGAAGATCGCCGTGTTCGCCGTCAGGGAGACCACGGTGAGCGAGACGAGGGCAATGAGGGCAAAGGCTCGGTGCCGCTCGGGAAGGCGGCCGTCGCGGTACGTCAGGTAGGCGTCAAGAAGGGCACGCCCCCAGCAGAGCAGAAGGGTGAGCAGCCCGAAGATTCCGAGCTTGAACCACACGGCGATGTACCCGTTGTGAGAGAACGTGCGGTTTACGGTTCCCACCTCTATGATGTCGTAGAACCGAAACATGGTGCCGAAGCCGTGCCCCAAGATGGGGTTCCGAGAGAGGTAGTCCCGCCCTATCGCCTCGGCCTCGATGAAGCGTGCGATCAGCGAGACGTCCTGGGACGCAGCCCCCTCGATCGTCGCGATCCGGTTCAGCGTCCCGCTCAGGATGAGCTCAGCGAACTGGCCGAAGAAAACGAGCGCGACGGCAACGAGGGCCAACGTCCCCCCGCCGATCAGCGTGGCGAGGCGGAGCCGCTGGCGGCCTCGGAGCAAGACGAGGAAGAGCCCGGCCCCGAGCACGAACGCGATCCAGAACGTCCGCCCCCGCGTCAACACGAGCGCCCCTAGCCCGAGCGTGAGCAGCCCGAGCAGCCCGAACCGCTCCCACCAGCGGTGCGCGAGCAGCAGCAGGACGAGCAAGGTGAAGCACGAAACGAGGATCAGCGTCTCGACGGCCCCGAACCGCACGTCGGCTATCTGCCACGCTAGCGTCGCGGATTGGACCACCCCACGGAAGAGCCGGAAAGTGTTCACACTGAGAAACAACCCGATCCAGAGCAGAGACGCCATGACGATCTCGGGGCCGCGGCGGTGGGTCCGGCAGAGCTCCTTGACGGGGAAGTAGAGGGCGAGCATGGAAAAGGCCGTGAAGTCCGCTCGAATCGCCCCAAGCTCAGCGCCGAGGAGGAAGCCCATCGCCACACCGAGCCCGCCTCCGCCTACGATGAAGAGGGCGAGGGCTCGGTCCAGCCACGTCCGGACGATGCGGGTGCCGGTGAGAAATCGCACCCCGTACCAGTGGAAGACGAAGGCGTAGTAATACACCCCGTAAATCAACTCGGAGAGCTGAACGCCGGGATCTGAATTCACCACCGCGACGAAGCCGCCGAGCACCACCACCAGGTTCAGCACCGGATGCCGAAAGAGCACCGTGGCAGCGACCAGCCCGAGCAGAGCTACGGGGAGGAGAAGGGCCACCTCCGGCGCGCGCCACGCTGCCAAAAGCGAGAGCACGATGCCCCCGGCCAGCCCGGCCGCCAGCGCCCGTTGCCCCCAGCGCCATACGGCCTCCTGAAGCACAACAGGGGAATCGGGTACGGAGAGGCGGTCGTCGGCCAACGGATCAGGCTCCCTGGGGCCGGGCCTCGCGGAGCCGGCGGGCGAGGTGCGCGCGGTTCTGCCAGAGCCACAGGTGCGCGAAGACGAACACGCAGGCCAGCAGAAAGGCGCTGAGCGTCGTCACGAGCACGATCGTGCGCCGGGACGGGCGCGCGGCCTGCCGGGGCGCGATGGCCTCGTCCACGACCTGCACCGCCGAGGCCTCGCTGCGCTCCTGGAACAGCGCCTGCTCGTAGAGCGGGTAGATCGTCTCGATGACCTGGGCCTGGATGAGCTGCGCCTGGAGCAGCTCGGCGTAGCGCCGCGTCATCGCCGGAAGCTCCTGCATCGAGACGGGCATCAGCGCGTCGCGCCCGCCGAGGGCTCCGCTGATCTGCCGGCGTGCGGCCTGCATCGCGGCGCGCGCCGCCTGGACCTGGGCGTTGTCCGGCCCGTACTGCTGCGCCAGGGTCTGGTAGCGGACCTCCGCCTCGGCCACGCGCCCCCGCAGCTCGGCCATCGACCCCATGAAGGCCTGGGCCTGGCTCTCGAGCTCGACGACGCCGTTGGCCTCCTGGAACGCCTGCATCTCGCTGCGGACCGAGTCCAGGTCCGCTTCGGCCTGGCGGAGGCGCCGCTCGATGAAGAGGCGCGACTCGCGGGCGCTCTGTGACGAGAGCCGCGCGTTCTCCCGGTTCAGCCGGTCCACGATGAAGTTCGCCATCGCGGCGGCCCGCGCCGGGTCCCGGTCGTAGGCCCGGACCGCGAGGTAGTCGAACTTGACGTCCACCTCGAACTCGACGTTCTGCGCGAGCACCTCCACGGCGAGGTTCGCCGGGACCTCGCCGTCGTCGGCCTCGAGGCCGTAGACCTCGGCGAGGTCGAACTCCTCGACGACGGACTCCATCATCGTGCGGCTCGTCAGGATGGCGAGGTAGCGGACGTAGTCGCCGCCGCCGCCGCCGAGGAGGCTGCTGAGGCCGCCGGTGGCGCGGTCCACCATGCCGAGGAGCGACATCCCGCCCTCGGAGCGCAGCACCCGCGCCTCGGCGGCGTACCACCTCGGGAGCAGCAGGGCCAGGACGATGGCCGCCACCGCGGCCAGGGCCGTAACGCCGACGATGAACCGGCGGCGTTGCCAGAGCAGGCCCGCGCCGTTCCACAGGACCTGCGACGTGCGGTCGCGGAGCGCCTCGTCGCTCCGCGTCTCGTCAAAGGCGAGGCCGTCCCCGTGGGCGGTCTCTTCCGTCTGGACCTTCATGGCGAAGAAACGGGCTGGTGACTGAGTCGAGGGTGGGCGGCGCGCCTCGGTGCGGGGCGCTCGCTACCTCGTAAAGAGGAGATAGGTCGAGATCGCGGTGCCGAGGACGGCCAGGCCCGTCTGGATGTACTGGAAGCGGCGGTCGGCGCTCTCCCGGCGCTGCTGGAACTCGAACTGCTGCTCCTGGATCGCTAGCGCCTGGAGCGACTCCGTGTCGGCGATCGGGGGGCGGTCGACGAAGAGCGCATCGCCCGAGCGGACCGGCGCGCCTTCGGGGGAGCGGAGCGCGCCGGTGCTGGCCTCGCGCAGGTAGGTCTCGGCGGCGTTCGGCCCTCGGCCCCCGGCCTGCTCGATGTAGTACGCGGCGTCCGCACCGGCACGGTAGGGGACGTAGCCCGGGGAGCGCACCTGCCCGACGACGAGCACGGCCCCGGGGTCGCGCGGGACGATGAAGCGGTCCCCGTCGCGGAGTGGGACCGCCGGGACCGAGGCCGGGTCGTCGCCGAGCTGGAGGGCGACGCGCTGGTACCGGAGGAGCTCGCGCGTGAGGTACTGCCGGTTCGTGAACGGGAGGTCGGTGAGCCGGGCCTGCTCGCCAATCGCCTGCTCGATGCGGGCGGCTCGGTCTGCGGGGTTGGTGATGGCTGCAATCGCTTCGGACGGGTTTTCCGGCTTGAGCGGTTCGCGGCGCTCGAGGTAGGCGGCCCGCAGCAGGCCGTCCGGGCGGATGCCGCCGGCGGCCTCGACGAGGTCGCGCAGCGTCGTCTCGCCCACGACGATGGGGTAGGTGCCCGGGTACTCGACCAGGCCGTCCGCTTCGGCCGCGCCGCCGCGGACGAGGGGGTGCAGGAGCAGGAGGCGGTCGCGGGGCTGCAGCGGAACGTCGGGCTCCCGGCCCGCCCGGATGCCCCGCACGTCGATCCGGCGCGCGTCGAGCGAGCCGTCGGGCTGGGTGCGCACGAGGCGCACGGCGTCCGTCCGCCCGAGGAGCTCCGGGCCGCCGGCGACCAGGAGGAGCGTCGTCACGGTGTCGTCCGGGCGGTAGTCGAAGAGGGCGACGCTGGGCCGGGCCCCTCCGCCGGCTGTGCTGCGGTTGATCGCGTCGCGGTCGTCGCGCTCGACGAATACGGCCTCGCCCTCGCTCTGGAAGCTCGGCACGTAGAGCCGGTCCCCGTCGCGGAGGTAGGGGTTGAAGGCGGGGTCGCCGGTGGCGTAGTAGCGCATCAGGTCGATGACGAGGCGCTCCTCGCCGCGGTGGACCTCGACGTTGCGGAGGGCCGGCAGCGCGGCGTAGTTCCAGTATTGCTGCCGCTGCTGCTCGAAGGCCTGGAGCGGGCTGCCGCCCTCCATCGCCGCCGCGAGCGCGTCCTCGACACGCGCCACCGGGACGGCCACGTGCCGGCCGGGGCGCTCGACCTCGCCCGAGACGTGGACGTAGAACTGGCGCGGCTGCGCGAGCGAGGCGTTCGTGCTCACGTTCCGGTAGGCTCGGCGGAGCGCGGTCTCGACGCGCGCTCGGGCCTCGGCCAGCGTCCGGCCCGTCACGTCGAAGCTCCCCACCTCGGGCAGGACGAGGGCCCCGTCCGCCGTCACCATCGAGGTGAGCTGGAGCGGCACGGCCCCGCCGATCGAGATGCTGAAGACGTCACCCGGGCCGACGATGTACTCGGCGGGATCGACCGCGCCTTCGAGGGGGACGCCGCCGCTGGCGAGAATCCGGTCCGTGACTTGGCGGCGCGCCTGCTCCGCCGCGAGCGCCTGCTCCTCTTCCAGCGAGAGCGTCGAGACCGTCTGCGCTACGCCGCCGACGGGGGCCAGGGCGAGCAGAGACAGGAGCAGCCACAGGACGGCGGGCTTGGGCGGGGCAGCGTGCATTCGTCTGAGGCGGGGGGCGAAATCGGGCCGGAAACTACGGGAGCGGGTAGAGGGGCGCAATCCCTCGGCAGGAACCCTCCAGCCCTCGCCGCTAGTATTCACCCGAAATGACCGAACTCCTCACCCGGCGCGCACCGGCCAAAATCAACCTCGGCCTGCACGTCCTCCGCCGCCGGCCCGACGGCTACCACGACGTCGAGACGGGGCTCCTGCCTATCGGCTGGCACGACCGGCTGACGGTGGGGCCCGCCGAGGCGTTCGCGTTCACCTGCTCCGACGCGGCCCTCCCGACCAACGAGCGGAACCTCTGCGTCCGCGCCGCCCGCGCCCTCGCGGCCCACGCGGGGATAGAGGCGCGCGGCGCGCTCCACCTCGACAAGCGCGTCCCGCACGGGGCCGGCCTCGGCGGCGGGTCCTCCGACGCCGCGCACACGCTCCGGCTCCTCGCGGACTTCTGGCGGCTCGGCGTGGCCTCGGAGGCGCTCCACCGGCTCGCCGCCGGGCTGGGCTCGGACGTGTCGTTCTTCCTGCACGACGAGGCGATGCTCGCCACCGGGCGCGGCGAGGTGCTCGAACCGCTCGCCGCAGCGTACCGGCTGCCGTTCGCCCTCACCGTGGTGATGCCGCCGGTGCAGGTGGCGACGGCAGCGGCCTACGCCCTCGTCGAGCCCAACGACGTGTCGCGCCCGGACCTCCGCTCGCTCGTGCGCTCGAACGATCTCGCCCGCTGGCGGCGCGACCTCGTCAACGACTTCGAGGCCCCGACCTTCGCCCGCTACCCAGAAGTCCGGGACGCGCACCGGAGGCTGCTCGATGCCGGGGCGGGGTATGCGGCGCTCTCCGGTTCCGGGGCCGCCGTCTTCGGCGTCTTCGAGCACGCGGCGCAGGCGCGGGCCGCCGCCGCCGAGGCCGAGGCGCGGGGTCTGCGGACGTGGACCTCGGCAGGACGGGCGGGGAAGCAAGAAAACCGATCGAGTTAAGCGAGGCCGTTGTGCTCCATGCCGCTGTCTTCCGTCCTCTGTCTCACCGGCCCCCGTCCACCTCGCGCTCGATGGCGAGGGCGGCGGCGAGGAGGTCGTCGCGGAGCGGGGACAGCGCCTCGTGCTGCGCGACGTACTGCGACAGCGCCTCCTTGAGCGTCGCGTCGCGCCGGACGGAGGTCGTCCGCTTGCGCTCGGCAGGGTCCACGACGCGCTCCACCGCGGCGACGGTGTCGGCCTCGGCGAGGGCCTCGCGGATCGCGCGCAGGTCGACCTGGGCGATTTGCGACTCGTCGATCCGGTAGCGGACGCGGACCACGGCGTCGCGCACGTCCCGGAGCTTGATCGCGCCGACGATGGTGCCGGTCGGGTCGGCGGCCTCGACCGCGTTGACCTCGATCGGGACGAAGCGCCGGGCGGGCGTCGGGACGAAGGTGTAGCGCGTCGTCTTCCCGCCCGACGCCTCGGCCGAGGCGTCGATCTCGACGAGCACGAAGCCCTTCTCGGCGTCGTGCTCCTTGAACGAGATCCGCTCGAGCGACGACGGGTAGACCACCGGCGGGCCGTCGCCGCGCTCGAACGCCTCGAGGTTGCGGTCCTGGTACTTGTGGATGTGCCCGAGCGCGACGTAGTCCACCCCCGGAGGGGTCAGCTGGCCGACGGTGAACTTCGGCTCGTGGGCGATCAGGCTGGTGCGCTCGCTCCCGCCGACCTCGGCCCCCTGCACCGTGAAGTGCCCGGCGACGACGGCGGGCAGCGCCGGGTCGAGCTCCGTCGCCGCCTGCTGCACGAACCCCGCGTAGAGCTCCTCGATGAAGGTGCGGACCTCCTCGGGCGTCTTCCTGCGGTGCTCCTCCTTCGAGAGCAGCAGCGACCGGATCGGCCACGGCAGCGCGATCAGCTGGAGCGGCCCCGACGGGGTCTCGATCGGCGGGTGCTCCTTCCCGGGCGCGCAGAACGTCGGGCGGCGGAAGATGTGGACGCGGCCCGTGAGGAACCCGAAGATGTCCACGCTCGACGCCTTGCCGAAGGAAACCGGGTGGTCGTGGTTGCCGACGATCATCGCGATCGGAATGCCGGCCTCGGCGACGGGGCGGAGGCACTCGGCGAAGAGCTTCTGCTGGGTCGGCGTCGGGTCGGCGGTGCGGTAGGCGTCGCCGCAGAAGAGGAAGAGGTCCACCTCCTCCTCGACCGCGCGCCGGACCATGAAGCGGAAGCTCTCGGCGAAGTCGTGGAGCCGCGAGTTCAGCCCGGTCTCGGGGTTGAGCCGCCCGTGGGTCTCGTAGCCCAGGTGGATGTCGGCGGTGTGGAGCAGCTTCACTGCTATCGGGGGAGTGAGAGATTGAGGGGTCGGAGGAGTGAGAAACAGGACGTACGCACATCCACAACCGGTGTCATCCACAGACGGTGTCCTCCCGAGCGCAGTCGAGGGAGCTCTTCGGGCACACGTCCTACAGGCTACACGTCCTACAGGCTGTTGAAGCTCTCCCCGGAGAGGTCCCTCGGCTACGCCCCGGTGGGGCTCCGCTCGGGATGACCGAAAAGCTGCCTTATGCGCACGTCCTGAGAAAGGTACTTCAGCGGTGAGGCTGCCTTCCCAATCCCTTAGTCCTCCGATCACCGATTCCCCCGGTGGCGGCAGCCCTCACCAGCCGATGCGGCCTCGGCGCTCCTCGTCGCGGCGCTGCTGCTGGCGGTCGTTGAAGCGGTCGAAGAGGCGCTGGACGGCGCTCCGGCCGTCGTCCACCGGCGGGGGCGGGCCGGGGCGGACGTAGCCGCTCGGCGGCTCGAAGCGGTTGCGCTCGAGCGCGACGGCGAGCTCGGTGTCCGAGGCGTCGAGCCGCTGCACGAAGTCGCCGACGATGTGGAGGGCGTTGTGCGCGCCCTGGCCCCACCACGAGGTGCGGAAGGCGACGCGCCGGTCGTTCCAGCCGACCCACGCGCCGGCCACCAGGTTCGGGTGCATCAGCATGAACCAGCCGTCGGCGCTCTCCTGGGTGGTGCCGGTCTTGCCGGCGAAGTCAGCCTCGCGCAGGCCGTACTTCCAGCGGATGCGCTGGCCGGTGCCGTTGTCTACGACCTCGCGCATCATGTCGACGACGGTGTAGGCCGTGCTCGCGCTGAGCGCTTCCCTGCCCTGCGGCTCGAAACGCGCGATTACGTTGCCCTGCCGGTCCTCGATGCGGGTGAGGAGCTGGGGCTCGTAGAACACGCCGCCATTGGCGAGCGTGGTGTACGCGCCGACCATCTCGAGCAGCGTCACGTCCGAGACGCCGAGGCCGATCGAGCGGACGGCCTCGATGGGGCTCTCGACGCCGAGGCGCTTGGCGTAGGTCGCCACCGTCGCCGGGCCGATCTCCTGGGTGAGGCGGGCCGTGGGGATGTTCTTGCTCTGGCCGAGGGCGGTGCGGAGCGTGACGTAGCCGCCGGTCGAGCCGCCCGAGTTGCGGGGGACCCAGGGCGCGAGCGGCGGCTGCCGCCACACGAACGTCGAGTCCATCAGGCGGTAGAACGGCGAGTAGCCGTTGTCGATGGCCGCGATGTAGACGAACGGCTTGAACGTCGAGCCGGGCTGGCGGCGGGCCGTCTTGACGTGGTCGAACTTGTCGGCCACGAAGTCCCGCCCGCCGACCCACGCCTTGACGTAGCCCGTGTTCGGGTCCACGGCGACGAAGCCGGCCTCGAGGCGGGTCTTGACGGTTTTGAGCGAGTCCATGAACACGTCGTCCTGGCGGAGCCGGGCGGTCGCCTCGTCGCGCTCGAGCCCCTCGCGGCGGAGCGCGCGCCAGCGGGCGGTGTCGCGGATGAAGGCCTCGACGAGGCGCGTCTTGCTGTCCCAGAAGTACCCCCACGGCTCGATGTCGTGCGACGCGGCGTAGCGGACGTAGCCGTCCTCGCCGTCGCGGCTGGTGTCGCGGAAGGGAATCCGCGCGGCGCTCCACTCGACGTCCACGACGGCCTGGAGCTTGTCCGTCTGGGCGTCCACCGCCGCCTGCGCCATCCCCTGGAGGCGGCTGTCGATCGAGGTGTGGACGACGAGGCCGTCGGAATAGATGTCGTAGCCGTTCTCCTGGCCCCAGTCCTTGAGCTGCTTGCGGAGGATCTCGGCGAAGTGCGGGGCGAGGTTGTCGGTGTGGGAATACGCCTTGAAGTCGAGCGCGATGGAGTCGGCGCGGAGCTCGTCGTAGCGGCTGCGTTCGAGGTAGCCCTCGCGCAGCATGGCGGCCATGACGAGGTCGCGCCGGGTGCGCGAGCGCTCCGGGTTCGAGACCGGGTTGTAGCGGCTGGGCCCCTTGAGCATCCCGACGAGCACGGCGGCCTCCTCGGTGTCGAGCTCGGCGGCGTGCTTGCTGAAGTAGGTCTGGGCGGCGGCCTCGATGCCGAAGGCGTTGTAGCTCCACGGGACCGTGTTGAGGTACATCTCGACGATCTCGTCCTTCGTGTAGCGCCGCTCGAGCTGGATCGCGGTGAGGATCTCCTTGATCTTGCGCGTGACCGAGCGCTCGAAGCCGATCTGCTCGTAGAGGTTGCGCGCGAGCTGCATCGTGATCGTGCTCGCGCCGCGGACGCCCTTGCCGGTGAGCGCCCCGAAGGCGACCGCGCCCCAGCCGCGCATGTCGACGCCCCAGTGCTCGTAGAACCGGCGGTCTTCGAGCGCGACGAGCGCCTTCGTCATCTCGGGCGAAATCTCGCCGGAGGTCACCCACGTCCGGTTCTGCCCGAGGTAGTACCGCGCCAGCTCGACCCCCGTCGGCGGTGTAGGCGACGGTCGATTCGAGGTGCTCCGGGTTCTCGATCAGCTCGGTCGGCGGCAGCGTGAACGAGAGCGCGAAGAGGTAGAGCGCCACGGCGAGGGCGAAGGCACCGAGGCCGAGGCCGAGGCCCTTGAGCACCGTCGCGGCGCGCTGCCGGAGCTGCGCGCGGGAGGCCCCGCTGCGCCGGGCGTCGGGGTCCTCGAAGTAGCGGGTGAGTTCGTCGTCGGAGTACGCGTCGGGCATGGGCGGACGAAGGCGTCGTGGGGTGTCGGTCGGCGCTGGGCGGGAGGCGCTGAGCGCGAGGCAGCGAAAAAACGACCGGGCCGTCGGGGTTAGTACGAGGGCCCCGGCTGAGGTTCCGGTCGGGCGAGAAGTTCGGACGCGTGCCCCGTCCAGCGCAAGAGCGCCGGGCCGTCGGCGTCGAGCCGGGCGAAGGTGCGGTCCCCGTGCCAGTAGCCGGGGTTGAGGTAGAGGCCGCCGGGCCAGGCGCTCAGCTCGGCCTGGTGCGTGTGGCCGTGGACGACGAGGTCGGCGGCGCTCGCCGCGAGGCGCTCGCGGGCGGCGGCGCGGAGGTCGTCGACGAACGGGGCCTCGGGGGCACCGGGGTCGCCGGGGGTGTCCTCGCCGCGCCGGGCCACCCACCGGGCGAAGCGGAAGCCCGCGTCGCCGGGCGGGAGGCTCCGGTAGAGCCAGTACGCGAGGGGGTGCCGGAGGACCGGCTTGAGGCGGTTGTAGCCCGCGTCCGACGCCACGAGCCCGTCGCCGTGCGCGAGGTGCACCTCGTAGCCCGCGAGGCGCACGCTCAGCGCGTCGAGGACCCGGACGCCGAGCTCGGTCTCGAAGTAGTCCAGGTGCCACGGGTCGCGGTTGCCGACGAGGTAGGTGACCGGCAGGCCGCCGTCGGTCCACGCCGCGAGCTCGCCCAGGAGCCGGACGCCGCCCTTCGGCACGAGGCTGGGGTACTCGATGAACTGGTTGAACACGTCGCCGACGAGGAACAGCCCGCCCTCGCCGCGCTCGGTGCCGCCGCGCACCGCGCCCTCGTGGGCACGGAGGAGCGCCACCGCGTCGCGCTCGGCGGCGCGGCTCTCGGCGTCGGTGCCGCGCCCGAGGTGGAGGTCGGAGAGGAAGAGGTACAAGGGAGTGGAGGGAGTGGAGGGAGTGGAGGGAGTGGAGGGAGTGGAGGGAGTGGAGGGAGTGGAGGGAGTGGAGGGAGTGGAGGGAGTGGAGGGAGTGGAGGGAGTGGAGGGAGTGGAATGAAAACCGAGAAAGATATCGAGGCCGCCGCGCTCCGCGCCGACGCCCGTCCTCCCAGTCCCTCCATTCCTCCCATTCCGCGCCGCAGGCGCTCCCCCCACGCCCAAACCGAAACCCTTTTCCACCGACGCAACCTTCCCCCAACCGCCTCGTTCGAGCACCCCCCGCCTCCGAGGAACCGAAGCGCCGCCCGAATGCCCCAGAACGCCTACGCCCCGCCGACGTGGTCCGTGATGCCGCCGGTGATCAAGAACCTGCTGATCATCAACGGGCTCGCGTTCTTCGCCACGCTCGCGCCGCAGCTTCAGCAGGTCCTCTTCGAGTGGTTCGCGCTGTGGCCTGCCGGGACGCCGGACCTCGCGCCGAGCCGCTTCGGGGGGATGCAGGACGTGCCGCAGTTCTACCCGTGGCAGCTCGTCACGACGGCGTTTCTGCACGGCGGCTTCGGGCACATCCTGTTCAACATGTTCGGGCTGTGGATGTTTGGGATGCGCATCGAGAACGTGTGGGGCAGCCGGCGCTTCGCGTTTTTCTACTTCTTCTGCGTCGTCGGCGCGAGCCTGACGCAGCTCCTCGTCACCTCGGCCCCGTTCCTCTTCGGCCTCGGCGACCCGGTGATCGTGCCGACGGTGGGGGCCTCGGGCGGGGTCTTCGGCGTCCTGCTGGCCTTCGGGATGATGTACCCCGAGGAGCGGATCATGCTGCTCTTCCCGCCGATCCCGATGAAGGCCAAGTGGTTCGTCGTCGGGCTGATGGTGCTTCAGCTCTTCGCGGGCGTCACCGGGACGCAGGCGGGCGTCGCGAACTTCGCCCACCTCGGCGGGGCCATCGCCGGCTTTCTGCTGATCCAGTACTGGCACGGCAAACTGCCGCTTGGCCCCCGGCCTGAACGCTCGGTATACTAGCTGGAGATGACAGGGTGTGGGGGGTAGGGAAGGGCCGGAGGGACCTCGCCCTGAGCTGGAAGTCCGAAGCGTCGCGGGCTGCAACTCGCTCGCCGCCCGCGCCGCCGCCCCTGCCCCCCACGCCCTCTTCATCCCTCTCCCCACGCCTTCTCTGCCGTCTCGCCCCGCGCTATGAACGGAGAATCCCCCCTCGACCGATTCCGGCGGTGGTACCGGCTGCTGCCGCCGGCGCTGCGCCTGCTGATGACCGTCAACACGGTCCTCTTCGTGGCGTGGATTTTCGTCAGCCTCTCGCAGGCGGCGTCGCAGTTCGTCGTCGAGTACCTCGCGCTGACGCCGTCGCCGCGCGCGTTCCTCCGCCCGTGGCAGCTCCTGACGTACAGCGTGCTCCACCTCCAGCTGGGCTTCTGGGGGCTGATCGGGTTCGCCTTCGACATGCTGTGGCTCTACTGGATGGGGCGCGACTACGAGGAGACCTACGGCAGCCACCGGCTCTTCGGGCTCTACGTGCTGACGGCGCTCGGCGGGGCGCTCCTCGCCGTCCTGGGCGGGGCGGTGTTCCCCGACGGGCGGCTGTTCCCGGTGGCCGGCGCGATGGCCCCGGTCTTCGGCGTGCTGTGCTGCGTGGCGACGCTCCACCCGAACCGGGGGATCGGGCTGTTCCTGCTCGGGGTGGTGCCGCTGAAGTGGCTCGCCACCGGGTTTCTGGTGCTCCTGGTGCTGTTCTCGCTGGGCCACCCGGCCCTCGCGCTGGTCTACGTCGGCGGTGCCGGGACGGGCTTTCTCTTTGCGAAGGCGCAGCAGAACGGGACCGACCTCGCGGCGTGGGCGCAGGCGTTCTTCCCGTCGCGCACGCAGCGGAGTGCGCCGCCGCCGCGCTCCGGCGAGCCGGAGGGGGTGCTCAGCCGCCTGGAGCGGTGGCTCGCCGGGCGCAGCAAGGCGGCTCCGACCCCGCGCCGCGCCGCCGCGCCGCCGCCGCCGTCGGAGCCGCCGCGCCGCGCGAAGCGCCGCTCCCGCCCGGCCGAGCCGCCGGCCGCCGGCCCCGCCGACATCGACCGCATCCTCGACAAGATCAACGAGCGCGGCTACGACGCGCTCACCGAGGAGGAGAAGCGCATCCTCTACGAGGCCAGCCAGAACGACTAGGACCGGAGGCGCGGACGCAGGGAAGCGCCGGGGAGGACCCGCCGCCGCGCCGCGCCTCCGCTCGTGCCCCCGTCCGCCCCCGAACGCCGTGCGCCGCCTCCTCTGGTTCCTGTTCGCCGTGCTCGACGGGGCCGTGCTGGCGCTGGCGGCGACGGGCTGGGCGGCGGCGTACCTGGACCCGCGCCCGTTCTGGTGGGCGGCGCTCGTGGCGGTCGGGCTGCCGGCGTGTGTGCCGGCGCTCGCGGCGCTCGGGCTCGGGCTCGCCGGGGCGCGGCGCTGGGGGTGGGCGGGGCTGCACGCAGCCGCCCTGCTCGTGCTCGCGCTGCGGCTCGTGCCGGCCGAGCGCCTCGGGGCGCGGGCGTCGCCGTCGCCGGGCGACCTCACGGTGATGACGCTCAACGTCCCGCGCTACGGCGACAGCGCCGAGCGCCTGACGGCGGACATGTCGGCGCTCGTCGCGGCGGAGCGCCCGGACGTGCTCGCGCTCCAGGAGGCCGGTGCCGCGCACGACCGGCACCCGCCCTACCGCCCGGTTATCGCGTCCTACGTGCGCCCGGCCGTGGACTCGCTGGGCTACGGGCTGGCGATCCCGCCGGACTGGCAGACCGAGCTGCCGCTCCTCGTCCGGCTCGACGCGCCGGGGGACTTCGCCGTGCTCGAGCAGACGCAGCAGTTCCTCGCCGCGCCGGAGGACCGGGGGGCCTCGCGCTACGTCCGCACCCGCTTCCGGTGGCAGGGGCGCGAGGGCGTCCACTACAACCTGCACCTCCGCTCGTTCGGGGAGGAGAAGCCGTGGGACGCGGTGCGCGTCTTCGAGGTCGGGACGTGGCTGCCGCTGCTGCGGCGCTACCGGACGGCCTACCAGCGCCGCGCCGGCGAGGTCGAGCAGATCGCCGCGCGCCTCGCGGCGGAGACGCTGCCGGTGCTCCTCTCGGGCGACTTCAACGCGACGCCCAACAACTGGACGTACCGCCGGCTCGCCGAGGGGCGCGCGGACGCCTTCCGCGTCGCCGGCTCCGGCTGGGGCGGCACCTACCGCGCCGACCGCCCGCTCGTGCGGATCGACTTCGTGCTGGCCGACCCGGCGTGGGAGATCGTCTCGGCCCACGTCCCGGAGGTGCGCTTCTCGGACCACCGCCCCGTCGTGGCGCGTCTGCAATGGCGCCGCGAAGAGTAGCGGCAGCCGTGAAGAGTAGCGGCAGCCGAGAACCGAAGGCCGGGGTCTTGCCGTACCACCCCTCTTCCTGCTCAGCCTGAGGCACCCGATGACCCCTATCCGTTCCACTCTCCTGCTCACCCTCGCGGCGGCCCTCGCGGCCCCGGCGCTCGTAGCCCAGGGCAGCTACCAGCGTACCTACGACCAGGACGACCTCGAGGCCCTCCTCTACAGCCAGCGCGGCGACCTCGACGCCCTCCCCGAGGTGAGGTACCGCTACCACGTCCTCGCCGACCCCGAGGGCAACTCGGTCTGGGCGCGGCACCGGTTCTACAAGGAGATCGGCGGCGGCGACGTGCGGCGCGGGCACGAGCTCCTCCCGCTGGTCGAGTTCCTCAACTACGTCCGCGTGAAGGACCTCCGCGTCGGCGACACGCTGATCGTGCCGAGCCAGGTGGGCCTCGACATGCGGGCCTACGCGCCGTTCCCCCGGACCTACGACGGCGGGGCCGAGCTCGGCAAGCTGTTCGTCATCGACAAGGCGGTGCAGGCGTGGGCGGCCTACGAGCACGGGCGGCTCGTGCGGTGGGGCGTCGTCAACACCGGGGCCGAGGGGTCGCGGACGCCCGGCGGGCGCTACAACTTCAACTGGCAGGTCGAGGAGCGCGTCTCGTCGGAGAGCCCGGAGGGCGAGGAGTGGCTGATGCGGTGGGTGTTCAACTTCCACCGCACCCGCGGCTTCCACGTCCACCAGTACACGATGCCGACCGGCGCGCCGGCCAGCCACGGCTGCGTCCGCCTCATCGCCGCCGACGCCAGGTGGATCTACGACTGGGCCGACGGCTGGAGGCGCGATGCCGACGGCACCGTCCTCGAGCAGGGCACGACCGTCCTCGTCCTCGGCGACGGCGAGGAGCCGGACGGCCGGCCGCAGCGCTTCGTCCGCACGCCGAGCGGCCCGCGCCCGAACGTCGTAGACCTCCCGGCGAGCCCGTGGGACGTCCCGCCCGGCACCGAGCAGCAGGTCCGCTTCGACCGGCTCCGCGCGCAGCGCTCGTAACCCCCCTCTATGCAGACGCTGGAGTACGCGGTCGCCTTCGCCGTCATCTGCCTCGCCTCGTACGTCATCGGGCAGGGGTTCAAGGCGCTGCGCCTCCCGACGATCACCGGGTACCTCTTCGCCGGCGCGCTCGTCGGGTCGTTCGGGCTCGACTTCCTCCCGTCGAGCGCGGCCGAGCGCCTGCGGTTCGTCGACGAGGTCGCCCTCGGGGTGATCGCCTTCGTGGCCGGGAGCGAGCTGTACCTCAAGGAGCTCCGGCCCCGCCTCCGCCCGATCCTCCTCAGCACGGCCGGCATCCTCGGGGTGACGTCCGTGCTCGTCGCCGGCGCGGTCTACGTCCTCTCGGCGCACCTGCCGTTCACGGCGGACTGGGCCCCCGCCGCGCGGCTGGCCACGGCCCTGCTGGGGGCCGCCGTGCTGCTGGCGCTCTCGCCGCCCTCGACGATCGCGGTCATCAAGGAGGTGCACGCGCGCGGGCCGTTCACCCGGACGGCCCTCGGGGTGACGGTGCTGATGGACGTGGTCATCATCGTGCTCTTCGCCGTGGCGACGTCGCTGGCCGGGGCGCTGCTCACCGGCGGGTCGCTCAGCCCGGCCTTCGCCGCGCTGCTCGCGCTCGACCTCGGCCTCGCCGCGGGGACCGGGTGGGCCGTCGGGCAGCTCCTCAAGGGGGTCCTCGGGCGGCGGTGGCCGCGGCTCGTCAAGGCGGCGCTCGTGCTCGCGCTCGGGTTCGGGGTCTACGAGCTCGCGGCCTGGGTCAAGGCCGCGAGCGCGGCCCGCTTCGGGGTCGAGGTCTACATCGAGCCCCTGCTGATCGCGATGATCGCGGGCTTCCTCGTGACCAACTTCTCGCGCTTCCGCGACGAGTTCGAGCAGATCCTCCACGACGTCGGGCCGGCGGTCTACGTCGCGTTCTTCACCATCACCGGGCTCGCCCTCAAGCTCGACCTGCTGTGGGCGACGCTGCCGGTCGCCGCCGCGCTGTTCCTGGTGCGGCTCGTCGGGATCGGGCTCGGGGCCGCGCTCGGGGCGACGCTCGCCGGCGAGCCCGGCCCGGTGCGGCGGCTCGGGTGGATGGCCTTCGTCACGCAGGCGGGGATCGCGCTCGGCCTCGCGCGCGAGGTGGGCGTGCAGTTCCCCGACCTGGGCAGCGCCTTCGCCACGCTGATCATCTCGGTCGTCGTGCTCAACGAGGTCTTCGGGCCGGTCTTCCTCAAGGCCGTCCTCAAGCGCGTCGGCGAGGCCCACGTCTCGGACGCCGAGCCCGACGACGACGCGCACGGCGTCCTCATCCTCGGGGTCGAGGGGCAGTCGGTGGCCCTCGCGCGGGCGCTCGGGCGGCGGGGCTGGACCGTCGTCCTGGCCGACCCCGACGCGGAGCACATTGAGCGGCTCGCCGCCGAGGACCTCGACGAGCGCCACGTCCCGGCCGTCGACGAGGCGGTGCTCGACGGGCTGCTCACCGACGAGACGGTCGCGGTCGTCGCGCTCCTGCCGGACGACGGGCTCAACCTCCGCGCGCTGCGCTACGCCTCGGAGCGCTGGGGCGTCGAGCGCCTGATCGTGCGCCCCCACCGCCGCGAGCACCTCGGCCGGTTCGACGAGCTCGGCGCGTTCGTGATCGACCCGGCGACGGCGATCGTGACCCTCTTGCAGCAGGCCGTCCGGGCCCCGCAGTCGGCGGCGCTCCTGCTGCACCGGGCCCCGGGCCGCTCCGTCGTCCAGGTCCGCGTCTCCAACCCGGACCTCGAGGGCGTCCCGCTGCGCGACCTCCGCCTCCCGCTCGACGTGCTCGTGCTCGAGGTCGGGCGGGGCGGCAGCGCCGTCGTGCCGAGCGGCCACACGGTTCTCCACCACGGCGACGACCTCACGCTGGTTGCGAAATCGGACTCGCTCGACGAGGCGCGGCTGGTGCTGCTGGGCGGTCCCAGGGCGTGACGGCGCAGGGTATGAAATCGCCTTCACACGGCCTCCCTCCAGAAACCGGCCGGAAGCGCCTGGCGTGTGAGGCCCACCGTTCCGACGCCTCCCCGCGATGACCGCGCACTGCTCTCTCCAGCCTCCGCCTCCGCTGCGCCCCGCGTGTGGGCGCGCGGCGTGGCTGGCTGCGCGGCACGTCCCTCTGGAACCCGCTGCGCCGTCCGCGTAGCCGCTCGGTGGCTCGAGCTCCCGCGCGGTGGATAGGTCCGCGTGAGCCCCTCGTCCGCCGCGCCGGTGCGGCGGAATCCCTGGCACCACTCCCCGCGGCTTCCGTATCGTTCGTGCCGGCTGGCCCGGTCGGACCGGGCCGGCCGGTGGTCGCTCCTCTGCCCCCTGCTGCGCTCTTCTCCCCCCTGCTGCATGGAACTCAGTCTCCTCAACCTCCTCGCCGTCCTCGCCGTCGCCTGGCTGGCCGGGCTGCTGGCGAGCCGGTTCGGCTACCCCGCCGTGCTCGGCGAGCTGCTGGCCGGGATCGTGCTCGGGCCGCCGCTGCTCGGGCTGCTCGAAGGGAGCGCGGCGCTGGCGGTGATCGCCGAGGTGGGGATTCTGCTGATGATGCTCTACATCGGTATGGAGATCGACCCGGGCGAGCTGGGGCGGGCGTCGAAGGGCGGCCTCCTGGCGGCGGTCGGCGGGTTCGTCACGCCGTTCGTGCTGTGCTACCTGCTGGTGGTCGCCCTCGGGTTCCCGCCGCTGGCGGGCGTGTTCGTCGGGCTGGCGGCGGGCGTGACGAGCCTCGCGACGAAGTCGCGCATCCTGGTCGATCTGCAGCTCCTCGACACCCGGATCGCGCACGTGATGATGGCCGGCGCGCTCGTCGCCGACACGGTCTCGCTGGTGCTCTTCGCGGTCGTGCTCGGCGTGGCCGAGAGCGGGGTCTTCGAGGCGAGCCGCCTCGCCACGGTGCTCGTCGGGGCCGCCGGGTACTTCGCCGTGGCGACGCTCGTCGGGCTCAAGGTGCTGCCGTGGCTGGGGCGGAAGCTGGAGCGCGTCCGCGGGCGGACGGCCAAGTTCATGGCGATCCTGCTGGTGATGCTGGTCTACGCCGAGGGCGCGCACCTCGTCGGGATGCACGGGATTCTGGGGGCGTTCCTCGCCGGGCTGTTCCTGCGCGAGAGCGTGCTCGGGCGCTCGCTCTCGCAGGAAATCATGCACGTCGTCCGCGACGTGTCGATCGGCTTCCTCGCGCCGGTGTTCTTCGTGACGGCGGGCTTCGCGGTCTCGCTCGACATCTTCCAGACGGACCTGCTGCTCCTGGCCGGCCTCGTCGGGCTGGCGTCGGTCGGCAAGGTCATCGGCACGGCGCTCTTCTACCTCCCAACCGGCCACGGCTGGCGCGAGGGGACGGTCATCGGGCTGGGGATGAACGGGCGCGGCGCGGTCGAGATCATCGTCGCGCAGATCGCGCTCTCGATGGGGCTGATCACGCAGGACCTGTTCTCGATCCTGGTCTTCATGGCGATTGCCACGACGGCGCTCGTGCCGGCGACGCTGAAGTGGGGCGTCGGCTGGCTCCGGGCGCGCGGCGACCTCGCGCGCTCGAGCGAGGAGCGGGGCGGGACGCTGATCGTCGGCGGCGGGCCCACGGCGCGCCTCCTCGGGCGGACCCTCCAGGAGCACGGCGAGGACGTGCGGCTCGTCGACAGCAGCGCCGCGCACGTCGCCGCTGCCGAGCGCGACGGGATTCCGGCGACGCGCGGCAGCGCCCTCGACGAGCGGACGCTGAGCGCCGCCGGGGCCGCGCACGCGCAGCGCCTGGTCGCGGTCACGGCTAACCCCGAGGTCAATGCCCTCACCGCCCGCCTCGCGCGCGAGACCTTCGCCGTGCCGGAGCTCTACCTCCTCGACCGCGGCGGCACCGACCGCGCCGCGCTCTCGGCCCACCTCGGCGCGGCGGTGCTGTTCGACGGCCCGACGGCGCTGGACGCCTGGGACCTCCGCCTCGCCGAGGGCGACGTCGGGGCGACGGAGCACATCCTCACCGAGCCGGCCACGCTCGCCGAGATGAAGGAGGCACAGGGCAGCGCCTGGCTCCCGCTCGTCGCGGTCTACGGCGGCGCGGCGGTGCCCGTCCGCAGCGACGACACGTTCGGGCCGGGCGACGTCGTCCTCGGCCTCCGCCACGCGGTGGCGCGCGACGACTTCCACCGCCTCGTCGCCGACGCCCCGGTGCTCGACCTCGGCGGCCGGCTGGCGATCGCCGACTTCGCGAAGGCCGTCGCCGAGGAGCTCGCCCCCGCCGTGGGGACCAAGCCGGAGCGGCTGATGGAGCGGCTCATCAGCCGGGAGACGACGAGCAGCACCGTCATCCTGCCCGGCCTCGCGATCCCGCACGTCCGCCTGGCCGCGCGCGGCACCTTCGTCCTCGCGGTGGCCCGCTGCCGCGAGGGCATCTACTTCCCCGGCCACGACGAGCCGGTGCGCGCCGCCTTCGTGATCGTCTCGGCACCGGACGCCCGCTCGCGCCACCTCCGCACGCTCTCGGCGATCGCGCAGGTCGTGCAGACGCCGGGCTTCGAGCAGCGCTGGCTCGACGCGCCGGACGCCGAGGCGCTCCGCCGCCTCGTCCTCGACGCGCCGCGCCCGCGCCTGCTCGACGCGCCGCCGCTCCCCGCCCACGCCTAACCTTTCCCCCCTATGGCTAGCCCGACCTCGCCAGTCTCCCCGAACCCGATCATCGGGCCGCTCCAGTCGTTCTTCCGCTCCGAGGCCGCCGGCGGGCTGCTCCTCCTCGGCTGCGCGGTCGTCGCCTTCGCGTGGGCCAACAGCCCGTTCGCCGACGCCTACTTCGACCTGTGGGCGACCTACGTGACCGTCGGCGTCGGCTCGTTCGTGATCGACAAGCCGCTGCTGCTGTGGATCAACGACGGGCTGATGGCGATCTTCTTCTTCCTGATCGGGCTCGAGATCAAGCGCGAGGTCATCGGCGGCGAGCTCTCGAACCCGAAGAGCGCCGCGCTCGCGGTGGCGGCGGCGCTCGGCGGGATGGCCGTTCCGGCGCTCGCCTACGTGCTCCTCAACGCGGGCGGCGCGGGCTCGGCGGGCTGGGGCATCCCGATGGCGACCGACATCGCGTTCGCGCTCGGCGTGCTCGCGCTGCTCGGCCCCCGCGTGCCGCTCGCGCTCAAGGTCTTCCTCACGGCCCTCGCGATTGTGGACGACCTCGGGGCAGTGCTCGTGATCGCGCTCTTCTACACCGCCGAGGTCTCGACGGCGGCGCTGTGGTGGGCGGCGGGCTTCCTCGCCGCGCTCGTCGCGCTGAACCGGCTGGGCGTGCAGCGGACGCTGCTCTACGTGCTCCTCGGCGTGGGCCTGTGGCTGGCCTTCCTCAAGTCGGGCGTCCACGCGACGATCGCCGGCGTCCTGCTCGCGCTCACGATCCCGGCGCAGCGCCGGCTCGACGCGCCGGACTTCCTGGAGCGCGCGCGGGCCTATCTCGCCTCGTTCGCCGAGGACGTGCGCCCCGGCGAGACCGAGCCGACGCTCCAGCAGCAGAACGCCGTCTTCGCGCTCGAGAACGCCTGCGAGGCGGCGGAGACCCCGCTCGCGCGGATGGAGCACGGCCTCCACCAGCCCGTCGCCTTCTTCATCATCCCGGTCTTCGCCCTCGCGAACGCGGGCGTCGCCGTGACCGGCGGCCTCGGGGTGCTCCTCGGCAGCCCGGTCACGCTCGGGATCGTCCTCGGCCTGGTCGTCGGCAAGCCCATCGGGATCACACTCCTGGCGTGGCTGGCCGTCAAGACAGGCGTCGCGTCGCTCCCGCCGGGCGCGACGTGGCAGCAGGTCGTCGGCATCAGCGCGCTGTGCGGGATCGGCTTCACGATGTCGATCTTCATCGCGAACCTCGCCTTCCCCGGCGAGGCGGCCCTCCTCGACGCGGCCAAGCTCGGCATCCTGCTCGGCTCGCTCGTCTCGGGCGTGATCGGGTGGGTGCTGCTCGTGCGCTCCGCGCCGACGGCGGCCGTCCCTGCGGCCCCCGGCCGCCGGCTCGAAGCAGAGCCGGTCGGTTGAGCGCGGAGGCCTCTCCGCACCACCGAAGACCCCCCTACCAACTACCCAACCCACACGACCCATGCGATACTCCTTTTTCCTCTTTCTCGCCCTCTTTCTCGCCGTGCCCACCCAGGCGCAGGACCGCGACCTTACGCTCGCCCTCACCGCCGAGACCCAGGCGGCGCTGACGCCGATGGAGGTCTTGCAGCTTCTCAAGGACGGTAACGAGCGCTTCCTCAACGACAGACCGCTGGAGCGCGACTTTCTCGGGCAGGTGCGCCAGACCGCCGGCGGGCAGTACCCGATGGCCGCCATCCTGGGCTGCATCGACAGCCGCGTGCCGCACGAGATCGTCTTCGACAAAGGCGTCGGCGACATCTTCTCGGCGCGCGTGGCCGGCAACTTCGTCAACGCCGACCTCCTGGGCTCGCTCGAGTTCGCCACGGCAATCGCCGGCTCGCGCGTGGTCGTCGTGCTCGGCCACACCGAGTGCGGCGCGGTCAAGGGCGCCTGCGACCACGTCGAGATGGGCAACCTCACGCATACGCTGAGCAACATCGCCCCGGCCGTCTACGCGGTGCGGGACGACGTGGCCGGGCCCTACACGTCGAGCAACCCCACGTTCGTCCAGGCCGTGGCGCACGAGAACGTCGAGCGGACGGTGCACGACATGGTCGAGCGCAGCTCCGTCATGCGCGGGCTCGTCGAGGAGGGCAAGCTAATCGTCGTCGGCGCGATGCACGACGTGTCCACGGGCGAGGTCGAGTTCTTCGAGGACTCGATGCTCACCGCCGAGTCGCTCGGCAGCATGGACTGATCTGCGGGAGCGCTGTCCGTCTAGACCGGCGGCCTGGGGCGCGAGCGTGCTCCGGGCCGCCGTAACGATTGATCTCCAGTTGACCGCTATGACCTTCCAATCTGCCGCTGGCGGCCTCGCCCTGCTCTTTGCCGTCGCAGCCTTTCTAGTCACGGTCCCCTACGCAAGCGCCCAGGTCGGGCTCGGAAGCGACCTCCGCCTCGACGTCGCCGGCGGCATCCAGCCGCGCGCCAGCGTCGGCGTCGAGGAGGGCGCGGCGACCGAGACCCGCTACGGGTTCGGCCTCCGCCGCGCGCGCATCCAGGCCCGCGTGCTCTACCACGACCTCGGCGGCGTCGAGTACGACGTCGAAGGCGGCTCGGGGACGGTCGAGAGCGTCGACCTGTTCGCGTTCGCGAATCTGAGCGACCGGCTCCAAGCCCGCGTGGGCTACTTTCCCGTCGCCCAGCCCGCCGGCGCCATCCGGACGCCGTACTTCCTGATCGACGCCGTCGACCGGGCGGCTGTCATCGAGCGCTGGCTCGCCGGCACGCTCGGCGGCGACGGCCGCGACCTCGGCGCCGACCTGACCTACGCCGGCGGCCGGACGACGGTGTCGCTGGCGCTCCACAACGGCTTCGGCACGTTCCAGCGCGAGACCAACAACTTCCGCGAGGGCATCTCCGGGTCCGACGTCGTGAACGGCGTCGAGACACCCGGCGTAGCCGTCTCGTCGTTCGTAACCTACCGGGCGGGCCCGGGCGTCGAGGTCGGCCTCTACGGCGGCTACAACGGTGCCGGCTCCGACCGGACGGACCGCGGCTCCGGCGGCCGGGACTACGCCAGCGGCGGTGCCCACCTCTACTGGGGGGACGTGCCCGGCAGCCAGCCGCTCCGCCTCGAGCTGGACGCCGTCGCGCTCCGCTACGCCGACGACGGGGCGGGCAGCCAGGACCAGGCCGGCCTCTCGGCTTTCGGGGCCGCCCGCGTGCTCGGCCACGGCGAAGCCTTCGTCCGCGCCGAGCGCTACTGGAACGACCTGGACCGCTCCGGGGACGACTTCCTCACGGCGGGCCTCAGCTACAGCCCGAGCGCCGCCCGGGGCGCTCCGTACCACCGCGCCCGGCTGACACTCGCCTACCACTTCCGCACGAGCGACGTCCTCGACCGGGCCCACCTGGTCATCCTCCAGGGGCAGCTCGCGTTCTGAGGTACCGGTGCATTTTACGGCCTGTGCGCGGCACCGGACGGCCCCGGCGCTGCGTCGCCAGGCGCTCGCACTCGGCGGCGTGCAGAACCATCGCGCACCGGTCGGCTGTACCTGTCTTCACCTGTCTTCTCAGCGGCCGACCCGGCCGCCTTTTCATCCTCCAGTTCGTCTTTCGACCATTCCACCGCCATGACCGCTCAGCACAACGAACCCGACACGCTCCCTCGTCCCGCTCCGGCGGCGCAGCCGGAGGGCGCTGCCATCCCCGTCGCGGTCGCCTACGGCGACGGCATCGGCCCCGAGATCATGGAGGCCACGCTCCGCATCCTCGACGCGGCCGGGGCCCCGCTCCGGTACGATACGATCGAGGTCGGCAAGGCGGTTTACACCGCCGGCCACACCTCCGGCATCGCGCCCGAGGCGTGGGACGCGATCCGCAAGAACAAAATTCTGCTCAAGGCACCGATCACCACGCCCCAGGGTGGGGGCTACAAAAGCCTCAACGTCACGCTCCGGAAGTCGCTCGGGATGTTCGCGAACGTCCGGCCGGTCAAGAGCTTCACGCCCTACGTGGACTCGCCGCACCCGAACATCGACCTCGTCATCATCCGCGAGAACGAGGAGGACACCTACGCCGGCATCGAGCACCGCCAGACGACCGAGGTGTACCAGACGCTCAAGCTCATCACGCGGCCCGGCTCCGAGGCGATTGTCCGGTACGCCTTCGAGTACGCCCAGGCGCAGGGGCGCAAGCAGGTGACGTGCATGACGAAGGACAACATCATGAAGCTCACCGACGGGCTGTTCCACCGCGTCTTCGACGAGATCGCGGCGGAGTACCCCGACATCGAGGCCGAGCACCGGATCATCGACATCGGCGCGGCGCTCGTCGGCGCGCGGCCCAATATGTTCGACGTGATCGTGGCCCCGAACCTCTACGGCGACATCATCTCCGACATCGCCGCCGAGGCGTCCGGCTCGGTCGGCCTCGCGGGCTCAGCCAACATCGGCGAGCGCGTGGCGATGTTCGAGGCCGTCCACGGCTCGGCACCCGACATCGCCGGGCAGGGCATCGCCAACCCGTCGGGACTGCTGCGCGGGGCGGTCATGATGCTCGACCACCTCAACCTCGACCGGCTCGCCGAGACGATTGAAAACGCGTGGCTGAAGACGTTGGAGGACGGCATCCACACGGGCGACGTCTACGGCGAGAACAGCACCCGGAAGGTGTCCACGGCCGAGTTTGCCGACGCCGTCATCGAACGCCTGGGCGAGGCACCGAGCACGCTCCCCGCCGCCCACTACACCGACGCCGACGTGACCGTGGGCGTCCACCGAACCCCGACCGTCGAGAAAACGCTCGTCGGCGTCGACGTCTTCCTCGACTGGGACGAGAGCGATCGCCAGCCCGATGTGCTCGGCGAGGGACTGGGCAGGGTGGACGGCAACGGGCTGCGCCTCAAGCTGATCACCAACCGCGGCGTCAAGGTCTTCCCCGAGGGCCTGCCCGAGACCTTCTGGACCGACCACTGGCGCTGCCGCTTCGTAGCCTCCGACGGCACCGTCCGCCCGGAGCAGGTCGTGGACCTCCTCCGGCGGCTGACAGAGGCGGAGTTCGACGTGATCAAGACCGAGAACCTCTACACCTTCGACGGCGAGCGCGCCTACTCGCTCGCGCAGGGGGAGTGACTCGTGCAGGGGGCGTGACTCGCGCAGGGGGCGAGGGGCGCTCGGCGCGGCGTAGGAGTTTCGCTGCGCGAGGGCTATTTTCCGGGCCTCACCCGCGTGCCCCATGGAGAACCTCGACACCCTCGCCGCGAACCTCCTCTCGCCGATCATCCTGGCGTTCGTGCTCGGCGTCGTGGCCTCGCTGGTGCGCAGCGACCTCCGCCTCCCCGACAGCGTCTACAGCGCGCTGTCGATCTACCTCCTGCTCGCCATCGGCCTCAAGGGCGGCGTCGAGCTGAGCCAGACGCCGCTCCGGGTCTTCGTCGGGCCGGCCTTGCTGACGCTCGGGTTGGGGCTGCTGACCCCGATCACGGCCTACAACGTGCTCCGCCGGCTCGGGCGCTTCGACCGCGTCAACGCCTCGGCGATCGCCGCGCACTACGGCTCGGTCTCGGCGGTGACGTTCATTGTGGCGATCACGTTCGGGGCGATGACGGGGCGGGCCCCGGAGGGGTTCATGCCGGCGCTCGTGGCGATCCTCGAGGTCCCGGCGATCGTCGTGGCGCTGATGATCGCCTTCGTCCGCGACAAGCGCGCCGGGTCGTGGCAGGACGCGCTCCACGAGGTCCTCGCCGGGCGGAGCGTGGTGCTCCTCGTCGGCGGCCTGCTGATCGGGTGGGCGGTGGGGCCGGCGGGGTTCGAGCCGGTCAAGCCGTTCTTCGTCTCGGGCTTCCAGGGGGCGCTCGCGCTGTTCCTGCTCGAGATGGGGATCGTCGCGGCGCGGCGGCTCCAGGACCTGCGCGCGGTCGGCGGCTTCCTCGTCGCCTTCGGGATCATCGTCCCGATCCTGCACGGGCTCCTGGCCGTCTGGACCGGCGGGCTCGTCGGGCTCTCCGTCGCCGGGGCCGCCGTGCTCGGCGCGATGGTGTCGAGCGCGTCCTACATCGCCGCGCCGGCGGCGGTCCGCATCGCGCTCCCCGAGGCCAACCCGACGTTCTACCTCACGGCGTCGCTGGGGATCACCTTTCCGTTCAACGTCACGCTCGGCATCCCCCTCTACTACGCCTTCGCCGAGTGGCTCGTCGCCTAGCCGGCGCGCCCCTACGCTTACTGCCATGCACACCGTCACGCTCAAGCTCGTCACGATCGTCACCGAGCGCATCCTGGAGGACCGCCTGACGCGGACGCTCGACGAGCTCGGCGCGAAGGGCTACACGCTGACGCAGGCGACGGGGCGCGGCTCGCGCGGCGTCCGCGCCAGCGAGTGGGCGGGGCCGGACACGCGGATCGAGACGCTCGTCAGCCCCGAGGTGGCGGACCGGCTCGTCGCCCACCTCGCCGAGCGCTACTTCGAGCACTACGCCGTGATCGTCTACGTGCAGGACGCCGCCGTGGTGCGCGGCGACAAGTACGTCTAGCCGCCCGCCTCTCCAACCTCCCCGATGCCGCTCGCCGTCACGCTCCCGTTTCTCCGCGAGGTCGCCATCCTGCTCGTGGCGAGCGTCGGGATCGCGTACCTCTGCTACCGCCTCCGCATCGTCCCGATCGTCGGGTTCCTGCTGGCCGGCGTGCTCGTCGGGCCGGGCGCGCTCGGGCTGGTCGACGACGGCGACTTCGTGCGGCAGGCGGCCGAGGTGGGCGTGATCCTGCTGCTCTTCACGATCGGGGTCGAGTTCTCGCTGGCGAAGCTCGCGCGGATCGGGCGGGCGATCTTCGTCGGCGGCGGGGTGCAGACGCTCGGGACGATAGCGGTCGTGACGGCTCCGCTCGTCGCGTTCGGCATCGAGCTCGGCCCGGCGATCTTCACCGGGATGCTCGTCGCGCTCTCGTCCACGGCCATCGTGCTGAAGCTCCTGGCCGAGCGCGCCGAGACGGACACCCCGCCGGGGCGGCTCATGCTGGCGGTGCTGATCTTCCAGGACCTGGCGGTGGTGGTGATGGTGCTCCTGGTGCCGATCCTGGCCGGGAGCGGCGGCTCGGCGCTGGAGGTGGCGTGGGCGCTCGGGAAGGCGGTGCTGGTCGTGGTGTTCGTGCTCGTCGGCGCGCGGCGCGCGGTGCCGTGGGCGCTCGACCGGCTGGCGCGGACGCGGCGGCCGGAGCTGCTCCTGCTGGCGGTCGTGGCGGTGTGCTTCGGCACGGCGTGGCTGACGAGCCTGGCGGGCGTGAGCCTCGCGCTCGGCGCGTTCCTCGCCGGGCTGGTCGTCTCCGAGAGCCACTACGCCGAGGCCGCCGTGGCGGACGTGCTCCCGCTCCAGACGGTCTTCAACGCCGTCTTCTTCGTCTCGATCGGGATGCTGCTCGACGTCGGGTTCGTCGTGGGGAACGTGGGGCTCGTGCTCGCGGCGGTCGTCGGGGTGTTCGTCGTCAAGGCCGTCCTCGTCGCGCTCGCGGTGCTCGTGCTGCGGTGGCCGGCGCGGACGGCGGCGGCGGTCGCGCTCGGGCTCGCGCAGATCGGCGAGTTCTCGTTCGTGCTGGTCCTCGCCGGGCAGCCGCTCGGGCTGACGCCGGCCGGGCTGGGCCTGGCCGGCGAGCAGGTGTTCGTGGCGACGGCGGTGGTGCTGATGCTGGGGACGCCGTGGCTGCTGGCAGCGGGGCCGCGCCTCGGCCGGAGGCTCGCGCGGCGCTGGCCCGGCCCCGAGCCCGAGGAGATCGAGGAGGACGTCGAGCTCGAAGACCACACCATCGTCGTCGGCTACGGCCCGGCGGGGCAGCGGCTCGGGCGCGTGCTCCACAACACCGGCATCCCGTTCGTCGTCGTGGACCTCAACCCCGAGAACGTCGAGGCCGCGCAGCGCGACGGGGTCCCGGCCTTCTACGGCGACATCGGGCGGCACCACACGCTCGACCACCTCGGCGTGACCAGGGCGAAGGTCTGCGTCGTCGCGATCAACGACCGCGACGCGACCGAGCGCGCCGTCCGCCTCGCGCGCTACCACAACCCGACGCTCCAGATCATCGCCCGCTCCCGCTTCATCGCCGACGTCGCGCCGCTCCAGCAGGCCGGGGCCGACGTCGTCGTGCCGGAAGAACTGGAGACCACCGTGCGGCTCTTCAGCCAGGTGCTCGGCGCGTACTTCGTCCCGCCCGAGGAGGTCGCCCGCCAGGTCAGCCTCGTCCGCGCGGGCGACTACCAAGTGCTGCGCGGAAGCATCCAGGAAGCCCACCTGATGGTGCTCCAGGGGCTCGACGAAGAGGGCCTCCACACCCGCGCCGTCGCCGTGCGCCCCGGTGCTCCCGCCGCCGGAGCCACGCTCGCCGACCTCGCGCTCCGGCGCGACCACGGCCTGACGGTCCTCGCCGTCCGGCGTGGCCTCGACACCCTCGGCAGCCCGGCCGGCGACTTCCGCGTCGAGGCCGGGGACCGCCTCGTGCTCGTCGGCGAGGCCGCCCAGTTCGCCGCCTGCGCGGGCCTCTTCCGCACGCCCGAGCCGGTGACCTAGCGGTTGCGTCCGACCGGTCTGTCTTGCCCTGGAGCTAACCCGCACCCGGTCTCGCTCGTTTCGGCGGCTCTGTAGCGCGGTGGACCAGGTGGTACAGCGCGCAGGCACGTCTATCGTGACGCCGTGAGCAGCCTTGCTGAATATTAACTTCGGCTTCTGAACCCCGCCTCACCCGGTCCGTACCAGCGGCCCACTCGTCATTCGTCACTCGCCGTTCGTAATTCGATGGACCGTCCTCGCCGTATCAGCCGTGCCGTCCACGTCGGCCCCGTCCAGATCGGGGGCGGCGCGCCGATCTCGGTCCAGTCGATGACGACGGGCAAGACGCACGATGTGGAAAAGTGCGTCGCCGAGATCACCCGGCTCGCCGAGGCCGGGGCCGACATCGTCCGCGTCGCCGTGCCCCGGCCCGAGGACGCCGAGGCGCTGCCCGAGGTCGTCGCCGGCAGCCCGGTGCCGGTCGTGGCCGACATCCACTTCAACTACCAGTACGCGCTCGCCGCGGTCGAGGCCGGCGTGGCGAAGGTGCGGCTGAACCCCGGCAACATCGGCAAGCCGGAGTGGGAGCGCGAGGTCCTGCAAGCCGCCAAGGCCAAGGGCATCCCGATCCGCATCGGGGTCAACTCGGGCTCGCTCGAAAAGGACATCCTCGACAAGTACGGCTACCCCCAGCCCGAGGCGCTCTTCGAGAGCGCGATGCGGCACGTCGAGATCTGCGCGCGCGACGGGTTCGAGGACCTGGTGATCTCGGTCAAGCACTCGGACGTGTTCTTCATGATCCAGAGCTACCGCCTGCTCGCCGAGCGGACCGACTTCCCGCTCCACCTCGGCGTCACCGAGAGCGGCAGCCTCCAAACCGGCACCGTCAAGTCGTCCATCGGCATCGGCGCGCTCCTGGCCGACGGCATCGGCGACACGATCCGGGTCTCGCTCGCCGCTGACTCGATCCACGAGGTCGAGGTCGGGCACCAGATTCTGAAGTCGCTGCGGCTCGGGCGGCCCGGCGTCAACATCATCGCCTGCCCGACGTGCGGCCGGCTCGCGGGCGACCTCTTCAGCATCGTCAACGAGGTCGAGGCGGCGGTCAAGGAGGCCAAGTTCGAGAAGGACCTCAACGTCGCGCTGATGGGCTGCGCCGTCAACGGCCCGGGCGAGGCCGCCGGGGCCGACCTCGGGATTTCGCTCGGGCGCGGGCGGGCGCACCTGTTCAAGCACGGCGAGATCGTTCGCACGGTGCCGGAGGGCGAGATCGTAGACGCCGTCTTGGAGGCGATCCGCGAGTGGGACGAGGAGCCCGTCAGCCCCGCCTAGCCCAGGCTAAGCTGCGAGAAGCCGTGGAGCAGGACCCCGAGCAAGAGGGGCACCGCGATGCTGTGAAACGTCCTGTTCCGCACACGCGCCAGGGCAAGGAACAGCGCGAACAGCACGACGCCCGGGACGAGGCTCCCCGAGAGTGCAGCGAGCTCGGATGTGCCTTGAATAGCGCTCAAGGCAACCTGAACAAGGCGAGCGGCGATCAGGATTCCAACATAGGCTGCATAAATGGACCAGAAAAGCGGGCCGTTTCGGTCGTAGAACGCGCGCAAGTCCAGGCCCTCCTCCGGCACGTCGTCAGGAAGCGCCGAAGCGTTGAGCACAAACAGGACGACGAGTTGAGCACCGAAGAGCAGGAAGCCGCCCAGCGTCGTGAAATACGCTTCCTCTCGTACGGCGAAGAGGTTCCACCACACCTCAAGCACGGCCAGCACCGCCGCCAGGGCCGTAGCGAGCGGAAGCCAATCCCACTGCACACGACTGCGTGCTCGCAGCAGTCGGTGCAGGCTCACCGCGAGGTCTGCTATCGCCAAGCCGACCAGGACGGAGATCAGCGGCAAGATGTACTCGAACGGGGTCACGGGCCTTACGCCGTCCGGGCGCTCAGGGCGCGGACCGTCCGCGCGAGCTGGTGCTGATGGTGCTCGATGTGGGATTCGAGAAACCGGACCGTCTGGGCGACTGTCATCGGCCCGGCGACGGGGTGCATCACCAACCCCTCGTCGGCGAGGCCCGGCGGGAGTGTGCCGGCCACGCTCCGCCAGCGCTCCGCCGTCTCGGCCCACGCCTGCCGAAGCTCCGGCAGCGTCGTCTCGCCCGTCGGGTCGGGCAGCCCGGTCCCGGCGGGGACCTTGAACTTGGCCGGCGTGCGCATCGCCTGGAGCAGGCCCTCGACCGAGCGCTCGGAGGGGTCGCCGAAGCGCCGCCGGTCCTCGCCCTTTTCGATCTGTCGTCCGGTGACGTGCGCCAGCCCGCGCTCGGTCGCCAGCAGGTGCTCGCCGATTTGGAGCGGCGACCACGCCTTCGAGGAGGGAGCCTGGCTGAGCTGCTCCGGCGGGATGGAATCGAGACCGGCGAGAAACTCGGCGCGGCGGGCGTCGAGCGCGTCGAGCGAGGTCGGAAGGTCAGGCATGGCAGCGGACGGAAGAGGGCAGAGTGCGCTGGCAAAGGTACCCACCGCCGCGCCAATCCGTAGGGGCGACCCCGCACCGTAGGGGCGACCCCGCGTGTTGGCCCTCAGACGGTACGGTGCCCGTCTACGACTCCGCTGCCCGGATCAGCACGGCCTCGCCGCCGAGCGTCACGAGCACGTCCTCGCGGAAGGTGAGGTACACCGCGTCCTCCGGCTCCAACCGCCGGGCGAGCGCGAAGTAGGCGTCCGAGAACTGCTCGACCTCGGTCGCGTCGTCCGGGTCCGCGTCGAGCAGCCCGGCGTCGATCCACAGGTCGCCGCGCCGGTAGAAGGCCCGCGTGCCGACCGTCCGCACGGTCTCGACGCTCCGCGCCCGGCCCTCGGCGTCGTAGGCGACGGCCTCGGGCGGGGCCTGCGAAGCCGACGCCATCTGTGCCCGGAGCGCCCGCTGCTCGACGGCACCCGACCCGCTCACCTGGTCCATCATCTCCAGGCTGCGCCGAGCGCTGAGAAGCTGCCCCGAGCGCGAGACGAACGCGGCGTCCTCCTCGGCGAGGAACGAGGTGTAGGGCGTCAGAATCCCGTACTGCGTCGAGAGCGCGACGAGCTCCTCGACCAACTCGTCGCTCTGCCCGTCGAGGTCGATCTGCTCGAGCAGGGCCGCGACGCGGCGGCTCGCCCAGAGCGGCTCGATGAAGCCGGTCCGCGTGCGCTCCCCCTCGGCGGCGAGGTCGGCGCGGAAGCTCACCGTCCGCTCGTCGTCCCCGGCGCGGCCCCTCAGGCGGACCGTCACCTCGCCGCCCTCGGTGTAGCGCCCGGCCCAGACGAGCTGGCCGCCGGCGAAGAGGTCCGGCAGGTCGCGCGGGTAGGCCCGGTTGACGTTCGTGCCGTCGAAGTCGATGGCGAGGTTCGAGAGGACGGGGCTCGTCAGGCGGTTGTAGAGCCCGGCGACGCGGGCTTCGAGGTCGTCCTCGGGGCGGACGTACTCGGTCGTGCCGCCGCTCGCCGCCGCGAGGCGCTCGAGCAGGCGGGCGTTGACGTCGTAGCCGACGCCGAAGGAGAAGATGCGGGCGTCGCCGTCGTTGGCTCGCTGGGCGTTGCGGGCAATCGCGCCCTCGCCGGTCTCGCCGGCGGTGGGGAGGCCGTCGGTGAGGAAGAGGACGTAGGCCGGGCTGCGCCCCTCGTCGGGGATCAGCGCGAGCGCCTCGCCGAGCGCGCCGTCGATGTTGGTCGAGCCGCCGGGGCGGAGGCCGTCCACGAAGTCGAGCGCGGCGGCGCGGCTCTCCGGCGTGTAGCGCTGCAGCTCGGGCTCGAAGGTCTCGACGCGGTCGTCGTAGGCGACGACGTTGAAGAGGTCGTCGTCGCCCAGGTTGTTCAGGACGAAGGCGAGGGCGTCGCGGGCCTGCTCCATCTTGCGCCCGGCCATCGAGCCGGAGCGGTCCACCGCGAAGACGACGGTTTTGGGAATCGCCTCGGGCTCGGCTTGGGGCACCTCGGGCGAGGCGAGCAGGAGGAAGTAGCCGTCGCGCGCGCCCTCGGGCCAGTGGCTGAGCACGGTGGCGCTGACCGGCCCGCCCTCGGCCTCGGGTTCGTAGACGAGCTGAAAGTCCCGCCGGAGCCGCACGTCGTCGGCCTCGAAGCGGACCCGCGTCCGGCCGCGTTCGCGCTCGACCTCGACCTCGTGCGACGGGCTGTAGACGGCTCCGGCCTCATCGCCGAGCGTCAGGCTGAGGCGGAGCCGCCCGACCGACTCTTGCTGCCGGGCGAGGCCGAACGGGTAGCTGAACGTCACCCGGTCGCCCTCGCGCGGGGAGACCTCGGTGTAGCGGAAGTGGACCGTGCTCTCGCCCCGCGCCGGGACGGGGAAGACGCTCGTCCGGACGAGGCCGTAGCCCGCGTACTCCATCAGCGCCGGGTCGATCATGCGCCGGACGATCTCCTCGTAGCGCCGCCGGGCCTCGTCCTTCGGCAGCACCTCGCCCGTCAGCTCCTGCCCATCGGCAATCAGGACGAGGTCCTGCACGGCTGCCCCCGGCGGGACCGGGAACAGAAACTCCGTCTCCACCGCGCGGTCGTTCGGGTTGAAGAGCGTGTGCGTGACCGAGACCTCGGCCACCTGACCGACGATCCGCCCGTCGATCTCCAGGGCTGCCGTCTCGACGGGTCGCTGCGGGACGGGGACCGGTCGCGGCGGGAGGACGATCTGCGCCGAGGCGGCGGGCGCGAGGAGGCACAGAGCGAGCAGGAGGCGAAGCGGCATCGGACGCGGGGTTGGAGGACCGGACGGGCGATCTCTCCAACGCCGGGATTCCCGATTTTATTGCCGGATCGCCCTCGGGTCGGGGGCCGAGGGGCGGTACCACGCGAGCGGGATACGCGTCCGGGGCGGGGGCTCTGCCGCGAGGGGCGTGCGGCGCTCGGCGTCGAGCTCGCGGCAGCACTCGGCGTAGTGCGCCCAGGCGTCGGCGTCGCCGCCGAGCCAGCGGGCGCGGGCGTCGCGGAGGGCCGAGGAGCCGAGGGTCGAGGAGCCGAGGGTCGAGGAAAGGGTAGAGGACATGGCTAAAAAGGAGGTGGGGTAGGCGAGAGGGGAGCGGGAGTCAAGAAGGTTGCCCTTTTGCTGCGAGGGGGCGCAGCGTGCGATTGCAGGCCGCATTCGGGTCAAGGGGCAGGACGACGGGGGCCGGCCATAGGTGAGACCGTTTCCCTATTGCCTCGTATCATCGGAGCCCCTACCGATCTGCGAAACGACAGGAGAACCGTGCCTCCGCTCACCGCCGACATCCGCGCCCGCGCCGAGGCCGTGCGCGCCCGTATCGACGCCGCGTGCGAGCGCGCCGGGCGTGACCCCGCCTCAGTCCGGCTCGTCGCCGTCAGCAAGACCTTTCCGGTGGAGGTCGTCCGCGCCGGGGTCGAGGCCGGCCTCGCGGACTTCGGCGAGAACCGGGTGCAGGAGCTGGCGGAGAAAGCCGAGGCGGTGCCCGGCGAGCACAGGAGCGGCCCGGTGCGGTGGCACCTCGTCGGGCCGCTGCAAAAGAACAAGATCAACAAAGCGCTGGAGCACGCCGACGTGTTCCACGCGCTCGACGGCGAGCAGCTAGCCGCCGACATCGAGAAACGGGCGGCGCGCCGGGGGCGGGTGCTGCCGTGCTTCGCGCAAGTCAACGTCTCGGGCGAAGCCTCGAAGTCCGGCCTCGCGCCCGAGGCGCTCTACGCCTTCCTCGACGGCCTCGCCGGGCGCGAGCACCTCCGGGTCGTCGGGCTGATGACGCTCGCGGCCCCGGCCCGGTCGCCCGCCGAGCTCGAAACCGTCGTCCGCCCACAGTTCCAGCACCTCCGCCGCCTCGCCGAGGGCTACGGCGGCAGCGCGGGCGTGGCGCTCGACCGCCTCTCGATGGGGATGAGCGGCGACTTCGAGATCGCCGTCGAGGAGGGGGCGACGGACGTGCGCGTCGGCTCGGCGCTCTTCGGGCCGCGCGGGTGAGGCAACGGCTTGCGCTCGGGCGTGGGAGGCAGTGGGGGCTCAGCCCGGAGCGCGTGGGGCGCGAAGAAGGCGGGTTGGCAATCTCCGCTCTTCCGTCCTGGCACCCGGCCCTCGTCTTTCGGTACCTTCCCGCTCATGCTTCCCACCCTGATCCTCGCTCTCGGCGCGGCCGTGTTCGTGCCCCTCGTGCTCGCGCTGCGCCGCCGGGAGCGCGAGGCCGAGGAGCAGGCGGCCCGCGCCCTCGCCCGGCTCCGCCGCCGCCACGCCGCGCTCGCCGACCGCTACGCCGGGCTCGGCCTCGAAGTCGCCGCCCTCTTCCGGCAGCGCCCGCCCCCGCCTCCCGCCCACCCCTGACGCCGCCCCGATGAAGCTCACGCCGCTCGACATCCGCACGCACGAGTTCGCCCGCAAGGTCCGGGGCTACGACCCCGACGAGGTCAAGGCCTTCACCGAGATGGTCGCGCGGCAGTGGGAGGAGGTGCAGGAGGACCTCCGCCGCGCCGAGGACCGGGTGCGCGAGATCGAAGGCAAGATCGTGCACTACGAGAAGGTCGAGGAGGCGCTGCAGGAGGCGCTCGCCTCGGCCCGCGAGGGGGCCAAGCGCACGCAGGACAACGCCGAGGAGCGCGCCCGGCTGATCGTGGAGGAGGCCGAGCTGAGGGCCGAGCAGATCACGCAGGAGGCCGGGCAGAGGCACCACCGGCTCCGGCACGACGTGGCCCACCTCGCCCAGCGCCACGACGAGATCACGGCCCGGCTCCGGCACTTCCTGATGTCCGAGCTCGAGATCCTCGCCCGGCACGAGGACGACAAGCCCGTCGGCTTCATGAAGCTCATGCCCTCGGCCCCGGCCGAGGCGCTGCCTCCGGTTTCTCCGCCCCCGCCCACGCCGCAGAATGAGGCCCAGGCCACCGACGCCGCGGGGCCGCCCGAGCCGGAGACGGTGCCCGAGCCGAAAGCGGCGCAGGAAGAGCGCGCCGAAGAACCGGCCGACGAGGGCGAGACGACCTATGCCGACCTCTACGCCCGCGCCGCCGAGGCGGAAACCCACCGCACCTCCGGCGGCCCCATCGTGACGCTCAGAGACGACGAGCCCGAGGCCGACGAACCGACGTGGACCCTCCGCTCGATCATCGGCGGCGAGCCCGAGGCCGAAGCCGACGAGGAAGACGAGCCCGGCGAGACGACCACGGCCCCGGCCTCCGAGCACGAGCGCATCCGCCGCCTCCTCGAAGACCCGAAGTAAAACCACCGGGGGAGTGAGACCACCGGGGGTGAGAGACCGGCGGATGGAGGGATTGGGCAGCCCCTTCACTGCTCGCGCCGACGAATCCACGGCGCAGGGAGGGGGCGGGGGAGGCACCTGAGCAATCACGCGCGGAGCAAACGGATTTGGTATCAACCCTTAACCAGCGCTGCCTACCTTTCGAGTTATGTCCAGTCCACCGGCCCTTCCGTCCCTCCATCCTCCGATGGACGTGACCGCCTACCACCGCCGCGTCGAAGACGCCGCTGCCGCCGTCCGTGAACGGGCGGCGCTCGACGCCCGGACCGGGCTGATTCTCGGCACCGGCCTCGGCGCGCTCGCCGAAGAGATCAAGGCCGAGGCAACGATTCCCTACGACGAGATTCCTCACTTCCCGCTCTCGACCGTCGAGAGCCACCACGGGCGGCTCATCGCCGGGCGGCTCGGCGGGGTGCCGGTGTGGGCGATGCAGGGGCGGTTCCACCTCTACGAAGGCTACGGGCCGAAAGAGGTCACCTTCCCGGTTCGCGTCCTCGCCGCGCTCGGCGTCGAGACCCTCCTCATCTCGAACGCCGCCGGCGGGATGAACCCGAACTTCCGGCGCGGCGACCTGATGCTCGTCACGGACCACATCAACCTGCAAGGGGCGAACCCGCTCGTCGGGCCGAACGACGAGGCGTGGGGCCCGCGCTTCCCCGACATGAGCACGCCCTACGATGAGGAGCTGCGACGGCTCGCCGAGCAGGCTGCGCTGGCCCGCGCCATCAAACTCCAGCAGGGCGTCTACGTCGCCGTCGAAGGGCCGAACCTCGAGACCCGCGCCGAGTACCGGTTCCTCCGCCTCGTCGGGGCCGACGCCGTCGGGATGAGCACCGTCCCCGAGGTGATCGTCGCCCGGCACCAGGGGCTGCGGTGCCTCGCCATCTCCGTCATCACCGACGAGTGCTTCCCCGACGCCCTCGAGCCGGTCTCGATCGCCGACGTCCTCGCCGCCGCCGCCGAGGCCGAGCCGAAGCTGACCGAGATCATGCGCGCGGTGGTGCGCGAGGTCTGCTGAGCACCCGCGCCCCCTCCGATCTGCGCCCCCCGACACCTCTCAGGATGGACGACATCTGGGACGAGCACCAGTGGGAGGACTTTCTCCGCCAGAGCGACCGCCGCGCGGACCTCTACATGCGGTACTGGGACGAGTACGTCCGCCGCACCCCGCCGCCGCCCGAGGACGCGCCGGAGGAGCAGCGCGAGGCCTGGGAGCACGGCCTCCACGCCTACCTCGCCCGCAAAATGGGCTGGCACGAGGACGCCGACCTGTCCGCGCTCGAGGACTCAGACGCCGAGCCGGGGGACCCCAGCGAGGCGTGGAAGGCCGGGCTGGGCGAGGACTACCCCGAGGCGCAGGACGCGCGCGGCCTCCCGCTCTACCAGCGCGCGCTCGCCTTCGGCATCGCGGTGATCGAGTGGGCCGACACGGTGCCGGAGGACGCGAAGGACACGGCCCTCGTGGACTTCTGCTCGAACGCGCTCCAGGTCGGGGCGAAGGTGGGCGGGGGGCACGGGATGGGGTACGAGCTCGAGTCGCTCGGCGGCAACATCGCGGTCACGAAGCGGGGCCTCTGGGCAGCGAACCGGGCGCTCGCGGCGCTGCATCAGCTCCGCGCGGCCTCGTTCATGGACGGGGCGACGTATCGGCAGCTCTACGAGATGGGCTACGAGCTTCGCAACGCCGTCGGCCTCCACGTTCAGTGGCTCCGCGAGCGCTTCGAGCGCGGCGTGGAGTAATGTGAAGATCGGGGACATCGTTTCACTTCCTCGCTGTCGTCAGCCACAGCCGGCTGACGCCTTGTCTTCTCGACGAGCGCAGCGAGGAAACCTCTCCCTGGACACAGACCTCTAGGGTGCCGCGCTGCGAGAACTACGATGGGCGGACCGGAAAGGTCGACACCGGCGCGCGGCGCACGAGCCGTCGAGAAGGCGTCGTCGGAGCGTTAACGCAGCACCAGTTCAGGCGCAAAGAGGTGTAAGCCTGAGGCGCGCAGGGGCCATCCCTCTGCGCAGAGGCCTACGAGACTGAATGAGCACGGGTTGGGCACAAAGTGAGCGTCTCCAGGAGCTCCGCGTTGCCTTAAGTTCTCCGTTCGGGCTCGTCACGTCTCCCGCAGTGCTTGTTTCAACGAGCTTTCCCTCCTTCCAACCCAAAGACCACCTGCTCATGGCTTCTCTTTTCTCTCTGCTCCAGCGTGTGCCGCGCCTGCTTGGCACCCTGGTACTCGGTTTGGCGCTCGGCACGGCAGCTCAAGCGGCCACGATCGTCGTGACCACGCTCAACGACGAGCTCAACAGCGACGGCGACTGCTCGCTCCGCGAAGCCATCGCCTCGGCCAACACCAACACGGCGGTCTCCGGCTGCACGGCGGGCAGCCCCGGCCTCGACGTCATCGTCGGCCCGGCGGGCAACCTCTCGGTCACGCTCAACCTCACGCTGGGCGAGCTCGTCGTCACCGAGGCGGTGACGATCGGCCGCGCCGTGGGGCCGCGCGCCACCATCAACGCGGCGGGTAACAGCCGTGTCTTCCGCGTCACGAACGGGGCGGCCCCCGTCGTCATCCAGCGGTTCCGGCTCACGAACGGGGTCGCCGCTCGCGGCGGGGCCGTGCTCGTCGAGGCGGGCTCCGACGTCACGATCAGCGACGTGACGTTCAACGGCAACGCGGCCACCGGGCCGGCGGCCACGGACGGCGGCGGCGCGCTCTACAACGCCGGCAGCACGCTCGCCGTCACCAACTCGGTGTTCTCTGGCAACGACGCCACCGGGACCTCCGGCTCCGGCGGCGCGATCCTCAACAACGGCGGCACGCTCGCCGTCTCGACCTCGGTGATCTCGGGCAACTCGTCGCAGCGCGCCGGCGGTGGGGTCGAAGACGCCGGCGGCACGACGACGCTGGCAAACGTCACGCTCGACGGCAACGACGCCGGGCAGAACCCCGGCAACGGCGGCGGCTTGCACACCGGCGGCGGAGACGTTACGGTAAACGGCGGCTTGGTGCAGAACAACACGTCCGTCGAAGGCGGCGGCCTGTGGTCTTCGGGCACGCTCACCGTCGACGGGACGACCATCACGGGTAACGTCGGCACCGGCGACGACGCCGACAACGGCGGCGGCGGCCTGTTCAACCAGGGCGGCACGATGAACGTCCGCGACGCGACGATCACGGACAACGACGCCACCGGCGCCTCCGGCTCGGGCGGCGGCATCCTGAACAACGCCGGCGGCACGCTGACGGTCAACAACTCGTTCATCGCCCGCAACACCTCGCAGCGCGCAGGCGGCGGGATCGAAGACAACGCCAGCACGACGACCGTGACCAACTCGGTGATCGAGGCCAACGACGCGGGCACCAACCCCGGCAACGGCGGCGGCTTCCACACCGGCGGCGGCACGGCGACCTTCACCAACGGCATCGTCAAGGACAACGTCGCCGTCGAAGGCGGCGGCCTGTGGTCCTCAGGCTCGCTCACGGTCAGCGGCACCTCGCTCAGCAACAACGTCGGCACCGGCGACGACGCCGCGCAGGGCGGCGGCGCGCTCTACAACGAGGGCGGCACGATGGACGTCGATGGAGCCACGATCAACGGCAACATGGCGACGGGCACCTCCGGCTCGGGCGGCGGCATCCTCAACAACAGCGGCGGCACGCTGACCGTCTCCAACTCGGTGCTCACGGGCAACAGCTCGCAGCGCGCCGGCGGTGGGATCGAGGACGCGGGCAGCACGACGACGCTGGCGAACGTCACGCTCGACGGCAACGACGCCGGGCAGAACCCCGGCAACGGCGGCGGCCTCCACACCGGCGGCGGCACCGTCACCGTCAACGGCGGTTCCGCGATCAACAACATCGCCGTCGAAGGCGGCGGGCTGTGGTCCTCCGGCTCGCTGACGGTCGACGGGATGACGATCAGCAACAACGTCGGCACCGGCGACGACGCCGCGCAGGGCGGCGGCGGCCTCTACAACGAGGGCGGGACGATGGACGTGACGAACGCGACCATCGCCGGCAACATGGCGACGGGCACCTCCGGCTCGGGCGGCGGCATCCTCAACAACGGCGGTATGCTCACGGTCTCGAACTCGACGGTCTCGGGCAACAGCTCGCAGCGCGCGGGCGGTGGGATCGAGGACAACGCCAGCACCGCGTCTGACTTCACCAGCACCACGGCGCTCAACGACGTCACGCTTGACGGCAACGACGCCGGGCAGAACCCCGGCAACGGCGGCGGCCTCCACACCGGCGGCGGCACCGTCACCGTCAACGGCGGTTCCGCGATCAACAACATCGCCGTCGAAGGCGGCGGGCTGTGGTCCTCCGGCTCGCTGACGGTCGACGGGATGACGATCAACAACAACGTCGGCACCGGCGACGACGCCGCGCAGGGCGGCGGCGGCCTCTACAACGAGGGCGGGACGATGGACGTGACGAACGCGACCATCGCCAAAAACCGCGCCACCGGCACCTCCGGCTCGGGCGGCGGCATCCTCAACAACAGCGGCGGCACGCTGACGGTCTCGAACTCGACGGTCTCCGGCAACTCGGCCAACCGCGCCGGCGGCGGGATCGAGGACAACGCCAGCACGACGACGCTGACCGAGGTCCTGCTGCTGAGCAACGACGGGGGGACGAATCCCGGCAACGGCGGCGGCCTCCACACCGGCGGCGGCGACGTGACCGTCACCGGCGGCCAGGCCCGCGACAACACGGCCGTCGAAGGCGGCGGCCTGTGGTCCTCGGGCTCGCTCTCGGTCGACGGCATGTCCGTCCGGAGCAACATCGCCACCGGCGACGAGGCCACCGACGGCGGGGCCGGCCTCTTCAACCAGGGCGGGACCCTCGACGTCACGAACGCAGTGATCTCGAAGAACCGCGCCCAGGGCGAGCTCGGCTCGGGCGGCGGCATCTTCAACAACGCCGGCGGCACGCTCACCGTCACGGCGACCCTCATCACCGGCAACGCGGCCAACCGCGCCGGCGGCGGGATCGAGGACAACGCCAGCACGACGGCGGTGATCAGGTCCACGCTCAACGGCAACAACGCGGGGGCGAACCCCGGCAACGGCGGCGGCCTCCACGTCACCGGAGCCGGCACCGTGGGCTTCACCCAGAGCACCGCCCGGGACAACACGGCGGCCAACGAGGGCGGCGGCCTGTGGAACTCCGCCGTCGGTACCCTCGCGGTCGTCCGGTCGACGGTCTCCGGCAACGACTCCCCGACCGGGGGCGGGCTGTACAACGACGGCGGCACGATGGTCGTCGGCAACAGCACGCTCTCGGGCAACGTCGCCCAGCGCGGCGGCGGGCTCAACGTAGCCGCCGGGAACGTCGCGCTGCGCAACACGACCGTCGCGCGCAACACGGCGTCGGTCGCCGGGGGCGGCCTCCGCAACGAGGCCGGCACGCTCAGCGTCGGCAACTCGATCGCGGGCGACAACACCGCCCCGGCGGGGCCGGAGTGCTCCGGCACGGTGGTCAACGCCGGCTTCAACGTCGCCGAGCGGCTCGACGGCTGCGCCACGACGATGGGCGGTGCCATGGGCAGCCGCCTCGGCGACCCGGGCCTCGGCCCGCTTGCCAACAACGGCGGCCCGACGATGACCCACGCGCTCCTCGCCGGCAGCCGCGCCATCAACATCGGTGGGACCTGCGGCCCGGTCGATCAGCGCGGCTTCGGCGCGCCCGTCGGCGCGTGCGACGCCGGCTCGTTCGAGTTCGGGGCCACGGCCCCGCTCGTCGCGGTGAACGAACAGGAAGCGCCAGAGAGCACGGAGGCGGCCGAGGCAGCAGCTTCGGACGAGGCGGCGACGGAGCTGCCCGAAGCGGCTTCGCTGACGACGCCCGACGCGTTTGCCCTGAGCTCGGCCTACCCAAACCCGTTCTCCGACCGCCTCGCGCTGGGCTTCGAGACGCCGGAGACGGCCCGGGTCCGGCTCGTCGTCTACGACGTGCTCGGGCGGGCGGTCGCCACGCTCGTGGACAGCGAGGTCGAGGCCGGTCGGCACACGGCCTTCCTCGACGCGGCGGCCCTGCCGAGCGGGACGTACCTGGTGCGGCTGACGGCGGGCTCGTTTGTCCAGACGCAGCGGGTAACGCTCGTGCGCTAGGGCGCACCGTCATCGAAGGGTAACGCGACGCGCCCCCGGTCCGCTTCGGCAGACCGGGGGCGCGTCGTTGTTGTCGGGGTGTTCACGGTTAGTGCGGCGAGGCTGGGTTAGGTTGGAGGAGTGAATGATAATATTTCCCGTTCCTGTATTTCTCTCGACTATGATTCGCTTTCCTGCCCTCACGCTTCTCGTCCTCTCTCTCCTCGGCGCGGCCGGCTGCGACAGCGGCGGTACGGACGAGCCTTTGCCGTCGTTTGAGGAACTGCGCCGCGACTTCGCCGGGCAGCCTGAGGGGCGCGGCCTCGTCCGCGAGAACGACGACGACGCCTACGAGACTTCCGCTGTCCACTTCACGACGGGGGAGGGAGAGCTTGCCAAATTCCGAGTAGTCTTGGAAGGAGAGCTTTCCGCAAACGGTCGCCCCCGGACGACCCTCATTCTCTCTGGTGTAGACGGGGACGATCTCCAGACGGGTGCGCAATTCGAAGGGGTAGGAGTCAGCTACGGTGGCCCCGGCTGCATAGGCAGCGGCAGCGGTCGGCTCGAAGTCACCTCCGTCCGGGACAGCCTCATCGCGGGGGTCTTCGCCGCCGACGTGAGCACGACCACGCTCGTGCCGTGCAACCGCCGCCTCACCGGCGGCTTCACCGCCGTCCTCGACTCGCCCGAGGACTAGGCTGCCGGCTTCCCGCACCGACAGGCGTACTCTCTACCAAACCACTAACCGCTTCTGCTATGATTCGCTTGCTCGCCTTCGCGCTCACCATCTTCTTCACGCTCGGGGCTGCCGGCTGCGACAGCGGCGGTACTGACGAGCCTCTGCCGTCGTTTGAGGAACTGCGCCGAGACTTCGCTGGACAGCCGCCGGGGCGCGGTCTCGTCCGTGAGAACGATGACGACGCCTACGAGACCTCCGCTGTTCACCGCACGAACAGGACGGGCGAACTCGTCAAGTTCCGAGTGACCTTGGAAGGGGAGCGATCCGAGAATGGACGCCCTGGAATTACTCTCATCATTGATGGGGTTGATGGCGTAGACCTCCAGCCTGATGCAGAATTTGAGGGTGTTGGAGTCCTCTACGGCGGTCCCGGCTGCATAGGCAGCGGCAGCGGTCGCCTCGAAGTCACCACCGTCCGCGACAGCCTCATCGCGGGGGTCTTTGCCGCCGACGTGAGCACGACCACGCTCGTGCCGTGCAACCGCCGCCTCACCGGTGGCTTCACGGCCGCCCTCGGCTCGCCCGAGGACTAGGCCGCTCCCGCTCGGCCCCTTCCCTCCCTCGTGTACCTACCATCATCCGACCCTACCCCATGCATCGACCCGCTCCCACCATGACTCGCTTGCTCGCCTTCGCACTCACGGCCCTCTTCCTCCTCGGCGCGGCCGGCTGCGACAGCGGCGGTACCGACGCGCCGCTGCCGTCGTTCGACGAACTCCGGCGGGACTTCGCCGGGCAGCCGGACGGGCGCGGCCTCGTCCGCGAGCACGGTGACGACGCCTACGAGACTTCCGCCGTGCATTTTACTACGGGCGAAGGAGAGCTTGCAGAGTTCCGGGTGCGCCTTGAAGGTGAGGTCGAGCCCAATGGACGTCCTGGAATAACTCTCATCGTCCGTGGGGTAGACGGTGCAGACCTCCAACTTGGTATGCAGTTCGAGGGGGTTGGTGCCCTCTACGGCGGCCCAGGCTGCGCGGGCAGCGGCAGTGGCCGCCTCGAAGTCACCTCCGTCCGCGACAGCCTCATCGCGGGGGTCTTCGCCGCCGACGTGAGCACGACCACGCTCGTGCCGTGCAACCGCCGCCTCACCGGCGGCTTCACCGCCGTCCTCGGCTCGCCTGAGGACTAGGCCCTCTCCGCTCGTTCCCCTCACTCGTGCACCTACCGCCACCCCTCATACCCTACCCCATGCATCGACCTACTCTCCACTCTTTCCTCCTTCTCGCTTTCCTGACTCTCTCCGCGTTGCCCGCTGCCGGGCAAGACCCTGCCGCTTCCTTCGACGCGCCCTACGAGCTTCTCGACCTCTCGGAAACCGAAACGGGCGTGCTCGCCAACCGACGCTCCGTCTACCTCGACCCAGGCCGCTTCCAGGGTACGACGGCCGCCGACACCCTCCGCCCGCTGCAATGGGAAGTGCTCTTCGGGCAGCTCCGCATGAGCGCGGCCGACCCTTCCGACTTCCCCTCGCCGGACATGCTAGGAATAGCGTCAAACTTTGGTGGGGGATTCATAGGTAGTGGAGTGTTTGTGGGCTAGGTTAATCAATAACAACAATTCATCGCTTCGTACTCCTCTGACTGTGGCTGACCATGATCCGCTTCTCTGCTCTCCTGATCACCCTCTTCACGCTCGGCGCGGCCGGGTGCGACAGCGGCGGTACCGACGCGCCGCTGCCGTCGTTCGACGAACTCCGTCGGGACTTCGCCGGGCAGCCGGACGGGCACGGCCTCGTCCGTGAGGACGACAACGACGCCTACGAGACCTCCGCCGTCCACTTCACAAGCCGTAATGGTGATCTCTCCACTTTCGTCATCGACTTGACAGGTGAGTTCTCTCCCGAAGGACGACCCAGTATAGGTATTGTCCTCTCTGGTGTAGACGGGGACGATCTCCAGACGGGTGCGCAATTCGAAGGGGTAGGAGTCAGCTACGGCGGTCCCGGCTGCATAGGCAGCGGCAGCGGTCGGCTCGAAGTCACCTCCGTCCGGGACAGCCTCATCGCGGGGGTCTTCGCCGCCGACGTGAGCACGACCACGCTCGTGCCGTGCAACCGCCGCCTCACCGGCGGCTTCACCGCCGTCCTCGACTCGCCTGAGGACTAGGCACCCTCCGCTCGGCCCTTTCCCTCCCTCATTACCTACGATCATCCGACCATAACCCATGCACCGATCCGCTTTCCAGTACCTCCTCCTCGTTTTCCTGACCCTCTCCGCGTTCCCCGCTGCTGGACAGGACCCTGCCGCCTCCTTCGACGCGCCCTATGAACTCCTAGACCTATCGGAAACCGAAACGGGCGTGCTCGCCAACCGACGCTCCGTCTACCTCGACCCAGGCCGCTTCCAGGGTACGACGGCCGCCGACACCCTCCGCCCGCTGCAATGGGAAGTGCTCTTCGGGCAGCTCCGCATGAGCGCGGCCGACCCTTCCGACTTCCCTTCGCCGACTGCGCTCGCTACCCTGGCCCACGACGAGCGCGAAGCCGGCCGGCTCCCCATCGCGCTGCTCTACCAGCCGTTCGACTATATCTCGGAGGCTCCTCTTCAGGATGGTCGCCTCGAGGTAGACGACTCTGGCCCCGTCCAGCAGGTCTACCGCCCGACAGTAGGCGTCGGCAGTAGGACCGCCTACGCAATGCCTCCGCCCTACGAGCAGGCGTCGGCCTTCGCCGCGGGTGTGCTCTACGGAGCCGAGATGACGAACGCGCGCCTCGGCCCGGTCGAGGTGGGCGCGACGGCCACATTCAGCGTCCCGAGTGGACTGTTCGTCGTGCCAGCAGGGACGGGGACGCCCTCGACGGTCGACGTAGACCCCGGCGATGGGGGCGGGTACCGAACCGTGAGCGTAGGGCAGACGGTGAGCGCCGCTTATGGCACACCTGGAGAGAAGACGGTGCAGGTTAGGGCGAGCGTAGCCGGGTCGGTGCGGCACGCCCGGTTTGCGCTCCGGGTGCGGGAGAGCACGAGCGGTGGGGCGGGGCAAAACCTCGTCGGACGTTCCTCCGGGGAGGCGTGCGCGGAAGGCGCGGTGGGGAGCCACTGGTCGTCCGTGCATTGCGGCGTCGAGCCGGATCCGCAGCTCGCCTGGTCCGGCGCGCGCAACTACCCCAACGTGCTCAGCCGTTACGACGGCACGAACCGCACAGCGAAGTACGACTACGCCGTCTCGCTCGCGCCGGGCCACACCCACATCACGAACCCCATCATCGTCGTCAGCGGCTACGACCCATTCGAGGACACGACCCTGGACAAGCTATACGAGAAGATTCGACGGTATCGCGACGAGTTCACGGTAGGTCCATTCGTAGATCTCCCTCAGGCGTTGAAAGCAGAAGACTACGACATCGTGGTGATGGACTATGCCGACTCCCAGGACTTCATCCAGCGCAACGGCCTCGCCCTCGTAGACCTCATCCAGCGCATCCACGCCGAGATGGACGACAACCCCGACTCGGACGGCGAGATCGGAGCCGTGATCGGCCTGAGCATGGGCGGCCTCGTCTCCCGCTACGCCCTCGCCTACATGGAGGAGGAGATGAATGTAGATCACCGCGTCGGCCTCTTCGTCTCCTACGACAGCCCGCAGCAGGGGGCGTACTCCACCGCCGGTCTCTCAATGGCCTTCGCCGACTTCTACGGCATCGCCGATGGCGTGCTCGACATTCTCCCCTTCCTCGAACTTATACCTTCCGTCGGTGACGGCGTGGACTTCATCGAGCAGCGGCTCTACGGAGCAGCGGCTCAGCAGCTCTCCACGTTCTGGGCCGGACTCGACCTCGGTGCCAGCTCCCCGAGCGCTGTCCAGACGCAGATCCGCAGGGACCTCTACGCTGACCTCATCGCCCTCGGCGACTATCCCGACGATCTCCGCCTCGTCGCCGTCTCGAACGGAAATGGGGACGGCCGCGGCCAGCACCTGAACCCGGTCTGGAATACGCCTAGTGCGCCTCTAATGCAGCCTCGAGCCTCTACGCTCTATTTCGAGGCCGGATACTCGACGCTTTGGGGGATCAAGGGGAAGAGCATTCGCATGCGCATGCGCAACGCCGGGCCGGCGGGAGTGGCGACTCAGGTCTACCGGAGGTGGCACCGAACGTGTTTCATCTTCTGCGACAATGACACCGACGCGCAGTCCACGCTTACGCTCAGGAACGCCTACGACACCGTCCCGGGTGGCTACCAACCCACATGGTCGCTGCTCAAGAATAGGGAAATAGATATCGATACGCGCGACAACATCTTCGGGTTTTTTGCCTCGATCTGGCTTGGTGCAAGTGCCTCTGTAGAACTGAGCATCTATGCTTCGCGGCACGCTTTCGTCCCCACTGTGAGTGCGCTCGACTACCGGACGAACAGCTACTCGTCCCGAGATGCGCTGCTCGACGCCACCTTTTTAAATCAAGACCTCGGAGCGTCCATCACCCAGGCAAGCCGTACCCCGTTCGACGCTTTCTACGTTGCAGGAGGCTATGGAGACGCAGCCCCAAACGCTATCGGTTCAGAGAGCCAGGGGCACCTTTTCATCTCGAACGGCATCAAGACGTTCATTCTAGAGCAGCTTGCATGGACCCCCCCGCCGCTCCAGCCGTTGTCGGCCCACATTTCAGGTCCCACTTCGCTCGCTGTGAACGAGACCGGCTACTGGAACTCTAACGCGCATCATGGGCAGCCCCCTTACTCCTACAAGTGGTTCGAGCGCTACGTCTACTACCCCGACCCGTGCAACCCCCCGCCGTGCAACGCGACCGCCTGCACTGAGAGCACACGCGGGCCAATCTGCGAGGAGTTCAGACTCGCCAGCACCAGCCACAGGCTCGCTAAGCGCTTCAATCCCGGCGGAAACGTCCTGATCGCCCTCGAAGTCACCGATGCCTCGGGTGCGCGGCACCGGGACCTCCACCACGTCAACGTCGGTGGGGGCAACCGCCCGGCCGGTGACGCCGAGGCACAGGCACTGCAGGAGGCGGCCGAGCTAGAGGCGGACAAGCTAGACGCTGCGGCGAGCAGCACGGTGCCGGACGAGGTCACGCTGTCAGCCTTCCCGAACCCGTTCGCCTCGGCCACGGCGGTGCGCTTCGGGGTGCCCGAGCGCGCCGAGGTCCGGCTCGCGGTCTACGATGTGCTCGGGCGCGAGGTCGCGGTGCTGGCCGACGGGTCGGTCGGGGCCGGGTGGCACACGGCGCGCTTGGCGGCGGAGTCGCTGCCGAGCGGGGTCTACGTGGTGCGGCTGACGGCGGGCTCGTTCGTCCAGACGCAGCGCGTGACACTCGTGCGCTAGGGCGCACGGTCTGACTGAACGGTAAGGCGACGCGCCCCCGGCAGGCTTCGGCCCGCCGGGGGCGCGTCGTATCTTTGGCCCCTGATTTCCACGCTTGCCCATGCCGCGCTACCCCGACGCCACCCGCTTCGACCACGCCGCGACCGAGCGCGAGACGCTCCGGTGGTGGGACGAGCACGACGTGTTCGCCCAGAGCCTCGCCCTCCGCGAGGGCGCGCCGCACTTCGTCTTCTACGAAGGCCCGCCGACGGCCAACGGCAAGCCGGGCATCCACCACGTTATGGCGCGGACCATCAAGGACCTCTTCTGCCGCTACCGCACGATGAAGGGCTTCCGCGTGGACCGCAAGGGCGGCTGGGACACCCACGGCCTGCCGGTCGAGATCGAGGTCGAGAAGGCGCTCGGGCTCGAAGGCCGGCACCAGGTCGAGGCCTACGGCATGGCCGAGTACAACGCGGCCTGCCGCGCCTCCGTCCTCACCTACAAAGACCTCTGGGACGACCTGACGCGGCGCATGGGCTACTGGGTCGATCTCTCGGACCCCTACGTCACCTTCGAGAACGACTACATCGAGTCCGTCTGGTCCCTCCTCAAAACGATCTCCCAGCGGCGCACCGACGACGGCGAGTCGTTCCTGTACCGGGGGCACAAGATCCAGTGGTACAGCCCCGGCTCGGGCACCGTGCTCTCCAGCCACGAGGTCTCGCTGGGCTACCAAGAGGTGCAGGACCCGTCGGTCTACGTCCGCTTCCCGGTCGAGGGCGAGGCCGATGCGTATTTCCTCGCGTGGACCACGACGCCGTGGACCCTCGTCTCGAACGCGGCCCTCGCCGTCGGCGACACCGTCGACTACGTCAAGGTGCGGGCCGCGCGCGACGACGGCGAGCCGGAGTACCTGTACCTCGCCGGACCGCTCCTCGGCACGCTCGGCGGGGAGGTCGAGGTCGTCGAGCGGATGAAGGGCACCGACCTTGTCGGGAAGACCTACCGGCCGGTCTTCGATACCTTCGCGGGCCACCCCGAAGCAGACCAGGCGTGGCGCGTCGTCGCCGCCGACTTCGTCTCGACCGAGGACGGCACGGGGATCGTCCACCTCGCGCCGGCCTTCGGCGCGGACGACTTCGCCGTCGGGCAGCGCGAAGGGCTGCCGCTCTTCAACCCGGTCACGGCGGAGGGGCGCTTCACCGACGCGGTGCCGCTCGTCGCGGGCGAGTGGTTCAAAGACGCCGACCGCGCGCTCGCCCGCGACCTCCGCGAGCGCGGCCTGCTCTACCGCCACGAGACGACCCTCCACAACTACCCCCACGACTGGCGCAAGGGCACGCCGCTGATGTCGTACCCGGTCGACTCGTGGTTCATCCGCACGACCGCGATCAAGGACCGGCTGATCGAGCTGAATGGGATGATCAACTGGCAGCCCGAGGGCATCGGCACGGGGCGCTTCGGGCAGTGGCTCGAGGGCAACGTCGACTGGGCGCTCAGCCGGATGCGCTACTGGGGCACCCCGCTCCCGGTCTGGGTCAACGACCAGGACGAGGGCGACTACGTCGTCGTCGGCTCCGTCGCCGAGCTGCGGGAGCGGGCCGGGCTGGCCGAGGGCGACGTGCCCGACCTGCACCGGCCGTTCGTCGACGAGGTCACGTGGCCCGCTGAGGGCGGGGGGACGTACCGCCGCGAGCCGGACCTGATCGACGTGTGGTTCGACTCGGGGGCGATGCCGTTCGCGCAGTGGCACTATCCGTTCGAGAACCGAGAGCGCTTCGCGCGCAACTTCCCGGCGGACTTCATCGCCGAGGGCGTCGATCAGACGCGCGGCTGGTTCTACACGCTCCACGCGATCGCCGCGCTCGTCGAAGACTCGGTGGCCTACAAAAACGTCGTCGTCAACGGCCTGGTGCTCGACGAGCGCGGCGAGAAGATGTCCAAGTCCAAGGGCAACACGGTCGATCCCTTCGCGGCGATCGCCCGGCACGGGGCCGACCCGGTGCGGTGGACCCTCATGAGCGCGAGCGCGCCGTGGGAGAGCCTCCGCTACTCCGACCGCGCGGTGGAGGAGACCAAGCGCAAGTTCTTCTCGACCGTCACCAACACCTACAGCTTCTTCGCCACCTACGCGAACCTCGACGGCTTCGCCTACGCCGAGCCGACGCCGCTCGCCGACCGCACCGAGCTCGACCGCTGGATTCTGTCGCGCCTCCACTCGACGGTCGGCGACGTGGACGCGGCCTTCGACGCCTACCACCCGACGCAGGCCGCGCGGGCGCTCGAGACGTTCGCGGACGACCTCTCGAACTGGTACCTCCGCCGCAGCCGCCGCCGCTTCTGGGACAAGGTCGGGGGTTCGGAGTCCGAGGGTCGAGGGGAAGAACCTCAGGCCGCCAACCTCCAACTCGAAAAGCGCGCCGCCTACGACACGGTCTACGAATGCCTCACGACGCTGGCGAAGCTCATGGCCCCGCTCGCGCCGTTCTACGCCGAGTGGCTGTGGGCCGCGCTGCGCGCCGCCGACGCCCCGGCCTCCGTCCACCTCGCCAACTTTCCGAGCCCACGCGAGGCCGCCGTGGACGCCGCACTCGAAGAGCGGATGGCGCTCGCCCGGACCGTGGCCTCCCTCGCCCTGGGGCTCCGCAACGAGGCTGGGATCAACGTCCGGCAGCCGCTCGGCGCGCTCGCCGTCGTCACCGGCACGGCCGGCGTGGACGAGGCCGTGCTGCGCTCGGTCGAGGGCGTCGTGCTCGACGAGGTCAACGTCAAGCGGCTCGACGCGGTGGGGTCGGGCAGCGGCCTCGTCTCGAAGTCGGCCAAGCCCAACTTCAAGGCGCTCGGCAAGCGGCTCGGGCCGAAGATGAAAGCGGCCAACGCCGCCGTCCGCGCACTCGACGCCGAGGCCATCGACCGCTACGAGCGCGAGGGCGCGCTCCCCCTCGACCTCGGCGGCGAAACCGTCGTGTTCGAGCCGGGCGACATCGAGGTCGTCAGCGAGGGGATCGAGGGCCACCTCGTCGGGCAAGAGGGGCGGGTGACCGTGGCGCTGGACACGGCGCTCACCGACGCGCTGCGAAAGGAAGGCACGGCGCGGGAGTTCGTCAACCGAGTCCAAAATTTGCGCAAGGCTGCCGGGTTCGCGGTCTCGGACCGGATTTTCGTTACCTTTCGCGCCCCGGACGACGTAGCGGACGCCGTCCGGACCTACGGCGAGGCGATCCGGAACGAGACGCTCGCCGAAGCGCTCACCGAAGCCGCGCCGGACGGCGCGGCGGTCGAGACCTTCGAGATCGGCGGCGCGCCGGTCGAGATCGGGGTCCGGCGGGTCGCCTCCGAAGAGACCGCCGACGCCTGAGCGGCACGACTCCTAATACTTCTAACTGATCGCCGGTGCGGCACGCCGGCACATGGCATGAGTAAAAAGACAGCAGAGACCTCCCCCACAGCCAACGGCACGCCGCAGCGGCGGACCCCGTTCTCGGACGACGAGCTCAAGGAGTTCAACGACCTCATCCTCGGCAAGCGCGAGAGCGCCCTCGAAGACATCGACGCGATGCGGGCGCAGATCGAGGACTCGCGCGAGCACGAGAGCGACTCGGCCTACAGCTTCCACATGGCCGACGCCGGCACCGACGCGATGGAGCGCGAGAAGCTCTACCTCATGATCGCCCGGCAGCAGAAGTACGTCGGCTACCTCGACCGCGCCCTCGAGCGCATCGAGAAGGGGGTCTACGGCGTCTGCAAGGTCACCGGCAAGCCCATCGCGAAGGAGCGCCTCCGGGCGGTGCCGCACACCGAGATCTCGATCGAGGCGAAGCGCAAACAGAAGTAGGGGTTCGAGGTTATGGGTTCGAGGTAGAAAGCGTCCCACCCCCCACCCCCAACCCCTCCCCTCTGCCATGCGCATCCTCTGGGTCTCGCTCGCGCTCGTCGTCGCCGATCAGCTCACCAAGCTGTGGGTGCAGCTGGCAATGGTCCCCGGCGAGTCGATCCCGCTCGTCGGGACGCTGCTCCGGCTGACGTACACGACGAACCCCGGCATGGCGTTCGGGCTGGAGCTGGGCTCGAAGCTCTTCCTGACGCTCTTCTCGATTGTCGCGACGCTCCTGATCGGGGTCTACCTGTGGGTCGTGCGGAAGGGGCCGTGGGGCTACCGGCTCGCGCTCGCGCTCATCCTCGGCGGCGCGCTCGGCAACATCATCGACCGGGTGTTCTACGGCGTGGTCAACGGCTACGCCCCGCTGTTCTACGGCGAGGTCGTGGACTTCATCCACGTCGACCTGTGGCGCGGCTACCTCCCCGAGTGGCTCCCGCTCTTCGGCGGCAACTTCCTCGCGCTCTTCCCGATCTGGAACGTCGCCGATATGGCGATCGTGGTCGGCGTCGCGGCGATCATCGCGTTCCAACGGCGGTTCCACGAGGGCTTGGTGCGCGCCGCCGAGCAGCGGGAGGCGAAGCCACTCGGCAGCGCGGCGGCGGCCGTCGAGCCGCCGGAACGAGTACCGCCTGCGCTCCCGGCGGAGCCGCAGCCCGTGCCCCCGGAGCCCGAGGCCTAGCCGGGCGGTCCTGCTCCCGTTCAGGGAAGATCACATAAGGATAACACCTCGGCGGGACAGGCGAACCGCCGGAACAGGGCCAGCAGGCCTCCGTGGAACCCCCTCCCTGCGGTAGCGCCGCTGCGCAGCCTTCACTTCTTCCTCTTCCGACCCCTCTCCGCTATGACACGCCTCACCTGCCGACCCCTCCTCCTTAGCACGCTCGTGCTCGCCTTCGCAGCCTCGGGCTGTATGAGCACTAAGATGGCCGACAGCTCGATGCCCGGCCAGATGAGCAGCGACGCCGTCACCTCCTACGTCTCCGATTGGCCCGACGCCTCCAAGAAAGCCGTCATGGCGACGATGGAGAAGTACGGTGCCCCCAGCGGTGTCACGCCCTCGATGATCGTCTGGGAGAACTCCGGCCCGTTCAAGCGGACCATCGCCTACCGCGAGCCCGTCCAGCACGACTTCCCGATGTCGCACCCCGACGTGCTCGAGACGTTCATCAACTACGACGTGCCCGAGGCCATGGTCGACGAGCTGGCGATGTACGACGGCAGCGTGATCGTCGAGCGGACGAAGGGCGAGATGAGCGCCCGCTGCGACCAAGAGCCGCTCAACATCCTGGCGCTCAACCTAGCCCACGAGGTCGCCACCGGCCAGAAGACGGTCGAGGAGGCGCGGATGACCTACGGCGAGCAGGCGATGGCGTTCAAGAACGACCAGCCCGCGCCCTACACCGAACGCCTGCTGTTCACCCCGCCCGCCGACGCCACGGCGAACGACCCCGACGAGCCGCTTGACATGGGCGGCATGTAGACCTCTCGCGCCCCGGCCCTCCGCGCCGCCGCCCGCACCCCTGCGAGCGGCGGCGCTCATTTTTCCGGCTTGTCCTCCCGAGTTGAGGGACAGGTGTTATACCAAATTCGGTTAGTCAAGCACGAAGTGATCAGCCGGATTTGGTACTACGTTACCGCACCACCGTCACGCGGCGGCTCGCGGTGAAGCCCTCGCCCTGCGCGCGGACGACGTAGACGCCCGAGCCCAGACCCGAGCCGTCTAGCACGAGCGCGTGGCTCCCGGCGGTGAGCGGCCCTTCGTGGAGCACGGCCACGCGGCGGCCGAGCACGTCGAAGAGTGCTACTTCCACGCGCTGCGTCTGAGGCAGCAAGAGCGTCACCGTCGCCGTGCTGCGGAACGGGTTCGGGTGCGCCGCCGACAGCGCCGCCGTCTGAGGCACGGAGGCGTCGTCCTCCGCCGAGACCGGCGGCGGGGCGAACGGGCGCGCCGGCGTCAGCGCCGCCACGAAGGCGTGCCCGCTGCCGCGCAGGCTGTTCTCGAACGTCCCCGTCAGAATCACCCGCTCTTGCAGAGGGGCCAGCAGCACGCTGAATGAGCCTCCCCGGAAGGGTGCAAAGTCCCACCCGATGTATGCACCCGTCTCGGCGTCGTATCCCCGCGAGCCGACGTAGACCACGCCGCCGGCGGCCCCGCCTCCCACACCGGGCTGCGCCGCCATTGCCGACAGCCCCAGCACCTCATCCGGGTCCGGCGCCCAATCGAGCACGGCGCCCGAGCGGCGCCCGAGCGCGGCGAGCTCGTCGCGCGCCTCACCACCAATGATGCTGAGGCGGCCCGCGGCGACATAGAGCCGTCCTTCACCCGGCTCACCCGGCGGTGGCCCGAGCGCAGCTAGGGCGTTGCCCGCCCCCCGCCCGGCGGGCTCGACGGGGTTCGCGTTCCAATCGAGCACCGCGCCGCTCTCGGCGTCGAGCGCGGCGAACTTAGGACGCGTCTCGCCGCCGATGCCGCGGATCGGCCCGGCGATGAAGAGCGTGTCGCCCTCGGCCCCGGGCGGACCGGCCTCAACGAGGAGGGCCTCGTCCGCTTGAGGATTATCGAGGTAGGCATTGGCAGCGGTGGCCCAGATCTCCGCGCCCGTCGTGCGGTCGTAGGCGATGACTCCGCCGCCGGCGTTGAAATAGAGTCGGTCGTCGGTGGCGACGAAGGCCGAACTGTTCGTGCGGAAGCGCGAGGTGCTGCTGCTTGAGGTGCTGCCCTCGGGTGCGGCTATCGGCGGCGCGAACGGTGCGAGCGCCCGACCGTCACGCCGGGCGAGCACCGGCCCCGCCCGTCGGATCGGAGAACCCGCCTCGGTGCTACCACCGGTGCCGTCGGCCTCGGCGAGCACTGCTTCGTTCGGTGCTGGGCGCGCGGCAGGGAACTCCGTAATCACACCTGTGTGAAGGTCGGCCACACCTAGCCCATTAAACATTTCGAAGTAGAGGTAGCGCTCGTCGGGGCTGATGGTGATGTGTTCGACGGACGAGAAGATCACGTACTCCTCGGCGAAGTCCGTCACGCGGCCCGTCGTCAGGTCGAGCCCGGCGAGGAACCGACGCGGAGCACTCCCGCTCCCGACACCGAAGAAGCTCTGGCCCGAGGCGAAGAGCCGCCCCCGCTCGTCGAGCACAAGGTCGCGCACGCCGATGTACCCCCGCTCCTTTGCCACGCGCAGCGTGCCGCCGTCGAGAATCGGGTCCTTGTCGAAGTACCCCGGGAGCGGCTGCTTCGTCTCGGCGTCGACGGCGACGAGGTACTGCGACGGGAACGGGTCGCCAGGGAAGCTGCGCTCGGCGGCGAGGTAGACGACGCCCTGCCCCTCGGGGCCGCCGGTCGAGTCGAGCGCGACGGCGGCTCCGCTGCGGAGCCCCAGTCCGACGGCGTAGCCGGTCGCGGCCCCGGTCTCGCGGCTGATCGTGAAGAGGGGGTCGGCACCGAGCGCGTTCGACCAGATCACGTCCTCGGCTACTACGGGCCGCCCGAGGCCGAACGTCGTCGTCCAGTCGGTCGGCTCGCCACCCTCGCCGGTGGCGGGGTCGGCCAGCGTGACCTCGGCCGAGCCCGAGGGTCGGGGGACGCCCCGGACGGCGTCGAAGAAGCCGCCGAGGTAGAGCGTGGTGTCGCCCGGGGCAGGGCCGACGCCGAAGCCGAAGACACCGACTAGACCGAATCTATCCTCGGGGCTGAGCCTAAGGTCCCACGGCAGGAACGCCCCGGTGCGGGCGTCGAAGGCGACCGCCCCCAGGCGCTCGGTGCCGTTGACCGTGTCGAACTCGCCGCCGACGTAGAGCACGCCCCGGTGGACGAGGAGCGCCTCGACATCGTCGGGGATGTAACTATCGTACTCGAACTCCGGGGCGAACGGGAGCAGCGCGCCGGTCCGCGTGTCGAAGGCGGCGAGGTTGTCGCGCGCCGTGCCGCCAGCGGTGTCGAAGCGGCCGCCGACGAAGAGCACGCTGTCGCCCGAGAGCGCGAGCGCCTCGACCGAGCCGAAGCCGTCGGTCGTCTGGGGGTCCGGCGCGAAGTCCGGGTCGAGCCGCCCGTCAGCCAAGATGTGCGCGAGGTTGCGCCGCGCCTCGCCCCCGGCCCAGCGGAGCTCCCCACCGACGTACCACCCGCCCGCGCCGTCGGGCAGCACCACCTCGACGTCGCCGCCGATGCGGGCCTGACCGAGGTCGGGGACGCCCGTGACCGCGTCGAGCACGGCGGCCGGGCCGGTCGGCGGCCCGAGCGAGCTGAAGTCGCCGGCGACGTAGAGGGTGTCACCGGCGATGGCGGCGCTTCGGACGAAGTTGTCGGCGGAGAAGAGGTCGCGCAGTGCCTCCTGCCCGGAGGCCGCCGGAGCACAGGCGAGGAGGAGCACGGCGAGGAGTAAACGACTGATGGACATAGCGGGAGAATCGTCGAAGGAGAAAGCAACAGACCAGGAGGGTAGGCTTAGACTGCTGAGGGATCATCACATAGCGCTCACACCTTGCCGGGGGCAATCGCACCGCGACGGGCGCTGGTGGGAACCGACGGTATATTCACGCCCCCGACCGAACCGCTGCCCGAGCGGGGTGGTTGACCTGAGGACTCTCGGCCCCCGACCTCCCGACCCCCGACACACCGTTGGACCAGCAGCGCATCCGCAACTTCTGCATCATCGCCCACATCGACCACGGCAAGAGCACGCTCGCCGACCGGATGCTCGAGGCGACCGGCACGCTCACCAGCCGCGAGATGCAGGACCAGGTCCTCGACTCGATGGACCTCGAGCGCGAGCGCGGCATCACGATCAAGAGCCACGCGATCCGGATGAGCTACACCGCGCGCGACGGCCAGACCTACGTCCTCAACCTGATCGACACGCCGGGGCACGTCGACTTCTCGTACGAGGTCAGCCGCGCGCTCAACGCGTGCGAGGGCGCGATCCTCGTCGTCGACGCCGCCCAGGGCATCGAGGCCCAGACGATCGCCAACCTCTACCAGGCCGTCGGGCAGGACCTGGAGATCGTCCCCGTCCTCAACAAGATCGACCTGCCGAGCGCGAGACCGGAGCTCATCGCGCAGACCGTCACCGACCTCATCGGCGGCGACCCGGAGGACGTGCTCCACGTCAGCGCCAAGACCGGCCTGGGCATCGAAGACGTGCTCGAAGCCGTCGTCCAGCGCGTTCCGCCGCCGTCCGGTGATCCTGAAGCCCCGCTCAAAGGCGCGATCTTCGACTCGGTCTTCGACCAGTACCGGGGGGCCGTGGCCTACGTCCGGCTCGTGGACGGGACGCTCCACGAGGGCGACCCGATCCTCTTCATGGCGACCCAGAAGAAGTACTTCGCCGAGGAGATCGGCGTGCTCAAGCTCGGGATGCAGAAGGTCAAGACGCTCCGGGCCGGCGACGTCGGCTACGTGATCGGCAGCGTCAAGGAGGTCCGCGACGCCCGCGTCGGTGACACGATCACCCACGCCAAGACGCCGGCCTCCGCGCCGGTCCCCGGCTTCCGCGAGGTCAAGCCGATGGTCTTCTCCGGCATCTACCCCACCGACTCCGCCGACTTCGAGGACTTGCGCGCCTCGCTCGACAAGCTCCAGCTCAACGACGCCGCCCTGACCTACGAGCCGGAGACCAGCATGGCCCTCGGGTTCGGCTTCCGCGTCGGCTTCCTCGGGATGCTCCACATGGAGATCGTCCAGGAGCGCCTCGACCGCGAGCACGACCTCGACATCATCACGACGCTCCCGAACGTCCGCTACACGGTCGAGCTCACCGACGGCTCGACGACCGAGGTCTCGAGCCCGAGCGAGCTGCCGCCGCTCGGCTCCATTGCCGAAATCCGGGAGCCGTACATCAAGGCGCAGATCATCACGCCGACGGACTACATCGGGGCGCTGATGACGCTCTGCCAGGACCGGCGCGGGAGCTACGTCAACACCAACTACCTCGACACCGAGCGCGTCGACCTCCAGTACGAGCTGCCGCTCGGCGAGGTCGTCTTCGACTTCTACGACAAGCTCAAGAGTGTCAGCCGGGGTTACGCCTCGCTCGACTACGAGATCATCGACGAGCGGACCTCGAACCTCGTCAAGCTCGACGTCCTCCTCAACGGCGACCCCGTCGACGCGCTCTCGACGATCGTCCACCGCGACAAGGCCTACGAGATGGGCCGCAAGCTGACGGCCAAGCTCCGCGAGCTGATCCCGAAGCAGCTCTACGACGTGGCGATCCAGGCGGCGATCGGCAACAAGGTCATCGCCCGCGAGACGGTCAAGGCGCTGCGCAAGGACGTGACGGCTAAGTGCTACGGCGGCGACATCAGCCGGAAGCGGAAGCTCCTCGAGAAGCAGAAAGAGGGCAAGAAGCGGATGAAGCAGGTCGGCAGCGTCGAGGTCCCACAGGAGGCCTTCCTCGCGGTGCTCTCGATGGACGAGGGCTGAGAGCGGACGCGTGGAAGAGCGGACGAACGGAAGAGGGGGACGGACCCTGGTGAGAAGGCCGGGTTGCTGGGCGTGGACCCCCCGCCGCGCTTGCAGTCGCTCCGTCTCTGCGAGCCTTCGCTCCCGGCTGCGCGCGGCTGTCCCCCTCGCCGAGGGGGACAGCTTTTCAGCCCCTGAGCAGAGGCGAAGCCGATGCGATGGGCTGAAAAGCGGGGGGTCGAGTACGGCGACGAAACCTGCACACCGGGTCAGCAGCTTCGTTCTGGTTCTCCCTCTCACCCTTTCTCTCTTTCTCCCTCTCTCAGCCCAAGCCCAGACCCTCGTCGAGCAGCTCCGGGCGCAGCGGGCGGCGGTGCGGATGGTGGAGGTCGTCGGGGAGACGGGGCTGGGGGCAGTGCCGCGCGGGCCGGTGGAGGTCGGCCCCGACGCCGAGCCGACCGAGGCGGCGGCGCTGCTCTTCTGGTGGCTCCCTCGGAGCCGGACGCCGCGCGTCGAGCTCGGCTTCCCGCCCGCCGTGCCCGTGCCCGAGGCGGCACCCGAGCCCGAGCCGGAGCCGCTCACGCACGTCGCGTGGGACCGCGTCGCGCCGGCCGAGCAGCCGGCGTTCCTCGACCGCTACCGCGAGGCGCTGTGGACCGTCGAGGGGATGGCGGCGCGCACGCCGCTCGACACGATCCCGACGCCCGAGCTGCGCGCCCGGCTCCACACCCACTTCGGCGCGCCGACGCGGACGGCAGTCGCGCGCGGCGCGGGGGGGTTCGAGGGCAGCAGCTACGTGCAATTCGAGTACTGGTTCGTCGTTAACGACTCGATCCCCTTCGTCGCGCTCGACGTGGACGGCCCCTACGGGCGCGGCCTCGTCCTGGCCGGGGACCTCGCGCACGCGCCCTACCTCGGCGCGCTCAAGCGCGACCTCACCCAGCGCCTCCTCCGCCCGCGCCCGCTCATGCCCTACGTCGACTACTACCAGCACCGCGAGCGCAACCAGTGGGTGCGGACCGGGTATGACGGCTCGACGTATTATGTCGTCGAGATCGAGCGCCCGCGCTGGGCGCGGCGGCGCTCCGGCACCGGGCAGTGGTACCTGTTCCGCTAACCGCTCCTCCGACCGCATCCACCTTCCGGCATTCGTGCACCTTCCGGCATTCGTGTGTTGAGCCCCTCGACCAAGAAGAGCAAGAAAGCCGAGCGCGAGGCCGCGCGCGCCCGCCGCAAGGCCGCGCGCGACGCCGCGCGAGGCGGCACCGCGAGCGGCACCGCGAGGGCGGGCAAGAGGAAGGAGGGCTGGAAGGAGACGCTCCGCTTCTGGGGCTGGGCCATCCTCATCGTGCTCGTCCTCAAAGCCTTCATCGTCGAGCCCTTCCGCATCCCGACGCCCTCGATGGAGAAGACGCTGCTCGTCGGGGACTACATCTTCGTCTCGAAGCTGCACTACGGCGCGCGCACCCCGAACACGATCTGCATCCCGTTCATCAGCGGGTTCGTCGGCGGGGCGTGCCTGCCGGGGGTCGAGCTGCCGCAGACGCGGCTGCCGGGCTTCTCCGAGCCGCAGCGCGGCGACGTGGCGGTCTTCAACTACCCGCCCGAGGCCGGGCCGGTCGAGCGCCGGACGCCCTACATCAAGCGCATCGTCGGGATGCCGGGCGACACGGTCCGGCTGCTCGACAAGGTGCTCTACGTCAACGGCGAGCGGTTCATGCTCTCCGAGACGCAGGAGCAGTGGTGGGAGGTCACGCCGACCGAGGGGGCGGCGGTGCCCCGCGCGCGCGTCGAGGAGGCCGGGGCCGAGCTCCTCGGGCCGGTCCCGAACGCGAACCGGGTGATCGTGAACGCGACGCCCCAGGCCGCCGAGGCCCTCCGCGCCCTGCCCTACATCGCCTCCGTCGAGGGCTTCGCCTATCCCGAGGGGCAGCGCAACCGCTACCGAGACCTCGACGGGAGCACGAAGGACCTGTTCCCCGCCGGGCGCGGGTTCAACCGCGACAACTACGGCCCGCTCGCCCTCCCGAAAAAGGGGCAGCCCGTCGCGCTGACGCCCGAGTCGTGGCCCGCCCTGCGCGACGTCATCACCCGCTTCGAGGGCCACACCGCCGAGGCCCTCCCCGACGGGCGCTTCCGCATCGACGGCGAGGTCGTGGACTCGTACACGCCCGCGCAGGACTACTACTTCATGATGGGCGACAACCGCGACAACTCGCAGGACAGCCGCTTCTGGGGCTTCGTCCCGCACGACCACCTCGTCGGCAAGGCCGTCCTCGTGTTCTTCTCGCTCGACACCGAGCGCTACTTCCTGCCCCGCCTGCGCGGCCTCCTGCCGATCCGATGACCGCTGCGGTCGAATCGACTGAGGCCCCGGCGCGACGGGGCCACTTCCGGTCGCTCGTCCTCGCCCTCGGGACGGCGCTCGTCGTCGCCCTCGGCGTCCGCCTCTTCGCGGTGGAGGCGTTCCGCATCCCGACCAGCTCGATGGAGGAGAACCTCCTCGTCGGCGACTTCCTGCTCGTCTCGAAGCTGCACTACGGCGCGCGCACGCCCGAGACCGTCGGCCTCCCGTTCTCGGACCGAACCCTCACCGGCCTCCGGCTCCCGTCGGTGCGCCTGCCCGGGTTCGGGGAGGTCGAGCGCGGCGACGTGATCGTGTTCAACCACCCCTCGGAGCGCGGGCCGGTCGAGCGGCGGACGCACTTCATCAAGCGCGTCGTCGCGCTCCCGGGCGACACGGTGTCGGTCGCCGGCAACGAGGTCCGGGCCGGCGGCGAGACCTTCGGCCTCGGGCCGGGGATGCTGGCCGACTGGCTCGTGACGATCGACGCGGGCTCGGCGTTCTCGCTCGACCGCTTCGGCGAGCTCGGCGTCCGCCGCCCGCCCGTGCGCGAGGCCGAGGGCGTGTGGCGCGTGCGGATGCGGCTCGGCCAGGCCGAAGCCGTCGCCGCGTGGGACGCCGTGCTCGACCTGAGGCCCGCCGAGTCCGGCGAGGTCGCTATGCTCTTCCCCGCCGGGACCCACCAAAGGCTCGACGCCTACGGCCCCGTCGCCGTCCCGAAGCGCGGGCAGACGGTGCCCCTCGACGGCGAGACGTGGCCCGTGCTCCGCGACGTGATCACCCGGCACGAGGGGCACACCGCCCGCCGCCTCGCCGACGGACGCTTCGAGATCGACGGCGAGATCGTGGAGGCCTACACGCCTGGGCAGGACTACTACTTCGTCCTCGGCGACAACCGCGACGACTCGTCCGACAGCCGCCGCTGGGGCTTCGTCCCCGAAGACCACGTCGTCGGCAAGGCCGTGCTCGTCTATTTCTCGTGGGACGACGGCGAGGGCGAGCCCCGGTTCGAGCGCATCGGGCGCGCGATCCGGTAGCGGCTACCGCAGCAGCGTGAGCTTCTGCCGGAACACGCGCGCCGCTCCAGGCTGCTGCACATGAACACGGACGACGTACAGCCCACTGGCGAGGCCCGCCCCGCTGAGCCGCAGCAGGTGGCGGCCTGCCTCTAGCTCCCCATCGGCGAGGACGGCCACCTCGCGCCCGAGCACGTCGTAGGCGGCGGCACGGACCTCAGCCGCGACGGGCAGCGAAAGCGGGAGCATGGCTTCTTGCGCAAACGGGTTCGGATACGCCGCCTCCAGGTCGAACGCCTCCGGGACGCCGACGCGGACGTGGACGCGCTTCGAGGCCAGCACGCCGTCCGCCGAAAGGATGTCGAAGACGAGCGCGCCTTCCTGGTCCGCCGCGACCCCATCGGCAAGGGAGAAGGCCAGCGAGACCACGGCCTCTTCGCCGCCCGCCAACGCCAGCGCCTCCGTCCCCGCACCCAGCCGAACCCACGCCGGAGCCTCGCGGACGACGGCTCGCACGCCGCTCAGGGAGCGGGCCGACGTGTTGGCGACGGTCAGCGCGAGGGTGTTCGCGGCAGGCCCCGGCGGCACGGTGTGGACGACCGGCGGGGCCGCCTCCGAAGAGAACGCGGGGGAGGGGACCGGTGCCTGAGCGCGGCAGAGCGGGGCGGCGAGCACGGCGACGGTAAGGGCGAGCGCGACGGGGTAGGTTTTCATGGCTGTGTGGGGTTGGGGAGCGAGGGGTCTATCGGTCTTCCGGCTGCGCTGCGCGGAGACGCTGGAGCGTGGCGCGGGCCTCGTCGCTGATGAAATGGGCAAGGAAGTCGCGCAGGCTCTCGATCCGCTCGTTGACCCTCTCACTGTCGGTCGTGTAGGTGGCGAGGGTGCGCGCGACGAGGTCAGGGTACTGCTCCGACAGCTCCCGGAGCCAGCACCGACCGTTGATGCTCCAGGGGTGGAGACCCTGCTGGATGCCAACGCCCACGTACCCGCTAGAGGAGCCCCGCCACCCTCTAATGGCGTACAGCAGAGCATAGTCCACCTTCTCCTGTGGGCCTTGCAGCTTCTGGTATCGCTCGATCTGTTCCCTGCTTACTTGAGTGGTGCTCAGCGCGCTGGTTAGTAGTCCACTCGTGGCCTCGCTCGCTACACGCTCGACCACGGTGAGGTTCTCGGGTGTCGGCGAGAGGGCGAGCATATTCATCGCCACGCGAGCGCGCCACTCGTCCTCGCGCCAGCGCAGGGCAAGGTCCCGAAAGTAGGCGTCGTCCTCGCCCAACTCCGAGAGCGCGTAGACCGCCATAGCGAGGACGCCCCGCCTCTTCTGACTGCCGGTGTAGCGCTCGACCATTGAGCGGAGTTCGTCGCGGTAAGCCCCGTCGCCGGACTCACCGACTCGAAAGACGATTCGGGTCGCAACGGGGTTGGAGACCTCCCCGCGCAGCACGTGTCCAACCCCTTCGTTAAGGGAGATGGTAGACGCTTCGGAGAGGTCGCGGGGCTGGGCGTAGGCTGAGACGGAGCAGCAAGCTATCAGAAGCCAGCCTGTTGCCAAACTGTAAAGGTTCTTCGGGGAGAATCGGGCGGAGCGCATAGCCATTTCCAATTTGAACGGGGCGGGAGTATTTCGATAGCGGTGATAAAACATAGTCTACTCCTTTTTGAGGATCGGCGGCGTCGTGTTCGGACCACTATCGATCCGAACGTCGAGGTGCTGTGCTACCGTCAAGCGCTTCGAGGCAGGGACGGTCTCTCGCGGGCTCGTGCCATAGGTCGGTGGAAAACCACACTGATTCCGCATTAGGTTCTGGCACTGCGTAGGGTGTCCGGTGTCATCGCTTCCTGGAAAGAAGGTGTTGAAGAGGATGTGACCTATCTCGTGGCCCAAGACAAAAGGATAACCGATCTGTCCGTTTCGCCGACCGTCGGCCAGTCGCCTGCGTGACGCACGGCTTCCTGGTGAGGATGCGTCGACCTGTCCCTACGATGGAAAAAGAGGATCGGCTATCTTCTGTCCACCGTCCACCGTCCTCTGTCGACCGTCCTCTGGTCCTATGGTCCATCCCGAAGTCGCCGCGCTCGGCCGTCGGTTCACCGCCGACACGTTCTGCGCCCGCCGCGAAGCCCTGCGCGAAGCCATCGGCAGCGGCCTCGTTCTGATCCCCGGTACGGGCACGGTCTGGCGCAACGCCGACAACCCGCATCCCTTCCGGCAGTCCTCGCATCTGCTTTACCTGGCCGGCATCCGGCGGCCCGGCGTCGCGCTGCTGCTCGACGCCGACGCGGGCACCGACACGCTCTTTGCCCCGCCCGACACGTTCGACGACCTGCTCTGGCACGGGCCGCACCCGTCGCCCGAAGACCACGCTGCCGAGGCCGGGATCGGCGAGGTTCGGGACATCGGCGAGCTGAAGGGCGTGCTGGCCGAGGCGAAGCTCCGGCGAGCGGTCCACTACCCGCCGCCGTTCATGCCGGGGCTGCTTCTCGCTCTCGCCGACCTGCTTAGCGAACCCGTCGAGGCGGTGCGGGAGGGCGCGTCGGAGGACCTGGTGCGGGCGCTCGGCGGCCTGAGGGCGGTGAAGGACGAGGGCGAGGTCGCCGAGATCGAGGCCGCCCTCGCCGTGTCGGCGGAGATGGTCGCCGAGGCGATGCGCGTCGCCCGGCCCGGGCTGCGCGAGGCCGAGGTGCACGCGGCGATGCTCGCCGCCGCCTTGCGCCACGGGATGCCGGTCTCGTTCGAGCCGATCACAACCGTCCGGGGCGAGGTACTCCACAACCACGCCCGGGGCCACACCCTCCGTGAGGGGCAGCTTCTGCTGCTCGACTCGGGCGTCGAGACCGCCGACGGCTACGCCTCGGACGTCACCCGGACGATCCCCGTCAGCGGCGCGTTCACCGACGAGCAGCGGGCCGTCTACGAGATCGTCCTCCGCGCCGAAGAAGAGGCCATCGGAAACACCCGGCCCGGCGTGAACTTCCGCGACCTCCACCTCGCCGCCGCCCGCACGCTCGCCGCCGGGCTCAAAGACCTCGGGCTGATGAAGGGCGACCCCGATGCTGCCGTCGAGGCCGGGGCGCACGCGCTGTTCTTCCCCCACGGCCTGAGGGCACCCGCTCGGCCTCGACGTGCACGACCTCCACGACCTGGGCGACACGGTGGCTTACCCCGACGACGCGCCGCGCAGCGAGCAGTTCGGCCTAGCCTTCCTCCGCTTCGGGCGCGACCTGGAGGCGGGCCACGTCGTGACGATCGAGCCGGGGTGCTACTTCATCCCGCCGCTCATCGACCGCTGGCAGGGCGAGGGCCGCCACGCCGAGTTCATCGACTACGCCGCCCTCGAGCGCTTCCGCGACTTCGGCGGCATCCGCATCGAGGACGACGTGCTGTGCACCGACGGCGGCCCGCGCGTCCTCGGCCCCGCCATCCCGAAGGCGGCGGAGGATGTTGAAGCCGCGATGAGGTGAGGAACTAGACACCCGAAGCGACGGTGCCACGGGGACACTTTTCCGCACGTTTATGCCCTCGATCCCCAACTACTACGAGACCCTCGGCGTCGGCGAGGACGCCTCCGCCGCCGAGATCAAAAAGGCGTACCGCACCCTCGCCCGCGACCATCACCCGGACCGCAACCCGGACAACCCCGAGGCCGAGGAGCGGTTCAAGGCCGTTCAGGAGGCCTACGACACGCTCGGCGACGAGGCGAAGCGCAAGCAGTACGACCAGCTGCGCCGCGACCCGTTCGCCGGGCGAGGCTTCGGCGGGGCGGGCTTCGGAGGAGGCGAAAACGGGCGCTACTACCGCGCCCCGGACGGCACCTACGTCCGCGTCGACCCGACCGGCTTCGGGCCGGACGAGGGCTACCAGTTCGCCGACGAGGGGCTGGGCGGCCTCGGCGGGCTCGGCGACCTCTTCGGGCAGTTCTTCGGCGGCGGGGGCGGCGCGGCGCGCGGCGGCCCGTTCGGCGGTGGGCAGCCGGAGGCCAAGGGCGGCGACGTCGAGACCCGGCTCGCGCTGTCGTTCGAGGAGGCGCTGAAAGGGGGGAAGACCGAGGTGACGCTGCCCGGCGGCGAGAAGGTCCGCATCACGGTCCCGAAGGGCGTCGCCGACGGGACCCGCGTCCGGCTGCGCGGCAAGGGCCAACCCGGCGGGGGCCGGCGCGGCGACCTCTACCTCACCTTCGAGGTCCGCCCCGACGCGCGCTTCCGGCGCGAGGGCAACGACCTCGTCACGACCGCCACGATCAACGTCGCCGAAGCCCTCCTCGGCACGACGCGGGCCATCACGACGGCCTACGGCAAGACGATCAAGGTGACGATCCCGCGGGGCACCCAGCCCGGCGAGCGCCTCCGCCTCAAGGGCCAGGGCGTGCAGACCGACGCCGACGCCGGCGCGCTCCTCGTCGAGGTCGAGGTGACGATCCCGACGACGCTCTCCGACGAGGCCGCCTTCCGGGCCTGGGCCGAAGCCGAAGGCCTGCTCGAGCCCGTGGCCGCCGGCTAAGTCGTGTGGACAACGGCGAGGTCAGGCTCGCCCGAGGTCATGATTTCGACCTCGCAAGCAGGCAAACGGATTCGGTATTAGCGCCGTGGTCCTTTGCTCGAAGGCGGACCCCCCGCTTCCGCCGAGCAACGGTCTTGCTCTCTAGTCCCATTCGCACCCACTGCTAGACCCCGTCACGTGAATCCGGGTCCTGGCTCGGCGAGTGAAGGGCCCTGCGGCGTTGTCCTCCTCGCCCGGTGCTACGGCGTCTGGCTCGTCGGACGCCTGGCCGGGTCCCTCTAGGGTCTCTCGCTCGCCGACGGACCGACCTACGCGACAGAGCCTAAAGCCGGTGGTCCTTCAGTCGGCGCTCGGAAGGCGGGGCTCGACCATCACCACGTCCTCGCGGTCGACGCGGACGAGGCCGGGCGGGCCGCCCTTGACCGGGCGGACGTACTTCCGCTCGGTGACGGTGACGGGCACGAGCGACTGCGTCTTGGCCTGGCTGAAGTAGGCCGCGAGCGCCGCCGCCTGCTCCACCGCGCGGCGGTCCGGCATCGCCGTCTTGCTGTCGCGCCGGATGACGACGTGCGAGCCGGGCACGTCGCGCGCGTGCAGCCACAGGTCGTGCGGGCTGGCGTAGCGCGTGGTCAGCGCCGCGTTGCCCTTCGCGTTCTTGCCGACCCACGCCTCGTAGCCGCCGGGGAGCGGAAAGCGGCGGAACGGCTCCACCGGCTCGCCCGCGCCGGAGCGCCCGAGGAGGGCCGCGAGCGCGTCGTCCTCCTTCTCGGTGAAAGCCTGGAGGTCAGCGAAGGCATCGAGACTGCGGAGCCGGGCGAGGAGGTCGACGGCGGCTTCGGCCTCAGCGTGGACGCCTTCCCACCGGGTCTCGGCGTGGGCGCGGGCCGCCCGCGTGCGGCGGGCTTTGTCGTAGTACCGCTCGGCGTTTTCGATGCCGGTGAGGGCCGGGTCGAGCGGGACGGTCAGGTCGGTGCCGTCCGTGAGGAGGTCGGGCATCGTGGCCTCTTCGCGCCCGGCGGGCTGCGGCCCGGCCTGCGCCATCAGGAGGTGCCCGTAACGCTCGTAGGTATCGGCGCGGCTCTCCTTTGCGAGCTCCTCCAGCATCCGGCCCGCGCTGCGGCGGAGGCGGTCGGCGACTGCGTCGAGCTTCTTTTCGAGCGGCTCGTAGAGCGCGTCGAAGCGCTGCTGCGCGAGGCGGCGGCGAGCATAAATCCGCACGGCCTCGTCGACGGACTCGAACGGCTCCGGGCGCAGGCCGTCGGGGCCCCGGTCGAGGAGCGAGAACGCCTCGGCGCGGGCCCCGCGCCACAGAATGCGCGGCGACGGATCGGCAAGCTCGGCCTCGATCTCGCGGGCCGCCTCGAAGAGGGCACGCCTCTCGGCGTCGGCTACGTCGCCAGGCGCTGCGGCTTCGACCTGGGCGCGGGCGACGGCTTCCTCGGCGAGCGTTCGGTCGAAGAGTGGCATCGCCGACTGCACGGCCTGCGCCACGGTCTTCCGGTCGGCCCGCCACCGCGCCTCGAAGTCGGCGAACGTCTCGACGGTCGGGGCCGGGCGCGGCGCGGGCGGCGGCGCGTCGTCCCGCTCGCCGCCGGCCTGAAAGGCTTCGACCCTCTGCTCGCCTTCGACCCTCTGCTCGCCTTCGACCCTCTGTTCGCCTTCGACGAGCCACACGTTCGGGCGCGGGCCGAAGAGCTGAAGCTGAAAGCGCAGCCCGCCCGCTAGCTCGACGAACACGACGCGGTCGCGCTCGGCCGTCCGCACGGCCTCGACGCGGCGGCCGTGGGCGGCCTCGAACAGGCTCGCGCTGTTGCGCCGGGCGCGCCCGTGGCCGGGGTTGCGGAAGAGCAGCCGCAGCTCCGGGCGGACGATGGCGACAAGCGTCGAGTCGGCCTCGCCCGCGAGGGCGATCGACAGCTCGGCCCGGTTCTGCGAGTAGGCGTCGGCGACGGTCGCGCCGCGCAGTCCAGCGTCCCACTCGGCGGCGAGGGCGCGGAGGGTGTAGTAGGTGAGGAGCACTACGGGACCTCGGCGAGGAGGCAGCCGAAGGCGGCCTCGGCGGCGCGCCCGGCGAGGGCGTCGATCAGTTCGTCTTCCAGGTTGCGCTCGTCTTCGGCGCGGGCGTCGGCGTCGAAGAGGCGGCGCTCGGCGCGGCCCAGGTCGAGCGCGCGCAGGGAGCCGCCGACCTCGCCGCGCGCGGTCCGGTCGCGCTCGGACCGGCTGACCTCTTCGGCGCAGAGCACCGCGCCGGAGCCGGACTCCACGAGGGTGAAGGCGAGCGTCGCGGAGAGCGTGATCTCCTCCTCGATGCGCGTGTACGTCGCCCGGTCGCCGGTGCGCGTGCGGGCCTGCTTCTCCTCGCGCTTTTTCTCCGTCACGGTGCGCTCGAAGCGTTCGATCTCCCCGGCGAAGACGGCGTCCACGCCGAGGACGCTGCCGAGCCGGGCGGCCTCGCCGGGGCCGAGCGGTCCGTCGAGGCCGAGGTCGCGGAGCGCGCGGCGCACGAGCGCCGACTCCAGCGTGAGGATGAAGGGAGGGGGTTGGGTCCACCCGTCGAGCTCCAGCGCGTCGGTGAGGGCCCCGGCGAACCCGCGCGGCAGGTTGCCCGCCCGGCGCGTCGGCTGCACCGGCGCGAAGGCGGCGCGGAGGCTGCCCCGGCCCAGCGCCTCGGTTTGGATGCGGGTGACGAGAGCGGCGGCAGCGCTGCCGGGCGGGACGAACGCAAGGGCCTGCCCGGCCCGGTCGAAGGCGGCGCGGTAGCGTCCGGCGGCGAGGTCGGCCTCGGCCCACCCGGCGGTGGCGTCGAGCCGCGCCTCGGCGAGGAGGGAGACGGCCTCCGGCGTCGGGTCGTACTGCTCGGCGCGGTCGTAGGCCGCGAGCGCGTCGGCGAAGGCACCCCGCGCGAGCGCCGCGCCGCCCCGCTCGAGCAGCGTGGCGACGGCTGCGTCGAGGTTGGCCGCTCGGCGCTCGGCGTAGTCCGCCGGCAGCGCCAGCGTCACCCCAGCCCGCTGCGCCGCGCCGACGAGGCCGTCGAGCCCTCGGTGGTCGTCCGCCGCCTCGACCCAAGCGCCCGCCGCCTCGGCCTCGGCCAGGCGCGCCAGCCGTTGCCCGAGCGCGAGCTTTCCGGCCTCCAGCAGCCGCCCCTGCGCCTTCCGCAGGCCGGGCTGCTTCCTCAGCGCCTCGGCGTAGTGGTAGGCGGCGGCCTCGTAGTCACCCCGAAGCTCCAGCGCCTGGCCTTCGTTGTACAGCTCGTCGGCGCTCTTGCAGCCGGTGAGAAGGAGGACCGAGACGACCAGGAGAGCGGAGCGCATGGCAAACCAGAAAGGGGAGGGTACAAGCTACCACGCCGCGCCGAACCGGCCGAGCCGTAACAGGCGCTACGCCGCTTCTTCCCCCGCGACGCGGGCGAGGATGGGCGCGGCGGCTTTGACCGAGTCGAGGTAGTAGCGCGCCGTGAGCCGATCGCGCTCCTCGCCGGAGAGGTCGCCGTGGAAGCCCTGGCGGGCGATGCGGTCCTGCCTCGCGTGGTAGAGCGCTAGGGCGGCGGCGACCGAGACGTTGTAGCTCTGGACGAACCCGTCGATGGGGAGGACCACGCCCAGGTCGGCGCGGGCGAGGAAGGCTGCGGAGACGCCGTCGCGCTCGTTGCCGAAGACGAGGGCGGTGGGGACCGTGAAGTCCACCTCGGCGATGGGGACGGCGTCGGCGGCGAAGTGGGTGGCGGCGACGCGGTAGCCGCCGGCGTGCAGCGCGTCGTACGCGGCGGCCGCCCCAGCCCACACGTGGAGGTCGAGCCACTTGTCCGCGCCCTGGCTCTGCCGGCGCGCTCGCCCGCTCCCGCCCTCGCCGGCCGGCTCGCCGGGGCCGCGCGGGGCCGCCCACTCGGCGGCCTCGCCCTGCAGGCCCACGAGGTGCGCCGCGCCGACGCCCAGGCCCTCGGCGCTGCGGAGGACCGCGTTGACGTTGCCCAGGTCGTGGACCCGCTCGAGCACCGGCACCACGCTGAGCGTCCGCGCCGCGACGACTTCGGCGATCCGCGCCTGCCGCTCGTCCCCGACGAACGCGGCGAGGTGCTCGACTACCTCCCCGGCGGAGAACGAGCGACCGCCGAAGACGAAGGGGGAAGGGGGGAGTTCGGGCACGGCGGAGCGGGCGGAACGGCGAGGGAGGGGTGCCGTTGGAAGATACCCCTCCGCCCCCCACCCACCTGCCCACCACACGATGCAGCTCCAGGACAAAGTCGCCGTCGTCACCGGCGCGAGCCGGGGCCTCGGCCGCGCCTTCGCCGAAGCCCTCGTCGCCAAAGGCGTCACCGTCTTCGGCCTCGCCCGCAGCGAAGACGACCTCCAAGACGTCCGGGACGACCTCGGCGACGCCTTCCACCCCGTCGCGTGCGACGTGCGCGACCCCGGCGACGTGCAGCGCGCCTTCGAAACCGTCCGCGACGAAGCCGGTCGGTGCGACGTGCTCGTCAACAACGCCGGGCTCGGGCGCTTCGGCGAGGTCGAGGGCCTCAGCGACGACGCCTGGAACGTGATGATGGACACGAACGTCACCGGCCTCTTCTTCTGCACGAGGGCCGCCGTCCCGATGATGAAGGCGCAGAACGCCGAGGGCGGCTTCGGCGGGCACATCGTCAACGTCGCCTCCGTCGCGGGCCTGCTCGGCAACCCGCAGCTCAGCGGCTACAACGCCACCAAGTTCGCCGTGCGCGGCTTCTCCGAGGCTACGATGAAGGAGCTGCGCGAGGACGGCATCAAGGTGACGTGCCTCTACCCCGGCTCCGTCGAAACCCACTTCGCCGACGAGGCGGGCACGAGCGGGTCGAAGAACCCGATGCAGCCCGAGGACATCGCGGGCACGGTGGTCCACGTCCTCGAAGCGCCGGACAATTACCTCATCTCCGAGGTCATGATGCGCCCGCTCCGCCCGAAGGGATGACGGGGCGAGCCGAAGCATAGAGTAGCGGAAGCGGGGAAGAACGGCATCCCGGCCCGCTGTGCATTTTCCCTCCGCTCTTCCCTTCCTCCGCTCGTCCGCTCTCAACCCCGCCCGCACCCATGCACCGACGCGCCGAGCCTGCTGCCTCCCCTCCCACAGAGCGCGATCCGGCGACGCACGACCCGGCGGCCGTGGACCCGGCGTATCCGCCGGACCTCCGGGCCTTCACCGTCGAGAGCGAGGGCGAGCGGGTGCTCGGGTGCATCTACCTCGCGGGCGGGCCGGGGCCACACCCGACGGTGCTGCTCCTCCACGGCTGCCCCGGCAACGAGCGCAACTTCGACCTCGCGCAGGCCCTCCGCCGCGCCGGGGCCAACGTCGCCACCATCCACTACCGGGGCGCGTGGGGCAGCGGGGGCACCTTCTCGATCGCCCGCGCGCTCGCCGACGTGCCCGAGGCCCTCGCCTTTCTGCGTCGCCCGGACACCGCCGCCGACTTCCGCATCGACCCGGACCGCCTCATCCCGGTCGGTCACTCGATGGGCGGGTTCGCAGCCCTCGTGGCGGCGGCGTCCGACGAGCGCGTGCCCGCCGTGGCCGGCCTGGCGTCGTTCAACTTCGGGCTGCACGCGCGGCTGATGCGGCAAGTCCCGGACATCCACGCCCGGACGGTCGCGGCGCTCGGCCCGCTCGTGCCGCCGCTGCACGGGGCGACGGCGGAGCGCCTCACCGAGGAGATGCTGGCCCACCGGGCGGACTGGAACCTCGTGGACCGCGTGGCGGCGCTGAAGGACCGCCCGGTGCTGCTCGTCGGGGCCGAGCGCGACGACCTCGCCGTGCCGCTGCTGCACCACCGCCCGCTCGCCGACGCCTTCGAGGCGGCGGGCGCGCCGCGGCTCACGGCCCGGACGTTCGACGACGACCACGTCTTCTCCAGCCACCGCATCGCGCTCGCCCGGACCGTCGCGGGCTGGCTCGGGTCGGTGACGCAGCCTTAGCCGCGATGCAGCCGCAGTGCGTGATCGTCGGGGGCGGGCCGGCCGGGGCGATGCTGGCGCTGCTCCTCGCCCGGCGCGGCGTCCGGGTCACGGTCCTCGAAAAGCACGCCGACCTCGACCGCAGCTTCCGGGGCAACACGCTCAACCCGGCGGTGCTGGAGCTCCTCGCCGAGGTCGGCCTCGCCGAGCGGGTGCTCGCGCTGCCGCACGCCAAGACGACCCACTTCACTGCCGTCGACGCGGGGGGGGCGGTGCGCTTCGCGGACTTCAGCACCCTGGCGACGCCGTTTCCGTTCGTCCTGCTGATGCAGCAGGCGGACTTTCTGCCGCTCGTCTTCGGCGAGGTGCTCGGGCATCCCCACGCCCGCCTCGTCACCGGTGCCGACGTGCAGGCCCTCGCCGAGGAGGGCGGCGTCGTGCGCGGCGTGGTCTACGAGAAAGACGGCGAGCGCCACACGCTCCGCGCCCCGCTCACCGTCGCCTGCGACGGGCGCGGCTCGGGGCTTCGGACGCAGGCCGGGCTGCGCGCGAAAGCCTTCGGCGTGCCCATCGACGTGCTGTGGTTCACGCTGCCCCGCCGCGCCGGCGACGACGCGCGCGCGGGCGCGGCCTTCCGGTTTGGCCGCGACGCCATGCTGGCGCTGATGGACGCTGGCGCGCACTGGCAGGTCGGGGCCCTCATTGCGAAAGGCAGCTTCCCCGCCCTCCGCGCGCGCGGGCTCGACGCCTTCCGCGCCGGCATCGCCCGGGCCGCCCCCGACCTCGCCGACCGGGCGAGCGCGCTCGAGGACTGGACGCAGACGGCCTTGCTGCGCGTGCAGATCGACCGGTTGCACCGGTGGCATCGCCCCGGCTTCTTGTGCATCGGCGACGCGGCGCACGCGATGAGCCCCGTCGGGATGGTCGGGCTGAACCTCGCCATTCAGGACGCCGCGTGCGCCGCCGACGTGGTGGCCGGCGGCCTCCGCGCCGGGCACGTCGAGGAGCGCGTGCTGCGGGCGGTGCAGCGCCGCCGCGAAGGGCCCGTGCGCCTCGTGCAGCGCGCCCAGGCCCTGGCACACCGCTTCGTGCTGGCCCCGATGCTGCAGGCCGAGGACCCTCGGCTGGCCGGGCCCGTGCGGTGGCTCATGGCGCAGCCAGTGCTTCGGCACCGCGTCTCCCGGCTCATCGCCTACGGCAGTCTGCACCGCCCCCCGCTTCCGAACGCAGCGGTCTCCAAAAGCAGCGAGCGCCTGCGGCATGGGGCCGCAGGCGCTCGCTGAGGGGGTCGGAGCGGCTCTCGCTACTCGACCGAGACGCTTAGCATCGGGGTGCGGTCCGTCTCGGGGGAGAGGACGACGTGGCGCTCGGAGCCGTTGGCGAACTGGATGTTCAGCTCGAGCCGCTCGTACTGCTCGTCGGCCAAGCCTTTCGCCTCAGCCATCACCTCACCCTGCTCGTCTACGATCGTGAAGGCGACCTCGCGGTCGAGGGCGACGGTTCCGACGATGGTAAAGCTGACGCGCTCGGCGGAGCCGTCGGCAGCTTGCTCCGGGGCGTAGGTGCCGTTCCCTGCGAGGGCCAGGCGGGCGTCGTCCGCCCCGGCAGGCTGGTTCGAGCGCTCGGTATTCCGGAAGGTCATCCGGTAGCCGTCCTGGGCGGCCGGGGCTTCCCACGTCTTAAAGAACGAGACCGGAGCCGCATCGCGCATGGTGACAGGGTCGGTGATGCCGGCAGCGTCGACGGCCGGGCCGACCAGGTCGTCGGCGCATCCGGTCAGCATGACCGAGCCGAACAGGAAGAGAGTGAGATAGATACGCATGGTGCTGTGGAGTGTGGTTGGAGTGGTGTGGAGTGCGTTCCGCTGGGCAGGGAGAGACGACTGGGTCGCGGCGTGTCCCTGCGGGCTGGAGCTGCGGGGGAGGCTTGCTATTATTGATCCCCGCCGAGGCCACTGGGGAGCGGCGGGCAAACAAAGGCTGCACGCGTAACGGTGCGTCGTCCTGGAGCGGGGGGCAAAGGGCTTCGCCCGGTCGCGGGTTTACAGCCGGGGGGAGGTATTCCGGCGGCAGCCGAGAGGAGCGCCGAGTGGCGAGGGTCAATCCGCCCCGCCGCTCGGTAGCTTCGTACGACCGCGCCGCGCTCGGCTCTGAGGCTGAGGGGGCGAGCGGCAGCGTATCTTCGCCTCGCCCCTTTCTCACCCTAGCGCCTCATGATCTACACGCTCTCCCTCTTCCTGCTCAGCGGCCCGCCCCCCGAGGGCGGCGGCGGCCTCGCCGGGCTGTTCCTGCCGTTCCTCCTCGTCTTCATCGTCTTCTACTTCTTCATCATCCGCCCGCAGAAAAAGCGTGAGGACACGCGCAAGGCCATGATCTCCGCCGTCAAAAAGGGCGACCGGATCGTGACCATCGGCGGCGTCCACGCCACCGTCACGAAGGTGGACGAGAACAGCATCCTCGCGCAGGTGGACGACAACGTCAAGCTCCGCTTCGACAAGAGCGCTGTCGCCTCGGTGGCGGCGAAGGAGTAAGGGCGGAGGGGCAGAGAAACGGGAGAGGGAGGGGGGACGCGCGCGCTCCTCGTTCTCCTCGCCCTCTTCTCCGGCCCTCCTGAACCCGCCCTTCGAGGTCCCGTTGAAGCCGCTCACGAACCCCCCGCCCTATGCCGACCGACCGACCGCTCTTTGACTCCATCGAGGACGCCCTCGACGACCTCCGCGCCGGACGCCTCGTGATCGTCGTGGACGACGAGGACCGCGAGAACGAGGGCGACTTCGTCGGGGTCGCCGAGACCGTCACGCCGGAGCTCGTCAACTTCATGACGAAGCACGGGCGCGGGCTGATGTGCGTCCCGCTGACGCGCGAGCGCGCCGCCGCGCTCGACCTCGGCATGATGGAGACGGCCAACACTGCGCTCTTCGACACGCCGTTCACGGTCTCCGTCGATTACAACCGCGGCACCACCACCGGCATCTCCGCCGCCGACCGCGCCCGGACCATCCGCGCCCTCGCCGACCCCTCCGCCACCGCGACCGAGTTCGCCCGGCCCGGCCACATCTTCCCGCTGCGGGCGCAGACCGGCGGCGTCCTCCGCCGCGCCGGGCACACCGAGGCCGTCGTGGACCTCGCCCGCCTCGCCGGGTGCGCGCCGGTCGGCGTCCTCATCGAGATCATGAACGACGACGGGACGATGGCCCGCGTCCCCGACCTCCGCCGCATCGCCGACGCGTTCGGCATGCGGCTGATCACCATCAAAGACCTCATCGCCTACCGGATGCGGACCGAGGCGCTCGTCCGCCCCGTCGCCGAGGTCGAGCTGCCGACGAAGTTCGGGCGCTTCCAGCTCCACGCCTTCGAGGAGGTCCTCACCGGCGGCGTCCATCTCGCGCTCACGAAAGGCGCGTGGACCGAGGACGAGCCCGTCTTGACGCGCGTCCACAGCCAGTGCGTCACGGGCGACATCTTCGGCTCGAACCGCTGCGACTGCGGCGACCAGCTCGCCACGGCGCTCCGCCGCGTCGAGCAGGAAGGGCAAGGCATCGTGCTCTACATGAAGCAGGAGGGTCGCGGCATCGGCCTCGTCAACAAGCTCCGCGCCTACAAGCTCCAGGAGGAGGGCCTCGATACCGTCGAGGCCAACGAGGCCCTCGGCTTCCAGCCCGACCACCGCGACTACGGCACCGGCTGCCAGATTCTCCGCGCCCTCGGGGTCCGCAAGCTCCGGCTGATGACCAACAACCCGACCAAGCGCATCGGCCTCGCCGGCTACGGCCTCGAGATCGCCGAGCGCGTCCCGATCGAGATCGCGCCGAACGACGACAACGCCGCCTACCTCCGCACCAAGCGCGACCGCATGGGCCACCTCATCCTCGGCGACGGCCACGACGCGGAAGTCTTCGAGGGGCTGCTCGGTGAGGCAAAGAGGTAAAGAGAGTTTAGGAAGGTTATCGGAGTTATCCTGCACTGCGCTAACTTCGATAACCTTGCAAACCTTCCGAGAGACCGTTGTGGACCCGAGGCTCAACCCCTATGCTCCCGGTGCCGGTACGCGCCCACCCGAGCTTGCCGGCCGTGAGCAAATCCTGGCGGACGCCGAGATCGCTATTGCTCGCACCCTCGGGGGGCGGTATGCAAAGGGGCAGATGCTGCTCGGCCTCCGCGGCGTCGGCAAAACGGTCTTGCTCAACCGGATCGAAGAGATCGCGGAGGACGCCGACTGCCACCCGATCCTGATTGAGGCACCGGAGAGCCGGGGCCTGCCGAGCTTGCTGGTGCCTCACCTGCGTCGGCTGCTGATTCAACTCGACCGAAGCGAACGGCGGCGCGATCAGGTTCGCCGGGCGTTCCGAACGCTTATCTCGTTCGCTGGGGCTTTCAAAGTTTCCGTTGGAGAACTGGAGGTCGGCATCGACCCGGAAGCCGGGCAGGCTGACTCCGGCGATCTGGAGGTTGATCTGCCTGACCTGTTTCTTGCTGTTGCCAGAGCGGCTCAGGAAGTGGGCACGGCGGTCGTCCTGATGATAGACGAAGTACAGTATCTCTCCTCCGAGGACCTCAGCGCGCTCATCGTTGCCATCCACAAGGTGTCGCAGCGCGCCTTGCCGCTCGTATTCTTCGGTGCCGGTTTGCCCCAACTCGCAGGGCTGGCCGGGGAGGCGAAGTCGTACGCCGAGCGACTGTTCGACTATCCCGAGGTAGGTCCGCTGGCTCAACCCGACGCGAAGCGAGCCGTCAGAGAACCAGCGAGGGACGAAGACGTGGACTACACGGCGGGCGCGCTCGACCTGATCGTGGACAAGACGCAAGGGTACCCGTATTTCCTTCAGGAGTGGGGGAAGCACGCCTGGAACGTTGCTGCCGAATCGCCCATCTCGGAGCGCGATGCCGAGGCCGCGACGGGGAGTGCTGTGCAGCAGCTAGACAGTGGATTCTTCCGAGTACGCCTGGACCGTTTAACTCCGCGCGAGAAGCAATACATGAGGGCAATGGCCGAGCTTGGAGCCGGTCCTCATCGCTCCGGAGAGATTGCGGCCAAGATGGGCACGTCCGTCCGGTCCGTCGCCCCATTGAGGTCCGGGCTTATCAGAAAGGGGATGATCTACAGTCCGGCCCACGGCGATACTGCCTTCACCGTCCCTATGTTTGACGAGTTCATGCGCAGGAGTATGCCTTGGGAGCCGGAGAGTGAATAGTCGCTCTCTATCTTCTATCCACTCTCGCGCCTCTCTCCTAGATCCCTGACTCCTTTCCCCCGTGCCCCGTTCTCTTCTGCTCGCCCTCTTGCTCGCGGGTCTCGTCGCCCTTGCCGGGTGTGGCGAGGGCACGGAGGTACCGGAAGGACTGGCCGGCCGTGAGCCCGCAGCGCTCGCCCGCCTCGCGGTGGCGGCGGACTCTAGCGCGGACCGCTCGTTCTTCTTTACGGACAAAGCCGGGGCCTATTTCTTCGACGCGCTCGCCGGGGCACCGACGGACCCGGCGATGGGGTTCACGGTCGGTGGCTTTCGCCTCGCGAGCGGGTGGCGGTGGCACTTCGTCGAGGACTCGGTCGGCGTCGGGCCGGGGGAGATCACGGGCGGGATCGTGCGGCCCGACTTTGCGGCGCGGACCTACCGGCAGGCGGACTCGTCGGGGTTCCTCGCCGGGCTGCTGCGGGCGGTACGCGGGCCGGACCTGAAGGAGCTCACCGAGACGATCACGCTCGCCGAGGGTGCGCTCCTCGTCGAGGTGGCCGACAGCGTGGGGACGGTCGAGCTTCGGCCTCTCGTGACGGACCGGCGCGGGGCGGCGGAGTACAGCACGCAGGCGCAGGGCGATGCCTTGCTGATCGCGCGCGGCAACTACCTCGAACCTCGCGCGGGGAGCACGCGCCCGGTCTGGCTGGCCGTCGTCGCCACGGACGGCGCAGCCCGCGTGAAGGCCGAGGAGGTCACAGACCACCTCGGGGTTCGGGAGCGCGGGCTGGCCCCCGGCGTGGTCCGGTTCGGGACGCCGGGCGCGGTGGCGTTTGCGACGGGGGACACGCCGGAGGACGCGGCGGCGGCGGCGCGGCAGGCGCTCGGTCGGCGCGAGGACCTCCTGAGCCGGCGGGCGCAGCGGCTCGCCGCCACGCTGGAGGGCGGCAGCACAATCCGCACCGAGGACGAGGCCTTCAACCGGGCCTTCGACTGGGCGCGGCTCTCGCTCGAAGCGCTCGTCGTCGAGGACTCCGCCGGCCTCCAGGTCGTCTCCGGGCTGCCCGGCGCGGACAACCCGCGCGGGCGCTCGACGCTCACCGTGCTCCCCGCGTTTCTCGCCCTCGGCCAGTGGGAGCGCGCCCGGCAGCTCCTCACCACCTTCGGGCGGGCGCAGCGCCGTGACCGCCGGATCGACCGCTTCGGGCGCATCCCCAACGAGTTCGCCGACGGGCGGCCGCAGTTTACCACGGTCGATGCCACGCCGGTCTTCGTCGGGGCCGTCGGCGACTACCTCCGCACCACCGGCGACCGCTCGCTGGTCACCGACAACAGCGCCGAGTTCTGGACCCGGACCGTCTACGCGGTGCGTGGGCTCTTCGAGGACACCGCGACGCCGGACGGCTTTCTCGCCAACCGTCCCGGCGAGACGTGGGTGCAGCCGTTCGACGGGCGGGGGCGGGTGCCGCGCGCGAACCGGGCCGTCGAGGCGCAGGGCCGGTTCTACCAGGCGCTCCGGGCGATGCAGCCCATCGCCCTCATCATGGGCCAGATCAGCGGCCGCCCGACCTCGGCGCGGGCCTACGCCGACAGCGCCGCCGCGCTCCAACGCCGCTTCGAGCGGACCTTCGTTCGGGACGACCGGATGGCGGATTTCGTCTCGACGGCCGGGCAGCGCGACGACCGCCTCCGCCCGAGCGGCCTCCTCGCCCTCCAGGCGTTCGACCTCGACCCCGAGACCGAGCGGCGGGTGCTCGAACGCCTCACCGCCGGCCTCGTCTACCCCTACGGCGTCTCGACGCTGCCGCAGTCGGACTCGCTGTTCTATCCCTACCTCGACGCGCCGGACTTCTACGAGCGCGGCGCGGCGCGCTACGACGGGACCGTGTGGACGTGGCTCGCCGGCCCCCTCGTCTCGCTGCTCGTCCCCGGCGCGGCGGACCTCGCCTACGAGCAGACCGAGGCGCTCCAGCGGCTGATCCTCGACCGGGGCGTCGCCGGCGCGGCGGCGGAGAACCTCAACGCGCACCCGCACCCCGGCGAGGACGAGCCCCGCCTGGGCGGCGCGCCCGTGCAGCCGTGGACGCTCGCCGAGTTCATCCGCAACGCCTACCAGGACTACGCGGGCGTCGGCTACCGCAGCGGCAACACCGTCGTGCTGGAACCGCACCTGCCGGAGGCGTGGGGCGAGACCACGGTGACGTTCCGGCTCGGCGACGGCACCGTGCGCGCCCGGATGCAGCAGAGCGGCGGCGAGCTCTCGGTGAGCCTCGTCTCGTCCGGCCGGCTGCCGCGCGGGGCGACGGCCCGGGTGCGCGCCTTCGGGCAGGTGAAGGCGGTCCCGCTCGCGCGCGTGGAGGGCGATACGCTCGTCGTCGGGGACTCGGCCGCGGTCACGATCTCGCCCGGTGCCATCACGCTGAATGGCGAAGAGACCCCCGCCGACAGCAGCTACGCCCCGCCGGAGGCCGCCGCCGGGCTCGCCTTTGCCGAACCGGAGATCCGCGACGAGTACCCGGTGATGCGGCAGGTCAAGCGCTCGCGCGTGCTCGGCCCGGCGCAGGTCAGCCGCACGAACCCCCTCGCCATCCCGATCCTCGCCTGGACCGACCCCGACGGCGACGACTGGGGCACGACCGCGACCTACACCTACCCCACGACGATCCCCGAGCGAACCCTCGACGTGAGCTACCTCGAAATCACCCAGGACGACTCGACGCAGTACGTCCGCATCGAGCTCGCGGACGTGGCCGACCCCGAGGCGCTCGGGTTCCAGCCGGCGCTCGTCGCGCTCGCCTTCGACACGGAGGAGGGGGGGAAGACCGAGGTCGGGCGCAACTCGGGCTACGTCTTCCCGAAGAGCAACGGCTACGAGTTCATCGTCTTCGTCGGCGACGGGCTGCGGATCGAGGACGCGAAGGGCCGCGTGCTCGGCGAGTTCGGCGAGATGGGCAACGCGCTCGTCTCGACCGAGGAGGGGGCCGTCACGTTCTCGCTCCCGAAGTTCGTCCTGCCCGCCCTCGGGCGCGGCACGACGGTGACGCTCCTCGTCGGGGCCAACGACGAGAGCGGCGACATCGGGGCGTTCCGCTCGGTCCGCGAGCGCGCCGACGCCGGCGTCGGCGGCGGCAAGGTCAACGCGGGCGACCCGAACGTCTACGACGTGCTCAACGCCCGCGTCGAAAGCTGAGCGCGCTCAGCCGGGGTAGCCGCCGGTGATGAAGTGCTCGAGGTTGCGGACGCGGTCCTCGGTGGTCTCGAGGATGACCTTCACACAGTCGCCGAGCGAGACGATGCCGGCGAGCTGGCCGTCGCGGAGGACCGGCAGGTGGCGGCACTTCTTCTCGGTCATCATCGCCATGCACTCGTCGGCGGTGTGGTCCGGGGTGGCGCAGATGACGTCCTTCGTCATGGCCTCCTCGACGCGGGTGTCCTTCGAGGCGCGGCCCTGGAGGATGATCCGGCGGAGGTAGTCGCGCTCGGTGAAGATGCCCTGGAGCCGGCCGCGCTCGGTGACGCAGATCGCGCCGACGTTGTGCTCGACCATGCGCGAGATCGTGTCGAAGACGGTGGCGCTGGGCTCGATCGTGATGACCCAGTCGCCCTTGCGGCTGAGGATGCTGGAAACGGGAGTCTGCATGGCGGTACCTCGTGCGGTTTGAGCGTCCTCCTAATAAACGACTCCAGCCTCGTTCGGTGCCCAGCTGTGTGGAGGCCGGAGGAAAGTGCCCGCCCGCCTTGCCCTCTACGGTCGGTGCCGCTATCATGCAGACCCCCCGCCGCGCTCGCGGTCGCTCCGGCTTCGCCTCCGCTCCCAGCAACGCGCGGCTGTCCCCCTCGTCGAGGGGGACAGCTTCTCGAAGCAGCCGTAGGGACCTCGTCCCGGAGGCGCGAGAGAAGCGGGGGGTCCCGCCCGCTTCCACCATCCCCGACGATGCGCACCTACACGCTCTCCGACACGCCCGCCACCCCCGACCCGATGGCGACCGGGGCGGCCCCCGACCCCGGCGCGCAGGCCGCCGCCGACATCCTCGACGGCCTCAACCCGGTCCAGCGCGAGGCCGCCTCGACGACCGAGGGGCCGGTGATGATCGTCGCCGGCCCGGGGAGCGGCAAGACGCGCACGCTGACGCACCGGATCGCCTACCTGCTGGCGACCAAGAAGGCGTGGCCGAGCCAAGTCCTCTCGCTCACCTTCACCAACAAGGCCGCGAAGGAGATGCGCGAGCGCGTCGTCCGGCTCGTCGGCGAGGGGGACGCGCGCGGCATCTGGATGGGGACCTTCCACTCGGTCTTCGCCCGCATCCTCCGCCGCGAAGCCGAGCGCCTCGGCTACACGCGCGACTTCTCGATCTACGACACGGCGGACTCCGAGAACATCATCAAAAACGTCCTCACCCGCTATAACCTCGATCCCAAGCGCTACACGCCGCGCTCGCTCCGCCACCGCATCAGCGGCGCGAAGAACAGCCTCGTCAGCCCGCAGGAGTACCAGCGCCTCGCGGGGGACCCGTTCGAGGAGGCCGCCGCCAAAGTCTACGGGCCCTACAACGAAGCCCTCCGCCGCGCCAACGCCCTCGACTTCGACGACCTCCTGATCAAGCCTATCGAGCTCTTCCACCACCACCCCGACGCGCTCGAACAGTACCAGGGCCGCTGGAAGTACCTCCACATCGACGAGTACCAGGACACGAACCACGCGCAGTACAGCCTCGCGGGGATGCTCGCCGCGCGGCACAAGAACCTCTGCGTCGTCGGCGACGACGCCCAGAGCATCTACGCCTTCCGCGGGGCCGACATCCAGAACATCCTGTCGTTCCAGAAGGACTACCCCGGCGCGACGACGATCCGGCTCGAGCAGAACTACCGCTCGACCGGCCGCATCCTCCGCCTCGCCGACGCGGTCATCAAGCGCAACGCCGACCAACTCGACAAGGACCTCTGGACGGACAACGCCGAGGGCGAGCACGTCGTGCTGATGGAGGCGCTCTCGGAGCGCGACGAGGCGCAGAAGGTCGAGCGCCGCCTCCGCGACCTCCACGTCCGCCACGGCGTGCCCTACCGGCAGGCGGCGGTGCTCTACCGGACGAACGCCCAGAGCCGCTCGCTCGAAGAGGCCCTCCGGCGCGGCGGCATCCCGTACCGCATCGTCGGCGGGCTGTCGTTCTACTCGAGGCGCGAGATCAAAGACGCCCTCGCCTACCTCCGCCTCGTCGTCAACCCCAACGACGCCGCCTCGATCCGCCGCGTCATCAACAACCCCACGCGCGGGATCGGGGCCAAGACGATGGAGACGGTCGAGGCCTTCGCGCGCGCCGAAGGGCTCACGCTGTGGCAGGCGCTCGAACGGGCCGCCGATACCGGCGTCGGCCCGCGTGCCGCGAAGGCCATCGAGGGCTTCACGTTCATGGTCGGGCGGCACGCGGCGAAGGCGGGGACGGCCCCCGCCGACGAGATCGCGCGCGACCTCCTCGCCGAGAGCGGGCTGCTCTCGAGCCTCCGCGAGGAGAACACGGTCGAGAGCCTCGCCCGGTGGGAGAACGTGCAGGAGCTAATCTCCGCCATCGCCGAGTTCGGCAACGCCGCCCCCGAGCACACCCCGACGCTCTCGGAGTTCCTCCAGCAGGTCTCGCTCGTCACCGACGCCGACGCCGACGAGGGCGACCCGAACCGCGTCACGCTGATGACGCTCCACGCCTCCAAAGGATTGGAGTTCAAGGTGGTCTTCGTGACCGGGCTGGAGGAGGGCCTGTTCCCGCTCGCCGTCGCCGCGCAGGACCCGAAGGAGCTCGAGGAGGAGCGGCGGCTGTTCTACGTCGGCGTGACGCGCGCCGAGGAGCTGCTCTTCCTGTCGTACGCCCGCAGCCGCTACCGCTTCGGCGAGCAGCAGCCCGGCATCCGCAGCCGGTTCCTCGACGAGGTCGAGGCGGACGACGTGATCCGCACCGAGGCCGGGCGGGCGTTCTCCGGCAAGCGTGACCGCTTCTCGGTGAAAGGCGGCGGCACAGGGCTCGGGGACATGGACCCGCACTACTACCGCCAGAGCCTGCGCCCCGACCAGCCGAAGCGCTCGCGCTCCAAGCGCGCGGTGGAGCCGGAGGGGCAGCGCATCGTCTACGACGAGGGCGAGGCCGAGATCGTCCCCGGCGTCCTCGTCGAGCACGCCACCTTCGGGCAGGGCAAGGTCCTCGCCGTCGAAGGCCGGGGCGACCGGGCGGCGGCGACGGTGTTCTTCCAGGGGGTCGGGCAGAAAAAGCTCAAGCTCAAGTTCGCGGGCCTGCAGGTCGTGGGATAGCGCAACCTTCGCAGGCGTGGCCCGTCTCGCTGTCCACGCCCGTTGTCAACCGGGAGGGGGCAATGCGGACTGCGCTGCTTTTTCGCTCCCGGTTCCGTAGTTTCCTCTCTCGCCTCCCCTGACCCTCGTCCCCATGGACCGCTCTGTCACGCCCGACGACGCCCTCAAGCAAGCCCTCAAGGAGGCCATCGCCGAGACGCTCCACGAGCAGCGCGAGTGGCTCCAGGAGGTCGTCGCGGAAGTCCTCGAAGAGATGGCGCTCGACGAGGCCCTCCGCGAGGTCGAGGCGGTGGAGCGGCTCAAGCCGAGCGGCGCGTTCGGCGTGGTCGAGGGCGAGGCGTAGGCGCGGTGCCCTACGTCAACGTCAAGCTCACCGACGACGGCGTGACGCCGGAGCAGAAGGCCGCCCTCGTCCGAGACATCACCGAGTCGCTGGTCCGCGTGCTCGGTAAGAAGCCTGAGCACATCCACATCGTGCTCGACCTGGTAGACCCGGAGAACTGGGGGTTCGACGGCGTGCTGACGACGGAGTACCGCAGGCGCACCCCGTAAGGCGCACCCCGTAAGGCGCACAGCCTGAGGTTAGGTGCGGTGCAGAGCGCGGTGGGCATCGGGGCTCTCGCGTATTTTGCCGCGCCCGCTCACCCAATGCCTCCCCCATGCTCCGCCGCTTCGCCGCTCTCTGCCTCGCCTCGCTCACGCTCGCCGGCTGCGGCGACGGGCGCGAGACCCTCGTCGTCTACTCGCCGCACGGCAAGGAGCTGCTCGAGGCCTATGAGCAAGCCTTCGAGCGCGAGCACCCCGGCGTGGACGTGCAGTGGCTCGACATGGGGAGCCAGGAGGCGTTCGACCGCGTCCGCACCGAGGCCACGAACCCGCAGGCGAGCCTCTGGTGGGGCGCGCCGCAGACGATGTTCGCCAAAGCCGCCGAGCAAGACCTGCTCGACCCCTACACCCCGACCTGGGCGGACGCCGTGCCCGACGACGAGCGCGACCCGGAGCACCGCTGGTACGGCACCTACAAGACGCCCGAGGTCATCATGTTCAACCACGACGCCGTGGACTCGACCGAGGCACCGCGCTCGTGGGACGACCTGCTCGGCGAGCGCTTCCGCGACCGCGTCATCATCCGCGCGCCTCTCGGCTCGGGCACGATGCGGACGATCTTCGGGGCCATGATCCAGCGCCAGCCCTCGGTCGAGGACGGCTTCCGCTGGCTCGCCCGGCTCGACGAGAACACGAAGACCTACGCCGCGAACCCGACCCAGCTCTACCTCTCGATCGCGCGCGGCGAGGGCGACGTGACGCTGTGGAACCTCCCCGACGCCTACCTCCAGAGCCGCGACCTGGGCTACCCGTTCTCGTGGGTCATGCCGGCGGAAGGCACGCCGGTGCTGGTCGACGCCATCGCCGTCGTCAAGGGCGCGCCCAACCCCGAGCGGGCGAGGCAGTTCTACGAGCTCGTGACCTCCCGCGAGGCGCTCCTCGAGCAGGCGGCGCGGTTCCACCGCATCCCCGTCCGCACCGACATCCCGGTGGACAGCCTCCCGGCGTGGATGCACGTGGACATCCCGGCGATGCCGGTGGACTGGGACCTGCTCGCCGAGCGCGGCTCGGAGTGGATGCAGCACTGGGACGAGACCGTCAAGGGCCGAGGCACAGCCTATCTCGCGGCGAACCCGCTCTCGGCTCGGGCCGGCGAGTAGGGCTCAGCCGTTCGCCTCGTGGGCTGCGCGGAGCCCGGCCTCGGCGTGAGAGGCTCCGTAGACCTGCATCGTCGCCGGGTCCTGGACGTAGGCGACGAGGCTGACCGCGTCGGGGCGCAGCCCGTCCGGGAGCGGCAGCGTGCGCGTCCCCGTCCGCGCCGGGACCGTCTCGAAGAGGCGCACGACGTTGGCGTGCGCAAGGGTCTTGCCTTCGTTCTCGCCGCGCAGGACCGCCTGCTCGGCGCGGCGCTGCACGAGGGCGAGGTGCAGCACGGCGTCGTCCGGGGCGTCCTCGACACGGTACGCCACGACGAGCGCGCCGTCCTCAGCGCGCGCCCGGACGCTGACGGTGGCCGAGGCCGGCTCGGTGAGGGCGTCCTTGATCGCCGCGTGCGCCTTGTGCCGCCGCGACCCCACGAACTCGTCGCGCCCGTTGACGATCATCTGCGGCGTGTAGACCCGGCCCGCCCGGAACGTCCGGGCGTAGGCACGCTGCCGCTCCGAGTAGGCCGCGTCGCTGTAGGGATCGGTCCACCCGAGGCGGTTCCAATAGTCGACGTGGAACGAGAGCGCGAGCACGCGGTCGTCGTCGCGCTCGGCGAGCTCCACGAGCAGGCGGTCGGCCTTCGGGCAGGACGAGCACCCCTCGGAGGTGAAGAGCTCGACGACGGCGACCGGACCGGCGGGGCGCAGCAGCACCGGCTCGGTCGGCGGAGCCGCCGGGGCGGGGAGCGGGTGCACGGAGGCCGCCGAGGCGGCGAACAGCGCGAACGTGCTCGTGGCGAGGGCAAAGGCGGCGAGAAGCAGAACGCAGAGGAACTTCATGGCAGAGGTATCTTCCGGAGGCGCAGACGAGACGGGCAAAGAGAGGAGCGGGAGTGTAGAACCGGAGCGCCCCTGCTCGTGTCAAGACTGTGTTATATCCGGAATAAGCGACTGTTACATCGCGTCCCCGTTCCCATGCCCGTACTCATATCCCATGCCCGTACTCATAGTCGCGCTCGGCGGAGCACTCGGCGCGGTGGCGCGCTACGGGGTCGGGGTCCTCGCCCTGCGGCTCGGCGGAGCCGCGCTGCCGCTCGGAACGTGGGCAGTGAACCTCGCCGGGTCGTTCCTGATCGGCCTGGCCGTGCCCGCCGTCGTGGCGAAGGGCCACGACGCGCTGCGGCTCGCGCTCGTCGTCGGGTTCCTCGGGTCGTTCACCACCTTCTCCGCCTTCAGCCTCGACACGCTCGCGCTGTGGGAGAGCGGACGGCCCGGCTGGGCGGTCCTCAACGCCCTCGGCAGCGTCGTGCTCGGGCTGGCCTGCGCCGCGCTCGGCCTGTGGATCGCCCGGCAGTGAGCTTCGAGAGCGGAAGCGCGCGGGAAAACCGGGAGCGGTGCCGAAGCGGGGCACCGCGCGCCCGTGGGGACTGCGCCCGTAGAGATCGCGCCCGCAGGGTTGGTCCCACGTGACCGCTCCCGTAGAGATCGCGCCCGTAGGGGCGGTCCCACGTGACCGCCCGGGCCGGGGAGGGCACACCCTCAGCCGCGTGCTCCCTCAGCCGAAGATGCTTCCTCAGCCGAGGATGTAGTAGAGGATCAGCCCGCCGACGGGGAAGAACACGATCAGCAGCGTCCACAGAATCTTGTCGCCCGACGAGCGCCCGCTCTGCCACAGGTTCAGCAGCGCTACGATGTCGAGGATGACGATGACCAGGCCGCACAGCCCGCCGACGGGGCCGGTCACGCGGTCGATCAGGCTCGGCCCGCACCCGGCGAGCACGAGCGGGACGAGGCCGAGGGCGAAGAGCGCGAAGCGGCGAGCGAGCGGCATGGGGGGACCGAGAGGGTTGGAGAGCAGAGATCAGACGCGGGCGTCGCGCACCTTGCGCTGGCCCCAGACGAGGTAGATCAGCAGCCCGGCGACCGGGATGCAGATCAGCACCGTCAGCAGCACCTTCGTCCCGAGGAGGAGGTACGTCTTCCAGACCGAGATCGAGGCGAGCAGGGCGAGGACTCCGTTGAGGACGGCGAGGGCCGTCAGTAGGACCGTCGTGACGAGGCCGGTGAGGGCGAGGGCGGAGACGAGAGCGAGCATAGGGGCGCGTGAAGCATCGGTGAACGGGAGGCTCCTACGACGCACCGCGCGTGAGGTTACAGCCGGCCCGGAACAGGGCGGCGGGGGGGCGGAGTTGACGCCGCATGACAATTGGCTCCATCTCCCTCCCCGAGCGCCCGCTCCTCCTCGCCCCGATGGAGGACGTGAGCGACCCGCCGTTCCGCATCCTGTGCAAGCGCTACGGCGCGGACCTGCTCTACACCGAGTTCATCTCGTCCGGCGGCCTCACCTACGGGGCCGAGGGCAGCCTCCGCAAGCTCGACTTCTACGAGCAGGAGCGCCCGCTCGGCATCCAGATTTTCGGCGGCGAGGTCGAGCAGGTCCGCGAGGCGGCGCGCATCGTCGACGCCGCCGGGCCGGACCTGATCGACATCAACTTCGGCTGCCCGGTCAAGAAGGTCGTCTGCAAGGACGGCGGCGCGGGCATCTTGCGCAACCTCCCGAAGATGCAGGCCCTCACCGCCGCCGTCGTCGAGGAGGCGGCGCGGCCCGTGACCGTCAAGACCCGGCTGGGCTGGAACGACGACTCGATCCAGATCGTCGAGGTCGCGCGGATGCTCGAGGAGACCGGCGTCGCCGCGCTCGCGGTCCACGCCCGGACGCGCGCGCAGATGTACCGGGGCGAGGCGCGGTGGGCGTGGCTCCGCCGGATCAAGGAGGAGGGCGTCCGCGACATCCCGCTCTTCGGCAACGGCGACGCCTTCGACCCGGCGCGCATCAAGGCGATGTTCGACGAGACCGGCGTGGACGGCGTGATGATCGGGCGCGGGGCCATCGGCAACCCGTGGGTCTTCCGCGACGCCCGCGCCTTCCTCGACACCGGCGAGGTCCCCGACCCGCCCTCGTGGGACGAGCGCGTCGGCGTCGTCGCCGAGCACCTCCAGCTCAAGTGCGAGTGGCTCGGCCAGCGCAAGGGCGTCCTCGAGATGCGCCGGATGTACGGCGGCTACTTCAAGGGCCTCCGCAACGCGAGCCGCCTGCGGATGCTGCTGATGGAGCGGCACGAGATGGACGGCGTGCTCGAGGTCCTCCTCAACTTCCGCGAAGACGAGCCCGCCGTGCAGGTCGCCGTGCGCGAGGCCGTCAAGCCCGCCCGCCTGCCGCAGGCCGTCGCTGCCGCGCTCCCCCGGCGCGCGCCCGCCGAGGCGTAGCGAACCGAAGCGCGGCGTGCGGCGTTGACGGGGCGATCTTTCCCTCCGCCCACTCCTCCTGCCCGGCATGGCCTACCCCTTCGCCCTCCGCTCGCTCCTGCTCCTCGCCCTCGCCGCCGCCGTGGGCTGCGACGGCGGCGACGACCCAGAGCCTGTTGCGCCCGTCGCGCCCGGCCTCGTCGTCGTCGAGAGCAGCCGCAGCGTCAGCGCCACCTTCGACGCCATCGACGAGGCGCTCCAGGCGGCACCGCCGATCAGCGTGGTCGCCCGCATCGACCACGCCCAGAGCGCCCAGAGCGCAGGGCTCTCGCTCCGCCCGACGCGCGTCCTCCTCTTCGGCAACCCGGCGCTCGGGACGCCGATCATGCAGGCGAATCAGGTCGCCGGGATCGACCTGCCGCAGAAGATGCTCGTCTACGAGGACGCCGGCGGGGCCACCTTCGTGGTCTACAACGGCCCGACGGCGCTCGCGGCGCGGCACCGGGCGCGCGACGTGAGCGAGGAGACCGGGATGATCCGCGCCGCGCTCGACGGGCTCGCCGCGACGGCCGCCGGGCAGTAGCAGACACCCCGGGGGGGCAGACACCCTGGAGGGGCACCGGGCGCGTATTCCGCCACCGGCTGCAACCCGGGTCAGGCGGGGCGGCGCATCCGGTAGAGCGCCTCGTCGAGCCCCCACAGCCCGAGGCTGAACGCGGCGAGCGCGGCGAGCGCGAGGACGGGCTCCCAGATCACGAACCCGCCGACGACCCCGAGCACCCCGCCGAGGTACTTGATGTAGTTGAGCTGCTCGTTCGAGGTCTTCTTGAGGAGGTTCTCGAGCTGCGCCTCGTCGAACCCGCGCGCGTTCTCGATGATCATGCTGTAGATGTCGAGCCGCTCGACGAAGCCGAGGACGGTCTGGGTGGCGAAGGCCTCGATCTGCTCGCTCCGCGCCTCGATGCGCTCCGGGACCGTGTCGAGGAGGTCGTCGAGCCGGTCGAGGACGGGGTCGAGCGCGCCGGGGATTTCGCGGATCGCGCGGTCGATGCGGCGCTGGAAGTCGCGCTCGTTGAGCGAGCGGTAGGCCCGGAGCGCGAGGCCGCCGAGCCCCTGCCCGGCGTACTCCTCGACCTTCTGCATCGCGAGCTCGCCCAGCTTCTCGCGCATCTCCTCCGAGCCCAGGACGCTCTCGACGTAGGCCGCCGTGAGGTCCTTCAGCTCGTCCCGGAACTGCGGGTCCTCGACGACCGACTTCAGCACGCCGACGGCCTGCTCGCGGTAGCGCCGGATCGCGCCCGACTGCTCGATCTTGGCCTTGATGATGTCCTCGTTGATGAGCTCCTGCGAGATCGCCTGGGCGAGCCGGAAGATGACGCGCTCGCGCTGCGCCGGGATCAGCCCCTGCGGGACGATCGGGCGCTTGGCGCGCGGCTGAAAGAGCATCGTGATCGCCAGCCAGTTCGTCGCAAACCCGATCAGCCCGCTGACGGCGAGGATGCGGAGCAGACCCGCCAGCGCCAGATCGCGCCCGAAGAGGCCCACGCTCGCGCCGGGGAAGTCCCACCCGAACGAGAGCAGAAAGAGCGCGCCGAGCACCCACGGGATCGTCCGCATCACCGGCAGAATCTGGCCGAGCCGGCCTTTCAGCCGGGGCGGCTCGGGTGCCGGCGTGGGCACCGCGGCGGAGCGCTCCGGGAGGTGGCGGCGGACGGTCCGCGCGAGCAGCAGCCCGAGGTCGTGCGCCCGCCGCCGCGTGACGGCCTTCGCCTCCTCGACCGTGTGCGCGTGCGCGTCGCCCGGCTCGGCCTCGGGCGGGTCGATCTCGGTCGGCTCGGCATCGCCCGGCTCGGCGTCAGTCAATTCGGCCTCGGTCGGCTCGATCTCGGTCGGCTCGATCTCGTCCGGGCCGATGATGCCGGGGACGGGCGTGAGGGTGCGGCGCTTCGCGTCTGGGCGCTTCTTGTCAGTCATGCGTGCTTCTACGCGAACCCGAGCCGTTTGGCTTCACGCTGCATCCCGGCGATGACCGCTGCGATGTGCTCGCCCGGCTCGACCCCGAGCTCCTCCGCGCCTTGCGCGATGTCCTCGCGGCTGACGGCGGCGGCGAAGCGCTTGTCCTTGAGCTTCTTCCTGACCGAGGCCGGCGTCAGCCCGTCGAGCCCGGTCGGGCGGACGTGGCCGACGGCGGTGATGAACCCGGCGAGCTCGTCCACGGCGAAGAGCGTCTTCGCCAGGCGAGTCTCGCGCGGCACGCCGGAGTAGGGCGCGTGCCCGAGGATCGCGGTTCGGACGGCCTCGGGATAGCCGCGCTCCTCGAGCACCTCGACGCCGACGAACGGGTGCTCCTCCGGCGACGGGTGCCGCTCGTAGTCCAGGTCGTGCAGCAGCCCGGCGATCCGCCACGTCTCGACGTCCTCGCCGAAGTGCTCGGCATAGTGCGCCATCGCGGCCTCCACCGCGTAGGCGTGGCGGCGGAGGCTGTCGGTCTCGGTCCAGGCGTGGAGGAGGGCGAGCGCGTCGTCGTAGCTAGGCATGAGGCGTGGCTCGGACGAAGGCCGCGACGGTCCGGGCGAGGTCGGGGCCGCGGTCTTCCTGGATGAAGTGGGCCGCGCCGGGGAGCCGGGTGTGCGGCTGTCCGGCGGCCCCGGGGACGTGCTCCTGGAGCACCCGGTCGGCCCCGCCGAAGATCGGGTCGCCGGTGGCGAAGGCGGTCAGGAACGGCTTCTCCCAGCGCCCGAGGGCGTCCCACGCGGCGCGGTTGGCGGGCACCGCCGGGTCGTCGGGGGAGAACGGGACGAGGAGCGGGAGCGCGCGCGGCCCGGCCTCGTAGCGCGCGTCGGGGAACGGCGCGTCGTAGGCCGCGCGGACCTCCGCCGGGAGGCGCTGCGCGCAGCCGACGCGGACGATCCAGCCGTGCGGGAAGACCGGGGTCCACCGCGCGAAAAGCTGCCAGAGCCTGAAGACCAGCGGCGGCTCGCGGTCCCCGTGCGGGAGGTACCCGTTGGCGACCACGACGCGGGCGAAGCGCTCCGGGTGCTCGGCCACGAGCCGCAGCCCGATGAGCGACCCCCAGTCCTGGCACACCAGCGTCACGCCGCGCAGGTCCACCGCCTCCAGCCACTCGGCCATCCACCCGACGAGCCGGGCGTAGGAGAAATCCTCGACGCGCGCCGGCTTGTCCGACCTCCCGAACCCCGGCAGGTCCGGGGCCACCGCGCGCAGCCCAGCAGCGGTCAGCACCGGGATCATCGTGCGGTAGAGGTACGACCACGTCGGCTCGCCGTGGAGGAGCAGGACCGGCTCGCCCGCGCCCTCGTCGACGTAGTGCAGCCGCAGCGGCGTGCCCTCGCCGCCGTCGACGGCGGCGTAGTGGGGAGCGAACGGGTAGTCCGGCAGGTTCTCGAACCGGTGCTCCGGCGTTCTGAGCAGCTTCATGGGCGGGGAGGGGGAGCGACCCGGCGGTGTCAGCGGGCGTGGGTATACTGCGAGTAGTCTCCCGCAAACTAGACACAAACCGGAGCCGACGTGGCGAAGCCCAAAACCATCTTCACCTGCCAGAGCTGCGGGCACGTCGCCCACCGCTGGATGGGCAAGTGCCCCGAGTGCGAAGCCTGGAACTCGTTCGTCGAGGAGACCGAGCGCTCGGCCGTCAAGGCCCCGGTGATGCAGGTGGTCCCGACGTTCGGGCGGGGGACGACGGGCTCGAAGGCGCAGCGCATCACCGACGTCGAGGTCGCCGAGCAGCCGCGCCTGGTGACCGGGCTCGGCGAGTTCGACCGGGTGATGGGCGGCGGGATCATGCTCGGCTCGCTGACCCTCGTCGCCGGCGACCCCGGCATCGGGAAGTCCACGCTGATGACCGAGCTCGGGCGCTTCCTCCCGGCGCACACGGTGCTCTACGTCACCGGCGAGGAGTCGGCGCGCCAGGTCAAGCTCCGCGCCCAGCGCCTCGGCGTCGACACGGGCGAGTTCTTCCTGCTCGCCGAGACGAACGTCGAGGAGATCGTCGCCGCCGTCCAGGACATCGGCCCCGACGTCCTCGTCATCGACTCGATCCAGACCGTCTACCGGCCCGACCTGACGAGCGCGCCCGGCTCCGTCAGCCAGGTCCGCGAGTCGACCGCCGCGCTGCTCTCGCTCACCAAGCAGCTCGCCACGGCGACCTTCCTCGTCGGCCACGTCACGAAGGCGGGGGCCATCGCCGGGCCGCGCGTGCTCGAGCACATGGTCGACACGGTGGTCTACTTCGAGGGCGACCGGCACCACGCCTACCGCATCCTCCGCACCGTCAAGAACCGCTTCGGCGCCTCGGGCGAGCTCGGCCTGTTCGAGATGCGCGAGTCCGGGCTGCGCGAGGTCGAGAACGCGAGCGAGATTTTCCTCTCCGAGCGGCAGTACGGCGCGAGCGGCTCGGCCATCGTCTGCGCCGTCGAGGGGACGCGCCCGATCCTCGTCGAGATTCAGGCGCTCGTCACGCCCGCGAGCTACGGCACCCCGCAGCGGACGGCGACGGGCTTCGACCCGAAGCGGCTCCAGATGCTGCTCGCGGTGCTCGAGAAGCGCGAGGGGATGCGGCTCTCGCAGCAGGACGTGTTCCTCAACGTCGCCGGCGGCGTCCGCCTCGACGAGCCGGCGGTGGACCTCGGCGTCGCGCTCGCCGTGGCCTCGTCCTTCCGCGACGTGCCCGCCGACAGCGAGACGGTCGTGATCGGCGAGGTCGGGCTCGGCGGCGAGGTCCGGGCCGTGAGCCGGATCGAGGCGCGCGCCGCCGAGGTCAAGAAACTAGGCTTCGACGCGGTGCTCGTCCCGAAGGTCAACCGCAAAGGCGCGAGCTTCCCCGACGGGCTCAAGGTGCAGACCGTCGAGCGGCTCGGGCAGGCACTCGACGCCGTCTTGTGATACCCAATCCGTTTGGTCCACGCGTGACGGTTCAGGCAGCCCCGCCCCCCGGCCCACTGCGCAGGGGGGAGAGGTGGTTGGAGTGCTCGTTCGACCTGATGCACTTCAGCCGGACTTGGTGTAACACACCGCCGAGAAGAGGCGTTCGAAAGAAGGCCGTAGAGGTAGAGAGAGTGGAGAGAACAGTCGAGGCCCGACCGCTGGGAAAGCGGCCGGGCCTCGGGTCGTACACGTGAAGAGCCAGAAGGGAGAGGCTCTCGTCAACGCCGGGCCGGCTGGAGATGTGAAGTGCCGCGGGGGAACAGGATTGCGGAGGCCTGCTCGGGCACCGGAGCCGTGGGGCGTATCGGGGAGGTGCGGTGTCAAAGAAGTGCAGGCGTCTCACGAGACGGGGGCTCGGCAGTTCCGGGAAGCGCTCGCGCGCAAGTCGATTGCGTGAGGTCCCCCGTGGGGCACTAGGGGATGCCCCGGTCCACCGCCTAGCGGGCCGCGACGGTATCTTCCCCGAGCCCACCCTTCTCCCGGAGCCCGGACGGAATCCGGTCGCGGAGTCCGGTCACGGAATGGGGACGGGCCGAGACGCAATAACCCCGGAGCGGCTGCCGTTACCCGAGCGTGCACCGCGTAGCCTAGCAGCATGGAGCACCTGCCTGACGAAGACCTCGTCGCAGCCTACATCGACCACGCCGACGAGCGCGCCTTCCGCACGCTCGTCGAGCGCCACCAGGAGCGCATCTTCGGCTACCTGGTGGGGATGGTCCGCGACCGCGAGGTGGCGAGCGATCTCTTCCAAGAGACGTTCCTCCGCGCCGTCGCCGCGATGCAGAAGCGACGGGGGTCCTACGAGAAGCAGGGCCGCTGGCTGGGCTGGGTGATGCGTATCGCTCGCAACGCCGCGCTCGACCACATCCGCAGCCGCAAGAAGTGGCAGGACGTGGACGCGGGCGACGACGAGGGCACCTCGTTCTTTGACCGGCTTCCCGCCGAAGGCCCCGACGCTGCCGAGACGCTCGACCTCGCCGGTCGCGTCGAAGAGCTGCGGGCGGCCATCGAGCTGCTCCCGCCGGAGCAGCGCGAGGTCGTGCTGCTCCGCCACGAGGCGGAGCTGACCTTCCGCGAGATCGCCGAGATCACCGACGTCTCGATCAACACCGCGCTCGGGCGGATGCGCTACGCGCTGATCAACCTCCGCAAGACGCTCCTGCCCGACGCCGCCCGCAACTAACCCACGCCCTTCGCCTCTGGCCCGAACGCTACGCCCATGCACGACGAGTTGAACGCCCTCCGCTGCGCCTACGGCGAGTCCGGCTCCGAGCATCTGCGCCTCGGTGCCGAAGCCGAGGCCGAGGCGGTCGAGCTAGCCGCCCTGAAAGCAGCGCTCGACGCGCTCCCGCCGCAGCGCCCCGCGCCCGCCCTCGTCGAGGCCGTGGTGGCCGCCGGAGCCGCCGCCGCGGAGCCGGTCCGCGCAGTCTACGGCGAGGAGCCGCACGCCCCGGCGACGCCCGAGGCCGAGGCCGAAGCGTCTCGGCTGGCACCCGTGAGGGCGGCGCTCGATGCTTTGCCGCCGCAGCGCCCCGCGCCCGCCCTCGTCGAGGCCGTGGTGGCCGCCGCCGGAGCCGCCGTGCTCGGCCCGGTCCGGTTGGTCTACGGCGAGGAGCCGCCGGCGCTCGCTACGCCCGAGGCCGAGGCCGAAGCTGCCGCACTCGCCGAGGTCAAAACCGCGCTCGATGCGCTGCCGCCGCAGCGCCCGGCACCCGCGCTCGTCGAGGCCGTCGCCGCTGCCGCCGCGCCTGCTCGGTCGCCCCGCCGGGCCGCCGGAGCTGTGGCCGCGGACCGCGCTGCGGCCTCGTCGAAGCGCCGCGGTGTGCGCCGGGGTGCCGTCGCTGCGCTCGGCGCGGCGTTCGCCCTCGTGCTGGCCTTCGGTGTCGGCCTGTGGCCGGGCGGTGAGGCACCGCTGCCCGTCGCGGAGGACTGGCCCGGTGCATGGTCAGACGACGAGATGGTGGCAAAAGGGCAAGAGGCGGGGAGGGCTGCCGAAACGCTCGCCGACGCGGCCCCGGTGGAGGTGCCGAGCGACGAGGTTGCCGGTGCCGCCGCTTCTGCTGCGCCGCAGACCGTGCGAACACGGCGGCCGGCACCCGCAGGCTCTGCGCCTGCTCCGGTCGCCGGGTTCAGCGCTGCCGCCGAGCGCCGCGTCATGGGGACCGCACCCGTCGCGGCGGACGCCGGTCTCGCGTCGGCTTTAGCTCCCGGAGCCGAGCGCGCTCCCGAGCTAGAGGCGGAGCCCCTGCCCCTCGCCGACGGCGATGCGGAGCTTCAGGTGCTCTACCTCCGCCTCCAGGAGATGCAGGCGGCGCAGGCCGGGATCGAGTGGGACGCTGCGCCCGTCTCGCTCGGGGCCGAGCCCGGCGCGGCCCCCGCTGCCCGTGCCGGGTGGATGCAGGTCCGCGTCGAGCGCTAGCCCCTACCTGCCAATGGCTTCTTTCCTCGCCCCGATGACTCGCCTCTTGCTCCTGCTCGGCCTCGCGCTCGGCGCGCTCCCGGCGGCGGCCCAGATTTCGACCGCCTCCCGGACCGCCGGGGCGAGCGCCAACACCGCCGTCCACCGGCTCGACATCCGCGACGGCACCGTCTACCACGACGGCACGCCGCTGCCGGACGGCGCGCTCCCGGCAGACCTCGACATCGCCGGCGTCGCGATGTCGTTCGAGTATAGCGGCCCCGTCGCCCCGGCCATCGGCCTCAACGGGCGGCTCTACACCCTCGACGGCGAGCGCCTCGTCCCGCTCGACGAGGCCGACATGGACGGGGCGTTCGGCTTGGCGAGGCCCGAGGTGCTCGGCCAGTCCGCCGCCGAGCAGGCCGAGCAGGCCTATCTCCAGGGGCTGTCCGAGCGCGACCGCGCGCTCTACGAGCGCCTCATCCGCGAGCGCGAGATGGAGGGCGAGGCGCTGCGCCTCGCCCAGCAGCTCCGGCGTAACCCCGTCGATGCGACTGCGCTCCGGACAGAGCTCCGCCAGAAGCTCGACGCGATGTTTGAGCTGAAGCAGGAGAACCGGCGCGAGGAAATCCGGCAGGTCGAGGAGGTGCTCGGCGCGCTGCGCCAGCAGCTTCGCAAGCGCGAGGCGATGCGGGAGCAGGTCATCGAGCACCGGATGCGCGAGCTGACGGAGCCCTAGGCTCTGTCACGCAAGTCGGTCCGTCAGCGAGCGAGAGACCTTGGAAGGACCCGGCCAGGCGTCCGACAAGCCAGATGCCGTAGCATCGGGCGAGGAGGACAACGCCGCAGCGCCCTTCAGGGGCCTCGCCGAGCCAGGAGCCGGATTAACGTGACGGGGCCTAGACCACGCCGGGGCGGAGCAGCCGAAGAAGCGGGGCGAAGAAGCGGGGCCGATGCCTCCGACGACCGGAGGGGCGATTCACGGGTCGCCCTTGCTTCTTTCGGGGCTGACTTGAAATGCTGCACTTCATGTTCTACTTTAGGTGCGGCGTACCGGCCTCCGTTTCATTCTGACCGCGTGCTCGGAGAGGGGCGCGCGCGAGGGCTGGAGGTCATCCGCCCCCACCGAACCGGGACGCCTCGTTTCGCCGAAGCTGCCCTGCCCCGCGAGGGTCGGCACGGCGTTCGAGGGTCTGCGTGCGCAGCACGCAGGCTGCCCCGTCCCTGCCCCGCTTCCCTATCCGTCTCCGCCATGCAGCGGCTCCCTCTCCGCGCCGGTCTCCTGCTCGCCCTCTTCCTGCTGCCGCTCGCCGCGCCGGCTGCCCCTGACCGCCCGCCCGCCCCCATCGGGGCGACGGCCAGCGTCACACGCATCTCGTTCACGGAGCGCTCCGACGACCGGGGCTACGTCGTCCGCATTCACACTACGGGCCGGGTGAAGGCCCACAGCCTCGACCGGTCTGGGACCGCGCTCACGCTGACGCTCTACAACACGCGCCTCGACCCCGCGCTGCGGCGCGGCGAGGCCCAGGGGCCCGTCCAGCGCTACACGGTCACCCCGAGCGACGACCGCATCGTGCTCTCGTTCGCCATCGACCCGAACCTGCCGGTCGAGGCCGCCGCGTACCCGGACCGCGACTCCGACGACATCCTCCTCGGGCTGAGCTACACGCCGAGGCCGGGCGTAGCCGACGGGGCCGACGAGGCCAGCCGCGACCACTGGGCGCTCGACTGCATCGTGCTCGACGCCGGGCACGGCGGGCACGACGGCGGGGCGACCTCGAACGGCGTCCGCGAGAAGGACGTCACGCTCGCCGTCGTCAAGAAGGTCGGGGCCTACGTCGAGGACCGGCTCGGCATCCGCGTCGTCTACACGCGCGAGGACGACCGCTTCATCGAGCTGCACGAGCGCGGGCGGATCGCCAACGAGTCGTGCGGCAAGCTCTTCGTCTCGGTCCACGCCAACGCGGCGGGCAACCGGCGGGCGCACGGCTCGGAGACGTACTTCCTCGGCCTCCACCGGAGCCAGTCGGCGCTGAACGTGATGGAGCGTGAGAACAGCGTGGTCAAGCTCGAGAGCGACCCCGGGCTGTACGAGGGCTTCGACGACGCCTCGCTGATCGTGCAGACGATGGCGACGACGGCCTACCAGCGCGAGAGCGAGCGCCTCGCCTCGCTCATCCAGGACCAGTTCGAGCACCGCGCCGAGCGCCCGAGCCGCGGCGTCAAGCAGGCCGGCTTCCTCGTGCTCTGGCGCGCCTCGATGCCCGCCGTCCTCATCGAGCTCGGCTTCGTGACCAACCCCGCCGAGGCGCGCTACCTCCGCAGCGAGCAGGGGCAGGACCACCTCGCCAGCGCCATCTTCCGCTCGATCCGCGACTACAAGGAGCAGTACGAGCGCGGCGTCCTCAACTGACCACGCCACCGATGGACGCCCTCCGCCGCGCGCTCCGCACAGTCCCCCGACTTCCCCGAGCCCGGGATTCGGTTCAAAGACGTCGCCCCGCTCCTGGCCGACCCGGCCTTGTTCCGGGCGGCAGCCGAGGCCCTCGCCAAGCCGTTCGATGGTGCCGGCGCGACCCACGTCGTCGGAGTCGAGGCGCGGGGGTTCTGGTTCGGGACCTCGCTGGCCGAGCGGCTCCGGGCGGGGTTCGTCCCGGCGCGCAAACCGGGCAAGCTGCCGGGCGACGTGCTGCGCGAGGCCTACGCGCTCGAATACGGCACCGACGCCCTTGAGCTCCAGGCCGACGTGCTCGGCCCGGACGCCCGCGTGCTCGTCCACGACGACGTGGTCGCTACGGGCGGGACGGCCGCCGCCGCCGCCCGGCTCGTCGCGCGGGCCGGGGCGGAGGTCGTAGGCTTCTCGTTCCTGGTCGAACTGACCTCGCTCGGCGGGCGCGAGCGGCTCCCGGGCGGGGTGCCCGTCCACGTCGTGCTCGGCGTGTAGCCGGCGCTGACGGTGCCGGCGCTGACGGTGGTACCTTCTGTTACTCCCGCGCCCCGAGCTCCGGCTAGTCGGGCGTCCCTCGTCCCTACGCCCACGTCACCACGCCCGCCTTCATGCGCCTCCTCCGCCTTTCTTTCCCGCTGATTCTCCTCCTCTCCCTCGCCGGGTGTGACAGCGCCGACGACGGGGAGGAGACCTTCCCGCTCACCTCGGAGCGGCCCGCCGGCTTCATCTACCAGATCGGCGAGATAACGGACGGAGAGACCGTCACCGGCACCGAGACCGAATCC
>CBDCBW010000009.1:682500-720659 GCA_965214485.1 Rhodothermales bacterium | reverse complement strand
GCATCCACCCCAAGAAAGGGCTCCTCAACCTTGTTGAGGCGTGGGCGGCGGTCCGGCCTCCCGCATGGGAGTGCGTCCTCGCCGGGCCGGACGCTGAGGGCCACCGCACCGAGATCGAGCGCGCCGCCGAGGCGCGCGGCGTCGCCGCCAGCTTCCGCTTCGTCGGCGAGGTGGACGACCACGCCAAGTGGGACCTCTACCGCGAGGCCGACCTGTTCGTGCTGCCGACCTTCAGCGAGAACTTCGGCATCGTCGTGGCGGAGGCCCTTGCGGCGGGCGTGCCCGTCGTCACGACGCGCGCCGCGCCGTGGCGCGACCTCGAGACGCACGCCTGCGGGTGGTGGGTCGAGGTCGGGGCCGAGCCGTTGGCGCAGGCCCTCGCCCAGGCCACGGCGCTCTCGGGCGAGGAGCTCCGCTTGATGGGCGCGCGCGGACGTACCCTCATCGAAGAGACCTATTCCTGGCCGCGCGTGGCCGGCGAGATGCGGGCGGTCTATGCCTGGCTGCTCGGGCAGGGCGCGCGCCCGGATTGCGTCGTAGGCTAGCTCCCACTCCCGACCCTCGAACCCCACCGACACCGACGTGCTAGCAGGCGGCATCACCCCCCTCATCCTCACCTTCAACGAAGAGGCCAACATCGGTCGCGTGCTCGAGCGGCTCGCGTGGGCCGAGCGCGTCGTCGTGCTCGACAGCTTCAGCACCGACGCGACGCTCGGCATCGCGCGCGGCTTTCCGAACGTGGACGTCGAGCAGCGCGCCTTCGACAGCTTCGCCGGGCAGTGCAACTATGGCCTCGGGCTCGTCGGGACGGAGTGGGTGCTTTCGATGGACGCGGACTACGTGCTGACGCCGGCGCTCGTCGCCGAGATCGCGGCGCTGCCGCCGGAGGTGCCGGAGAGCGGGTTCGAGGTCGGGTTTCAGTATTGCATCGGCGGGCGTCCGCTGCGGGGGACGCTCTACCCGCCGCGCGTCGTCCTCTACCGCCGCGACGCCGCGACGTACCGGCAGGACGGGCACGCCCACCGCGTCGCCATCGACGGCGAGGTCGGGGCGCTGGCCGGGGTGATTCAGCACGACGACCGCAAGCCGCTTGGCTCGTGGCTCGCCGCGCAGGACCGATACGCCGTGCAGGAGGCCGACAAGCTCTTGGCCGCCGACCCCGCGTCGCTCGGCCTGGCCGACCGGCTCCGGCTCAAAGGCGGCCTCGCGCCGGTCCTCGCGCCGGTCTACGCGCTCTTCGCCAAGGGCGGCATCCTCGACGGCACGGCGGGCTGGCAGTACGCGCTCCAGCGCACGTACGCCGAGATTCTTCTCGCGCTGCACTTATTTGAACGCCGAAACCGGTCGATATCTTCTCCACCGTCCGAGGCTAAAACGCCTCCGACGCCCCACCAGCTTTAACCAACTCTAGGGAGTTCATGGTCATCCTCGGTATCAACGCCTACCACGGCGACGTTTCGGCCGTCCTCGTCCGCGACGGGCAGCTCGTCGCGGCGCTCGAAGAAGAGCGGTTCCGCCGTGTCAAGCACTGGGCCGGCTTCCCGACGCTTGCCATCCGGCGCTGCCTCGAGATCGCGGGCCTCACCGGGGCCGGGGTGGACCACGTCGCCATCAGCCGCGACCCGAAGGCCAACCTCCTTAAGAAAGGACTCTTCACGCTCAAGAACCGCCCGGACCTCCGCCTCGTCCTCGACCGCGTCCAGAACTCGCGCAAGGTCCGCGACCTCCACGGCCCCCTCGCCGACGCCCTCGGGGTCGAGAGTGCTGGCCTGCCGGAGGTTCACTACGTCGAGCACCACCCGGCCCACCTCGCGAGCACGTTCTTCGTCTCTCCCTTCGAGGAGGCCGCCGTCTGCGCCATCGACGGCTTCGGCGACTTCGTGAGCACGTCCACCGCGCTCGGGCGCGGCCACACCCTCGACATCCTGGAGAAGGTGTATTTCCCGCACTCGCTCGGGATGCTCTACACCGCCATCACGCAGCACCTCGGCTTCCTCAACTACGGGGACGAGTACAAGGTGATGGGCCTCGCGCCCTACGGCAAGCCGACGCGCGTGGACGACCTTCGCCAGCTCCTCACCCTCAAGAAAGGCGGGGCGTTCGAGCTCGAGCTGAAATACTTCCGGCACTGGAGCGAGGGCGTCGAGATGGAGTGGGACGAGGGCTACCCGACGCTCGGCAAGGTCTACACGGCGGAGCTCGAAAAGCTGCTCGGCCCGGCCCGCCACCCGGACGACGAGGTGACGAGCGCGCACGAGGACATGGCGCGCTCCCTGCAGGCGGTCTACGAGGAGGCCGCGTTCCACATCCTGAACGGGCTGTGGGAGCGCACCCGGCAGCCGCGCCTTTGCCTGTCCGGCGGCTGCGGGATGAACTCCGTCGCGAACGGGAAAATCCGGGCTCACACGCCGTTCGAGGAGGTCTACATCCAGCCTGCCGCCGCCGACAACGGCACCGCTCTCGGCGCGGCGTACTGGGTCTGGAACCAGGTTCTCGGCCAGCCGCGGACCTTCGTCATGGAGCACGGCTATTGGGGCACGTCCTATCCCGACGCGGACGTGACGCCGATCGTCGAGGCGCGCGAAGACGAGGAGTGGACCTACACCTGGGAGCGCTACGACACCGAAGCGGAGACGATTGAGGCCACCGCCGACCTGCTCGCCGACGGCAACGTCGTCGGCTGGTTTCAGGGCAGGATGGAGTGGGGCGCACGCGCCCTCGGCAACCGCTCGATCCTCGCCGACCCGAGCCGCGCCGACATGCGCGACCTCATCAACCTGAAGATCAAGTTCCGCGAGCGCTTCCGCCCCTTCGCCCCGTCCGTCGCCGAGGAGGCGCTCGACGAGTATTTCGAGGATGCCGCGCCCGCTCCGTTCATGCAGCAGGTCTACCCCGTCCGCGCCGACAAGCGCGACAGCCTGCCCGCCATCACCCACGTCGATGGCAGCGGCCGCATCCAGACCGTCAGCGCGCGCCAGAACCCGACCTACCACGCGCTCATCACCGCCTTCGGCCAGCGCTCCGGCATCCCGATTCTGCTCAACACCTCGTTCAACGAGAACGAGCCGATCGTCGACACGCCGGAGCAGGCGCTCGACTGCTTCCTCCGCACGCGGATGGACGTCGTCGTGATCGGCAACACGGTCATCCGGCGGCACCCGGTGGAGGCGGCGGCAGCCGTCGGTGAAGCCGAGGAAGGCTAGGCATCATGTCCGGCAAACCCTCCCTCCTCTTCGTCAACCAGCACTACTGGCCCGACTTCGCCTCGACGGGCCAGCACCTGACCGACCTCGCCGAGCACCTCGCGGCGGCGGGCTACGACGTGAGCGTGGTGTGCAGCCGGGGGAAGTACCTCGCCGGCGACCTCGAATCGCCGGAGGAGGAGGTCCACCGCGGCGTCCGCATCCACCGCATCCGGGCGACCAGCTTCGGGCGGAAGCGGCACCTCGGGCGGCTCGTCGACTACGCCAGCTTTTACCTCCGCGTCTTGCTCCAGCTTCTGCGCAAGCGGCACTACGACTACCTCGTAGTGCTCACGACGCCGCCGCTGCTGTGCTACGTCGGGGCGGTCCTGAAGCGGCTGCGCGGACAGCGCTACGGCGTCTGGTCGATGGACCTCCACCCGGACGCCGAGGAGGCCCTGGGGATGCTGAAGAAGGACAGCGCGCTGGCGAAGGCGCTGCACTACTTCAACGACGTCGGCTACCGCAAGGCGGACTTCATCGTAGACCTCGGGACCTACATGAAGCGGCGGATCGAGGCGAAGGGCGTGCAGCCGGACCGCCTCCACACGATCCCCGTCTGGAGCAAGAAAGAGGAGATCGAGCCGCTGCCGCACGCCGACAACCCCCTCCTCGACGAGTGGGGCCTGCGCGGCAAGTGCGTCGTGATGTACTCCGGCAACGCCGGCCTCGCGCACCGCTTCGAGGAGGTGCTCGGGGCGATGCACACGCTGAAGAACCACCCGGACATCTTCTTCCTCTTCGTCGGCTCCGGCCCGAGGAAGAAGGAGATCATCGCGTTCGCCCAGAAGCATGGGATCGAGAACTTCCGCTACCTGGGCTACCTCCCGCGCGAGCAGCTCCGGTATTCGCTCTCGGCGGCGAGCGTCCACCTGCTCACGCTGAAGCGCCGGATGGCAGGGATCGCGGTGCCGGGCAAGCTCTACGGGATCATGGCCGCCGGTCGCCCGGTGGTGATGCTCGGCCCGCGCGCCTCCGTGCCTGCCGAGACGATCACGCGCGAGGCCATCGGGTTCGTCGTCGAGCCGGGGGACGACGGCAGCACGGCGCGGCTCGTCGAAGGGGTGATGCGCCTGTGCGACGACGGCGACCTCCGCGCCGAGCAGGGGGTCCGCGCCCGCGCGGCGTTCCTGGAGCACTACGAGCAGGAAGTCGCCTGCGCGATGTGGGAGCGTCTCTTCGAGCAGCTTAGCCACGTCCGCCCACCCGCGGGACACCCGACTCTGGCCTCAGCCTAGTCGCCGGGTTCTCTCGGCAAGTGGTACCTTGGGGGCACACGTCGTCGCCCCTCCAGCCAGCAGTCCGCTGCCCCTCATGGAACGTAGCGCGGTTCGCTCCCCCGTTCTCTACTACCTAGTACCCGGCTTGCTCGTCCTCGTCGCCTGCCTGCAACTCTGGCGGGCTCACGCGCACCACCTGACGCCGTGGAAAGGCGGCGGCTTCGGGATGTTCTCGACCGCCGACTCGCCCGGCAAGCGCACCCTCCGCACCTATCTCATTACCCCCGAAGGCGAGGCGCTCGCGCTCTACGGCACGCTCTCCATCCAGGAGAACCGCGTTCTCGGGATGCCGGACACGAAGACGCTGGAACAGATCGCCCGCGAGACGGCAGCGCAGTCGTGGGCCATCTATTCCTTCGACGAGGTGCTCGACGAAATCGCGAGCCTCCCGGAGGAGCTGAGGGAGTACCTCGCCCGCACGCCGGCGATGGAGCGCCGCCGCCAGCAGCGACGCCGCGCGCAGGCCCTCGCGCGCGCCGACAGCCTGGGCGAGCCGGTAGACCGCACGCTGCTCGCGCTCGATACGACGGCTGTCGTTTCATACCCCGACTGGGTCGCGTTCGCGCAGCCCCGCCCGCGTCCGGCCGCCACAGACGAGCCAGACCTTCGCCGGGTCAGGGTCGAAGTCTGGTCGATGCGCTACGACCAGGAGCACCACCGCGCCATGCCGGAGTTGCTCAACAGCGTCACCCTGGACCTTGACTGAGCCACCGCCCATGCCGGACGCTCCGACTCACTCCGCCCCCGGCCGCTGGTCGCGGCTCCGCACCGCTGCCCTGCGCTGGGCCGAGGACTTTTCTTCCCCAGAGCGCCGCTTCGACCTCGTCGCGGCGATGACGCTCATCCTCCTTCTTCTGTGGACACTCCCCGTCTGGTACATGAAGACGGGGGTGCTCGCTCTAAGCGTCCTGGCCCTTCTCCACCGCCCGATCGCTCGCAGCGCGCTGTTCTGGTTCGCCGTTACGTTCGTCCTGGCCGTCGGGCACTACCAGGGATGGTTCTACATCGACAATCACAAGTACCTCATCACGTACTGGTGCTTTGCCGTCGCCCTCTCCCGCCTCATGGCCGATCCCGACCGCTTCCTCGCGCTCAATGCCCGCCTGCTCATCGGGCTGGCGTTCTTCTTCGCAGTGCTCTGGAAGCTAATTTCCGAGGACTACCTGAGCGGTGCCTTTTTCGAGGCTACGCTCCTGCTGGACCCCCGCTTTCACGACGTGGCCGAGGTCGTCGGCGGTGCTTCCTCCGGCGGGCTCCAGGACAACCTCCAGCGCGTCAGCGGCCTGCGCAACTTCGGGGACCCGAGTGGCGGGATCGGCATCAACACGGGCGAGCGCATCGCGGCCCTGGCGCAGTTCATGACGTGGTGGACGATCGGGATCGAAGCGGTCGTCGCTGCCTGCTTTCTGTGGCCGGAGGACCGCGGCCTCTCACGCTGGCGCGACCCCGCCCTGCTCGCGTTCATCCTGACGACGTACCCGCTCGCCCCCGTAGTCGCCTTCGCGTGGATTCTCACCGCGATGGCAACAGCGCAGTGCAGCACCCATGTTCTTCGCTCGCGCACCTTTCACTTCTGGCCTGTGCTCTACACCGCTGCGTTCTTGCTCGTCATGATGAGCGCCTACCTCCCGTTCTCTCGCGTCAAGGGATTGTTGCTCCCGTAGGCAGCGTCGGCCGGTCGGTTCCCGGCACCGGCATCCCACGGCCGAACCGCAGCCTCCCACGAGAACGTCACCTGCTCGCCGGCAGCGAGCGCCCGCGTCAGGTTGAGCCGAAGGTTGGGACCTCGGCGATCGTCCGCAAGGGGTGAGCCATCGGGGGCGCGGTATTCGAAGGAGTGCAACAGGCCGTTCGCGCCGCTGCCTTCCGTGACCGTTGTAAAGCTCGAGTCGAGCGGTTCCCAGAGCAGACCGGTAGGCACTCCGATCTGCGTCTCACCGCCTGACGCAGTGAACGTGAACGTTCCGCTATCCTCACTGGTACGGCCACTGTTGGTGTCGGTGCAATTTCGCAACTGTGTGAGTGCCAAGAATATCTCCAAGTCATGGAAGTGGTTGTTGTGTAGTTTAAACTCAACCCCATCCATGTACACGTTTATCTTCTCCAGGTCTCCTTCGAACTGGCTCAGCTCACCTGTTCCATTGCTGTTCTCATACAGCGTGTTGGTCAAGTTGTTAAATCGCGAGTTGTATATGTAGTATTCTGCACCAGTCGAATTCGGATGAATGTATACGTTCGCCAGATGGTCCTGAGGACTGTCAGCATATATCTGCGAAAAAAGGGTTGTCTGCCTGTCGTCCCACGCATAATGATTTCTCCAATAGGCTCTCAGGCGAAACGCATTACCAGAAGGAGACTGAGAGCCAAGAAGGGTTGCGTCGGTCGAAATGTTTCGGAAGGAGCTGTTCGTGACGTTAAGCGTGCCGAAAAGTCGTTCACGTCCTAACTCCCCATTGTCATAGACTACAATGTTTTCGAACTCATATTCGGGGTAGAGGGCTTTCTGGTACCCATTGCCTAGCTCGTTGAAGAGAGACGCAGAACGAACTTCCTCGTTCAGTATGACTCTCCCGTTAAGGAGTCGAACTCTAGGCCCGAGCCCACCGATAGGCCTAACGAGTCTGCTACCGCGTAGATCGATGTAGAATCCGTCTACCGTGGTCCCGAGCGGCAGGACCGTCCCATCGGCTCGCGTGTACTCCGGATTGCCCTGTAGATCGCTCTCCGTGAAAGCATCCCCTCCGCGAATCTCGAAAACTTCCTGTCCAGGACGGTAGGGGCCAGGGATACCATTTTCAAAAACAAGGTTATTGATCTCACCTGCATACCAAGCCGCATGACCCCACGCAAAACCTGTAAACGTCAGGTTAGTCCAATTTCCATTCGCTCTGTAGAGTGCGTGATTCCAGACAGAGTTCCCCAGCAATACATTCTCCCCGTTCCACGTGTTGTTGATATCGCCAAGCACCCCTGTAGCTCCGTAGCCAACAATGGCTACATTGCGCAGCGTGATGACTTGGTCCATAGGAATGGGGACCCCATTGTGCCTAGTAGATATGAATCCTGACCAACTGGGCGTGTTGCGCATCCAGGTTTCTTTCTCCGTGTGGGTGGCCCATCCATCCTCCCATGCCTGGCGGTTTCCCTCCCAATTACCGTCGAGCACGATGTCTTTCAGTCCCGCAGTCACCGCGCCGGGCGCGACAGAAATGGCGGTTTGGCGACTGTGTAGCCTATGTTTGATATCCGGTGGGAGATAGTCTGAGGACGAAGCGCTCTTCTCCATACGGATGTGCGCGAGCGCTTCTCCGTCCTTGAGCCGAAGGTGAGTCGCACTCTGTTTGATCCGTACCGGTTGGTAGGTATGCCCAAGGTCATTGGTGACGGTCGCTAGTTCGGTGCCTCCCCCTCCTTTGAGCGTGAGCCCGTCGCCGATCTGCAAGCTACCAAAGTACTCGTAGGTCTCGGGAGAGGGGAGCAGCACAGTGGTGATGGTTCCGTGGGCTTGGCCGTTAAGGCTGTTCGCCACGTTGATGACATGACCCAGGACCGGCTGGTTGTCGAACGCCGGGGCATCCGACCGCGGTCGAGCGCCAAACCAGTGCGCGTTGAGCGTCTGGCTTACGCCCGTGCGCCGCAGCCTAATTCCTGACGTCGTGTGCCGGTACGTGATGCGCAGGTCGCACGACCACATGTCGCCGACCTCGTCATTGCACCACTGGGCTAAGCGCCTGCGCTGGTCATCGAACTCCCCGCTTTCGTAGTCGATGAGCGGAATTGGAACGAATCGTTCGGCCCACTCATGGCCGTGCAGGTAGCGGCCGTCGATGGTACCGAGCACGTTCCCACTAGGCCGGAGGAGCTCGAGGGTGACAGAGCCGTAGACGACCCGAGTGCCCGATGGGAGAGCGAGCGGCTTGTCGTGCGGATCGTCGTTGCTGACTACCTCAGTGACGCGGGGGCTCACGTGTTCGTTCGGGACGTGGACGAGGCCGCCGTCTGTCGCTGCTCCCGTGTTCTCGACGAGAAACCGGCCACCGCCGCCGTCGCCCGGTGTGTAATAGCCAAGCATCTCAATTTCCTGCCCGGGCGCGAGGCCTCGCAGTGCGAGCGCCTCAGCCAGCGTACCTACTTGAATTGCGCCCCCGCCTCCTGAGCTTTGGTTGACGGGATAAAGCAGCGTGTCGCGCTGCGCTAGCCACACCCGGTACCCTTCCCCAACACGCAGCCTATCTAGGGTAGAGCTCTGGTTACCAGGCTCGTAAACGCGACCGTAGCCGTCCTCTGCCCGCCTCAGATTCGGCAGGATAGTGGCGAACGCCTCCTCGACGGGCAGGTCTGCGTTTCTCAGATAGGGGACCCAATGCGCACCGGCTTCAAGCACCAGCGGGGAGAGGTCTGGAACGATCCCGGCTCCCTGAATGACGAGCGTAGCCGGTGCCGTCGTGTGAACCTTATACGCCTCCTTCCAGCTCCACACCCCGATGTCGTTGATCCCGAGCGAAGGAATGACGTGCATCCCTCTGTCGCTCTGGACTAGCGATACCTTAGGCAGAATGTCGGCAATCACGACACTCAATTCTGCATTGTCGGGTACGACGGGCAGCGCAACCAGATTGACGCCTTGTTCTAAACTGATGGCGTACGTCTGCTGCTCCCCAGTGGATGGCTGAGACAGCACCGGCGAAGCGAACACCAGCAGTGCAAGTGGAACGACGACTAGTCGGGCAAGACGAATAGGCAGGGCGCGCATAGAGTGTGGTGGGATGGAGGTCAACGCTAGACCAGGAAACAGAACCTTTGCAGCCACCACATTGGCCTCACGGCAGTGGTACCACTAGCCCAGACACCGCAACTCCACAGCCAACGGTGTGAAGAAAGAGGTGGCAAAACCAGGTATCCCGATATAGCTTGATTATGCCTAGACCGGAATACACTGGGCACCTCTAATCCGGCACCTCTGCCGGACCACCCGGTCCGGCTTCCGCTTACCGCGTCACCTTGAGGTAAAAACGCGGGTAGATAGGAAAGCCCGCTGGTGCGGTACACCCCACGATCTCAGGCTCTCAAGTCTCTGGGCGGCGTTGCGCCCCACATCTGCATGGAGGCGAGCTACGGGAAGGTGCACTAGCCCCTGAACTGAGAGCAAAGTGGACTGCGTCGAGGCCGCTCAAGGACGAGGAACGTCCGGAGATGTGCTCGGGCGTCGACGGGAAAAACGCCTAGTTGCAGTTTGAGTCCTAGCGTGGTGGAGGCGAGGCGAGGCAGTTTGGGCTGGGGGTTCGTGGGGACAGGCAGCGGCATGTGTGGTGGGCCGCTTTGGCTGGACCAATCTACCTTCTCCTTGTGCCTGCGTCAACCTTCCCTATCCCCTACTCGGTGCGCCGCCGCCTGGGGCTCAGTCTCTGTTCACCCGTGGGGCGTGGTGAGGCAGGACAGGAAGGCGCTGGACCTCCGGCTCGAAAGCGCTCGTCGAGTGGTAAGGCTCCGTTTCGGCTCCGTTACGGACCGGCTACCAAGAAGAGCGGCCTCTACGATAGTGTAGAGGCCGCTCTTACGGTGGTGCCCACGAGAGGACTCGAACCTCCACGAGCGTAAGCTCACTACATCCTGAATGTAGCGCGTCTACCAATTCCGCCACATGGGCAAGGCGAGAGAGAAACTACTGCGTCCTGCCTCGCAGTGCAAGGCCTTCTCCATGTGCTGGACGGCCTCGCTGGGTTGTCCTCGCATTTTTCGCATCGGTTTGCCGTACACCTCAATGTGGTGAATGATTGGAAAAGGACGAATCCGCAGCTTGCTTTCGTCCAGCCCGCCCCTGTATTTTCCCGCGCGCTTCTGCCTGCCCCTTCAGAGGTAGGAAAGACGGAAGCGCTGTTACGCCTCGGTAGCTCAGTGGTAGAGCATGCGGCTGTTAACCGCAGGGTCGTAGGTTCAAATCCTACCCGGGGCGCGCCTTATCGAATTGTCCTTCCTGCACGTCGGGAAGGGCAATTTTTGTATCGACCCGGGTCAACGCTACCGACAGGCTACGGTGAGCCCGCCCACGACCGAACCTCGCGCGGTGACCTTACACGGCGACCCCACTGCGGCGACTGTACGCAGCCGCTAGGCGGCGCGAGCCTCTGACGACCCGGCTAGGCGTTCGGCCTCAGCCGATAGACGAGCGAGATGGTCACGCAAGAGGGCTGCCGTGGCACTACCGAGGGCGCGCGATGGGGCGTCGGCCGGCTGACCCGAGGTGAGCGCGTCCATGCAGCTGGCTCCGCGCTCGAGCGTTTCGATGGCGTCGAAGAGCGAGTGGGACCATGCCGGGCGTCGCGGGGGCATGTCGCGCCGAGGCATACGGCGCGGGAACCGGAAGGCAGGGCGATCCTCGGCTCCATCGGGCAACAGACAGCGCCCCTGCCGGTCTAGCGACGATTCGAGAGAGTCGCAGACGACGCGGAGCTGCTCCGTCATTTCGCCAAGCGTGTCCTGATGGGCGAGCGACAGGGACGCCTTGCCGACGGTCTCTTCGTGGCTGAGCGCGTCGCGCACAACCTGCGCCGCGGCTGCGAGCGTGGACTGAAAGGCAATGACAGAGCCGCGCTGAACCGCCTGATCAGCCAGTTCGCGGACCTCGTCTTTGAGTAGCGTAGAGACTTCCATAAGCGGGGCAAAACAGCCGGGCAGCCGGTTTCGCTGTGGTGAAACGGACAGAGCGCGCACATACCATTCCTCCCTACCTCTGTTCCGACAGGCTTACCAGGGGACCTGAGAGGCCGCTATTTCACCTTTCCTTATCGACTCCTTGACCTACATTTCGCGCTCCGTAAAAACCGACGCGGCAGGCTGGGGCGGGATAGGAGTGGTCACCATTTTGTTGAGCAACCCCACCACCTCTTCGGCCTGCGCCGCGCCGAGCTTGCTGCTGCGAACGGCGAGTGTGACGGTTTCCAGCGCCAGGGCTGCGTAGACCGGAACGAGGTGCGGGAAGTGCTGCCGGAGCGCGAGCCCATGGTGGTGCACGGTCTCCAGATCGCCTCGGGCGATGGGTCCGGTGAGGGCGTCCTCAGGCGTCATCGTGCTCAGGTTGTCGAGCGTGCCCCGGACGAGCGGGGCCATCACCTCCTGCGCCGTCGCCCGGTCGATGCCGAGCGAGAGCAAGAGACGCTGGACGATCGCTTGGAGCGTGACGAGGAAATTCGACGCCATCGACGCCGCGAGGTGGTAGCGGGGTTTGTCTTCGGCGGAGAGCACGAGGTAGCGCATCCCCAGATTGACGGCCAGTTCGATGCCGACGGCGGCGGCGGGGGGCTCCCCCTCTACGCCGGCGTAGACCCCGTCCAGCACCGACGACTTCCCCTCGGCGGTGAGCGCCTGGAGCGGATGGAAGGAGAAGACCTTCGCCCCCGCTTCGGCCAGCGGCCCGAGCGCTGACGCGGGCAGCGCTCCCGAGGTGTGGAAGACGACCGTCTCGTCCCAGGGATGCGCCACCCGGCTGAGCCGGGCCCCGACCTCGGCGAGGGCACCGTCCGGCACGCAGCACGCCACGAGCCGCGTCTCCGGCGGCAGATGGTGGAGCTTGTCCGAGTGCACCCGAGCCTCCACGGTCCGGGCGAGCGTCTCGGCGGTCTCCCGCGTCCGGCTGAGCACGGCGAGCACCGGATAGCCCCGCTCGTGCATCCGGGTGCCTAGCGCCCGGCCCATCGCCCCAGCCCCGATGACGGTCACGCTCGGGCGAGCCATGCTGAACGCGGCGGCGTAGGCGGTCATGAAACGGCGAGTGAAACCAGAGGAGCGGAAGACGATGAAGCGGAGAACACGGAGCCGGCAGGTGCGAGGCCGAGCGTGTCGTTACTCACGCCAGAGCGCGCAGGCCAGCGCGCCGATCCGGTCGCCCTCCGGCAGTGTGACCCGCAGCACGCGGGCGCGGTTGGCCCGGCGGCGCTCGGCGGCGAGGACGGCAGTGATGACGGCTCCCATGCCCTCGACGCGGATTTGCTCGCTCCCGAGGAGGTGCATCAGCTCGCTCGTGTCGAAGGATTCGAGCGCCGTCTCGAACCGCCCGAAGGCGTCGCCCTCGACGCTGAGGAGGTCGGCCGAGGCGATGACCAGCACGCGGTGGCCGTACATCACCTCGCCGATGGCGTGGCCGAGCTCGCGGCAGAGCGCCGGCGTCTCGCCCCCCATCACGATCGGCACCACGTCGAACTCGCCCTCGAGCACGCGCTGGAGGAAGGGCAGTTGGACGTCTACGCCCTCGGTGTGGTAGTGCCCCTGGTCGTCGAGGTAGATGTCGTCGTCCTCGTCGCACAGCTCGTTGCGGATGGCGTCGTTGACCGGGACCGAGCCGAGCGGCGTGTGGTAGGCGTCGGCGCGGCAGACGGCGAGCCGTCCGAAGGCCCCGTCGTGGCTCGGTGCCACGACGATGACCGAGTCGAAGCTCTGCCCTTCGACGAGGCGATAGGCCGCTGCGGCGACCGGCCCGCCGCGCAGCAGGTTCGAGTCCGGCACGACGAGCGCGACGACCTGGCCCTCGACGTCACCGGGATCGCCGGGTGCCGAGCGGGCATCGCGGAGCAGCCGGTCGATCTCGCCCGAGAGGGGGCCGGGCTGCGTGGGATAGACGGCGCGGTCGGCAAGAGCCATAGCGGGAGCAGGAGGTCGAGTCAAGACGAGGGCCCCTGACAAGCCAGAGGCTGGGGCGGAAACTACGAAGCGGGCCGGTGATGCGTTCTCTGGGTCGTCAAAAACCGGAGGGGGGCGAGGCTCCAAGGTGCACCTGAAGCAACGGGGGTCAAGGTTCACACCGGCGAGATTGACTGGTCCGTGGCCCCGACGGAGGAGACGCGCTCCAGGCCGAGACGAGTGCGGGTGTCTATAAAACCCGACGAATCGTGCTGGCGATAGGCCGACGCGGGGTGCCGCGCACGCTTGGCCTTCCGGGGAGCGAACGCACCCCACCGCCTCGCCGCGAGCCTTTCGCCTCGCAGGGTCTCACGGCCGGCGGCGACTCGGCGGTGGAGGCAGCGCTGCGGCTCGCCGACGCGGGGCAACCCGTGCGCCTATCGGGGTGCGGCGGCCAGCCTTCCTGTGCCAGGCCGATGGGGCAAGAGCACACGCTCCCCAACGACGACCTGTTCATTTTCACCGGCGGCGAGCTAACCCACCAAGTTCTTAGAAGCGTGTGGCATCGAGAGGAACGACCACCTCGCCGGCCTCGACCTGCACGAGTGTGAGGCCGGATACGAGCGCAGGCTCCGAGGAGAAGTCCCCGGAGCCTGCTAGGGCTCACACTGATGCTGCACAGGATAGTGCTGTTCGGAAACCGCCTTTACGGCTGCTCCCCGATCATGCACGTCTCCTGGTTGACGGTCGGGCACTGGTCGACCGAGTTGATACCCGTTTCGATCACATTGCCGTCCACGTCGAACGAGGTGTCGCCCGTGAAGGGGTCACCCAGTGTCGCCGTGATCGCCGCCACGTCACCGTAGGCGGTGAGTTGGGGTGCGGTATAGGTCTTCATAGAAATACCTAAGGCTTGGTGTACCGGCCTGATGACGCGGCGGGCCGGAAAGTGAAGAGCCAAACTCCGCGTCTGCGCTCGCCGCACCCATGTCAAACACGATGCCGGTTTGGTCAAACCTCGGCTCCGCATCTACGGAGTTAATGCCGCGTTCTCCTGTCGGGGTTGACCCGCACCGGGCACCGTTCCGGGAGAATCCTCGTGCGCTGCGCGAAGGCGACCCTCGCCACTGACCGGGTTTCCGAGTGGGCCCTACTGGATTTGAACCAGTGACCTCTCGCGTGTGAGGCGAGCGCTCTAAACCGCTGAGCTAAGGGCCCGATGTGCCACCGGAGACAGCGTGCCACCGGAGGCGCTGAGGGAAAGTACGGCACCCCGAGCGGCCGGGACAACGCGGGGTCGATGGAGAATGGGAGATGGCGTTCCGTGCTCTCCCCTACGCCTTCGGCGTCTGCGGCGTGTAGACCTCCTTGAGCAGGCCCTGGAGCTTGGTCCGGCCCCGGTTGATCCGGCTCTTGACCGTCCCCATCGGCAGGCCCGTGATCTCGGCGATCTCCTCGTAGGCCAGGTTCTGCACGTCGCGCAGCACGACCACCTCGCGGAACTCCTCGGGAATCTGCTTCAGCGCCTCCTGGATGTGGCGGTCCTGGATGGTGCTCTCGGTGTGCTTGTCCGGCGAGAACTGCTCGTCGGGAATTTCGACCTCGTACTCCTCGTCGTCGCGGTTGACGCTCTGGAGGGAATAGAGGCGGCGGCGCTTGCGCTTGCGGTACTCGCTGCGGGCGAGGTTGCCGGCGATGGTGTAGAGCCACGTCGAGAACTTCGCGATCCGGCGGTACGAGTGGCGGTTGCGGTAGACGCGCAGGAAGGTCTCCTGCAGCAGGTCCTCGCACTCCTTCATGTCGCCGAGGAAGCGGTAGATGTAGTTCGTCAGCGGGTCCTTGTAGCGGCTCACCAGGATGTCGAAGGCCTCCACCGTGCCCGCCTGGAACTGCGCCATCAGGTCCTCGTCGTTCATCTGGAGGAGGGTGTCGTAGTGCTTGCTCTGCGGCTTGCTCAGGAGCGCACTCCGGCTGACCATCTTGCGGATTTTTACGGTGCTCGTCGCCATGTGGAGTCTCGGTTTCAGTGGGCCGCCGCAGCGACCCTCGGGGGGGTGGAATGGGACAAGGATGGGGCCGGGAGGGCGGGGAGGATACGCCCGAGAGCGAGCAGGAGCACGAGGCGCTCGTCGCGCTCGGTACCGCCTTTGAGCTCGAAGTCGGCGGCGAGGAGCGCGCCGAAAGCGCGGCGGACCGCTCCGAGGCCGAGGTGGTGCAGCGCGGCTTCGTACTCCTTCAGAAAATACGGATTGACGCCGACGTGCCGGGCAAGATCGCGCGGCCCCACTCCCCGCGCTCCGGCGAGCTTCCGGAGGATGACGAAATAGCGCGTCAGCATCGTCACGATCATGAGGGCCTCGCCGCGCCGGCTCGCAGCCTGCCCGAGCATCTGCTCGAGGATGGCCGTCGCCCGCACCCGGTCGCCCTGCCCGATGGCTTTCTGGAGCTCGAAGACGTTGAACTCGCGCCCGTGGCCTCCGGCGGCGAGCACGTCGTCCTCGGTGATCGTCGTCCGCGCCCCGGCGTAGGCGCGGAGCTTGTCGAGCTCCGCCGAGGCCGTGCGCAGGTCCGTCCCGACGGTCTGCGCGAGCATCTGCGCCGCGCCCGGCTCTAGCCTCACGCCCACCGTCTTCGCCCGGCCGTCGAGCCACCCCGGCATCTGCCGGTCGTAGAGCGGCTTGAACTCGACCGCCACGGCGTGCTCGCGGAGGGCGCGGTAGGGGTGCGCCGAGAGGTTCGGCTTGCCGGTGCAGAGCAGGAGCACCACGGCGGTCGGGTTGGGCTGTGCTGCGTACTCCTTGAAGGCCCGGTTCTCGGCCAGCTTCTCGAACGACCGGACGATGACCACGCGGCGGGCGGCCATCACCGGATAGCCCATGCACGCAGCGAGGACGGCCTTCGCGTCGGCGTCGGGGCCGTGGAAGAGGTCGAGGTTGAAGGCGCGCTCGTGCGGCTCGAGGGCGTGCTCGACGAGGAGGGCCTGCAGCTCGTCCATGAGGAACCCCTCGTCGCCGTAGAAGAGGTACAGCGGCTTGACGTTGCCGTGCCGGAAGGCGACAGCGAGGTCATCGAAGGACGGCGAGCGCGAGGCCATGACGGCGGGGAGGGGAGAGGCAGCAGAGGGTATCGGGGAGGGCCGACGATAGCCAAAGTACGCGGTGGCTATGTCACGTCCAAGTCACACGCGCCCTGCCGTGTGCTTTAACCCGAAGCGCATCCGGCAGGTGGAGCCCTAAACGCCGATAGGTGCGCGCGGATTGCCCACGCCGAAGGTACTTCCCGTGACGATACCTGTGGCTCTCGTACCACATGAATCGCGCATCGGGCCTTCCCCGGTCGGGACGCAGGCCCCGCGAGCCCTTTCCGACCACGGCGCGCCACGGCGCGTCACGGCGCGTCGCGCAGGTTGCTCTCATGCAGCCGGTAGGCCAGGCGTCGCAGCTCTGCCGCGTCGCGCTGCGCGATGGCCAGGGCGAACGCCGCCACGTCACGCTGCACGCCGTCGGGAAACGTCGCCGCGCGAGACCAGTCGGACGGGGCGAGGGCAGCGAAGGCACCGGCCAACGCCGAGCGGGACTCGCGCAGATCGCGGAGCGCAGGGCCGACCTCGGTGGGCACCGCCTCGTCCGCAGGCGCGGCGTCATCGAGGACGGGCGCGTCCTCGGCGAGGAGGCACCGGAGCCAGCTCAGCGCACGGCGGTCGAGCGCGGCGAGGTGGGCGAGGGTGCCGAGGACCGAGCGCTCGCCGGGGAGGTGCATCGCCGGCACGTCGGCGGGCAGGCCCGTCAGCAGCGGCTCCAGCGCCTCGGCCTCGGCCAGGAGGCAGCGGAGCTGATCGACCAGCGCCGCCCGGCGCTCGGCGGCGGCGCTCACGCCGTCGGCGGCACGGCCACGGGTGGCTCCGCCGGGTCCGTCTCCTTCGCCTCGACGTGGGCCTCGGCGACCGCGTAGTCCAGCCGGTTGCGGAGGGTGTGGATGTTGTTCTCCTTCGGGAAGGCCCACCGCTGGCCGAACTGCGGGTTCTTCTGCCGGTCGAGGTAGGCGAGGCGGTCGGCGAGGAACTCCTTCGGGACGAGGAGCTGGTCGAGGCCGAAGTGGGCCTCTTCGCGGTCCTGGAACGTGAGGTCGTACTCCTTCGACATCACAATCGCCTCCTCGGGGCAGACCTCCTCGCAGAAGCCGCAGTAGATGCACCGGAGCATGTTGATCTCGAACCACTCGGGCTCGCGCTCCTTCACGTCGTCGAAGACCTCGTGGGCCTGCATCGAGATCGCGAGCGGCGGGCAGCTCCGGGCGCACAGCCCGCACGCCACGCAGCGGGGCCGCCCCTCCTCCTCGACGAGCACGGGCCGCCCGCGGTACGAGTCCGGCGGGTACCACTGCTCCTCGGGGTACTCGAACGTGTAGCGCGGCGCGCTCATCTTCGAGTAGGAATACTTCATCCCCTTGAAAATCTCCGGGAGGTAGAGCTTCTCCCAGATGTTGAGCTTGCGCTCGTTCGGGGTGGCGTTGTTGACGGGCGTGCCGGCCATCGTGCGTCGGGTGAGATCGGAGGAGCGTCGGAAGATACCCCGTCGAACGCTCGATTGAACGAGGCGTTTCGGATTCAGCGAAGGAACGCTGCCCACAGGAGGATGACGAGCGCGAAGGCGGCGATCCCCGCGCCGAACCATTGCAGCGGCCGGGCACCCTGCCGCATCCCGGACCCGTAGAGGACGAGCCCGAGCGCGATCCCCCCGTAGCACCCGCCGACGAGCGGGCGACCGAGCACGACCTGCACCACGGCGAGGGCGACGAAGGCGAGGGGCAGCAGGCGAGCGAGCATCTCAGCGGACGGTGATGACGAGGGAGGCTTGCAGCGCCGCGACCGTCGGCTCCACCGCGCCGCCGACGACGATCCGCCGCGTCAGGCCGAGCCGGACGGCCTCGCCCCCGCGAGGGTCCGTGTTCGGGATCCGCTCGGCGATGCGGAGGCCGTGCGCGCCGACGAAGGCATCGTCCCCGACGCAGGCGGGATAGGGCGGGAAGGCGTGGTCTTCGTAGTAGGTCTCGACCGGAGGCGCGAACCCCTCAGCCGTGATCGTGTGGTGCGTGACGAGCGTGCCCTGCGGCCCCGAGACGGCCTGCCAGGTCGGGGCCTCGGCCCGCAGCGCGTCCGGCTCTCCGTCCACCGTCACGCCGTAGGAATGATTGGCGTCGAGGTAGGTCATCCCCCGCGCGGCGGGGCTGAGGTCGAGGTAGCTCATCACGCCGGGGACCGCGTGGACGCGGAGCGCCGAGCGCGTTTCGACGAGGCGGTCGTAGAACACCCACGTCTGCTCGACGAGCGGCCCGCTGTTGAACCCGACGACGCCACGAAGCGCCCGCACCGGCCCGCTCCGGTTGACGACGAACGCGCCCTCGCTGAGCGAGCCGGTGTAGGGCGTCCGCCAGCAGATTCCCATCCCGAACCCGATCATGTCCCCGTCGAGCAGGTCCGGCCCGCCCGCCGGGGCAAGCTCGTCGAGGAGCCAGCGGTCGGCGAAGCTCGCGCGGTAGTGGGCAGTCGTGACGGTCGAGCGCTCGGGGTTCGAGCCGGCGCGGGTGCCGGACGGATAGCCGTACGGAAACCCGAGGATCGGCGGCATCCGACCGCCGTGGTCGTAGCTCCCCAGGTACGGGCCACGTTCGAGCACGAAGTCGTAGGCGACGACGCTGTCGTAGGCGACGGCGCTGTCGTAGGCGACGGTGCTCGTGTCGAGGCGCGGGGCGTCGGTGCGGCGGTAGAGGTAGGCGTAGCGCGCCGAGCGGTCCGCTTCGACCTGGACCACCGTCCGCGTCGCCGGGTCCACGCCTGCCGGATCGGACTCCGCCGGAGCGCCGAAGTCGCGGAGCATGAGCGCGAGCTCGTCGAGGGCGTCGAACGCCGCGTCCGGGTCGGCCCCGACGTGCGTGCCCGGGTCGGCGTAGCCGACCTCGACCACCTGCCCCCGGAGGTTGCGGCACCACGCGCGGCGCGGGCAGTCGCGCGGCTCGAAGCCGGGCGGGTAGGCGTCGGCAAGGTCGTAGACGAAGCGCTCGTCGATCTGCACGGGGATCGGGGCAAAGACGCTGTCCCGGAAAGCGAACGCCGCGATGGCTTCCGGCGCGGTGCCAAGCAGGCGCGGCGTCTGTTCGCCCGTGAGGACGACGGGCCGGAAGTCGGGCTGCGCCTGCACCGACGCGGCCAGCAGCACCGCAAGGCCGATGACGCCTCGCCTCACTTCTGCTTGAACGACAGCGTGAGCGGGACGCCCTCGAAGCCGAACGCCTCGCGGAGCTTGTTTTCGAGGTAGCGCCGGTACGCCTCCTTCACGCCCTGCGGGTAGTTGCTGAAGAAGGCGAAGACCGGCGGCTCGGCGCGGACCTGCGTGGCGTACTTGATCGTCACCTGCCGACCGCCCGCCGACGGCGGGTGGTGCCGCTGCACCGCCTTCTCGACGACCGCGTTGAGCTGCGCCGTGGGAACCTGCCGGGAGCGCTCGGCGGCGACGGCGAGGGCCTTGTCGAGCACCTTTTCCTTGCGCTGCCCGGTAAGGGCCGAGACGAACAGCACCGGCACGAAGTCGAGCGTGCCGAGGCGCTCGTGGATACCGCGCTCTAGGTCGCGCGCGGTGTTGGTCTCCTTGCCCTCGACGAGGTCCCACTTGTTGACGGCGATGACGATGCCTTTCTTCATCTGCTCGGCCTGCTGGATGATGCGGGCGTCCTGGCTCTCGAGCCCGAGCGTCGCGTCGAGGAGCACCACCGCCACGTCGCAGCTCTGCACCGCGCGCTCGGTGCGGAGCGTCGAGTAGAACTCGACGTTCTCGTGCACCCTCGCCTTCTTCCGCAGCCCGGCGGTGTCCACGAGCACGACCGGCTGCCCCTCGTGCTCGACGAGCACGTCGATCGAGTCGCGGGTAGTCCCGCTGATCTCGGTGACGATGCTCCGCTCCTCGCCGAGGAGGGCGTTCGTGAGCGACGACTTGCCGACGTTCGGACGGCCGATGAAGGCGATGCGCGGCACGTCGGGGTGCTCGTCCGGTGCCGCCTCGGGGAGCGCCGCCACCAAGTCGTCGAGGAAGTCGCCGGTGCCCATGCCGTTGGCGGCGCTGACGGGGTAGACCTCGCCCAGGCCGAGGTTGTAGAACTCCGCCGCGTCGAGCCGCCGGGTCGCGCTGTCGGCCTTGTTGGCGACGACGAAGACGGGCTTCTCGGTCCGCCGCAGGACGGTCGCCATCTCGGCGTCGAGGTCGGTCACGCCCGTCATCACGTCGCCGACGAAGACGATCGCGTCGGCCTCGCCGAGGGCGATCTGCACCTGCTCCCGGATCGCGGCCTCGAACCGGTCCGCCGAGCGCGGGACGAAGCCGCCCGTGTCGACGAGGTCGAACGTGTGCCCGGTCCACTCGGCCTCGCCGTAGACGCGGTCGCGCGTCACGCCCGGCTCGTCGTGGACGATGGCCTGGCGCTCCTCGGTGAGCCGGTTGAAGAGCGTGCTCTTGCCGACGTTAGGGCGTCCGACGATGGCGACGAGGGGCATAGGTTGAGAGAGGAAGTGCGGAAGAGGAAAGGGAAGCTACGCTAGACCCCCCGCTTCTTGCACCATCGCTGCACTCAGGGCGCAAGAAGCTGTCCCCCTCGTCGAGCGGGACAGTTCGGTGCAGCCGAAAGCGAGCGTAGCGAGCGACTGCAAACCGAACGGGGGGTCAGTCATGCGAACACGTCGCGGAGGGCCGCCTCGGCGGCGCGGACGCCGCACATGCCGTGGACGCCCGCGCCGGGCGGCGTCGAGGCCGAGCACAGGTAGAGGCCCGGCGCGCCGGTGCGGTACGGCTGCGGGCGGAGGCGGGGCCGAGCGATGAGTTGGGCGAGGTGCTGCGCCCCGCCGAAGATGTCGCCGCCGACGAGGTTGGCGTTGCGCCGTTCGAGGTCCGCCGGGGTGAGGGTGCTCCGGGCGATCACACGCTCGCGGAAGCCCGGGGCGAAGCGCTCGATCTGCGCTTCGATGGCGTCGGCGTAGTCCGCGGTCGAGCCGAACGGCAGGTGGGCGTAGGCCCAGAGCGTGTGCCGGCCCTCGGGCGCGCGGGTCGGGTCGAACAGGCTGGGCTGCGCGAGCAAGACGTAGGGGCGCGGGTGGACGATGCCTTCGGCGACGGCGGCTTCGGCCTCGGCGATCTCCTCGAACGTCCCGCCGAGGTGCACGGTGGCGGCGCGGGCGACGTCCGCGTTCTCCCACGGCACCGGCCCGCCGAGCGCGTAGTCCAGCTTGAAGACGGCCGGGCCGCGCTCGAACCGCCGGAGCGACGCCCGGTAGCCCTCCGGCAGCCGGTCGCCTGCGACGCGGAGCAGCGTCTCCGGGGCCGTGTCCATCAGCACCGCCCGCGCCGGGGGCAGGTCGCTCCAGGCCTCGACGCGCTCCCCCGTCACGACCTCGCCGCCGAGCGTGGCGAGGTGCGCCACGAGCGCGTCGGTGAGGGCCTGCGCCCCGCCCTGCGGGACCGGCCAGCCGACGCGGTGCCCGACGGCGAGCAGCACGAGCCCGACCGCCGCCGACGCCGGAGCCGAGAACGGCAGCGCGGCGTGCGCGGCGCACCCCGCCCACAGCGCCCGCGCCTCCTCGGTGCGGAAGAGCGCCGCCACCGCCGAGGCCGGGAGCAGCGCCGGCAGCCCGAAGCGCCCGAGCGTGACGAGGTGCCGGGGGACGTGGAGCACCGGGCCGAGAATCTCGTCGGCCAGCTTCGGCCAGTTGCGAACGGTCGAGGCGAGGAGGCGGCGGTACCGCGAGCCATCGGGGCCGAGGTGCTCGGCGGTCTGCGCGAGCGAAGGGTGCATCAGCGCCGCCTGCCCGCCGTCGAGCGGGTGGGCGAGCGGGAGGTCCGGCTGAATCCAGCGCAGCCCGTAGCGCTCCAGCGGGAGCCGCCGGAAAAACGGCGAGCCCAGGCCGAAGGGAAAGACCGCCGCGCCGAAGTCGTGCACGAACCCCGGCTCGGTGAGCGCCAGCGAGCGGACGCCGCCGCCCGCCGTCGCGTTGGCCTCGAGGACGACGACGCGCAGCCCGGCCTCGGCCAGGGTGACCGCGGCGGCCAGGCCGTTCGGCCCAGCCCCGACGACGACGGCGTCGTAGTCCCTCCTCTCAGTCATGGGGGGTCTCGGTCCTCAGGGTCTGTTACCGATCCGTGACACAAAGGGAAGCGTTATTTCACACACCACGGGCACCTCCGCCGAGCCGGTGCCGTTTACTGAACACCTTTCCAACCCGACCTCAGCCATGATACGCTCTGCCCCTCTCGCTCTGCTCGCCGTTTTCGGCCTGCTCCTCACCGCCGCCGAGTGCGCCGGCCCCGAAGCCTCAGCAGAACTCGCCGCCGCTGAGACCACGCCGGCCGCGGCGGCTAGCCTCGACACCGAGCCGACGGCGGCCGCCGACACGGCGATCTTCGCGGGCGGCTGCTTCTGGTGCATGGAGCCGCCCTACGAGAAGCTCGACGGCGTCTTCTCCGTCGTCTCCGGCTACGACGGCGGCACCACCCCGGACCCGACGTACAAGGACGTCTCGGCGGGCCGCACCGACTACGCCGAGGCCGTCCGCGTGGTCTACGACCCAGAGGTTGTCAGCTTCGAGACGCTCGTCGAAGTCTTCTGGCACAACATCGACCCGTTCGCCGTGGACCGGCAGTTCTGCGACCGGGGCGCGCAGTACCGCTCGATCCTGTTCTACCGCACCCCCGAGCAGCAGGCCGTCGCCGAAGCCTCGCTCGAAACCCTCCGCGCCCGCGCCGGCGAGCCGATCGCCACAACGGTCGAGCCGACGACGCGGTTCTACGAAGCCGAGGACTACCACCAGGACTTCTACCGGACGAACCCGGAGCGCTACTATTCCTACCGCGAGGGCTGCCGCCGCGACGACCGCCTCGAAGACCTCTGGGGCGACCTCGCCGGCAAGCCCGGCCTGCTCGGCTGAGCGGCTCCCTCCTGCCTTCCAACCTGACCGACTCTGACCATGTCTCGCCAAACTGCTCTCGTCCTTCTTGGCCTCGCGGCTCTCGGGATGGCCGCCCTCGCCTTCGTGCAATCGCCGGACCGCGACGTGCGGACGGACGACCCCGTCGCCCTCACCAGCCACCCAGAGTCCGTGCCCGCCGACACGCTCCGGGACCTCCTCACGCCGATGCAGTACCGCGTGACGCAGGAGGACGGCACCGAGCCGGCCTTCCGCAACGAATACTGGGACCACAAGGCCCCCGGCATCTACGTGGACGTCGTCTCCGGCGAGCCGCTGTTTTCCTCGACCGACAAGTTCGTCTCCGGCACCGGCTGGCCGAGCTTCACGCGCCCGCTCGAGGCCGAGAACGTCGTCGATGTCGTGGACCGCTCGCACGGGATGACGCGCACCGAAGTCCGCTCCGCGAACGCCGACTCGCACCTCGGCCACGTCTTCCCCGACGGCCCGGAGCCGACCGGGCTGCGCTACTGCATCAACTCCGCCGCCCTCCGGTTCATCCCCGCTGCCGAGCTCGAGGCCGAGGGCTACGGCGAGTACACCGACCTGTTCGAGTGACCCCCGGCTTGTCGGTCCATCGCTGCGCTCAAGGACCGACGAACGGTCCCTCTTCGAGGGAGACAGCCGAGTGAGCCTCAGCGGGTGAGGCGGGGGTCTCCCTCCACGTATTCACAGGCTCCACCAGAGGCGCTCTACGGGGCGTCTCTATTTTTACGGCTCTTCTCGCTGAGACTAAATTCGGCTGACCCCTCGTCATTTCGACGAGCGTAGCGAGGAGAAATCTCCCCCTGTACGAACCAGCCCCTGTACGAACCAGCAGGGTCCCGAAGTAGGGGATTTCTCGCTTTCGCTCGAAATGACAGACCTAATCGGTCCTGCCAGATTCTGTATGCACTAGCGCCTGCCCATCATGCCCGAACTGACCGAACAGGAACTCGTCCGCCGCCAAGCGCTCGACGCGCTGCGCGAGCACGGCATCGACCCCTACCCCGCCGCGACGTGGGACGTGACGCACCACGCTGCCGAGATTCTCGACGCCTACGACGACGCGCGGCACGACCCCGAGCGGATCGCCGACGACCCGGGCGGCACCGAGCCGATGAGGGTCACGATAGCCGGCCGCCTCCGCTCGATCCGCGGCAAGGGCAAGGTGATGTTCGCCGACCTGATCGACGGGACGGGCAAGATTCAGCTCTACCTTCGGCGCGACGCCCTCCAGGAGCCGGGCAACCCCGAGGGGTTCTACAACACCGTCGTCAAGCGCTTGCTCGACATCGGCGACGTCGTGGGCGTGCGCGGGACCGTCTTCCGCACCCAGATGGGCGAGGTCTCGGTCGAGGCCGACGAGCTCGTGCTCCTGGCGAAGGGCCTGGCACCGATCCCGTTCCCAAAGGAGGTGGACGGCGAGACGTTCAACGAGATCACCGACAAGGAATTCCGCTACCGGCAGCGCTACGTCGATCTCGTCGTGAACCCCGAGGTGCGCGACGTCTTCCGGCAGCGGGCGGCAGTCATCGCCGAGCTCCGCCGCTTCCTCGACCAGCGCGGCTACGTCGAGGTCGAGACGCCCGTGCTCCAGCCGCTCTACGGCGGGGCCTCCGCGCGCCCGTTCACGACGCACCACAACGCGCTCGACCTGCCGCTCTTCCTGCGGATCGCCGACGAGCTCTACCTCAAGCGCCTCATCGTCGGCGGCTTCGACGGGGTGTACGAGATCGCCAAAGACTTCCGCAACGAGGGGCTCTCGCGCTTCCACAACCCCGAGTTCACGATGCTCGAGCTCTACGTCGCCTACAAAGACTACCGGTGGATGATGGACCTCGTCGAGGAGATGATCGCCGGCGTCGCCGTCGCGCTCCACGGCAAGCCCGAGGTGCAGCACGGCGACACGACGATCTCGTTCGAGCGCCCGTGGAAGCGCGTCCCGCTGCTCGACGCGGTGGAGGAGAAGACGGGGCATGACCTGTACCAGAAGGACCGGGCTGAGGTCGCCGCGGTCGCCGAAGCGTTGGGCCTGGAGACCGACGAGGCGATGGGGACGGGCAAGCTGATCGACGAGATCTTCGGCACCTTCGTCGAGCCGCACCTGATCCAGCCGACCTTCGTGACGGACTACCCGGTGGAGCTCTCACCGCTCGCCAAGCGGCACCGCGAGAAGCCCGGCCTGACCGAGCGGTTCGAGGTCATCTGCAACGGGAAGGAACTCTGCAACGCCTTCTCCGAGCTCAACGACCCGCTCGACCAGCGCGCCCGCTTCGAGGCCCAGGCCCGCCTCGCCTCGGCCGGCGACGAGGAGGCCGTGCGGCAGATCGACGAAGACTTTCTCCGCGCGCTCGAGTACGGAATGCCGCCGACCGCCGGGCTGGGCGTCGGCGTCGACCGCCTCGCGATGCTGATGACCGGGCAGGACTCGATCCGCGACGTGATCCTCTTCCCGCTCCTCCGGCCCGAAGCGGCCCCGGTGGCCGAATGATCTCTACCCGTCCGGTCATCCGGCCTGCTCCCGTCCTCCTGAGCGAAGGCCGGAGGCCGCAGTCGGAGGAGCGGTGCCGGCGTAGCGTCGGCCGTTTGGCACGAGTTGCCCCGAAGAGCCCCTCCGGCTGCGCCCGCTCCCGCTCGCTGCGCTCAGGATGACGTCCCCCGGAGGCTCGAAGCAGACCGGCTACCTCGCGCTCGTCCGCACGAACACCGACTTTCGGCGGCTGTGGGCGGGCAACGTGGTCTCGCTCTTCGGCGACTGGTTCAACACGATCGCGCTCTACCGGACGGTCGAGACGGTGTCGGGCTCGCCCCTCGCGTTGGGGTTCGTGTTCGTCGCCAAGCTCCTCCCGCTCGCGATTGCCTCGCCGGTGGCGGGGCTCGTCGTGGACCGGCTCAACCGGCGGCGGGTGATGATCGGGGCGGACCTCGTGCGTGCCGTCCTCGTGCTCGGGTTTCTGCTCGTCCCGCTCGGCGGTGGGCTGGCGCTGCTCTACACGCTGACGACGCTGCAGATCGCGGTGAGCGCGTTTTTCAGTCCGGCCAAGAGTGCGTCGCTGCCGAACATCGTCCCGGAGCGCGACCTGCTGACGGCGAACGCCCTCGTGGCGGCGACGTGGTCGGTGATGCTCGCCGTCGGTGCCGCCGCCGGCGGGTTCGCGGTGGACGCCCTCGGGCCGCAGGCGGTGTTCGTGATCGACAGCGCGACGTACCTCGTCTCGGCGTGGTTCATCTGGCGCACCGCGATTCCGCAGGACACGGACGCGGCGGAGCCGACGGCGACGCCGGTGCGCGACGGGCTGCGGACGATTGCCGAAGGCTGGCGGCGGCTCCGCGCCGTCCCCCGCGTCGGGCGGATCGCGCTCGCCAAGGCGACGTGGGGCGTCGGCGGCGGGGCGACGGTGTTCATGCTCGTGCTCTTGGGCGAAGCCGTGTTGCCCGGGCGGCCCGCGCTCGGGATCGGGCTGCTGTTCGCGGCGCGGGGCGTCGGGACCGGGCTGGGGCCCGTCGTCGCCCGCGCCGTCTTCCGCGACGAGGCGGCGTGGCCCGCCCTGCTCGGCGCGTGCGTGGTGGCGAGCGGGGTCGGGTACGTCGGCGTCAGCGCGGTCGGGTGGTTGCCGGGTCTTGTGGCGCTCGTGCTCTTCGCCCACGCCGCGAGCGGGGCCAACTGGGTGCTCTCGACCGTGCTCCTGCAGAAGCGCACCGAGGACCGCTTCCGGGGCCGCGTCTTCGCTACGGACTGGCTGCTCGTCACCCTCGTCGAGTCCGTCTCGGTGCTGGCGGCGGCGTGGCTGCTGGAGACCGAGGCGGCGAGTCTGCAGACGCTGTTCTTTGCCTTCGCCGCCGTGCAGATTCTCACCGGCGTCGCGTGGCTGCTTGTGATCGTGCCGCAGGAGCGGCGCGCGGCGGAGGCCGGCGGAGCGGTTCGGCAGCATCCTTGAACAGACCGGTGCCGGGGTGCGCGGCGTGGCCGTGCGGCCCATTTCCGCCTGCCCACCCGCCGCCCGGACCGATGGACAGCACGAATCGTAACGTAGCTATTCCCGATCCTCCCATCAACGCGGCCCCGGAGGCGGCGCTCGGCGAGGAGGCCCTGGGCGAGGTGGAGGCGGCGCTGTTCCAGAGCGAGGCGCTCTACCAGACCTTTCTCGAGCAGAGCCCCATCGGGATCGCGCACCTGAACGCGGCGGGGGTCGTGACGTTCGAGAACCACCGGCTGCGCTCGGTCATCGGCGAGGACCCGGATGCCGCGTGGATCGGCCGGTCGATGAGCGAGCTGTACGGGTTCGACGCGCGGCTGCCGGCGCTCGTGGGCCGGATGCTCGAGGGCACCACCCCGACCGTCGAGACCGAGGCGGACTTCGTGCGGCACGACGGGGCGCGGCGCGTCCTCAGCGTCCACGCCACGCCGATCCGGCACCCGGAGCACGGGATCGTCGGCGGCGTGCTGATGGTGGCCGACGTCACCGCCGAGCGCGAGCGCGACGCCGAGCTTCGCCTGCTCCGCCGCTACGACGAGGCCGAGCCTGCCCTCCACCACGCTGTGCTCTCTCAGGCTTCGGGCCGAGCCTTTCTGCACGATGCCGTCCGCATCCTCGGCGAGACCGCACGCGCCGACCGGGCCGCCGTCCTGCTCTTCGACGAGGCGCGCGGGGCGTACACCGAGAGCCACTGCTGGAGCCGCGAGCCGGGGCCCGAACCGGAGGCACCCGGCTTCGAGGCCGAGTCCTTGCCGGAGAGCCGCGCCGACCGGGCCGTGCTGCCGCTCGGCGCGGGGCAGGGCGGTGCCCTCGTGGTGACGCGCACCCCCTCCTGGACCGAGACCGAGCGCGTGGCCCTCGGCAGGCTCGGCGTGCTCGTCGAGACGCTGTGGGCCGGGATGCGCGCCGAGGCCCGCTACCGCGAGGTCGTGGCGAGCCTCGACGACTGCCTGTTCTCCTTCTCCTTCGGCCCCGGCGGCGAGCGGTCGTACTCGTTTCTGAGCGAGCAGATCGACGCGCTGACCGGCTACCGAGCCGACGATCTGCTGGCCGGGGCCTGTCCGTGGCAGGACGCCGTGGTCCACCCCGACGACCGGGCGGCAGTCGAGCAGCACGACCGCGCGCTGAGCGAGGGGCGCGAGGGGCGCCTGGTCTACCGGATTCGGACCGCGGGCGGCGCGGTGCGCTGGCTGCGCGAGAGTGCCGCGCCGCGCCGCGACCACACCGGGCGCACGGTGGTCGCCGGCATCCTCTCGGACGTGACCGAGGCGCGCGAGACCGAGGCCGCGCTCGTGCGGACGAAGCAGGACGCGGCCTCGGCCACGCGGGCCAAGTCGTCCTTCCTCTCGATGATGAGCCACGAAATCCGCACCCCCCTCGGGTCCATCAACGGCTTCGCCGAGCTCCTCCTCGAAGAGGTCAGCGAGCTCGACGACCCGCCGCCGGTCATCGCCGAGTTCGCCACGACGATCCGCGAGGCCTCCAGCAAAGTGCTCCGCCTCATCAACGACATCTTCGACCTCGCCACGCTGCAGAGCGGACGCGTGGACGTGACCTGCGCGCCGGTGCCGCTCCACCCCGTCATCAGAAGCGCGTCCCGGAAGTACGATGAGGCCCTCACCCAACGCGGCGTCGCGCTCGTGCTCGACCTCGACGCCGACGCGCCCATCGTCCTCGGCGAGGCCGGGCGGATCGGGCAGGTCCTGGAGCAGCTCCTCTCGAACGCGTCGAAGTTCACCGACGAGGGCCACGTTCGGATTGCGACGGAGGCCGCCGAGGGCGCGGTCCGGCTGCGCGTCGAAGACACCGGCGTCGGCGTCGCACCGGAGTACGTCGAGAGCATGTTCGAGCCGTTTTCGCAGGGGGACAACCGGCTCAACCGGGACTACGAGGGCTCCGGCCTCGGCCTCGCCCTCGTCCGCCGCCTCGTCGAAGCGATGAACGGAACCGTCACGGCGGCGAGCGTGCAGGGCGAGGGCACGGCGTTCGAGATCACCCTCCCGCGCGCGGACGGGTAAGGAGGAATAGAGGGAAAAGAAAGAGGGGAAGGCTGCTCTCTGCTCATCCCTCGCTCTCTCCCCTCGCCTTCCTCTGGTTCCTGAGCGCCGCACGGACGTTGCGCTGGAACCCCTCGAACGTCGCCCGCTCGACCGGGCCGCCCCCGAAGCGCTCGCGGAACGCGTCGAGGTCTAGCTCGGCCCACGTGGAGAGCTCGGTGTCCGCGATGCCGGGGCGCAGCGCGAAGCGGGGCTCGTCGGTCGGGCGGCTGAACTTGGTCCAGGGGCACACGTCCTGGCAGATGTCGCAGCCGAAAACCCAGTTGCCGATCTCGCTGTCCATCCCCTCCGGCAGCGTCTCGCCCCGGTGCTCGATCGTGAGGTACGAGATGCAGCGGCCTGCGTCGATCTGGTAGGGCGCGTCGAGGGCACCGGTCGGGCAGGCGTCGAGGCAGCGGGTGCAGGAGCCGCAGAAGTCCGCCACCGGCCCGTCCGCCGCGAGTGGCACGTCCACGATCAACTCGCCGACGAAGAAGAACGAGCCGAGGTCGCGGTTGAGCAGCATCGTGCTCTTGCCGATCCACCCGAGCCCGCTCCGCGCCGCCCACGCCTTGTCGAGCACCGGAGCCGAGTCCACGAACACGCGCCCCGAGATGCCACCGGCGGCTTCGCCGAGCCAGTGGTAGAGCGCGTAGAGCTTGTCCTTGAGGACGACGTGGTAGTCGTCGCCCCATGCGTAGCGGCTGATTTTGCCGGCCGTCGGACTGGGCGAGTGCTGCTCGGGCTGGTAGTAGGTGTGCAGCACCGAGACGACCGACTGCGCGCCGTCCACGAGCCGGCGTGGGTCCACGCGCTTCTCGAAGTGGTTCTCCATCCAGCGCATCGAGGCGTGGCGGCCTTCGAGGAGCCACTGCTCCAAACGCTCGGCCTCCGCATCGAGCCGCTCGGCCTTCGAGACCCCGCACGCATCGAAGCCGAGGCGACGAGCCTCGGCCTTAAGGGCATGGGTGAGCCGCTCGCGGGCGGCGGCGTCGAAGCCAGGCATCGGGGGCAGAGGGCAGAGGGCAGAGGGCAGAGGGCAGAGGGCAGAGGGCGGAAATTAACGGCCTCAGCAGCTTGGTCGTTTCTCCGACCCACCGACTCTTACCCCGACCCGGTTGCTCGGTCCCGTTGGAGGGGTGCCGTGAGGGTTACGGACGCGGCACGCCGTGTCGCTACGACCGGTGCAGGGGCGCGAGGCAGGGCTGACGCAAACCCATACGGTTCAGCCCACACGGTTCAGCCGGCGCTGCTGTCACGGACTCACCGACACAAAGCAGGCGGGCCTGCGAGAGCATGTGCTCTGCAGGCCCGCCTGTGCTACTGCGCGATGGCAGGATGGGACGACCTACATGCCGTCGTCATCCATGTCATCGTCCATGTCCATGTCGTCATCCATGTCCATGTCGTCGTCCATGTTCATGTCCATCATGCCGTCGCAGTCCGTCGGGATGGAATCGGCGCGGCGGCTGCCGGCACCGCCGTCCTCCTTGTAGTTATCGTCAGGAGCGACGCCGAGGCCGCGGGCCTCGAGACGTTCTGCGTTGATGCCGTTCTGGACGTAGTACGCCTCGACGGCAGCGGCACGGCGCTCGGACAGGCGGAGACGGTCCCGCTCGCGGCTGTCGGTGTAGCCGTTGATGACCGTGCAGATGTTCATGCACCGCTCGAGAACGGCGAGGTTCTCGTCGAGCAGGCTGCGGGCCTCGTCGTCGAGGACGCTGTCGTTCCGGTCGAAGTACACCGTGTTGAGCTCGGTGACCTCGGCGCAGAAGTCGTCGCCGACGGTAACCGTCATCGTGCACGTGTCGGTGCCGGACGCGTTCGTCGCCGTCAGCGTGACGTTGTAGGTGCCGACCTCGTTGTAGACGTGCGTGGCGTTGAGGGTGTTGGCCGTCGTGCCGTCGCCGAAGTCGTACGTGAACTCGATCGGGCGGCTACCGGCAGCCGTCGCCGAGAAGCTGACCGTCTCGCCGATGTTGGCGCGCGAAGGTGTGGCGCGGCAAGCGGAGAGCACCGGGGCCTCGGCGGGCGGCTCGTTGACCGTGACGAGACACGTCTCGGTGTCCGAGTTGGCCGGACCCGTCGCGGTGAAGCTGACGGTGTAGGTGCCGGGGCTGGAGTAGCTGTGCGTGGCGACCAGGCCATCGGAGGTCGAGCCATCGCCCCAGTCCCACATGTAGGTCAGCGGGCCGCTGGCGTCCTCGTTGACGAACGCCGTGAACGTCCCGGCCTGCCCGATCTCGAGCGAGGTCGCACAGTCGATCGTGGCCTCGACTTCGGTGACCGGCGAGCGGAACCAGAAGCGGAAGCCGCCGCCGCCGAGCGCGAGCCAGTCGAAGTCCGCCTTGTCCCCGGCCGTAGCGGGGTTCGTGCCGTCGATCGCGTTGTCGGGGAAGAGGAATGCGCCGTTGGCTTCGAGGAAGAGCGAGAACTTGTTGCCGAGGAGCAGATCGAGACCACCCCCAACGAGGGGTCCCCAACCATCGGTCGTCTCGACGTTGCCTGGGGCAGCGTCAGTCTGCTCGCTGTAGTCCGGCTCGAAGGCGTAGCTCACGCCGAGCTTGATGTAGGGCGTGATGGCCGAGGACGGGAAGACGAAGTAGCGGAAGGCAGCCTGAATCTGCGAGCGCGACTCTACAACGTCGTCGAAGAAGCGGTCGGGGTCGTCCGAGTCACCGAAGAACTGCAGCTCCGGGTAGTTGCCGTAGTTGTAGGCGACGCCGAAGGCGAGCGACGGGGTGAACTGGTACCCGATTTCACCGGCGGCGGCGTAGCCCGGCTCGTCGAAGAGGTTGTCGGCTTCGTTGTCCGGGTTACCGTCGATGTCGCCGCCGTAGAGGCCGAGGCCGCCGTAGGCGCTGATGTAGGGAGTCTTGTACGGGCGTTGGACCTGTGCATCTGCCGCCGAAGCGAAGAGAAACAAGGCCGCAAAAGCCAGCAAGAGCGGAGATTGTAGACGCTTGGTCATAGTGTCTGCTCCTTGGGGTGTTGGCGTTAGACGAGGTGGCTGGGGGTGGGGTAAAGGGGTCCGGCCGGAGCCGAACGACATTCGCAGTCGTGCCGGGGTGAGCCGGACACTAAGTATGCGAAATAATACGGAGACTTGCAATAAAACGGGGAAAATGAGCGCGCTTTTCTGCGAAGATGCGGTGCGTAGCGCGCGCGTCCTGCCGTTTCAGGTGGGTCGATGCCGGGGGATGCAACGGGGTGAGTCAGCCGCCCCCCGGGGGCTAGGCTGCCGCGTCAACTGAAGAGCGGGAAACGCGGTTCCGACGAGAGCGTCAGCAGCGGACGAGGCCGTAGCTGAGGTGGAAGTGGGGCGGGGAGCGGCTTCAGAGCGCGTTCACCATCTTCTCTAGCCGGCTCTTGGTGTGCGCCGCCTTGTTGCGCGTGATGACGTGCTTGGTCGCCATGCGGTCGAGCGTGCTCTTGGCTTCGTTGAGCATCGCCTCGGCCTCGCTGCGGTTCTCGGCGGCCTCGAGCCGCTTGACGAGCGTGCGCACACGTACCTTGTGATACCGGTTGCGAGCGCGGCGCTTGGCATTCTGGCGGACGCGCTTTTCGGCAGATTTGTGCTGGGGCATAGACTTGGGAAAGGGGGCTCAGGGCAGGGACGAGACGAAGCCCTGAGGGTCGAGGTCTGATCGGTCTGCGAAAGGGGTAATTTAGCGCACCGCGTTTGCGGAAACCATGAAATGGTGCCGATACCTTCGTCAAGTCTCTGCTGAAGCCGCTTTCCCCTCGCTGCCATGACCTCTTTTTTGCTGGACCTCGCCACGGGCCCGGACGAGCCGCGCACCGTCATCGTCGTAGACGCGGCCGGGGTCGAGAACCCGCGTCAGTACGTGGTCCGTCCTCGCCTCGTGCTCTACGCCCTCGTCGGGGCGTCGTGCGCGCTCACGCTCACGCTCATCGCCCTGGTCGTGCTCACCCCGGTCCGGCAGCTCTTCATGGGGCCGGACCCCGAGGTGCTCCGCGAGACGGCGCGGCTGAACGCCGTCCGGGCGGCGGCGCTCGAGGATTCGCTCGCCCTGCAGGACGAGTACCTCGAACGCCTGCGCTACGCGATCGTCGGCGAGGCGGACACCACGGACGCGGCTGCAGACCCCGGCGGCGAGGTCCCGGCGCAGACCGAGATGGTCCCTCTCGAAACACCTGGCGAGCGCTCCGACGACTGGGCCGACCATCAGCAGCCGGCGCTCGCCCTCAACCGGCTCGTGGCGGACCGGCGCGCCGAGAGTGGCGGACGCACCGTCGAGACGTACTTGGCCAGCCTCCAATTCCCCGCACTCCCGCCGGTCCAGGGCTTCTTCGCCCGCGGCTTCGACGCCGCCAAAGGGCACTATGGCCTCGACGAAGCGGTCCCCGAAGGCACTCCGGTCCGCGCCATCGGCGACGGCTACGTGGTCTCCGCCGACTGGACCAACGACGGCGGCTACGTCGTTGCCGTTCAGCACGCCGACGGGTATCTTTCCGTCTACAAGCACAACAGCCGCCTCCTCAAGCAGGTCGGCGACCGGGTGCGCAGCCGCGAGGTGATTGCGCTCAGCGGCAACACCGGCGAGAGCACCACGGGCCCGCACCTCCACTTCGAGCTGTGGCGCAACGGGCTGGCGCAGGACCCCCGCCTTTACCTCGTCGGACTTTAGATTTCCCGAACGGAGCCGATACGCAACAGGACCACCACGTATCACGGGACTCCCCCGTACCGGCTCTCTCACCCCACCCTCTCATGGCCCTCTTCAGAAACGGCAGCGAGTCCACCACTCCTATGGCAAAGCAGCGAAACGACGCGCCCGGCACGCCGGGCCAGGTCAACATCATCGGGCAGGGCACCGTCATCGAGGGCGGCCTCAAGGCCAACAGCGACGTCCGCGTCTCGGGCAAGGTGATCGGCAACGTCAACGTGGACGGCAAAACGGTCGTCACGCCGGAGGGCCTCGTCGAGGGCGAAGTCCGCTCGGCCCACGCAGACATCGCCGGGCACGTCAACGGCGAGCTGTTCATCTCGGAGCGCTTGGTGCTCAAGGCCTCGGCCGTCGTCGAGGGCAACATCCACGCGGCCAAGCTCGTGATCGAGGACGGGGCGACGTTCTCCGGGACGTGCGACATGGGCGGCTCGCTTCCGAAGCGCGGCGACCTCCCCGGCGTTACCGTCACCGAAGGCCGCAAGGACAAGCAGCGCGCCGAGCAGGACAAGCGCGCGGCGGCCCCGCAGGTTGCGTCGTAGCCCAACATGGACCCCGACCCGTCGCCGCCGCCCCGCCCGAAACCGTCGCACCTTTTCGGCTCGTCGATGGGCGAGGCGGCTCCGTACCTCGGGCTGGGCATCGAGATCACCATTTCGATGGTGTTCTTCATCCTCCTCGGCTACTTCGCCGACCGCTGGCTCGGCACGTCGCCGTGGCTGCTCCTGCTCGGCATCGTCCTGAGCGTCGTCGCGACGGGCGCGACGCTCTACCGAGCCGTCCGAGACTTGGATGCTGCGGCGAAGCGGCAGAAAGCGCAGCGGGAACGGGAGAAAGAGTAGCTCCCCTCAGCCCCTCGCTCCCCCCACCTCTACAGCGTAGCGGCGGGCTGCTGCCGGGTGAAGTAGAGCGCGCCCGTCCACAGCGTCAGCACCGTGGTGACGAGCAGCAGCACCGAGGTCGCTGGGCTGTACAGGGCCAGGCTGGCGAGCCTGCCGAGGTCGCCCGTCCACCCGTCGAAGCCGTTCAGCTTGGAGGCGGTGAGAAAGACGAGCGTGGCGATAAGGAACGTAAGCTGCACCGTCGTCTTGAGCTTGGCCGCGTAGCGCGTCTGGATCGAGCGCCCCTGCCGCTCGGCCCAAGCGCGGAGCCCCGTCACGGCCACGTCGCGCAGGGCGATCAGCCCAACGGCCCACCACCACCACGACGCCGCGAGCCGGTTCCCTTCGGCGTCCTCCGGCAGGAAGAGGAACGCGAAGAACGCCCCGAGGACGAGCACCTTATCCGCGAGCGGGTCGAGGAACTGCCCGAGCCGCGAGCCGACGCCGTACTCCCGCGCGAGCCGCCCGTCCCAATAGTCCGAGATCGCGGCCACGATGAACAGCACCGTCGCTACGAGGTGGCCCACCAGCGTCCCCCAAAACAGGAGGACGAGGAACACCGGAACGATGGCGATCCGGCCGATCGTGAGCGCGTTGGGAAGGTGTTTCATGGGGACCGGGCGAGGGCCTCAATATAGCGCTGCCGAGGGGACGGACCGTAGCCCACGGCCTGGGAGAAGCCCACCCTGCTAAGACAGTCTCGGGGAAATTAGGGACCTGTTTCGAGACGACACCACGGGCGGGACCTACGCTTCGACCTGTTCGTCAGAGGTCTCTTCAGCGACAGCAGTTCCTTCAGCGATAGCGGCTCTTCCCTGATAGCGGCTCTTCCCTCCAAGCCAGGTCTCCCCATGCCGATCCCTCTGTACCAAGTCGACGCGTTCACGGGCGAGGCCTTCCGGGGCAATCCCGCCGCCGTTTGCCTGCTCGGCAGCGATGCCCCGGAGGACTGGATGCAGCGCGTCGCGGGGGAGATGAACCTTTCGGAGACCGCCTTCCTCCTGCCGCACGGCGACGGGTTCCATCTCCGCTGGTTCACCCCGACAGTCGAGGTGGAACTGTGCGGCCACGCGACGCTCGCCAGCGCGCACGTCCTGTGGGAGAGCGGACGGCTCCGCCCTTACGAGACGGCCCGGTTCCACACCCGCAGCGGCCTCCTCACCGCCACGCACGACGAAGACGGCATCACGCTCGATTTCCCCGCCAGCACGACGGAGCCCGCGAACGCGCCCGATGGCCTTGCCGACGCCCTCGGCGTCGTCCCGCAGCGCGTCGTCCGGGGGGCCTACGACTACCTCGTCGAGGTGGAGAGCGAGAGGGCGGTGCGCAGCCTCGCGCCGGACTTCCGGGCGCTCGGCGAGATCGAGATCGCGCGCGGCGTCATCGTGACGGCACAGGGCACGAACGGAGCCGACTTCGTATCGCGCTTCTTCGCTCCGGCGGCGGGTGTGGACGAGGACCCGGTGACCGGCTCGGCGCACTGCCTGCTCGCACCCTACTGGGCGGGCCGGCTCGGGCGCGACGACCTCGTCGGCTACCAGGCTTCGGCGCGCGGCGGCACCGTCCGCGTCGGCCTCCGTGGGGACCGGGTCCTCCTCGGCGGGCGGGCCGTCACAGTCTTGCGCGGCGACCTGCTGGCCGAGCCTGCGTAGCCGCCCCGCACGGAGAGCTTTGGTCCGGAGGATTATCTTCTCCCTCCTGGCTCACCTTAATATATATGGCACGCACCGCCCTCCTCTCTCCCGCCCGCGTCCGCCGCACCCTCACCCGGCTCGCCTACGAGATCGTCGAACGCAACCGGGGCGCAGAGACGCTCGAAGTCTTCGGCATCCGGCAGCGCGGGATTGCCCTGGCTGAAATGCTGGCCGAACGCATCGGGGAGATCGAGGACCGCCCCGTCCCCGTTCATCCACTCGACGTGACGCCGTTTCGAGACGACCGCGACGACGCCCCGACGCCCGAGCCCCTCGACCCGCGCCCGAACGTCGAGGGCCGCGACATGGTGCTCGTGGACGACGTGCTCTTTACCGGCCGCACGGCACGCGCCGCCATCGACGCGATTCTCTTCTACGGCCGCCCCACCTCCATCCAGCTTGCCGTGCTCATCGACCGGGGCCACCGCGAGTATCCGATCCAGCCGGACTTCGTCGGTCGCGTGATCCCGACCAAGCACCGCGAGCGCGTCACGGTCGAGGTCAACGGCGAGGTCGCCGTCTTTCTGGAGGAGTAGGGCCTGGCGGGAGAGAACTTTCCTCTCCACTCTCCCACGCTCTACGAGCTATCCCTCCTCGCCGGTTTCTCCCATCTCTTCTTTGAAGCGCCGACGCTCCTCCTCTCGGCCATCTGGCTCTCGGCCCTCCACCTCCTCCCCGGTTTCGCCAAACGGCTCCGGTGCGATCTCCTCGATTGGATCCGAATAAATGCGCACCTCGGTACCGCGCCGCACCGTTTCGCCCGACTCTGGCTCCTGCCGCGTGACCGTTCCCCCGACCGAGCGCGTCGGGTCCACCCACGCCCCGGCCTCGGTCAGCTCGCGCCGCGCGTCGACCGGTGCGAGGCCGCGCACATCAGGCACGGTCACCTCGGTCTCGCCCAAGCCGGGGCTCACCCAGAGCGTGACAGCCGCCTCGGTCTTCGCGGTCTCGCCCGGCTCCGGGTCCTGCCGTGTGACCGTCCCCTCGTAGGGCGAGTTCGTCTCATCCTCCTGTACCTGGACGTTCGTCAGCCCGGCCTCAGCCATTTGAGAGCGAGCGAGGTTTTGCGAAAGCGTCAGCACGTCCGGCACCGTCACGGCGCGTTGCTCCGTACTGTTGACGTAGAGGTAGACGCGCCGCCCCGGCTTCACCGAGGCATTCGGCGGCGGGTTCTGGTCGATCACTACGTCGCGCGGCAAGCTCGGGTTGAACGGCTGCTCCCGCCGCTCCGGCCTCAGGTCCCGGTCCTCGACGATGTTGTGAGCCTGCTCGAACGAAAGCTGCCGGACCTCCGGCACCGTCACCGCCGTCCCCTGCCGCGTATAGATCGGCATCACCACGTAGTTCATCAGCAAGAAAATCCCGACGAGCCCCCCCCCAAGTGCAAGCAGCCCAAGCCAGAGATAGCGGCTGGTGGCGACCGGCTTAAGCCAACGCCACGCCCCCACAGCGCGGAATCGAATGCGAGGCCAGAGCGAGTCGGTTTGCGAAGCCATATATAAGAGGTGTCGGAGCGCGAGAGTAGATAAACCGGAGCCGGCAGAATATACCCTGTTGACTTAGCAGGCAGTGTCACCGACACATCCCACCGATCCTTCACACAACCGGCCGGAACTGGCTTCCAGGGACCTGGTTGGAGACCGCCGCCCCAACGGTTCTCCTCAGTTCTGTTAGCGGCGGTTGTTCTTTCTTGGTGCGAAGTTCGGACTGTCTGTGAAGGCGTCTCGAATGTGAGTGGGAGGCTTGACTGCCCCTCTCTG